>DASXES010000013.1:0-53652 GCA_036489975.1 Roseiarcus sp.
CCGGAAATACAGCCAAACGCCATAGCTGATCACCTCTGGAGAAAAGCGATGGCGGCGATAGAGAGGATCACGGGCTGTCGACATGACCCGCGCTTACTCGACCCTCCATTCCCGATTCGTTAAGCTGACGGTGCCGCGGCGGGAGTTTCGGATCAGCGTGGGCCTGCGCGAGGGTGGTTGGGACGCGGAAGGACGCGTGTTTGACGTTTCCGAGGCGGTGCGCACCGCGAGCCTGGATGCGGCGTCGGGTCGAAGCGGGCGAGCCTGCGCTTTCGGGCATGTTCACCCGCGCGGAGGTGACCTACGCCTGGCCCAGAGAGGACGGCACGGTCGGTTCGGATCGTGAACCGGTCGCCCTGTTCACGGGCGAGGCGGTGCATGCCTATCTCGTCCACCTGTCGGACGCCGCGGGCGAGGCGATGCTCAACGAACTGGCCGCGGAACTTGGCGCCGCGCTCGGCCAGGCGCGTATCTATGTGGCGTTCGGCGACCGGACCTGGATTCTGGACGCCGCCGAGCACGCTCGCGGGACCCGAGCCGCAGGCGGACATCGCCGCGGTCCAAACGCCCTCCCAGGGACCTCGACTGCTGCCGGCTCGCCGCCCGTCAGCGCGGCTGGAGGCCAACCGAACCTGATTGATCTGCTGCGAGCGGCTTTTGGATTGAGACGGCCGAGGCAAATGGCGCGGACGGCAATTTCTTGCAGAAAATCAGAAGTAGAATTACGCCTGCCCTATGCAGGGAGCGGCGTCGTTGGCAGACAAGGCGGGACGTGTTCTGCGATCCAGCCGAGCAACGTCGCCACGTCGGGAGCGACGCCGGCGGACGGCGGAAACTGCGCCGCGTCTCAATTGTCGTTCCGCGCTTAGAGTTGGCGAAAGGGCTTCAAAGCCACGGATTTGACGGACTTTCCCCAAAAGACGAAAAGCTGGACGGCTCCCCGAGAACCCTCGATTGTGGATTACCAGCGCTTTGGCATTTTCTTTCATTGGAAAGCTTTTCAGGGTGAGCTTCCCTTTGGAAGGAGCCAGCCATGCGAGTTATCGAAAGGCCAGCGGTCCGCTCCGCCCTGGGCGCCGCCCTGAGCAAAGCCGTCCTTCGCGCCGCCGATAAGCTCAAGGTTAGCCAAGCCGCGCTCTCGCTCATTCTTAGTATTAGCGAGGCCACCGTCTCTCGCGGATGAAAAAGGGCGACTATGCCCTGCAGGCCGGCTCGAAGCCGTTCGAGTTTGGCGGCCTTTTCGTCCGCCTCTTCCGCTGCCTCGACGCAATCGTCGGCGGCAACGAAGCGGCCGCGAGCGCGTGCTCGCAAACCCGAACCTCGCCCTCGGCGCCACGCCCGCCGAAAAATCCGCTCCTTGCCCGGCCTCATGAATGTCATCGACTACCTGGACGCACGCAAGGCTATCATCTGAGTTTCGACCGTATGCACGGCGCGCCTGGCGCCTCGTCGAGGCCCAGTCCGTCGTCTCAACCATGAAGCTGGTTGACACCCTCGCCGAGCAAGAAATTGTCGAGACCCTGATCGAGGTGACCAAGCCGCCCGCGCCCCCCGAATGCGAGGGCCTTCATTACCTGCTCTCGGCGCCTTTTCGCTACGCGCCTTACCCAAACAGCTCTCGCTTTCGCCGCACCTGCCTTACCCCTGGCGTCTAATATGCGGCGGACGAGCAGCGCACGGCCGCGGCCGAAACCGCCTTCTATCGGCTCCTCTTCTTCGCTGAATCGCCCGCCACCCCGTCGCCCGCCAACCCGCGCGTCTGGCGCCACCCGGTGGAATACGGCCCGTGCCAGGACCTCGCCGACGCGGCGCACAAAGCCGGCGCGGAATCTTGCGCTCCGCCTCCGCGCGCGATTCCGGCGTCTGCGTCGCCGTCCTGGTCCGCGGAGCTTTCGCGGAAGCCTCACAAAAGATCGCGAAGCATGGCGCATCGGCGTCGGCCAAAGCGGCGCTTGCGCCCTCGGAGAATTCCCAGAAGCACGGCTCGAATTCGGCCGCGCCGCCTTCGCCGCCGATCCGCGCATCGCTGCGATGCAATGGGAACGCTGAGCCCATGCCTTCGATCGAACTTACCGACGAGGAGCACGCCGCTCTAGCCGCGGCGCTCCGGCGCCTCATCGACGAGGACCGCTTCCCCACGTCCGGCGCCTCGACCCCTGCGCCCCGCCCGTGCTAAGCTCGAGGTGCCTCGCCGCCTTGGCCGCCAACTCGAGGCGCAAAGCCGGCGAGGCGCTCGGCCGAGCCTCCATGAAGAAATCCTTCGCTCGCCCATGACTCTCGCCAACATGCGGCTCAATGTCTTCCGCACGGGGTGGCGGGCCGACCGGGGTCGGCGTGGTGGCGCGCGTGGAACATACCTTGCATAGTCCCGGTCACCGGTCCCAGGGAACAGGCATGTCATGAACTCAGTCGCCACAGCAGCGCCCTTGCTGCAATCCTCGGGCGATACGGCGCTTGAGGCGCGGACCGGGGAGCTATTTCGTCGTCTCGATCGGTGCGAGGGAGAAGAGGAAGCACAGGACCTGGCGGGCCTCCTCGTCAGGGCCATTGGCTTCACGTATTTCTCTTATGGGGCACCCTTGCTGGCGGCGGAACGGGGGCGTCCAAACGATACGGGGATGCTGCTCACCACGTATCCGGCAGGCTGGCAGAGACACTATCGGCGTCGGAGCTACCACGCGACTGACGCCGTGATCCTGCGCGCCCGCAATGCAGTGTGGCCGTTTCATTGGGGCGACGAGGCCCACTTGCGTTGCCTCGAGCCGAGCGCGCGGCGGCTTTTCTTCGAGGCGAAGGATTTCGGGATCGGTAGCGGGATCGCGATACCGGTCCACGGTCCATGCAACATGAGCGGTCTTTTCTCCGTTTCGGGTCCGGAGCCGAAGCAACCGCCCGCCGATGTCGGCCAACCGGCCTTTCACGCTCTACTGACCCTGGCGCAGACCGTTCACGCCCGTGCGATCCAGTGGCGTGAGAAGCGGTCGCCTGACCCGACCGTAAAGCTTTCGGAACATGAGCGGCTCTGCCTGCTTTGGACCACGCAGGGGAAGACCTCCTGGGAGGTGGCCCAAATCATAGGCCGGACCAAGGCGACGGTCGACTTCCACGTGCGCCGCGCCATCGGCAAGCTCAATGCGGCCAATAAGATGCATGCCGCGTTCAAGGCGCGCGAACTCGGCCTGTTGTGAAGTTGGCGGCTGCGGCCAAAATGTGGGCCGCTCTTGGCGCGCCCCTTTCGAAGTCCAGGCTGGACCGGGCATTGCGATCGCAGAACTCGTGTATTCTCGGTGGCTGGCGGCGCTCTTCCGGTTACCGGCCGCGCCCGGCGTGTTTCTTCAGAAAGCCGAGCACCGCCGGATGGTAGCGATCGGCCGCGTCCCAGAACGGTAAGTGCCCGGAGTTGCGGAAGATGACGATCTCGGACTGCGGCAGGTGCTCCCACATGAGCCGGGCATATTCGGGCAGCAGGTAGTCCCACTCGCTTGTCGTCGCCAGCGTCGGCACGGTGATGCGCGCCAGGTCGGCCATCCGATCCCAGTCGCGCAGATTGCCGGAACAATTGTAGAAATGCGGGCCGAACATGGCGGCGAAGGGGCCCTCGCCGATGCCTTCGGGCCGCATCGACTCGAGCAGGGGCTCGGGCCAGTGGTCCAGACGGCACATGTGACGATACATTAGGATCGTTCGGGCGGCGAGATATTCGGGGTGGTCCACCGTCCCCTCCGCTTCCCGCAGCGACATCATGCGGACAGTGTCTGACCCAAGCCCCTGCTTGCAGCGATCAAACCCGCGAATCAGCCGCGGCATGCTGGCCGCGCTGTTCCCGATCACGAACGCACGCACGCGATCGAGATGCGCCAAGCAATATTCGATGCCGAGCATGCCGCCCCAGCTGTTGCCGAGCAGGAGAAATTTGTCCCAGCCGAGCTGTTCGCGCACGGCCTCGACCTCTTCGACGAAACGTTCGACCACCCAGAGCGAGGGATCATCGGGCCGGTCGGAACGGCCGCATCCGAGCTGGTCCCAGCTAACGACATCGAAGCCCTCGGCGGCATAGCGCTTGTGCGCTCCATAGACGTAGCTGCACGGAACCCCCGGGCCGCCGTGGACGATCAGTAGCGGGACGCCGCCCGCGCCAGAGCGGTAGCCCGCGAGGCGATACTGGCCGAAGCGCAGGGTGAATTCGGTCATGAGGTTATTCCTTTCGGCAAGTCGGGTGTGTCTTCGGCGAAATGGCACGCCACGAGCCTGTGGCCCTCGAGAACTCGCGGAAGCGGTCTCTCCACCTGGCAGCGGTCCTGGGCCATCGGGCAGCGCGGCGCGAACGGGCAGGCGTCGCTCACCCCTCCGGCGCTGGGCGCCTCGCCGCGAAGGACCTCGCGACGATGGGTCTTCAGGCGCGGATGCGCGACGGGCACGGCTTCGAGCAGGAGACGCGTATAGGGGTGGCGCGGCCGCCGGAGCACCTCGCGGGCTGGCCCGATCTCGACGATCAGGCCTAAGTACATGACCGCCACGCGGTGGCTTAGATAGGCCACCGTTCCGATGTCGTGGGAAATGAACAGGTAGGACAGGCCGCGCTCCGCCTGCAGGTCCGCCATGAGATTGAGCACCTGCGCCCGCACTGAGACGTCGAGCGCCGAGACAGGCTCGTCGGCCACGACAATCTCCGGCGACACGGCGAGCGCTCGGGCGATGGCGATGCGTTGGCGCTGCCCCCCAGAGAATTCATGCGGAAAGCGGGCCAACATCGACGACGAGAGCCCCACCTGGGCGGCGAGATCCGCCACGCGCGCCCTCAGCTCCGCTCCCCTGGCGAGGTTGTGAATAGCCATGGGCTCGCCAATCAGGTCGCCGGCGCGGATGCGCGGATTGAGCGACGCGTAAGGGTCCTGGAAGATCATCTGGATTTTGCGCCGGTATGCCGGCACTTCGCTGTGCAGCAGCGCATCCACGCGCTTTCCGCCGACGAGCACCTGCCCCGAAGTCGGTGCGATCATTCGAAGGATCATTCGAGCGAGCGTGGACTTGCCGCAGCCGCTCTCGCCGACCAGACCAAGCGTCTCACCAGGGCCTACCTCGAAGCTCACGTCGTCGACGGCCCGAACATGCGCCTGCGCGCGTCCGAACAAGCTCCCTCGCTGCGGAAAATCCTTGCGCAGCGCATCCAGGATCAGGGCGGGCTCGGGGCCGGTCACTCGGGGGCCCGTTCCCAGCATGCGACCGAATGCGTTGCATCCACGAAGCTCAGGGGCGGCATGTCGACGGCGCATCGGGGGACGGCGATCGGGCAACGCGGCGTGAACGGGCATCCGCGGGGATGTTCGCCGGGGGAAGGCATGCCGCCGGCAAGTTCCGCAAGCCGGGGCCGATCCGGCGTGTCCGCCACGAGCTGGTCGAGGCGCGGCACTGCTGCCAGCAGTCCCTCGGTGTAGGGATGCAGGGGAGCGTCGAAAAGCTGGAGGCAGTTCGCGATCTCGACGACATGACCGGCATAAAGAACGGCAATTCGATCAGCCATTTCGGCGACTACGCCGAGATCGTGAGTGATCAGCAGGATTGCGGCGCCGAGCCGCTCCTTGATGTCAAGGATGAGATTGATGATCTGCGCCTGGATGCTGACGTCGAGCGCCGTCGTTGGTTCATCCGCAATGATGAGATCAGGCTCGCAGGCGAGCGCCATGGCGATCATGACGCGCTGCCGCATGCCGCCGGAGAGTTGATGGGGGTATTGCTTAAGACGGCGTTCGGGGTGGGTAAGACCGACGAGCCGCAGGAGGTCGACGGCCCGGGCGTCCGCCGTGGCGCGGCTGACCTTGCGGTGAAATTGGAGGCCCTCGGTGAGCTGGCGGCCGATTGTGAGAACGGGATTCAGCGACGTCATGGGTTCCTGGAACACCATGGAGATGCGGCTGCCGCGGATCTGCGTCAATTCGCTGCGGGATTTGGCAAGTAGCTCCTCGTCGCCGAGCATGATCCTGCCACCCGCGACATGGCCTTCCTGCGGAAGCAGGCCCATGATGGAAAGCGCGGTCACTGACTTGCCGCTGCCAGATTCTCCCACGAGGGCCAGGGTTTCTCCGGCCTTGAGGTCGAACGAGACGGCGTGCAGGATCGTCGCGACCGATACGCCGCGGCCGATCGTGACCGTGAGATCCTCGACCGCCAGAAGGTTTGGCGCGGAACCTCGCGAGGCCTGGAGCATCAGTGCGTCCGCTGCCGTTGGCGCGGATCCAGGAGATCTCGCAGTCCGTCGCCGAAGAGGTTGAAGGCCATGACAGTTACGAAGATCGCGATCCCTGGCCCCACCACCAGCCACGGAGCCCGGGTGATGTAGTTGCGGCCGGTCGACAGCATCAGGCCCCATTCGGGCGTCGGCGGCTGCGCCCCGAGGCCCAGGAAGCTCAGCGCCGCAGCCGACAGAACCGCAGCCGAAAAACCGAGCGACGCGACAACGATCATGGGCGGCAGGACGTTTGGCAAGAGATGCCGGAGCAAGACCCTGACGTGTCCGGCGCCCACCACTTGGGCGGCGTCGACATAGGGCTTCTGGCGCTCGGACAGCACCACGCCGTAGGTCACACGGGCGTAATACGGAATCGCGCTAATGCCGACCGCGATCATGGCGTTGGTGAGATTAGGCCCGAGAAACGCCACGAGGCCCAGCGCTATCAACACATCCGGGAACGTGTATAGAAGGTCGATAATCCGCATCAACAGATTGCCGAACCAGCCGCCCGCGTAAGCCGCTGTGGCGCCGATAGCAACGCCGCAAACGAGCCCAATGCCGACCGCAACGACGCCGATGTAGAGGGTGTAGCGCGCGCCGAAGATCACGCGGCTCAATATGTCGCGGCCGAACTCGTCCGTGCCGAGCAAGAATTTTGCTCCCGGCACGGCCAGGCGCCGCCCGCTGCCGATCCGGTCGGGGTCAAAGGGCGCCAGCATGGGGGCGAAAATCGCCACGAGCACGACGAAAAGAACGATGCTTCCACCGATGAGAAGCGACCGCGACCGCAAGATGCGGCGCAACAGAACACGACGCGGCGCGCCCGCCACGGTCAGGGAGGCAGCCGGTTTCCCGGCCGCCTGCGCGAGCGCGCTCATGCCACGGATATCCGGGGATCGAGCCAGGCGTAAGCAATGTCGAGCAACACCGACATGATCACGATGATCGTTGCGAAGAGGAGAATAAAGCCTTGGATCAGGGGATAGTCGCGGTAGTTGATGGCTTGGATGGCGAGTCGCCCAAGGCCATTCCAGCTAAAGACGTTCTCTACGACAATCGCTCCGCCCATTAGATAACCGAACACCACCCCGATGATGGTGACGACGCTGATCATGGCGGGCCGTAGCGCGTGGCGGAACATGACGAGAGACTCGGGAAGTCCCTTGGCGCGCGCCGTCCGGATGAAATCTTCGCTAAACACCTCGATCATGGCCGACCGCGTCATGCGGGCGATGATCGCCATGTAGGTGACCCCCAGCGTGAGCGCGGGTAGAATTATGCTGCGCCAATCTTCCCCGGCGACCGGGAGCCAGCCGAGCGTCATCGAAAACAGCAGCACCAGCATGAGGCCAAGCCAGAAATTCGGCACGGACACGCCCGCGACCGCGAAAGCCATAAGCGCCGCGTCGGCCCAGCTTCCCTTGTGATAGGCGGCCAGAAACCCCAGCGGCATCCCCAAGCCGACCGCAATAGCCAGACCCGAAAAGGCAAGCGCGAAGGTGTTGGGCAGCCTTTCCATCAGCAGGGCCAGCACGGGCTCGCTGCCGAAGATCGAGCGACCCAGATCACCCGTGAGGACGCGGCCCATATAGTGGAAATATTGCTGCCAGAGAGGAAGGTCGAGCCCGAGCATGTGCCGCATGGCGGCCAGTTGCTCGGGGCTCGGCGCTGAGTTCTGCGCCATCATCATGGCCACCGGATCGCCGGGGATGAGATGGATCAGCATGCAGACCAGGAAGCTCGAGATCAGCAACGTCACCAGTGCCGCAAGGAGGCGGCGCATTATAAAACGGGTCATGCAGACCTATCTGTCCTGCAGCAGCCGCGGACTTTTATGGAAGCTTCACGTCATTGAAGAGCGGCATGACGTTATAGCCCTGCTTGAATCCGGTGACGTTGCTCTTGCTGGTCGCCAGCCAGAACCAGCCGGGGGTGAAGAGCGGAATCTCGTAGGCTTGGGTCAACAGGAACTTCTGGATGTCGAGGACCTTCGCCGCGCGGGCTTCGCCGGACAGCGCCCGCTGGTCGACCAGCATCTTCTGCAACTCAGGATCGTCGATGCCCTGACCGGCGTAGCCCGGCGGCTGGAAGAGGAAGACGAGATAGTCGGGGTCCGGGCCAGACATGCCCATCGTCCATATGGCCGGCGTGCCACTCGTTTCCTGGTTCTTGTGTGACATGTAATCGACCCAGGTCGCGAACTGCCGCTGCTCGATCTTGACGTTGACACCGACCGCAGCGAGCTCCTGCTGCATCACGACATCCGACTCGTCCCAGCCCTGGAGCGGCGAGACCGACAGAGTGAGCTCGAGCGGATGGTCGGGGCCATAGCCCGCTTCCTTCAACAGCGCCTTGGCTTTTGCGGGGTCATATGCGGTCGCCCATTCGGCGCACTTGGCGGGATCGTAACCGAGAAGCCCGGGCGCAACCGGGCAGGTCGACGATTTGACGAGACCATTGAACCCGATGTCGACCATCGCGTCGCGATCAATCGCGTAGCCGATGGCGCGTCTGACCCGCACGTCGTTCAAAGGCGGTATCTTGGCCGTGAAACCGAGATAGGCGAGTTGCCCGGTGCGGCCCGCGCCGGTGTAGACCGAGTAGTTCTTGTCCTTGGCAAGGTCGGCTGCGTCTTGCAGCGAGGGCTCGGCAAAGGTCACCTCGCCGGTCTTCAGCGCCGCCATGCGGGACGGCCCCTCCGGAATAACGCGGAAGATCAGGCGCTTCGCGTAGGGCGCGCCAGGATTATTGATGAGCGGATTGACATTGACATAGTCGGGGTTGCGGGCGAGCACCAGCCGATCGTTGCGCACCCATTCGACGAACTTCCAAGGACCTGTCCCAACGGGCTTCACGTCGCTGCCCTGGATCGTCGTCGGGCACATCATCAGGGCCTGAGCGCTCCCCAGGAACGTGGGGAGCGGCGAATAGGGCTTCGATAGCTTCACGGTGAGGACATCGCCGTTCACCTCGGTGCTGCTAATGCTGCCATAGGAGGAGGCGTTGGAGCTGCCGGTCTTTGGATCGACGGCCCGGTCGATATTCCATTTGGCCGCCTTGGCGTCGAACACTGTGCCGTCATGACATTTGATGTTCGGGCGCATTGTGAAGGTGAAGGTCATATTGTCGGGGCTCGCCGTATAGGACGCCGCGAGCCCCCCGACCACATGCCCTTTGTCGTCCAGGTTCAACAGGTTGTCATAGATCTGATTCATCACTTGGAAGGAGATCGTGGTCGACACGCGAGCCACATCGAGGCTGTCGGCGTCCTGAGCGCGGGCGAAGATGATGTCGCCTGGATCGGCGAAGGCTGGGCAGGATACGCCGGCCATGAACGTCGAAACGAGGAAAGCTTGGCGAAGACGGGACTTCATAGGGCAAGGTCCTTGTCAGTCGGGCCGGAGCATGATCGGCGCCCGCAATCCTAAGCAACCATTGCGCCAACGGGAAGGGGACTAGCAAAGTTGCTAGTTCGCGCAAGCTGCCGCGCGCGGCAGCTTGCCGGATTGGCTCCGCCCGGTTCCCATGGGATCCAGAAAGCGGACGGGCGACATGCACACAATCGTGAACAACACACGGATCTGGTTCGACGTAGATGGCGCCGGACTGGTGGCGGACGGCCCCGTCATGCGGCAGCGTCCCGCGCTGGTCTTGCTGCACGGAGGTCCCGGCTTCGACCACTCGTGGTTCAAGCCAGCGCACGGACAACTGACGGACGTCGCGCAGATCCTCTATGTCGATCATAGAGGCAACGGCCGCTCCGGCTACAGCGACCCCGCACACTGGACGCTGGCGCAGTGGGCTGACGATCTGCGCGCTCTCTTTGATCGGCTGGGCGTTGAGAAGCCCGTGGTGCTCGGTCTCTCCTTCGGGGGCTTCGTGGCGCAGAGCTACGCGGCGCGGCACCGGGGCCACCTTGGCGGCCTTATTCTATCGAGCACCGCGGCAAGATTTCGGGTGGACCGCTGCCTCGACACGTTCCTGCAACTGCACGGGACGCGGGCCCACGAAGTTGCGGAAGCCTTCTGGACAGATGTGGGAGACCCACAGAAGGTTCGCGCCTACCTCGATGAGTGCTTTCCCCTTTACAATCCGACGCCTCGTCCGCTGGAGGCTGACAAGCGTTCAACCTTCAACCCCGCCATGCTGCACCACTTTTTCCGTGCCGATGGCGAAGGCTTTCGGTTCGACTTTCGCCAGAGTCTGGCCGAGTTGCGTTGCCCCACGCTCGTGCTTGCAGGCGATTTGGATCCCGTAACGCCGATCGCTGATTCCGACGATATCGCGGCGGCGGCGCCGCCCTCCGTGTTGCGGTATGAACGTTTTATCGGCGCTGGCCATGGAGTAGGCAGGGACCAGCCAGAACGATATTTCGCGGTGCTGCGCGAGTTCCTGGCCGGGCTCGCTGCGTGACCGCGACGCCGCACGAGAATTGAGCAATTCGCCTCGGATCGAAAACGAGGCAAGCCGCGCATTGGTTGCGCCGAGGTGCGGATCTTGCGGCAATTCGGAATGATGCCAAACGGACCATGGATTCGCCATTTTGGAATGGAACGCGCTTCGTCAGCTTTGGCGACGAGCGTGGCGGGTGCGTCGAGACATGACAGATGGCCCGGAAAGAACTGGATCCGCCTCCGCGTTGGAACTGGCGCTTCTGCGCAAGCGCATTCTTTTGAACGAAGGGACGGACAAAGACGGAGCGCGACTGCCGCCGGAGCGCGCGGTGCGACGCCATTCCGCGCTCCTACACGCCAATCTCAGCTCGCCATGCTCGCGATAGAGGTCTGGCCACAGTCTGAGGCGCACGGAGATCAAGCGCATGTCTGATTGGCTATCCGAGGCGATCCGCTACGCGGAAGACTGGCTTGCCTTCCAGGTTCGCGCGACTGAAACGCCGGGCTGCGTCCTTGCCGTCGCGCGCGGCGGCAAGGTGGTGGCCGAGCGGGCCTTCGGGGTCTCGGATCTCGCGAGTGGGCAGCCCCTAACGCCCGCACATCGGTTCCGGGTCGCTTCGCACTCGAAGACCTTCACGGCCGCGGCGCTGATGAAACTGCACGAGGCTGGACGGGTGCACCTGGATGATCCAGTCGGCGCGCACGTGCGCGGCCTGGCAAAGGAGGTCGCCACCATCACCGTGAGCCAGTTGCTGTCGCACAGCTCCGGCCTTGTGCGCGACGGCGTGCGCGCTCTTCACTGGCAAGACCGTCAACCCTTCTTTGACGCGGACACCCTGCGGATCGAACTCGCGGCGGCGCCCACGCTCGCGTCGAATACTCGGTTCAAATATTCAAATGTCGGCTTCGGACTCGCGGGTCTCGTGATCGAGGCCATAACGGGCGAGGATTACCGGACCTGGATTGCGCGCGAGATCGTAGCGCCGGCGGGGCTCGCCGCCACCGCGCCCGACATATCGTCCCCCGTCGGCGCGCCAATGGCGGTTGGATATAGCGCCCGTCTGCCTGTCGGGCGCCGCTTCGCCATCCCGGGTCACAATCCGACGAATGCGCTCGCCGCTGCTACAGGCTTTGTCAGCACAGCCGGCGACCTCGCCCGCTTCATTGGGAGCCTCGATCCGAACGCCGAGTCCAGTGTGCTCTCGGTCGCCAGCCGGCGTGAAATGACTCGACGCCATTGGCGGGTTCCCGATGACAGCCTGGAGCGATACTACGGGCTGGGCACGATCGCCGGCGCTGTCGAGGGCCATTCCTGGTTTGGCCATTCGGGCGCGTTTCAGGGCTTTATCAGTCGTACGGCCTGCGTGCCGGATTGGGGCGTGACGGTATCGATCGTCACCAATTGCGTCGACGGCCTTGCGAACCCTTGGGTCGAAGGGGTCCTGGGCGTTATGCGGCGTTTCGTATCTCAGGGCCCCGCAATCGGCGCCGCAGCCGGCTGGAGGGGGCGATGGTGGAGCTATTGGGGCGCGTTCGACCTCGTACCTGTGGGGTCCAAGGTCCTGGTGGCGCTCCCGGCCCTCATGTCGCCCTTCACGGATGCGAGCGAACTTTCGGTCGAGAGCGCGACACAAGCGCGCATCTGCAAGGCTAACGGCTTCGGCAGCCACGGCGAGCCGGTCAGGCTTCTCCTGGACGCCGATGGCAAGCCGACCACGCTGCAGATCGGCGGCGCCGAACTCCTGCCGGAGCAAAGCTTCATTGACGAACTCGCAGATCGCACGGGCGCCGCGGCGATCGTCGCCGAGCCGTGAACCATAAGGACGCCTCATGCCCATCCACAATCGCATCGCCGCTTTTCACGAGGACATGACAGACTGGCGGCGGGACCTGCACCAGCATCCGGAATTGGCGCTCGAAGAGCATCGCACGAGCGCGATGATCCAGGCGAAGCTGAACGAGTTCGGTGTCGATGAGATCCTCACCGGCTTCGCCGGCACGGGCGTCGTGGGCGTGATCCGCGGGCGGGAGCCCGGCGGGGCGATAGGTCTGAGAGCCGATATCGACGCCCTGCCGATCCATGAGGCCACCAACCTGCCCCATGCTTCGGCCACTCCAGGGGTCATGCACGCGTGCGGCCATGACGGTCACACGACCATGCTGCTCGGCGCCGCCCGCTATCTGGCCGAGACACGGAACTTCGCCGGCACGGTCTACGCCATCTTCCAGCCCGCCGAAGAACTGCACGGAGGAGGCCGTATCATGGTGGAGGAAGGGTTGTTCGAACGCTGTCCGGCGGATCGGGTGTTCGGACTGCACAACTGGCCTTCTCACCCTGCCGGCGCCTTCCTGTGGCGGGTGGGGCCGACCATGGCGGCTGTGGCCAACATCACTATCACCGTGCTCGGCAAGGGCGCCCATGGCGCGCAGCCTCACAACGGCGTCGATCCGATCGTCGTTTCCGGCGCCATCGTGGCGGCCCTGCAATCGGTCGTGGCCCGCAACGTCGACCCCACCGAATCCGCCGTCGTGACCATCGGAGAGATCAAGGGGGGCAGCGCGTTCAACGTGATTCCGCAGCACGTCGCCATGCGCGGCACAGCGCGCTGGTTCAGCCCCGCGGTGGGCGACATTCTTGAGACGGCGGTGAGCCGAATCGTTCGCTCAATCGCCGAGGCGTACGGGGCTCGCGCCGAAGTGGACTTCGCCCGTACCTATCCGGCGGTGATCAACGATGAGGCCTCGACCGCCCTCGCCAAAGCTGCGGCCGAAGCGGTGGTCGGCGAGGCCCGGGTCCTTCCGCTGCTGCGACCGACCATGGGCGGCGAGGACTTCTCCTTCATGCTCAACGCAAAGCCGGGCAACTACATCATGCTTGGCGCGGGAAAGACCGATAAGGACCCTCAAGTCCATACCCCTGACTACGACTTCAACGACGACTTGCTGCCTATAGGCGCGAGCTACTGGGCGACCCTCACGGAGCAACTCCTGCCGGTGAATTCGCGATGACCTGGCCGACCGATACAGGTCGCTTCTCGCTCGGCGATCTCAGTTTGCAATCGGGCGGGGTCCTGCCCGGCGCCATGCTGACCTGGAAAACCTATGGCGCGTTGTCGCCGGCCAAGGACAATGTGGTGGTCTATCCCACGAGCTACACGGCGCAGCACACCGACCAGGAATGGCTGATCGGCCCTGACAAGGTGCTGGACCCGATGCGGTGGTTCATCGTCACGCCCGACATGTTCGGAAACGGCTTGTCATCGAGCCCGTCGAACACCCCCGGCTACCCGGCGCTTGTGACGACGGCCGACAATGTGTGGGCGCAGCGTCGGCTGCTGTCCGAAGTTTTTGGCGTGACCCGCATCGCCGCAGTCTATGGCTTCTCAATGGGAGCGCAACAGGCCTATCACTGGGCCGGGCTCTTCCCGGACGCAGTCGAGCGCGCGATTGTCGTTTGCGGCAGCGCCAGGACATCCGTGCACAACAAGGTCTTCCTCCTGTCCCTGCTCGCCACGCTGGAGGCTGCGCCAGAACATCTCGGCGGCGGACGATTCTCGTCCGAGCCCAAGGCGGCGTTGCGCGCTTTCGCGCGAATCTATGCCGGCTGGGCGATGAGCCAGGATTGGTATCGCGCGGGACGGCACCTGACCGCGCTCGGCGCCGCGGACCTCGACGATTTCCTCGACAACAAGTGGGAGGTCGGCTTCACCCGCCATAGCGCGGCCGATCTCTATGCTCAGGCGATGACCTGGCTCCATTCCGACATCAGCGCCAACGCACTCTATGAGGGCGATCTGGTGCGAGCGCTGAATGCGATCCGGGCCCGCATTCTCCTCATGCCATCTCGCACAGACCTCTACTTTCCGGTTGGGGACAACGCAGCCGATGTCCCTCATCTCGAGCAAGCGGCCCTTTGCCCCATTCCCACAATTTGGGGGCACCGCGGCGGCAGTCCCAGCGAAAATCCGCAGGATCTGGCATTCCTCCGCAAGGCGGTTCAAAACTGGATGGAATAGGTCCGTTCTCCGCCGCGTTTCGTCGTTCACAGCTCAACCAGCCCAAGCCGCGAAGTTGTCATGATCCGTCCCATTCTCATCCACCCAGCTCCAATCCTGCGCGATACGTCCGCGCCGGTTCCTGAAATCAACGATTGGGTGCGGACGCTCCTCGATGACATGCTAGAGACAATGTACGATGCGCAGGGGCTCGGCTTGGCGGCGGTGCAGATCGGCGTGCTGCAGCGCCTGGTCGTGATCGATACGGACTGGAAGGAGGGCGCGAGGAATCCGCTATTCTTCGTCAACCCGGAAATTGGCTGGTCGTCAACGACAACGGAGTCGCGTGAAGAGCGATGCCTCTCCATCCCGAACACACCGAAAGAAGTCATTCGCCCCGACCGGGTCCGGGTACGCTACCTTGACCGGGACGGCCTCTCCCGAGAGACGGAAATGACGGGCCTCATGGCCATGGTGATCCAGCACGAGGTCGATCATCTCGAGGGCGTGCTGATTCTCGATCGCGCCGCTTGAGGTCGGTCTCTCACGCCGCCGCGGCTCGGGGCACAGACGCCAGCAACAAGCGCGTGTATTCGTGCTGAGGGTCCGCGAAGATCCGCTCTGCGGGCGCGCTTTCCACAATCTTACCGCGATTCATAACCGCGACGTCGTGGGAGATGGCTTCAACGACGGCGAGATCGTGGGAGATGAATACGTAGGTCAGACCGAGGCGGCTCTGGAGATCGCCGAGCAGCTGCAGCACCTGGGCCTGAACTGACACGTCGAGCGCCGAAACAGGCTCATCGAGGACCAGCACCTCCGGATCCGCCGCGAGCGCGCGAGCGATGCCGATGCGTTGGCTTTGTCCACCCGAGAATTCGTGTGGATAGCGGTCGGCAAAGTCGGGTCGCAGGCTCACAAGATCCATGACTTCAGCGATCCTCGTCTGCGCCTCGGCGCCTGTGAGGCCTTTGAGCGCGAATAGCGGAGCCGCGAGGATGTCGCGCACGGTCTTGCGCGGGTTGAGGGAACTCAGCGGATCCTGGAACACCATCTGAATGCGCCGGTACAGCGCCTGGCGATTCCGGCGGGCCATCACGGGAACGGACTCGTTGTCGATGGTCAGCGTACCGGCTGTAGGGTCGGTCAGGCCCACCATCATCCGGGCCAGAGTCGATTTTCCGCACCCGGATTCGCCGACGACGCCGAGCGTCCGGCCGCGCGCAACAGCGAGCGAAACACCATCTACCGCCCGGAAGGCTGCGGGACGCGGCTTTAACCAATGCGTTCGTGCTCGTTTGTACTCGCGAACCAGCCCCTCTGCGCGCAGGACGATGTCGTTCACGGCTCGTCCATCCGGATGCAGCGCCCGAAATGGCCCGGTCCGACCTCGTCGAGCGAAATGTCGCCGGCCGAACAAGCGGGCGTCACCAGTTCACAGCGGGGAGCGAAAGCGCAGCCGGGCGGCAGCTCGTCCAGCGACGGAGGCAGGCCAGGGATCGGCGCCACGCGACCCCGGCGGCTGCCGAGCTCGGGCACGCAAGCGAGGAGCCGCCGGGTATACGGGTGTCGCGGATGCGCCAGTACGTCTTTGACAGACCCGCTCTCGACCACCCGGCCCGCATACATAACATGGACACGGTCACAGAGGGCGGCGACCACGCCGAAGTCATGGCTGATGAACATCAGCGCCGCTCCGCGCTCGTGGCGGAGATCGTTGAGGAGCTTGAGCACCTGAGCCTGGGTGGTTACGTCGAGAGCCGTGGTCGGCTCGTCGGCGACAATCAGTTCGGGGTCGTTGGCAAGCGCCATGGCGATCCCGACGCGCTGGCGTTGTCCACCCGACATTTCATGCGGATAAGCTCGAACTTTGTCGATCGCGTCGCCGATCAGCACGGATTCGAAAAGCGCCACGGCCCGGCGACGGGCTTCAGGGCGACTGAGGCCCTGGTGCTGTCGAATGACCTCGGCCACCTGCTCACCCACCGGAATCAGCGGGTTAAGGGTTGTCTGCGGATCCTGAAAAATGTAGGCGACCTTGCCGCCGCGCACTTCCTGCAGGCGGCGCAGGTCCACTTCGACCATGTCCTCGCCGTGATGAAGGATCTCGCCCCCCACGATACGGCCGGGCGGTGTCGCTACGAGACCGAGGATCGAGAGTGCGGTGACTGTCTTGCCCGAGCCCGATTCGCCGACAATTCCGACCGCCTCGCCCGGTGCAATCTTGAGGTCGACCCCGCCGACCGCAACATAAACCGAACCACGGACACGAAATTCTGTCTTCAGATTGCGTATGGCGAGAGGCAGGCGCGCATCGGCCCCTGGCGGCGACAGGCCCGCTCGACGCTCACTGGCCGGCGCCGAGGCAGTACGGGCTTTCGTGCGGGCGATCCCTCCGGCCTTGAGCTTGGGGTCGAGCACGTCGCGCAACCCGTCGCCCAGCAGGTTGATGCCGATCGCCAACAGCAGGATCACGAGGCCCGGAATCGTCGCAACATGAGGCGCGATCTGAAGGAGATTGCGCCCATCCCCGAGCATCCCGCCGAGATCGGCCTGCGGCGGCTGGGCGCCGAGGCCGAGGAAGCTCAGGCCCGCCGTCTCCAGGATCATCCAGCCAATCGTCGTAGAGACCCCAATGATGATGCCCGGCAGCACGTTTGGCAGCAGCTCCGTCAACACGATGCGCGCATCGGACAGGCCGCACAGCCTCGCGGCCGACATGAAGTCGGCCTGCACCACG
The DNA here is from genome assembly GCA_036489975.1 of Roseiarcus sp. GTDB lineage: Bacteria > Pseudomonadota > Alphaproteobacteria > Rhizobiales > Beijerinckiaceae > Roseiarcus. Next base: position 17,359 of record DASXES010000013.1, read on the forward strand.
GAGAGCGCCGCTCCGCGCACCCCCCGCGCAAAGAACGGCACGTTCACGACGATGATGGCGAGCATGGCGTTGAAAAGGCCTGGTCCGAGAGCCGCCACGATCGCCAAAGCGAGGAGCAGGTAGGGAAAAGCCATGAGCGTGTCGATGCCGCGCATCAGCAACGCGTCGACCCAGCCGCCGCGAAAGGCGGCAAGGAGACCGATCGTCGAGCCGACGAGGCTTGCCGCAAGGGCGGAGAAAACCCCGACCGCGAGGCTCAGCCGCGTGCCCCAGACCAGGCGGGACAGGATATCGCGTCCGACTTGGTCGGTGCCGAACGGGTGCCCGGGCGTGAGCGGCGGTTTCAGCCGCTGCGCGACCTGGGCGAATTCGGGCGGCGGCAGATGCAGCACGGGGGCTAACAGCACGATCACGACAATCACGAGCAGGAGCCCGAGTCCGAAGGCCGCCATAGGGTTTCGAAGCAGACGGGACCAAATGGGCGCAAACATCCACCGCTGGCTCGCGCGGGCTGCCGCGAGCGGAAGAGCGTGCGCGCTCATTCCGTGCGGATCCGGGGGTCAAGCACCGCCTGCGCGAGGTCGGTCAGAAGATTGATCAACACGTAGCCGCTCGCTACGACCAACACGCCGCCTTGCACCAACAGGATGTCGCGGGTCGAGATGGCGCTGACCAGCATCCTGCCGAGCCCCGGCCATTGGAATACCGTCTCGATGTAGACGGCGCCCCCGAGCACGAAGCCGGCCTGGAGGCCGATCACCGGAATGATGGCGACAAGCGCATTGCGGAACGCGTGACCATAGATGACGCGGCGCTCGCTCAGACCTTTGGCGCGGGCGGTGCGGATGTAGTCCTGCCGGAGAACTTCGAGCATGGCGCCCCGCGTGAGCCGCACGAGGACGGCTCCGGCCACCGCCGCGAGCGTTGTCGCTGGCAAGATCAGGTGAGCAAGGATATCGCCCACGCCTCCGCCGCCGAACATGGCTGTCATGCCGCCGACCGGGAGCCAGGCCAGGCGGACGCCGAACCAGAAGATGAACAGCATCCCAAGCCAGAATGATGGGGTCGAGATGCCCAGGAGAGCGACGACCGTGATGAGTCGATCGCCAATGCCATTCTGGCCGACCGCCGCCAGAATGCCGAGTAGAACGCCGAAGACGCTAGCCAGCACCAGAGCCGCTCCGGCGAGCAACAGCGTCGGGAAGAGCCGCGCCATGATCTCGTCGATCACCGGCTTGTGCAGAATGTAAGAGCGACCGAGATCGCCGTGCAGGAGGTTGTCGATCCAGATGACATATTGCACGGGAAGCGGTTTATCGAGGCCCAATTGCCTGGTGACCTCGGCGACATTCGCAGGCGTCGCGAACGTGCCCAGGATTGCCCGCGCCGGATCGCCAGGAATCAGCGAGATCACGAGGAAGACAATCACGCTGACCCCGAACAACACCGGGATCACCATGAATAGACGACGCAGGATCAGGCCTGCCATGTGGGCTTTGGCCTCAGACTTTGCTGACGCCGTAGAACCGCGTCGTGAATGACGGGTGCAGCTCGAAGCCTTTCACACGGGCGGAAGACACGGCATTCTGTTTCCAATTGGCGATGAACGCCCAGGGCGCATCGTCGTAGACGACATCCTGCAGCTCTTTGTAGATTGCGGCCCGCTTGTCTCTGTTCGTTTCCTGGCGGCCCTGGTCGATCAGAGCGTCGACCTTCGGATTCGAATATCCGCCGGAGTTGACCGCGCCGCCTGTTCGCAGCGCGAGCGCGGGGTGCATGTCGGGGTCCTGGGTCATGAACGAGAGTTCCGCCACCGCCACGTCGGCCGGCAACGCCGGGATGATCTTACCGAGGAAGGTGTTCCATTCGTAGGTTTCGATCTTGGCGCGGATGCCGACCGCCGCAAGATCGGCCTGGATGGCCGTTCCCATGAGCACCGGCGACAGCATGCCCGAGCCGCTCTCCGTCACATAGAACGTGACGTCGACGCCGTTCGGATAACCGGCCTCGGCCAACAGCTGCTTGGCTTTGGCGGGATCGTAAGGATAGGGCTTCAATGCCGAGTCGAAGGCCCACGTGAAGGCGGGCGGCGTGACGCTGCTGGCTACCGTTGCGGTGTCCTTTAGAACGTCCGTCACCATCGCGCCTTTGTTGATGGCGTAGTTCATGGCTTGACGCGCGCGTTTGTCGTCGAACGGCTTTGTCTTGGTGTTGAGCACCAGGTACCAAAGGTGTGGGCCGGGCTGCTGGTAGTAGGTGAAGTCGGGAGACGACGTGAACCCCGCGATGTTGTCCGGCGGCACCTCGATGGTGATGTCTGTGCCGCCCGATTGCATCTCGCTTACCCGCGCGTTCTCGTCGACGATCGGGCGGAACACGAGACCCTTCAGCTTCGGAGGGCCGCGCCAGTAATCGGCGTTGGCCTCGAGCACGAAGCGCTGGCCGCTGACCCATTCGACAAACTTGAACGGCCCGGCGCCGCCGCCGTTGCGGGAGAAGTCCTTGCCGAATTTCTTGACTGCGGCGGGCGAGATGCCGGCGAGGCCCCCAATGGCGCCAGCCAGCATGCTCAGCGCAGGCGCGTAAGGCTCCTTGTAGACGAGTTGAACTGTATGGGGATCGAGGACTTCGACCTTCTCGATCGGTCCGAGCGTGAAGACGAAAGGGAACGGGCCCGTATTGTGATACGGGTGTTTGGAGTCGAGAACGCGGTCGAAGTTGAATTTGACGGCGTCAGCATTGAACTCTGAGCCATCATGGAACTTCACGCCCTTGCGCAGCTTGAACGTGTAGGTCTTCCCGTCTGGCGACACCTCGTAGGATTCCGCGAGGCCCGGTTCCACGTCCAGGCTGCCGTCCTTGTAGTGGAGCAGACCATCATAGAGGTTGATGAGGATGCGGAAGTCGCTGATCGTCACCGCCTGGGCGGGGTCCAGCGTCTGAAGCTCCGCGACATGGCCGATGACGAGCACGTCGGCGGGCGATTGCGCGAGGGAAAAGCGCGGCAGGCCGACCGCTGACACGGCGGCGACGCTTCCGAGAAGCGAGCGACGGGTGAGCATCATGGGGGACATGGGTTTCTCCGAGTGATTCAGGCGGTGAGCGGGGGACGGCGGCCTGCGACGTCGAGCCTGGCTTCGAGCGCGGCGCCGATGCGCAGGATCGCGCCCTCGTCGAACAAGCGACCGTAGAGGCTGATCGAATGGGGCACGGTGAAGCTCTCGCCGGTTCCCTGCTGGCCCTGGTCGAGCCGCGCTTCAGCCAGCGACAGACGCTCGCGGGTGGGGGAAGAGCGAAAACCGACTCGCAAGGCGAGGCACGGATGGCCGGTGAAGTTGGTGATAATCAGCATCGGCCCCGCCAGGCAGGGACCGACGATAGCGTCGATCGAGTCAAAAGCCTGGTCCATCGTCTGCATAACCTTGCGGCGCAGGCGGTCGAGCTGGATGTGATCGATCGCCGACAGGAAACGCGCCTTGCGGAAGGTGTTGGGCCATGCGCCGGGCTCCTGCCAGGTGAGGCGATCGTCCTCATTGTCGAGCGTGAGCGCCTCGAACGAGGCCGCAGCCTCTGCGAACAGCGTATTCATCAGCGCGTCATAAGGCAGGTCGGGCCGCGTGAGTTCCACGAGGGTCATGCCGAGATCTCGCGCATGGCCCAGGACGGCCCGGTCGAGGTCCTCGGCGCCGGGCTCGGCGAAATCGGCGGGGTAGTAGCCGAGGCGCAAGCCCGAGATGGGCGCAGCGAGGTCGACCCCGAACGGCGCGTCGATGCTGCAGGGGTCCGTCGGGTCGCCCCCGTTGATGGCCGCTAGCACCAGCGACGTATCGGCGACGCTTCGGCAAATCGGGCCGATCTTATCGAGCGTCCAGCAAAGGGGCATGGCGCCCGTCCGCGGCACTCGGCCGAAGGTGGGGCGCAGGCCGGTTGCGCCGCAACGCAGCGCCGGCGCGACGATCGACCCGAGGGTCTCCGTCCCGAGACTGAACCCGACGAGGCCAGCCGCGGTGGCTGAGCCCGATCCGGCCGACGAACCGCTCGAGCCTTCGGCGAGATTCCACGGGTTGCGGGTCACGCCGCCGTACCAGATGTCGCCATAGGCCAGCGCGCCGAGCGTCAGCTTGGCCAGCATCACGGCGCCGGCGGCGGCGAGACGCTGCACGACGGTCGCATCCTCCCGCGGCACACGATCGGAGAAGGGCTCGGCGCCCCAGCCGGTTAAGACGCCGCTCGTGTCGAGCAGATCCTTTGCGCCCCAGGGAACGCCGTGGAGCGGCCCAAGCCATGTTCCTTTCGCCAGGAGCGCGTCCGCCCGGCGAGCCTGTTGGATCGCCAGGTCGGCTGTCAGGGTCGCGACGCATTCGAGCTTTGGACCCAGCCGCGCGATGCGGTCGAGGTAGAGTTCCGCGAGGCGCTCCGCAGAAATGGCCTGCGTTCTGATCCAGCCCGAAAGCTGCGTCACCGGCGCGAAGCAGATATCCTCGGCCGTGTCCGGAATCGGACCGGGATCGGATTCGACCGCGGGCGGAGGCGCGTGCGTCGGCATTGCAAAACCAGGGAGCCGCGGGTCGAAACGGGTCGCAGGCGCGAGATCGTGCGGCAAGCGGGTTTGCCGCCGACGCTTGGCGAGTTCGATTTGGCCGGAAAGATTGTCGAGCATGAAAGCCCGTTCAGCCTCGGTATAAGAGATGCCGAGGATGTCTTCGCCCGCCGCGATCGTTTTCGTACTGAACATGAAGTGATGTGGTCTCTGCGCCTCGACAAATGCTCTGCCGCCCGGCGACCTCACGCAAAAGCTGTGCCATGCCCGAACCAACGGGAGACTGGCATGCCGTCACCTCCTGATCAATGATCGGTTTTCTTTTGATCCAGACCACAAGGCCGAACCAATCAGATATTGGTTAGCCGCTAGTGGCGACAGCGATAGAGCGTTTTGCAGACGGCCGGATCAAAAGATAGGCCATGTCGCCAAGCCCGGTGACCGGCGCCTGCTAGTGAGGGCCAGGCTCTATTCGGCGAGCCTTCCGTCGCGACTCAGAATCCTGTCCCTGAGTTCCGACACCGCATGCTCGTCTGAGTTGAAGCTCGTAATGCGCCAGCGTGCGAGCGCGCGCGGCGAGCCCCGGATAAGCGTCTGACGTCACGTAGCCGACCGAGGAGCGCTTGAGGAAATCCGTTACGGACAGGGGCCCATAGCTGCGCGCCCACCGGCTTGTCGGCAGCACGCAGTTCGGCCCAAGGACAAAATTGGCGATCGTCACGGGAATATGCGCGCCGCACGGCCTCAATGATTGGCTTCGTCTTCTCGGCGAACCCGGAAAGGTCGGTCTCGGAGCGCGGTCTGTGGCGGCTGTCGTCAAGGGTCAAAGGAGATCATGGCGGCGAAGGCGCCGCGGACGTCTTTTGCCGCAAAGGCGAGAGAGTTCGCTTTCGCCGCGGTTGGCGCGTTTGGGACCGGGCGAAATTCTCTGACGGATGAGAGCAGCTGACCCGCAATGTCCGCCCGGCGGGACCTCCTAGCGTCGAACTAAGCAGGCGCAGGAAAGTTGTGGCGGCGCCCAAGCGGCCCCGGGCTGATCGTCGATTTTACTCCGGATCCTCCTGTGCGAGCAGAGCCTCGTCGGCGCGGTTCTTGAGCGCGACCCCGGAGTAGCCTCCCGCTCGCGCCGCGTTGAGCAGATAGGCGATCTGCCGCGCGGCCTCGTCATAAGCGACGCCCTCAGCTCGTATGTTTGAAACGCAATTCCGGTCGGCGTCCGTCACGCCGCGCTGGGGCGCCCAGGTGATGTAGGCGCCGAGGCTGTCCGTCGCCGAGAGGCCGGGTCTTTCGCCGATCAGCGCCAACACGCTCCCCGCGCCGAGCGCGGAACAGACAGCGTCGCCAAGTCCCACCCGCGCCTGCTCGGCGATGACGATCGGGGAGAGGCGCCAAGTTTCGCCAAGCGTCGGCAGCAGGCGCTCGAGCAAGGGCGCGACATGCCGCTGAACCGCAATTGACGAGAGACCGTCCGCCGCGACGATCGCCAGATCATATTCGCCCTTGCTAGCCTCGAGCGCTTGGGCCGAACGGGGGGACAGCGCGCGGCCCAGATCCGGGCGCATCAGATATTCGCGTCGGTCGCCCGCGCAACTCACCGCGGTCATGACCGAGCACCGCAACGAGGCGAGCCGGGACGCCAGCGCTTCGACATCCAGCGGAGCCATCACGGCGTCGCGCGCAGCCGCATGCGCGGCCCGGAAGTCCAGCAAAGGGCCGGCCGCGATCGACACGCCGGCGCGCGCGAGACCGATCCGCGCCGGGGTAAAGCTGCGAAGCCGCGCCCATGCTTCGCCTTCGAGGACGCGACTATCGACGGAGATTGTTGAGGGAGGCCGCTCGCTCGACGTCATGCTCCCGATCCCAGCAACGCGGCGAAATGGGCGGGAGGCGCATCGTAGCTGAGCGCGCCCTGCTCGTCGATCACGCCTGAGCGCGTGAGCCAGGCTTCGAACTCCGGCGCCGGTCGACGCCCCAGCAGGCGGCGCGTCGCCAGCACATCGTGAAAGGATGTGCTCTGGTAGCCGAGCATCACGTCGTCGGCGCCGGGCACGCCCATGACGAAGTTCACGCCGGCGGCGCCGAGCAATGTGAGGAGCGCGTCCATGTCATCCTGATCGGCTTCCGCATGATTGGTGTAACAGACGTCGCAGCCCATTGGCAGACCGAGCAGCTTGCCGCAAAAATGATCTTCGAGGCCCGCGCGCATGATCTGCTTGCCGTCGTATAGGTATTCGGGCCCGATGAACCCGACGACCGTGTTGACGAGCAAGGGTTCGTAGCGTCGCGCGACCGCATAGGCGCGCGCTTCCAGCGTCTGCTGGTCCACGCCAAGGTGAGCGTTCGCGGACAGCGCGCTGCCCTGCCCGGTTTCAAAATACATCACGTTGTCGCCGACCTCGCCGCGCCGCAGCGCACGGGTGGCGTCCAAAGCCTCATCCAGCAAAGCGAGATCGATACCGAAGCTTCGGTTGAGCGCTTCAGTGCCGCCGATCGACTGGAACGCAAGATCCACCGGGGCGCCCCGCCGTATCAACTCGAGTGTCGTGCTGACGTGTGCGAGCACGCAGGTCTGCGTCGGGATTTCGAGGCGCGCGCGCAGATCGTCGAGCATGACGAGCATATCGCGCACGCGGTTTGGGCTGTCGCTTGCGGGATTGACGCCGATGACCGCGTCACCCGACCCGAGCAGCAATCCGTCAATCACGCTTGCTGCGACGCCTCGAAGATCGTCTGTCGGATGGTTGGGTTGGAGCCTTGCCGAAAGTCTGCCGGGCAGGCCAATCGTGTTGCGAAAGCGTGTCACGACCTGTCGTTTGACGGCGATGACCATGAGGTCCTGGACACGGCAAAGCTTACTGACCGCTGCAACCATTTCTGGCGTCAGCCCCGGCGTGACCGCGACGAGAATTTCGCCCGCCGCCGCGTCGGACAACAGCCAGTCGCGGAGGCCCCCGACGGTGAGGTGCGAGATTGTCCGAAATGCCTCGGCGTCGTGGCTGTCGAGGATGAGCCGCGTGATCTCGTCCGCCTCGTAGGGTATCACCGCCTCGTTCAGGAACTGGCGCAGCGGAATGTCCGCAAGCGCCATTTGCGCCGCGACCCTCTCCGTGGCCGATCCCGCTGCCACGCCGGCGAGGTGATCGCCGCTACGCAGTGGAGACGCCTTGGCCAGGACATCGACGAGGCGAGGGAAGGCAAACCGCTGGCCGCCAATCGTGGCTGCGTACATGTCTGCAACTCCGATCCCGAAAAGAAATGCGCCAGCCGTCGGACCGCTAATCTTAAAGATACGCCGGAAGGCGGCGACCACATCCTTGAGCGTTGCGGAGTCGCGGTTCGAGAATCTGACGCCCTTTCGCAGCTTGAAAACGTGGGTCTCGCCATTGTCTTGTGGGCGCCGGCTCGGCGAGGTCGGCCTCCACCTTAAAGCCCTCTGCGCCCGACCCTTCCTGAAAGCAACCAGGCCGTCGTCGATCGCCTGGTAAAGCCGCCAATATTACAGCGTGTGAGTGACTTGCGGATCCATCGCGCCGCCTTGGCGACCACGCGGATGGCGCCGCCGCGCTACGACATCAGCGCGGCGCGATCCTCCGCCACAGCGCTAGCCGGCGCAAGCGCAGTTCCTCCGAGAAGAGTCGCCAAGACAATCCCAGCCGAACGGTTCTTCATCAGCGCGTCTCCTTTGCGAAGCCCTTGTTGGCGCGGGTTTCACCCGTTCGGCCTATCGCGCGACTGTCCGCGTCCTCAAGGAAATCGCCGACGAACTTTAGGCAGGCGGCAGTCTCCTCCACGTGCGGCATGTGGCTGGAGTCCTCGAAGATGCGCCAACGCGCGCCTGGAATTAGGTCGGCATAAGGGCGGACCGCTGCTGGCGTGGCCTCGTCGTGCCTGCCGGAGATCAGTAAGGTCGGCGCATCGATAGCGACGAGGCGGTCGACGATCGACCAGTTACGCAAAGTGCCAATGACGTGGAATTCGCTTGGCCCATTCATCGTGTGATAGACGGTCGGGTCTTCCTCGATTGCCTTGAAAGTGCGTGCAACCTCGTCGGGCATCGGCACAACTCGGCAGACATGGCGCTCGTAAAACACCTTCATTGCCTCCGCGTATTCCTTGCTGTCGGTGGTTCCTGCCGCCTCGTGAGCCAGGAGCGTCGCCTGCACGCCGGGCGGCAAGGCGTCGCGGAGGCGATTGGCCTCGCTGATCCAGAGCTCCATCGAGGCGGGCGAGTTGGCGATCACCAGCCCCTTGAGGCCGGCTGGGCGCGTCACGGCGAACTCCGCGCCAAGCATGCCTCCCCACGATTGGCCAAGAACGTGATAAGCCGGGCGCACGCCCAGATAGTCGATCAGGTTGTGAAGTTCAGCCTTGAAGAAGTCAGGCGTCCAAAAGTCGGCGCCCTTGTCACGCAGATGGGTGGAGCGCCCGTTGCCAACCTGGTCGTAGTGGATGACGGCCCGTCCCCGTGCCGCAAGTCCCTTGAAGCTGTCGACGTAGTCGTGCGTGCACCCCGGGCCTCCATGCAACACGAAAAGAGGCGGCTTGTCGGAGTGCAGATCGCCGACGATGCGATACCAGGTCTGATAGGGGCCGTACGGGGCGAAATCTTCAATCAACACAGGGATCCTCAACGAGGGAACAAACCGATCAGGCCGATTTGGAGCTTCGGACGGCGCGGCCGCCGGCCCGCGACACGAAATCGGCCTTGCCCTCCACGGTTATTCCGTGATGCAGGGCGTAGTCGGTCAGTCGCGGCATCGCCTCTCCCTTGGCGAGCCGCCGGGTATGAAAGCAAGAAAGGCGCCTGATGACGGAAGGCGCCCGCGGAGCCCTGGGCCTCAGTGGCCTCCCCGAACTCATCAACCTTTGGTGATCGATGGCTCAATGCTCTTGGCGCTCTATGTCTGTTGGAAGCTCAAGCATTCGTCGTTGGGGCCCACCATGCCAGCTATCCGCGCCGCCGGCGATACGCCGGAATCGCCATGGCCGTATTGTCAATATCAGTTCGCAGCTCACACATAAGGGGTGGCTGGTATGGCCCATTACGCCGCCGCCAAGGCCGGCGTGCTTGGCGTCACCCGCTCACTCTCTTACGATAGTTATGCTAGGCGCCTGCTGTTAGCCTGGCGACTGATGGGCGTCGCAGTAGGACTCACAGGGCGAAGGTTGCTAAACGTCCGCCTATCGTGGCGGACTCGATCGAAGGCAAGAGGAGCGGTATTCATGGCCAAGAAGAAGATCCCTGCCCGGGCGCCCTGGACGAAAGAAGATGTCCGCGCGCTCAAGGCGCACTCGAAATCAAGAACCCCGGCCGCTGAGGTCGCCAAAGCCTTGAAGCGAACCGAGGCCGCCGTCCGGCAAAAAGCAAAGACAATCGGCATCGGTCTCGGTCATAGGCGCTGAGAGCCGCATCACTCCGATCACCGTGCGACGTCCGCGTCCGGCAAGGTTACCTGACACCATGACGACCGGCATCCTGCTTTGCGGTGAGATTCCCGCGGCGCTCGGAGCAAAGTTCGGGCCATACAGCGATATGATCCGCACGCTGCTTGGTCCACGTTCTGCAACGATTTTTGATGTTCAGAGCGGCGAACTGCCCGCATCAGTCTCCGCTTGCCGGGCTTACGTGATCACCGGCTCCAGCGCCGGAGTCTATGAGGACTTGCCGTGGATCGACGACCTCATGGCTTTTCTTCGAAAGGCCCGTGGCGCGTCGAAACTGGTCGGCGTTTGCTTTGGTCATCAGGCAATGGCCCAAGCGTTCGGCGGCTCCGTCATCAAATCGCCGAATGGGTGGGGAGTGGGTCTCCATCGCTACGATTTGCAGGCGCGGCCGCACTGGATGGACAATGAGGATGGGGCCGTGGCAATCCCGGCTTCTCACCAGGATCAGGTCGTCGCATTGCCCTCCGATGCTCGGGTGATCGCGCACAGCGAGTTCACGCCTTATGCCGGACTTGACTACGGCGATGCGATCTCCTTCCAATTTCATCCGGAATTCTCGCCCGCCTTTGCGGCTGCGCTGGTCGAGGCCAACCGTGATCGCTACGAAGCTATTGCCGCCTCGGCAATCCAATCTCACTCACAGCCAGACGATTGCGCCCGGGCCGTCCGCTGGATCGGCCGCTTCCTGGATTCTGGGCAAGACGCCATCTTGTAGACAACCAGCGGCCCTTTCGTGACCGTCCAGGGACGGTCTTCTGCCCCGCGAAAGTTCTCGATGGGCTTCAGACACCTTTACTTCGTCGTTTGCGAGCCGTCTCCGGACGACCGCAGGGTGATGAACGTGCGGATGACCAAAGCGCAATTCAAGCTCGTGGCGAGGCCAGCGAGGAGGCGCAGCCACCGGGTCATCCCGGCGCATCAAGGAGACGGCGAAGATCATCAGGAATCCGCGCCGGGCGGCCGTCGCGAATCGCTGCGACCCGCGCCATTGCGGTGATGAGTTGCTTGTCGTCGCGCAAGACGCGCTGCTGAAACGTGATCAAGGCGCCACGCACGGCGGCGACGCTGGTCTCGACTTCCAGGAGATCGTCCATCAGCGCCGGGGCCAGATACTCGATCGTGAGCGAGCGCACGCCGAAAGCGACGCCTGAATTTTCGGCCAGGTCCCGGTGCGCGAATCCCCGTCGGCGTAGCCATTCGGTGCGGCCGCGCTCGAGAAACCGCAAGTAGGACGCATGATAGACCCGGCCCGAAAAGTCGGTGTCTTCATAATAGACCCGAACCCACAATGCGTCCGGCGGAAGATGCGGCACCGTCTCGACTCCTGGAGTTTAACGGCAAGAAAAAGCGCGATCCCACGCTGTCCGTCAACCGCCGCCGGGCCGGCCTGTGACGACTCGCCAATTTGCCCGCCCTTCGTTGCAGGGCTAAGAGGGCGATCCTGTCCGAAAGAGCGAGCGAGAGAGCGATGGCCGATCAAGCTGACATTGGCGTTCTGGGATTGGCGGTCATGGGCGCGAATCTGGCGCGAAACGCCGCGCGGCATGGGTTTGGCGTCGCCGTCTTCAACCGCAACCCCGAGCGGACCGACGCGCTGATCGCCGAGCACGGCAAGGAAGGCCGTTTCTTTCCGGCCAAGGGGCTGCCCGCGTTTATCAAGAGCATCGCCAGGCCCCGCCCGATCCTGATCATGGTCAAGGCGGGCCCGCCGGTCGACGAGGTGATCGACGAACTCATGCCCCATCTCGATGAAGGCGACATCATCATCGACGGCGGCAACTCGCTCTTCACCGACACGGCGCGCCGTTACAAGACCTGCGAAGAAAAGAAGATCCGCTTCGTCGGGATGGGCGTTTCCGGCGGCGAGGAGGGCGCGCTCGAGGGCCCCAGCATGATGCCCGGCGGCGACCGCGAAGCTTGGGACCGAATCGCGCCGATGCTGACCAAGATGGCCGCCCAGGTCGATGGAACGCCATGCTGCACTTACATCGGCCCACAAGGGGCCGGCCACTACGTCAAGATGGTGCACAACGGCATCGAATATGCCGACATGCAGCTGATCGCCGAAGCCTATGACCTCATGAAGAGCGTCTACGGCCTCGACGCGCTGGCGATGGCGGAGATCTTCCAGACCTGGAAGGCGGGCGACCTCGACTCCTATCTGATCGAGATCACCGCGGCGGTCCTGCGCAAGACCGACGCCAGCACCGGCAAGCCGCTGGTCGACGTCATCGTCGATCAAGCCGAGCAGAAGGGCACCGGCCGCTGGACGGCCCAGAACGCGCTCGAGCTTGGCGTGCCGCTGACCGCGATCACCGAGGCCGTCTTCGCCCGCGGCCTCTCGGCGCAGCGCGCCATGCGGCTCGAGATGGACCGGAAGACGGCGCGCCCGGCGCCGAAGGCCCGCAAGCCCGAAACGGCGGAGATCGACGCCATCCGGGACGCGCTCTACGCCTCGAAGATCATCGCTTACGCGCAAGGCTTCGAGCAGATGTCGGTCGCCTCAGACCAGTTCAAATGGGATCTGAAGCTCGGCGACATGGCGACCATCTGGCGCGGCGGGTGCATCATCCGCGCCCGCTTCCTCGATCGCATCAAGGAAGCCTACGATCGCGATCCGAAACTCGCGAACCTCTTGTTCGACGATTATTTCCGGGAAGGGGTGACGCGCACGGAAGCCGCCTGGCGGCGGGTGCTTGGGCTCGCGGTCGCGAGTGGCGTGCCGACGCCGGCCTTCTCTTCCTCGCTCGCCTATTATGATGGGCTGAGGCGCGGCTGCGGGCCCGCGAACCTGCTGCAGGGCCTGCGCGACTATTTCGGCGCCCATACCTATCGCCGCCTCGACCGGGACGGCAGTTTCCACACCCGCTGGAGCCAGGACGGGAGCGAGGTCAAGGCTTAGCGGCCAGCGTAGAAGCCGCTTGTCTGCGCGTATTTGATGGGATTGTAGTCGTCGGCTGAGCCGGTCCGGGCGGAGGCGTTGGGCGTCTGGCTGGCGTTGCAACCCGCGAGCGTAAGCGCGGCGGCGACGAGGAGGACAGCGAGCCGCATCGAACGCTCCTCTTTGACCGGAAAACGAAAAGCGCGGCCTATCGAGACCCGCCGCGGAGGTCGTTGAGCTTCTCGATAGCGCGGGCGACCCTATTCGGCGGTGATGGCGGACGTCAAACTTCGTGCGGAGCGCCTCTTCGATGGCCGGATTGGACTTGAGAGGCCCGGGCATCCCGGTGTTGGCGTGGCTCACGGACCTTTTACCGCCGCGAGCTGCGGGGCGCGGGTTCCGTCTTGGAAACTCCATCAACGTTCTCTAGCCTCGGAAAGGCCGTGGCGCGGCTTGGAATCCTCCAACGCTCGCGCCGCCGATACCCTTGGGAGACCCGCGATGCCGTCGTTCAGATCCGCTCTTGTCGCGGCGTTCGCTCTCGCTGTCGCGCCCGCTCTTGCCCAGAACGCGCCGGTCGCGACCGCGCGCGCGACCATCAAGACGGTGGGCGCCGACGGCGCGACCCTGAGCGTGCGCACCCGCGCGGGCGAGGATCAGACGGTCCATCTGACCCCAAAAACGCGCTTCGTCCTCGTCGTTCCGGCGACGCTTGCCGACGTGAAGCCGCAGAGCTTCGTCGGCGTCGCCGCGTTGCCCGGCGAGGGCGGCGAACTCAAGGCGATGGAAGTGCACATCTTCCCCGAAGCCATGCGCGGGACCGGCGAGGGCTTCCGCCCCTTCGACCTTGCGCCGAAAAGCTCGATGACCAATGGAAACATCACCGCGCGCGTCGATGCGACAAGCGGCCCCAAGCTCACCGTCGCCTACAAGGGCGGCGAGCAGACCATCGTCGTCGATCCGAAGACCCCGATCGTCGCTTTCGAGCCGGGCGAGAAGGCCGAGCTGAAGCCGGGCGCGAACATCATCGCGCGCGGGCCCAAGCAGGGAGACGGCTCGATCGTCGCCGGCTTCGTTCTTGTCGGCAAGGACGGCCTCGTCCCGCCGATGTAAGCGGCGCCCGCCGCCGATTTGCCCAAATCGACCGTCCCGTGCTAGCGGTGCGCATTGTTTCGTGGGGCAATCAATACATGAGGGCGTGGTCGGGCTCCATCAAGGACAGGCCGGTTTCTCGCGCGCCGGATTCGTTATTTACTTTCGTCCTCGTCAAGCCGACCCATTATGACGACGACGGCTATCCAATCCAATGGTTTCGCTCGGCGCTGCCGTCCAATACGCTCGCCTGCATGAACAGCCTGGCCGAAGACGCCGGCAAACGCCAGGTCCTAGGCTCTGGCGTCGAGATCAGCGTCGAGACTTACGACGAGACCAATCGGCGCGTGTTCCCGAGCCGGATCATCCGCGACCTCAAGCGCCGAGGCGGTCGGGCGCTGATCGGCATCGTCGGGGTGCAGTCGAATCAATATCCACGCGCCATGGACCTGGCGCGCCAGTTCCGCGCCGCCGGCCTGCCGGTCGCGATCGGCGGATTTCATGTATCAGGCTGCATTGCGATGCTGCCCGAAATGCCGGTGGAGCTCAAGGAGGCGCAGGCGCTCGGCATTATGTTGTTCGCCGGCGAATCCGAGGAGCACCGGCTCGACGAGGTGCTCATCGACGCGTGGAACAATACGCTGAAGCCGCTCTACAATTTCATGGACAAGCTGCCCTCGCTGAACGGCGAGCCGGCGCCCCTCCTGCCGCGCAAGCATGTCGAGCGCACCGCGGGCACCTATTCCAGTATCGATCTTGGCCGCGGCTGCCCCTATCAGTGCTCGTTCTGCACCATCATCAACGTGCAAGGCCGCAAGAGCCGCTTTCGCACGCCCGACGATCTCGAACAGATCATCCGCGCCAATTACGCTCAGGGCATCGACCGGTTCTTCATCACCGACGACAATTTCGCCCGCAACAGCGACTGGGAGATCCTGCTCGACCGGGTGATCGAACTCCGGGAGAAAGAAGGGATCGCCTGCGGCTTCACCATCCAGGTCGACACGCTTTGCCACAAGATTCCGAACTTCATCGAGAAGGCGACCGCCGCCGGCGTCAGGCGGGTGTTTATCGGGCTTGAGAATATCAACCCCGAGAATCTCATTACCGCCAAGAAGCGCCAGAACAAAATCACCGAATATCGCGTGATGCTGCAGAAGTGGCGCTC
Organism: Roseiarcus sp.; assembly: GCA_036489975.1. Lineage (GTDB taxonomy): Bacteria > Pseudomonadota > Alphaproteobacteria > Rhizobiales > Beijerinckiaceae > Roseiarcus. The sequence continues at coordinate 32,485 of DASXES010000013.1, forward strand.
GCACGGCGCCATGACTTACGCCGGCTACATTCTCGGCTTCCCCGCCGACACGAAAGAATCGATCCTTCGCGACATCGAGATCATCAAGCGCGAACTGCCGCTCGACATTCTCGAATTCTTCTTCCTGACGCCCCTGCCGGGGTCGGAAGATCACAAGAAGATGCTCGCCAAGGGCGTCTGGATGGACCCCGACATCAACAAATACGACCTCAACCACCGCGTCTCGCATCATTCGAAGATGAGTGACCAGGAGTGGGAGGACGCTTACAAAGCTGCGTGGGACGCGTTTTATACGCTCGACCATATTGGCACGATCCTCAAGCGCGCAGCCGTCATCAAGAACGGGCGGCCGAAGCAGATCCTGAGCACGATGCTCTGGTTCAAACTGATGATCGACCACGAGGGCGTCCATCCGCTCGAAGGCGGCGCCTTTCGCCTCAAGTATCGCCGCGACCGGCGCGGCGGCCTGCCCGTTGAATCGCGCTTTATTTTCTATCCGCGCTACGGCTTCGAGATCGTCAGCAAGGCATGGAAGTATGGGAGCTTCTTCCTGAAGACGCGCAAAGTCCTGAAAGCCGCGCTCGAGGCGCCAGACCGCTGGACCTATAGCGATCTCGCAATCGAGCCGCCGCGCAATGACGAATTCGAGCAACTCGAACTCTATCACGCCACGACAGGGGGCGAAGCCGCGCTAGCGCGCAAGACGCTTGGCGACAGCATCCGCGGCGAGCCGCCGAAGCCGCCGACGATGCCGGTCGCGGCGGAATAGGCGTAGCATCGGGCATGGTCGAAGCCGCCCAGATCCGAGCCGCACGCGCGCTTATCGGCTGGTCGCGGGCCAGGCTCGCCGAGAAAGCCGGCGTGCCGCTCACCTATGTCGAGCGCTTCGAGACGCGGGCGTCCGACGACCCCCCCGACAGGATGCGCGCCGCGCTCGAGGCGGCGGGCGTCGTCTTCATCCCCAAAGACGGCCACGGCGGCATAGGCGTTCGCCTGCGCGAGGCGCATGAGGGCGAATATATCGGCTGGGACGACCTCAACGCCTCGAACGACGAGTGACGCCTCGCCCGTGAGCCCTTACTGGGCGGTCTCTCGAGGCCGAGCCCCAAAGTCCCGCCTGCGATAGCCGGCGTAGCCGAGCCCGGCGAAGCCGATCAGCAATATCGCCCAGGTGGCGGGCTCGGGCGTCGCCGCGGCGGCGGGCCCTGGAAGCAGGCCAGTGAGCGTGTAGGCGGAATAGCCCGGCTCGTCGATCGCGAAGGTCGGATCGGCGGAGGCGCCGCCCTCAGCGGTTTCCGTGTAGGCTGCGTACGCACTGGTGAAATCTGCTCCCGCGCTGGCGTTGATGTTGACCGCGACGTCGAAATTGGCCGCCACCATCACCTCTTCGTCGAATGTCCGCGCGTTGCCGAGAACCTGCGGCGCAGCGTATCCGACGCCCTCGAAATAGCGATAGTCGTAGTTTGTGGAGGTCTGGACGAAGGCCAGAAACGCGGGCGCCCCGATCGGCGCGTCGCCTTCCGCGTAAGCGACGCTGACCTGGCCATCGGCGCCCGCCTCGACGGGAGCGTAGTAGCCGCTGGGTCCGCCGACTGGCGCCGGGACAACGAGCGACGTCACGCCGACCGTCGCCCGGATATGGACCGGAACGAGCGCTCCGCTCGTCGGCCCCACGACCCGGATCGTGTACTTGATGTCGGCGATCGCGTCGCCGCTAAGCCCATAGGGATGATCGAGGCCGCCGTTGTAAGCCCCAATGTCGCCGACCCCTTCGCTGGCGAAGACGGAGACGGATCCGCCGTCGGCGTTCGATGTGTTAGCGGTGAAGGTCGCGCCGTCGGCGCCGCCGCCGGTCGAATAGGGTGTGGCTCCGCTGTACAAAATCCCCTGCGGCAGCCCGGTGGCTCCTGCGTTCACATAGTAGGTCGCGCTCATGGCGGGCGATCCGGCGAGCGCTATCGGCAGCGTGATCAAAGCGAGCTTATTCATAGTCCCCCCCACGAAACATGCGCGAGTTTGCAAATCCAATCCCTGGACCGCGGCGGTCGCTAATTGCCGCCGAGAGCCTGAGCGCGCCTATGTCAGCAGAAGCGCCGGGGTCCGGTCTTCACCCGATTGGGTTAGATGAGCGAGAATTTCCCGCTTGCTTGCCGGCTAGCTCTCGTCCTGTGGGCCCGCCATGCGATCCAGCAACACGGACAGCTCGGACTGGCTGTGCGCGCCGGATTTCGCGAATACCGACTTGAGATGCGCACGCGCCGTTTCCGTCGAGACGCCAAGAAGGCGCGCGACCTCCGCGAGCTTGCGACCGCCCGCGATGGCCTTCGCCAGCCTGATCTCGGCCGGCGTCAGCGCGAACAATTCACGAAGCAGAAAATCGTCCGGCTCCATGCGATGGTCGAGGTCGCAGACGATCAGGATGGCGCGCGCCTGCTGGAACAGATCGCGCGCCGAGTTCACCAATGGCGCCCCTTGCACGACAAGCGGCCTGCCCTTGCGCCTCGGAATCGCCACAGCGTCGAGCGCGGGCGATTGGTGCGGCGGCTTGTTGGCCGCGGCGACCGCGATCAGACCCTGCAAAAGTCGGTCGCCCTCTCGCGTCGACGCCCTGAGCTTCCGGTTGGAGACCGTGACCCCGTTTCCCATCAGACGCTCGGCGGCGCCATTCATCTTGAACACCAAGCCCAGATCGTCCAGCAGGATCGCCGCGCGGTTGACATGATCGAGGTCAGCCATCATTCCGGCGGCCGCCGCGGCCAGTGAAAGACGGCAGGCGCGCTGAATGTGAGGCATGATCGCGGAAATCTGCTCGACTTCCGCGCGTGAAAACCGTTCGAGCTTGGCGGGGCGCTCGATCGTCAGCACGACTGGCGAGATCTGGTCGAAGAGGATGGCGCCGAAGGAGCTGAACCAGCGCAGCCCGAACCGGTCGAGGAACTCGCGCTGGAACGAATCCCTGTCCAGTTCCTCCGGCGTGAAGAGATCGCTTTCCGTAATGACTTCCTGAAGTCCGACCCGTCGCGCTCGCGCGCGCAATTCCCGCGAGTTGTTGATATGCCAGCCTTCACGGAAGAAGGCCTCGTTGATCTCCTCCATACCGCTCGACGCCGTGTGCAGCGCCGCGCCCTCCGGCCGATGGTAAAGCATTTGCGCGCCAAACGCCGTGGTCGCGCTCGACAGGCTATCGAGCGCCGGGCGCCAAAGCTCGGGCCTGACTGCGGCCTCGTAGAGATAATCGACAACCGGACCGAGCCCGCTATCGTGCATGTCCAATCACCCCCTCATCTGCATACGATAAATTATGCTCCGATGTGCTCCCTGCCCGCGCAGAGGGGGACTGGCTGAGGACGCGATTATTGCCAGATCACGGAAATGTTATCGAAGATTACTCCGCTCGCTCCGAGTCCGTTCGGCCAGGGGCCGGCTGAAGAAGCCGCGACCGCGGTCAGAAATTATGCGTCGAGCGACGCGCTGAGCTTGTCGAGCCGATCACCCGTCCCGCGTTCGCGCGAACCGGCGTCGTCGTAGCCGTCGAGAACCGCGCGCTCTTCTCGCAGATCTTGAGTTTCGCGCGCCCTAAGCCCGCAGGCTCGATCTCGGGCGTGTCATGGCTGCGGCGCCTCCACGAAGCCGCCTGGCGGGCACGTTCCAGCCGAAATAGACCTCGGCCTCGACAATCTTCCCGTCTCGAACGGTCAGCATCTCCGTGTTGCGGAAGCTTCGCCCGCTGTCGCTACGGGCGACATAGGTCACATAGACGCGATTGCCGGTGGGGACGACGGCGATGAAGTCGAAGCCATTGACCCATCGGCTGTTCGGCCAGCAGCGCTCGAAATAGGTCTTTCGATCGATGCGATTGTCGAGCGGGCTCGTGAAGTGAAAGTCCGCGGCGATGAGCCGCTCCATCGCCGGGCGATCCTTGTCGACGTAGGCGCGATAGCTTCGCTTGGCGATTTCGGCTGGATCGCGATCGGCGCCTGACGAGTCGTGATGCGCGGTCATGCTTTGGCTCCTTCCGCTCCTCGTGATGTGGAGAGCAATGTGCAGTCGCGTTGCCGCTAGCCAAACGCGCCCGGCCGCGCCTCCTCTCAGGATTTCAGCGACGCGCCGATCTTGTCGAGAAGGTCTCCCGTCCCGCGCTCGCGCGAACCGGCGTCGTCGTAGCCGTCGAGAAACGCGCCTTGCTCGTCGACGCGGAGTTTCGTCCGCCCCCGGCCCGCAGGGCTGATCTGCAAGGTGGCGAGCGAAACGGAGATCTTCCGCTCATCGAGGTGCATCTCGTAGGTGTAGACGATCCGCTCGCGCGCAACGATGTCGTGATAAATCGCGTCGAACGTCGTCGTCATGCCGCCGTCAAAGCCGCCTTTGACCCGCTCGCGCCCCCCGACCCGGAAGTCCATCGCGCGCTCGATGAGCCGCCAACCGGGGGGTCCGAAAAACCAGCGGCTCTTGGCGGCTTCGTCCGACAGCGCTTTGTACACCTGCTCGGCCGTCGCTTCGTAGATGCGCTCGAGGTGGAACGCGCCGTGGACGACGGACCGGCCGCCGTGCTCCTGCAGGCGCTTAACTTCCGTCTCGAGCTTGTTAAGCGTCTGCCGCCAGCCTTCGGGCGCGCCCTTGAGCATCTGCTCGGCCTCAGCCGTGCCAGGGAAGCTATAGGATTGGACGACCTCCATCAGCGCGCCGTCGGGAACGGTGCTGAACCTGACCTGCGTGACGGCGCTGAATAACGGCCCGCCGCCGCACGGGTCGATGATGTGATGGTCGATCGTCAGGCGCTCCGGGGCCACGACTTCCGTGAACGTCCCCCGGGTCCAATGCTCGACGCCTTCGGGCGAGCGCATGCAGACCTCGAACGCGCCGCCGACCCGCATCTCGACCTTCGCTTGGGGAACCGAATAGCCATCCGGGCAGAACCATCGCTTGACGTGCTCGGCGGAACTCCAGGCCTTGAACAATGTCTCGCGCGGCGCGGAGAAAATGCGCGACAAGCGCACCGGGGCCGGCTGTACCTTGCGGCTCGTATCATCGATCGTGTTCATCGCTCTTGTCCTCACTCTCCAGAGTTTTGAGATAGTCGCCGAGCCGATCGAGACGGCGCTCCCATTCGAGCCGCCGCTCGCCGAGCCATCGCTCGGCTTCGGCGAATGCGGCTGGATTGATGCGGCAGGTGCGCACCCGTCCAGACTTTTGCGAAACGACGAGCCCGGAGGTTTCGAGCACGGCCAGATGCTGCATCACCGCCGGCAGCGACATGGGAAGCGGAGCCTTAAGCTCGCCAACCGTCGCCGGACCCTGCGCGAGCCGCTCGACCATCGCCCGGCGGGTCGGGTCGGCGAGCGCTTGGAACGTCCCGTCGAGCGGGGCCTCATGGTTAAGCATTTGCTTTAGTATCACGGCCGCGATAGCCCGGCAAGCGCCTTAGCCATTTGCCCTTGATTTTACGCACCTCCCCGGGGTTATCGGTGTTGCGGCGCATTCTTCGGCCGGGTTCGCGTGAGGACTGCGTGCAGGCGTGGGAGACGGCTTCGCAGCTGGGCGCCCCCGCCGCACGGCCTTTGCCTGGTGGCAGCCGCGATTGTCGAGGATTGCGCCAGCGCGCGATCCGAAGCCCAAGGCCGCCCTGGAAACGGAGGGCCGCTCGTGGGCTTCTCCGCCTCTTTCCTTTTGCGCCTTCGTCGCGAGCCCGTCAGGCGGCCTTCGTCCTCGGCTTCACTTCCTCGGTATAGGCGTCGATGAGCGCCGCGGTTATCGCCGCCGGCTTGTAACGATGGTCGCCGATCTCGCCGACCGGAGTCACCTCGGCGGCGGTTCCCGTGATGAAGCACTCGTCGAATTCGCCGAGTTCAGCCGGCATGATCCGCCGCTCGACGACCTCGAAGCCGCGCTTGCGCGCCAAGTCGATGACCGTCGCCCGCGTGATGCCGGCGAGGAAGCAATCGGCGATCGGCGTGTGGATCGCCCCGTCCCTGACGAAAAAGATGTTGGCGCCGGTGCATTCCGCCACCCGGCCCTGCCAGTCGAACATCAGCGCGTCGGCGTAGCCGCGACGCTCCGCCCGGTGCTTGGAGACGGTGCAGATCATGTAGAGGCCGGCGGCCTTCGCCAGCGCAGGAGCGGTCGCGGGATCAGGGCGCCGATATTCGGCGATATCGAGCCGGATGCCCTTCATCCGCTGGGCGGGGTCGAAATAGCTCGGCCATTCCCACACCGCGATCGCCAAGTGGATCTTGTTGTGCTGCGCCGAGACGCCCATCATTTCCGAGCCGCGCCAGGCGATCGGCCGCACATAGGCGTCGGCAAGATGGTTTCGCTTCAGCACTTCGGCCTTGGCGCCGTCGATCTCCGCGACGGTGAACGGCACTTCGAAGTCGAGGATGCGCGCGGATTCCTTCAAGCGCCGCGAATGCTCGGCGGATTTGAAAATATGCCCGCCATAGGCGCGCTCCCCTTCGAAAACCGCGCTCGCATAATGGAGCCCGTGGGTCAGGACATGGATATTGGCCTCGCGCCATGGGACCATGTGGCCATCCATCCAGATCCAGCCATCACGATTGTCAAAAGTCGGGGCGGCCATGGCGGTTTCCTCTGTTCGTTGCGAGCCGGTTTGGTTTTTTGGCGATTGGCGTTACATGGATCGCTTCAGTGAGCGGTAGTAGGATAGCAAGAGGGCCGAATTATGTCAACATTGCTGACCTAATGGCGTCATCGCCGCCGTCCGAGGTCTCGAAGCCAGGTCCGACGGCGCAGCCGCGCCGCGCGGAAGAGCCGATGTACGAACTGATCGAACTCTTCTTTTTCGCCTACCGAGATTTTGTCGGCGACGCCGATCGGCTGCTCGAGGCTTACGGATTTGGACGCGCTCATCATCGCGTTCTCTATTTTGTCAGCCGGCGGCCGGGGCTGACGATCGCCGAGCTTCTGGAGATATTGCGGATCACGAAACAAAGCCTCAACCGCGTGTTGCGGGAACTCGTCGACAAGAGCTTCGTGGAGATCCGCGCCGGGGCGCTGGATCGGCGGCGCCGGCAGCTTTATGCGACGCCGGACGGCGAGCGGCTGGCGCAGAGGTTGGCCGTGGTTCAGACGCGGCGGTTCGCTTTGGCGCTCGAGCAACTGGGCGATTGGGGCCTGCCCTCGGCGCGCAGCTTCCTTGAGGCGATGATCGATCCGCAAAAGGCGTCGAGCGACGCCGCCGGCCGGACAGAGCCGGCCAAGCGAGCGAGTTAGCCGGATGAACACGGCGCCTGCTCCCTTCCAGGACGACGCCCCCCACGTTCTCGTGGTCGACGACGACCGGCGGCTGCGGGCGCTCCTCTCCACCTATCTCGTCAAGCACGGCCACCGCGTCACGGTTGCGCCGACCGCCGCCAAGGCGCGCGCTTTCCTCGAGGGGCTCGCCTTCGACATCATCGTGCTCGACGTCATGATGCCGGTCGAGAACGGGTTCGACTTCGCCGCCGACCTGCGGGGACGGTCGCAGGTGCCGATCCTCATGTTGACGGCGCGGGGCGAACCGCAGGACCGGGTGCGCGGCCTCGAAATTGGCGTCGACGACTATCTCGCCAAGCCGTTCGAGCCGCGCGAGCTGCTGCTCAGGATCGGCTCGGTGCTTCGCCGCACCCGAGCCCCGTCGGCAGGCAGCCCGGAGGCCACGATCGTTCGCTTCGGACGGTTCACGTTCTCGCTCGAACGGGGCGAACTGCGCGCGGGAGAGGACCCGGTCCGCGTCACCGAGCGCGAACGCGAGATGCTTCGCCTGCTCAGCGCCAACGCCGGCGCGATCATTTCCCGCGAGGCGCTGTCGGGATCCGGCGGCGCCGCGCAGGAGCGAACGGTCGACGTCCTGGTCAATCGGCTGCGGCGCAAGATCGAACAAGACCCCGCCAATCCGGTATATCTGCAGACGGCGCGAGGGGCGGGGTACCGGCTCGTCGTCGACCGATGAACGAACGACCTGCATTCCGCAATCTGCGCTCGCTGGCGCGGGTTCGCATGCTTTGGCGCCGCGCGGCTCGCAGCCTCGCGGAAATGCTGCCGAAGGGCCTCTATAAGCGCTCGCTTCTGATCGTGGTCGTGCCGATGGTTCTGCTGCAGACCGCGGTGACTTTCGTTTTTATGCAGCATCACTGGGATCTGGTGACCCGCAGGCTTTCCGAGGCGGTGGCGCGCGACGTCGGCGCGCTGACCGACCTTTATCAGAAACTGCCGCCGGGGGCGGACGACGCATTCCTGGACAATATGGCGTCCGAAAGGTTCCGCATGGACGCGACCCTGCTGCCGGCCGGACCCCTGCCGCCGCGCATGCCGCGCTCCTTCTACGGCGCATTGGACCCGCTGACGCGCACCCTTCCCAACGAGATCAGGAAGCAGGTCACCGAGCCCTTCTGGATCGACACGGTCGGGCGATCGGGCCTCATGGAAATCCGCGTCGATCTTGGAAACCGGGTGCTGCGCCTGGTGACGCGCCGCGCGCTCGCCTATGAGGCGAACGCCCATATTTTTGTGCTCTGGATGCTTCTGGCGATGATCGTCCTCGTGACGGTCGCGATCATTTTTTTGCGCAATCAGATCCGGCCCATCTTGCGCCTGGCGAAAGCGGCGGAGGATTTCGGCAAGGGGAGAAATCTCGACTTCACGCCGCATGGCGCACGCGAAGTCCGGCAGGCCGGCCATGCCTTCATTGAAATGAAACGCCGGGTCGAGCGGGCGAGCGAACAGCGCACCGCGATGCTCAACGGCGTCAGCCACGATCTGCGCACGATGCTGACGCGATTCAAATTGTCATTGGCGTTGCTCGACAACTCGGCCGACAGCGAACTCCTGCAAAAGGACGTCGATGAAATGGGCCAGATGCTGGAGGGATACCTGGCGTTCGCGCGCGGAGACATGGGGGAATCGACCACCCGGATCAATGTCGGGTCGATCCTCGAGGACCTTCGCACGGCCTCCGAGCGGCACGGCGATTCCCTCGGCGTGGAGACCCGGGGAGACCTCCACATACGGATACGGCCCATGGCGATGAAACGCTGCGTCGGCAATCTTGTCGCCAACGCCCAGCGTCACGCCGATACGGTTCGCGTCTCCGCCGTCCGCGACGCTCAATTCGTGTCGATCATCGTCGACGACGACGGCGCCGGCATCGACCCCGCCGATCGCGAAGACGTCTTCCGACCGTTCTACCGGCTGGACGAAGCGCGCAACCAGGACCAGGGCGGCGCGGGCTTGGGGCTCGCGATCGCGCGCGACATCGCCCGCTCGCACGGCGGCGATATCACGCTTTCCGAGAGCCCCATGGGGGGCCTGAGGGCCGCGGTGCGAATCCCAGTTTAGCCTCGGCCCGGTCAGCTTGGCCGCGCCGAGGCGCGCCGGCTTCAGACCGAAGCGCTGATCCAGCGGCTGAGTTCGCTCTTCGGACCGGCCCCGGTCTTGGTGGCGACGTGTTTGCCGTCCTTGAACACCATCAGGGTCGGGATCGACCGGATCCCATATTTGCTGGCGACGCCGGGGTTCTCGTCGACGTTGAGCTTGGCGATTTTCACCTTGCCGTTCATTTCGGTGGCGATTTCTTCGAGCGCCGGAGCGATCATGCGGCACGGCCCGCACCATTCCGCCCAGAAGTCGACGACGACTGGCTCCTGGGATTTGATAACGTCGCTCTCAAAACTTGCGTCGGTGACTTTGGCCGGTGCTGACATAGCGCCCTCGATGGCGGCGTGCTTGCCGTGTCCCCTATAGCTAGGAACCAACCCGAGCGGCGTCAAGCAGCGCGGAACGCGGGCAGCCGCGGCCGTCCCGCAGCTTGACAGCAGCGGCTTCGTCGCCTAGCCGAGCGGCCGTCGATGAGGCAGGAACAGGCGCAGATTGTCAGGCGGGTTAGCGGTCTCGGCGAAATCTCCGACCGCTACGAAGCGATTCTTTGCGATATCTGGGGCGTCGTTCACAATGGCGTGGCTTCCTTCGCGCCAGCCTCGGAGGCGCTGGTTTCGTTCCGGCGCCGGGGGGGCGCCGTCGTCCTGATCACCAACGCTCCGCGGCCTTTTCCGCCCGTCAAACGCCAGGTGCTCAAGCTTGGGGTTTCCCCCGAGGCGTTCGATGGCATCGTCACCTCGGGCGACGTGACGATCGGCTTGATGGAGCGCGCCGGCGATCGGGTTCTTCACATCGGGCCGGCGCGCGATCTCAGCCTCTTCGACGCCGCCGAACAGGCAGGCGCGCGGCCGAAACTGGTTTCGCTCGAAGAGGCCCAATACGCCCTGTGCACGGGGCTTAGACACGACGAGACCGAAACGGTCGACGACTACGAGTCCGAACTGAGCGCGATGGCGGCGCGGGGCATGCCGATGATCTGCGCCAACCCCGACATTATCATCCACCGTGGCGAGACGCTCATCTACTGTGCCGGAGCGCTCGCGCGCCGATACGAGGCGCTTGGAGGTTCGGTCGTCTACGCCGGCAAGCCTTATGCGCCGATCTATGATCTCGCGCTTGCGGTCGCGGAGCGGGCTCGAGGCGCGCCGGTCGACAGGCGCCGCGCGCTCGCCATCGGCGACGGCATGAAGACGGACATCGCAGGCGCGGCCAAAGTGGGGCTCGACGCGCTGTTCGTCACCGGGGGCATTCATCGGTCCGTGCATGGAGACACGCCCGAATCGCCGGCCGATCCTCTTGAGCTGCAACGGCTGTACGAGGAAAACGACCTCTGGCCGGTCGCCGCCATCCCCCAGCTTCGGCCCTAGCGGCTCGCACGCGCCATGCAAAGCCCGCTGTTTCAGACGCTCTATTTCGACGATCTTGCGCTCGGCATGCGCGCGACGATCCAGAAGACGGTCAAGAACGAGGACGTGATCGGATTCGCCGAACTTTCCGGCGATCACAATCCGATCCATCTGTCCGAGCACTTCGCCCGCAAGACGCGCTTTGGCGGGCGAATCGTTCATGGGCTCTACACCGCGAGCCTCATTTCCGGCGTCATCGGCATGCGATTGCCGGGTCCTGGCGCGGTCTATATTTCGCAAACCCTCAACTTCCTGGGTCCGGTCAAGATCGGCGATGTCGTCGACGTCAGCGTCGAGGTGGTCGAACTGACCGAGAAGAACCGCCGCGTCCGGCTGCATTGCGAGTGCCGCGTCGGCGATGAACTCGTCCTCGAGGGCGAGGGCGTTCTCAGCGTGCCGCCGAAGCCCAAGCCCAAGCCGTCCGTCCCCTGACCCATGTCGGATGGCGAGACAGTTGCGCGGGCCGCCAAACGCGGCTACGGGGTCGGCGTAATCCCGATGATCCGGCTGGACCCATGACCAACGGCTTCGTGCTCGCCACGGACCCGATGCTGCCGCCGCACGGGCTCACAGGCGCGGTCTACGCGATCGGCAATTTCGACGGCCTGCACCTCGGGCATCGGGTCGTCATTGAACGCGCTGTGGCGGTGGCCAGGGAGAGAGCTGCCCCCAGCGCCATGCTGACGTTCGAGCCGCATCCCGCCGATTTTTTTGCCCGTCGCCCGGTCGTGTTCCGGCTGACGCCGCCACGAGAGAAAGCAATCGTGGCCGCCCGGCTCGGACTGTCGGGCCTCGTCCTCCTTCCCTTCGACGCCGCGCTTGCGGGCATGAGCGCGGAAGAATTCATAGCGAAGATTCTGATGGCCCGGCTCGGGGTCGGCGCGGTCGTCGTCGGCTGGGACTTTCATTTCGGCAAGGGCCGGTCCGGCTCGCCGGCCACGCTCGCTGAGGCTGGCCAACGATACGGCTTCGGCGTCGAGATTGTCGCGAAAGTCGAGGACGGCGCCGGCGTCCTCTCCTCGAGCGCCATTCGCAAGGCGCTTGAGCAGGGCGACCTCGCCGCCGCGGCGCGAGGCCTCGGGCGCAATTATGCGGTGTCAGGCGAGGTCATTTCCGGCCAGCGCCTGGGACGAAAGCTCGGCGTGCCGACGGCGAATATCGCGCTCGAGCCGACCAACCGGCTCGCCCACGGAATCTACGCCGTCGTGGCGCGGGTCGATGGCCACGCCTATCCGGCGGTGGCGAGCTTCGGAACGAGGCCCACGGTCGATGACGGGCCGCCGCTGCTCGAGGTTCATCTTCTGGACTTCGAGGGCGACCTCTATGGGCGTGAAATGGAGGTCGAGTTCATCGCGCGCATCCGGGACGAGCTCAAGTTCGACTCGCTCGACGCCCTGAAAGCGGAGATGGAGCGCGACAAGGCGCGGGCGCGGGCGATTCTCGCCCATGCGACCTGATGGCCCTTCAGCCCTGAACGCCTCGAGCTTCCGTAGAAGCGAGGGCGATGCGGGCTTGCCATTCCAAGGGCTGCATCCTATGTATATCCCAGTTGAATATCACAAAGGAGCGGGGCGATGACCCATTCAACGGTTTTCACCAGCAATCGCAGCCAGGCGGTCCGCCTCCCCAAAGCGGTCGCCTTTCCCGAGGGCGTGCATCGGGTCGACATTCTGAAGGTCGGGCTCAGCCGGGTGATCGTTCCTCAGGGCAAGCGGTGGGACGATCTCTTCCTGAACGGATCCCAGGCGAGCGAAGACTTCATGGCCGAGCGGCGGCAGCCTGCGGCCGAGGAGCGCGAATCCTTGTAATGCTCGGCTACATGCTCGACACGAACATCTGCATTTACGTCATAAAGACATATCCGGAGACCGTGCGGGAAAAGTTCAACACGCTGGCCGAGCAACTGTCCATTTCGAGCGTCACCCTTGGGGAGCTTCACTACGGCGCGGAGAAATCGCAGCGGAGGGCGCAGAATCTGGGGGCGATCGAAGATTTCGTCGCCCGGCTGGAGGTGCTGCCGTTCGGGACGAAGGCGGCCGTTCACTATGGCCAGGTTCGCGCCGAACTGGAGCGGGCCGGAACGCCCTGCGGGCCTCATGACATGCAGATCGGCGGCCACGCGCGCAGCGAGGGGCTGATTGTCGTGACCAACAACATACGCGAATTCGGGCGAATGCCGGGCGTCAGGGTCGAGAATTGGCTTTGATTCGCCAGCCGGAACCGAAATCAAAACGATTGGCGTTTCCCCCCAAATCCTCTATTGCCTCGCGCCTTCCTGAACTCCATGCGCCTCGCAGGACGCGGGCGCCAACCTGACTGACGCTTCCTATGAACGACGCAGCCCAGGGCAGCCTCGATTATTCGCGCACCCTCTATCTGCCAAAGACCGACTTCCCGATGCGCGCCGGTCTGCCGCAGAAGGAGCCGGAGATTCTGGCCCGCTGGGCGCGGGAGAATCTGTACGGAGCGCTGCGCGACAGCGGCAAAGGACGGCCGAAGTTCGTGCTGCACGATGGGCCGCCTTACGCCAACGGCAATGTCCACATCGGCACGGCGCTCAACAAGACGCTGAAAGACATCGTCGTGCGCTCGCATCAGATGACGGGGCGCGAATCCAACTACGTTCCCGGCTGGGACTGCCACGGGCTCCCGATCGAATGGAAGGTCGAGGAGGAATTCTACCGCAGCAAAGGCAAGGCGAAACCGGACTTCTCCGATTCGCAAGCGATCATCGCCTTCCGTCGGGAATGCCGCGCCTACGCCGAACACTGGCTCTCCGTGCAGCGGGAGGAATTCAAGCGGCTCGGCGTCGTCGGAGACTGGGACCATCCCTATACGACGATGAGTTTTCCGGCCGAGGCGCAGATCGCGCGCGAGATCTTCAAATTCGTCGCCAGCGGGCTGCTCTATCGCGGCTCGAAGCCGGTCATGTGGAGCGTGGTCGAAAAGACCGCGCTCGCCGAGGCCGAGGTCGAATACGAAGACCATGTCAGCGACACGATTTTCGCGGCCTTTCCAGTCGAGGGCGAGGACGCTTCCGTCGTCATCTGGACCACCACGCCGTGGACGATTCCGGGCAATCGCGCGATCGCCTTCTCGCGCCGCGTCGCTTATGGGCGCTACCGGGTAACGGACGCGCCCGCCGGCAATTGGGCTAAGGTTGGCGCGACCTACATTCTTGCGCAATCCCTGGCCCAAAGCGTCTTCGATGCGGCGAAGGTCGCCGGGTTCGAGTTTCTCGGCGAAGTGAGCGGCGACGCGCTCGCTTCGATGGCCTGCGCCCATCCGCTGCACGACCTCGGCTACGGCTTCGTCGTGCCGCTGCTCGACGGCGACCATGTGACGGAAGACGCGGGCACGGGCTTCGTCCACACCGCGCCGGGCCACGGGCGCGAGGATTTCGAGTTGTGGACGGCGAGCACACGGCTCCTTCAGGAGCGGGGGATCGAGACGCGCATTCCCTACACTGTGGATGCGAACGGCGCCCTCACCGACGAGGCGCCCGGCTTCGAAGGCAGGCGCGTGATCACCGACAAGGGCAAGCCCGGCGACGCCAACAAGGCGGTCATCGACGCGCTGGTCGAGGCCGGCACGCTGGTCGCGCGCGGAAAGCTCAAGCATCAATATCCACATAGCTGGCGCTCGAAGACGCCGGTCATCTTCCGCAACACGCCGCAATGGTTTTTGGCGATGGATCGGCCGTTCGCCAACGCCCGAGGCGGCAAGAGCCTTCGCGCCCTTGCGGCCGACGCGATCGAGCGCACGCGCTGGGCGCCGCCGTCGGGCGAGAACCGGATCAAGGGCATGGTGATGAACAAGCCCGACTGGGTCCTGTCGCGCCAGCGCGCCTGGGGCGTTCCCTTATCGATTTTCGTCCGCAAGGACGAACATGAAATCCTGTTCGACGACGAAGTGAACGCGAGGATCGCGGAGGCCTACGAACGCGAAGGCGCGGACGCATGGTTCGCCGAGGGCGCCAAGGAGCGGTTCCTGGGCGCGAAGCACGACGCCGCCGCTTACGACAAGATCGACGATCTGGTCGAAGTCTGGTTCGATTCCGGCTCGACCCACGCCTTCGTCCTCGAGGACCCCGAGCACTTTCCAGGATTGGCCGGCATCCGGCGGGCGATCGACGGCGGCGAAGATACCGTCATGTATCTCGAGGGCTCGGACCAGCATCGCGGCTGGTTTCAGTCGTCGCTTCTGGAAAGCTGCGGCACGCGCGGCCGCGCGCCGTTCGACGTGGTGCTGACCCACGGTTTCACGCTCGACGCGACCGGGCGCAAAATGTCGAAGTCTCTCGGCAACCAGACCTTCCCGCAGGACGTCATTCGCGTCTCGGGCGCCGACATCCTGCGTCTCTGGGTGGCGAGCGTCGATTACACCGACGATCAGCGCATCGGCCCCGAAATCCTGAAGGCCGTCAGCGACAATTATCGCAAGCTGCGCAACACGATCCGCTGGATGCTCGGAACGCTAGCTCATCGGGAGCCGGGCGATTCGGTCGGCTACACGGCGATGACCGGGCTTGAGCGCCTGATACTGCACAAGCTTGCCGAGCTCGATCTCAAGATTCGCGAGGCTTACGAGAATTTCGATTTCGCACGGGTCATCGCGATGCTGACCTCTTTCATGAACGCCGACCTCTCCGCCTTCTATTTCGACATCCGCAAGGACGCGCTCTACTGCGATGCGCCGTCGAGCGTCCGGCGACGCGGGGCGTTGGAGGCGATCGAGCACATCTTCCGCGCGGTGGCGATCTGGCTCGCGCCAGTGCTGGTTTTCACCGCGGAGGAAACCTGGGCAGCGCGAGACCCCGCCCATGGCTCGATCCATCTCGAACAGTTTCCGGTCATTCCTGCCGCGTGGCGGGATGACCAACTGGCCGGGACCTGGGAGACGATCCGGGCGTTGCGGCTCGTCGTCACCGGCGCGATCGAAATCGCTCGCGCTGAAAAGCAGATCGGCTCATCGCTCGAAGCTGCGCCGCGCGTCTATCTGAGCAAGCCCGAGCATCTCAAGGCGCTCGAGGGGGTCGACTTCGCCGAGGTCTGCATCACCTCGGACATTGCGATCGAGTTCGGGACCCCGGCGCCGGAAAATGCTTTTCGGCTGGCCGAGGCGCCGGATGTCGGCGTGGTCGTCGAGAAGGCCCGAGGCGTTAAATGCGCGCGCTCGTGGCGCTACTTTGATCCGACAACCGCGTCGCCTGATTTTCCCGACGTAACGCCGCGCGATGCGGAGGCGCTGCGGGAGCTCAAAGCCATGGGCCGCCTGCAGTGAAGCTGCCCGTTATGGGAGGGGTTATCGCGCTCGCTGTCGTCCTGGTCGATCAGATCGTCAAAGCCGGGGTTCTGGCGCATTTCGGCAGTCCGGGGGTGGCGTCGACGCCGCTGGGGCCGTTCTTTGATCTGACGCTGCGGTTGAACCGGGGCATTTCGTTCAGCCTGTTCTCCCGGGATTCCGCCGCGAGCCAGGTCGGCCTGCTCGCGGTGACTTTGGCGGCGACCCTCCTGCTTGCCTGGTGGCTCGCCCGGTCGCGAACCGTGCTTCCCGCCGTCGGGCTCGGACTGATCATCGGCGGCGCCCTTGGCAATGCAATCGATCGCCTTGCGCATGGAGCCGTGATTGACTACCTCGATCTGCATGCGTTTGGCCGTCACTTCTTCGTCTTTAATGTCGCCGATGCGGCCATTAACATCGGAGTTGTGCTGTTGATTCTCGACTTGCTGTTCGTCCCGCGCGCGCCAACAACGCATAGCGAAGGCAGTCCCCCCCAGGGCGCGACCCGAGGTTAGCGACGAATTTTTCTGCAGTCATGCGCGGCAGCGGATCAGGACCCGTCGCGAACGTCATGGAATAGCCAGAATTTATGGCGAGACACGGCGCTGAACGGCTGTCACAAATATTGCGGAGGGCAAGCGGTGGGGCCGATGGGCGTTGGTTTGCGATCAGCGGCGGTCGCGTTGGCGTTGACCTCCGCGAGCTTTGTCAGTTCAGCCGCCTGGGCCGGCGACGATGGCGCGGCGCCGCTCTGGCAAGGAATTGGGTCGATGTTCGCTCCAGTTCTTGGATTGAGTGGACTGGGTCTTGGCGGGGACAAGCCGCCTCCGATCAAATACCGCGAGCACGGAAAGCTCGTCCTGCCGCCGAATGACGCGCTGCCGGCGCCCGGTTCTTCCGCAGAACGCGCAGACCCCGCTTGGCCCGTGAATCAGGAAGTCCTGCGCCGAAAGGCTTTGAAGGAAGAAGGAAAGAAGACGATCGCGGGGGTCGGCGACGCACGCCTGCGTTACACGCATCCATTCCCCGCGAACGAACGCGTCACCGTTCGCGCCGTCACGCCGGACGGACAAGCGGTGAAATGCGAAGGCGCTTGCGAGTCGACGTCATCAGCGCTAGGGAACATCAATCCATTGAACTGGTTCGGGATGGGGAAGCATCAGACGCTTGGTCCTGAGCCTGACCGCGAGTGGCTGACCGATCCGCCCAAAGGGTTTCGGGCCCCCGTCGAAGCGGTAGCCGGGTCGGCGAAGAACTGATCTGCTTCGACCCGCGATAAAGCCGCTGTTCTCGCGGTTCGAGCGCCGGAATTCGGGAAGGGGTCAATTTCCGGCTTGGCGATCCAGGCAAAGGACGCTATTCTGGTTGAGAAGGATTCGCTGGCGGCTCAGATTCCGACGCTTCAAAGCTCGGCCCCGAATCGACGCCAATTCAGGAACGACGTCAATTCAGGAACATGGCGCGCACGCCTGCGGGCAGGGTCGCCGAAGTCGCGGAATTAGCTCGGGCGGGGCGACCTGCGAAAAGGCCTTCCGGCACATAGGACGCGATCCGATCGTGGGCCACGGGCGGCGCTCGTAAAGGGAATTTGCACGGGATCAATGCGATCGTTCGTGTCCGTGTCTCGGGTGCAATGAGATCAACTCATTCGAGCGACGCGAAGGCGTGAACTGCCGTTCTCGCGCCGAATTCGAGAAAGCTTGCCGAAAATGCTCGAAAGAGCTCCGGTGTAACCGGAGGGACGTTGGAAAGCCAAAATGAGACCAGGTCAGAATCAGAACAAAAGGATGCGCGGCCGGCCGACAAATAACCGGCGGGGGCCCAATCCTTTGACGCGATCTTATGAATCGAATGGACCGGACGTCAAAATACGCGGCAACGCGCATCATGTCGCCGAGAAATATCTGCAGCTCGCGAGGGACGCCCACACCGGCGGAGATCCGGTCGCGGCGGAGAATTATTTGCAGCACGCGGAGCACTACTTCCGGCTCATAGCGGCCGCTCAGGCCGCTCAGGCGCTCGCCCAGAGCGGTCAGCAACGACCGCCCGGGGAGGTCGATGACGACTTGGAAGACGACGGCGATTTCAACGCGCTCTCGGATCGTTTCGCTTCGCCAGCCGAGCGGCAGAGCGCTTTCCAGCAGTCCCAGCCGGGGTTTCAACCGCAGCCGAGCCTGCCGCCAAACGCCCCGCAGCCATTCGTCGACAGACCGGCCTACGAGGCCGAGCGTCAGGGCGGCGGGGATCGCGGAGGCTTTGCCCCCCGGCAAGACCGTCAGGGCAACCGTTTTCCGGACCGGGGTCCGCGATCCGATCGGCCGTTCGCCGAGCGCAACGAGGGCTATCGCGACAATCGGCAGGGACGCGATGGTCGTCCCCGGGAGTTCCGGCCCTATCGCGATTCGCAGCCCCAGCCGACGAGAGAAGGGGACGCGGATACGGCGCCGGCCGCGCTTCCTTCCTTCATAACGGCAAGCCCGAGACCCAACGGCGCGGAGCCGGTCGCGGCCGCCCCCACGCCCGAGGCGGAAGCTCCGCCGACTCCGCTGGCGACGCCTGAGGCTGGTCCTTCGGGGATGGAATCGCCGTCAGAAGGAAACGCGGCCTTTCAACCGCGAGGTCGCCGCCGCCGTCTGCGGTCGCCCTATGGATTTGGCGGGGCCAATCCAGGCGAGGCGGAGCAACCGGACGCGACTCCGGAAACGGCCGACGATTCGCCAGTCAGGGAATAGCGGGGCGTGGACGAACGATCCCGGATCGAATGGGATCGGAATCAGGAGCGCTTAGGCGACTGGCGACCCGCCTGCGGCATGCGCGGGGGCGTCAATATTCTCGAGGAGCGCGGCCGGGACGGCCGTCAGGGTTACGCTTTCGGCCGAAGATGACACTTTCAGCGTCGCTTGCGACTCGCGGGCCAAAAGCACGGTGAAATAGAGTTGTATGGAATGCCCGTCGATCGTTTCCTTGGCGAGGGCGTTGGACAGGATATCGGCTGCGCTGTGCGACAGTCGGGCGTTGGCGCCTTTGGCCTCGACCCGGAGGGTTATGGCGTCGTCTTCGCCCAAAATGTCCACGACGACGACGCCGCCCCGTGGTATGGCGCTCGCCGCGATGAGGCAAAGGTTGAGCAGGAGCTTCACGGAATTCCTGGACGCCATCCGACGCCCCGCGCTCCACTGCAAAACCGTGCGTCCGTTGGCGAAAATCCCTTTTGCCGCGTTTTCAGCGTCGCCAGTGTCGATCAAGGCGCCGAACGAACCCGCCGCGCCGAACGCCAGGCGGCAAAATTGGAGCCGCGCCGAGGCTGAAATCGCGCTCTTCTTGATGAGTTCCATGGCTATGGCCCGCATCTCTTCGTCCTGCTCGCCGTCGAGCACTTCAAGGCCATTGACGATCGCCCCGACCGGGCTGATCACGTCGTGGCATACCCGCGAGCAAAGCAGCGCGGCGAGGTCGAGCGGGGTCAGCGTGGCCATCATCGAGTCGGTCGATCCTGGGTTCGATATTGGAGCCTTGGCGGAGACAGACGCCGTGTCGCCTTTTGTGGCGTTCGATCCCTCTCTAGCCGATTCGCTCCCCGGTCGCGATGAAAGCTTGCTAACCAACGCAACGAATGAGGGGGCGACGACTTGAGCTCGGCTGTCCGGGACGCGGATCCCTTCGTGTTCGATTCCCGCACACGCGACGAAATCGCGTTGTTTCTCGCCGAGTGCGTGCTTTCGGCCGGACCGGCGGTGATGGAGGAATATGACCGCGGCTGCGAGGTCAGTTCGAAGCAGGACGGCAGTCCCGTCACGTCAGCGGATCGCCGCGCCGAAGCCATCATCTGCGAGCGTCTCGCGAGCGTGGAACGCTCTCCGCCGATATGCGCTGAAGAGGCGATGGCGGCCGGCGCGCGGCCCAGGCTAGGCGACCGGTTCCTGCTGGTCGATCCGCTCGACGGGACGCGGGAGTTCCTCGCCAATAACGGCGAGTTTACGATCAACGTCGCGCTGATTGAGCGGGGCGCCCCGATCGCCGGGGCTGTGTACGCCCCTGCAATCGGCCGGCTATGGGTCGGCGGCGACACGGCCTTTGTGTGTGAAGCGCGCCCTGGCGAGGATTTGCCCGGCGAAGGCTCCCGCCGGCTCATCCGAACTCGCCTCGCGCCGTCCAGCCTGACCGCCTTTTTGAGCCGCTCCCATCTCGACGCCGAGTCGGATTCCTTTCTCAAAAGGTTGCCGATCGGCGAGAGGCGCTTCGCCGGCTCATCGCTGAAGTTCTGCCTCATCGCCGAGGGGCTCGGCGATGTCTATCCACGGTTCGCGCCCACGATGGAATGGGACACGGCCGCTGGCGATGCGGTCCTGCGCGCCGCCGGCGGCGTTGTTCTCGACCCTTCGGGACGGCCGCTTTCGTATGGCAAAGCCGAGAGCGGATTGCGCAACGGGCCGTTCATCGCCTGGGGTGACGCAACGGCCGCCAGGCAGTTCGGAAATTAAAATCATCGCAATCGCATTTGACGGCCGTAAACTGAATTTGCAACGCGTCGTTGTGCAACCCGGTAGAGTAAACGGGAAGTCTCGCTTTTTGACCATTTGTTAACCTTCCCGCTTCGAGACTAAAGGCGGTCGCAAATGATCGACCGATTCTCAACGGGGGCCGCATTGAACAATGTCATCCATTTCCGGCCCGCGAACAGTCCCCGTCGCATGGCTTCGGGCGACCGCGGCGCCGCTCAGATCCTGTTCTTCACCGGCGTGCGCTACCAGCGCTGGAGCGAAGATGCGCACCCGCCGGCGAGTCAAGCAGAAGGCGCACGACGCAAGCGTCAGGCCGCCGGAGCGGGCAGTGGCCGGAAGAGCCAGCGCTAGAGGGCGGTAGGAACTCAAAGCTGTCTTTGAGAGCGGCGCGACATCGAGGGGCTTCGCGGACAGCCCCTGACCGCAATCCTCAACGTGCCATGTCGTCAATGCGCCCAAATATGCGCCCCAGGGGAATCGCTTCAGGTTAACGGGTGTTTTGGCGGATGATATCTTCGAGGTATTCGGGGCTTAGGTTTGCGCGTTTTCTTCGGGTCTTGAGGCTGTGCCTGTCGTTTTTGGCGCGGATGAGGTTCATGTTCATG
>DASXES010000015.1:0-7581 GCA_036489975.1 Roseiarcus sp.
CGCGACGCTCACCCCTCGGTCCTTGATCAACCGAACGGCCTCGATCTTGAACTCACGACCAAACTTCCTGCGCTGCATTTGACACCTCCGGCTTCATGAAACACCCAATCTCGGTGTCCACGAAACCGGCAGCAGGCCAACAAGCGGTATCCTAAAGACGAGGGACTCGGGTTTAATCGTGGCCGCGCAGACGAAGTTCCGGTTAGAACAGCGACCCTTGCCCCTCGTCCCTGTCCGATTTTGCGCGCCGGCGCGGCAAGAGCGCTGGCGGAGTGAGCGGCGGGCCGATGCGCCCGCCCGCTATGGCGCCGATCTTTCCGTCGGCGAATTCGATCTCGAGACGCTGAGCCTGCCTGACCTCCGAAGCGCGCCTCAGCGGTCTCTGTTCCTCGTCCCGCACCAGCGCGAATCCGCGCGACAGCACGCCGCGATAACTCATCGCGCCGAGGAGTTGCCCAACGGAAACGAGGTCCGCGCGCCGAGTTCGCAGCCGTTCGTCATAGGCGCGCGCCATGCGGGCGGCGAGGCGCTCGAGCGCCGCACCCTGCTCGCCGCGCCGCCTGGCCAATAGGGCCGCCTCGCGGCCGAATGTCCGGCCGATCGCCTCCGCCGCCCGGCGCGGCCGTTCGATCAGACGCGGCCGGAGCCTCGCCAGGCGCCCGGCGTGGCCGCTGAGACGCTCGCGTTGGCCGGCGAGATGGGCGCCCGGCGAATGGCGCGCCAGGCGTCGGGCCAGTCCCGCCGTGCGCAGCGCGCGCTGGTCGAGCGTGCCGCGCATGCGCTGGGCGAGCGCGTCGCCGGCGCGGTCGAGCCGCTGGCGGGGCGTGGCGATGATCGCCTCGCCCGCCGGCAGCGCGCGGGCAAGCGCGCGCAGTTCGGCGCGCAGGCGGTGGGAAAAGCGCCGGATGGCGCCGCGGCGGCGCGCCTCGAGATCCGCGATCGCGGCGAGAAGCTCGGCGCGGACGGGCACGGCGAATTCGGCCGCCGCGGTTGGCGTTGGCGCGCGCACGTCCGCCGCGTGATCGATCAGCGTCCAGTCGGTCTCGTGGCCGATCGCCGCGATCAGCGGGATGGCGCTGCGGGCGACCGCGCGCACCACCGCCTCGTCGTTGAAGCTCATGAGGTCCTCGAGCGAGCCGCCGCCGCGCGCGACGATAAGCACGTCCGGACGTCCGACTTTCCCGTCGAGGCTGAGGGCATTGAAGCCGTCGATCGCCGCGGCGACCTCGGCCGCGGAGGTCTCGCCCTGGACGCGCACCGGCCATACGATGACCCGCACCGGGAAGCGGTCGGCGAGACGGTGCACAATGTCGCGAATGACGGCGCCGGTCGGCGACGTCACCACGCCGACGATCCTCGGTAGGAACGGCGCCTTGCGCTTGCGCGCCGTGTCGAACAGCCCCTCCTCGGCGAGCTTCCTGCGCCGCGCCTCGAGCAAAGCCATGAGCGCGCCGATTCCGGCGAGTTCGATCGCCTCGATCACAATCTGGTAGCTCGACTTGCCGGGGAAGGTTGTCAACCGGCCGGTCGCGACGACCTCGAGCCCCTCCTCGGGCTTGAGCCGCATGCGGCTCAGGGTAGTGCGCCAGACAACGGCGTCGAGCCGGGCGCCCGCGTCCTTGAGGCTGAAATAGGCGTGGCCCGACGAATGGGGCCCGCGATAGCCGGAAATCTCTCCCCTGACGCGCACAAAGCCGAACCGGTCCTCGATTGCGCGCTTGAGCGCGCCCGCGAGTTCGCTGACGGTGATTTCCGGCACATTTGTCGGGCGCGCGTCGGCTTCGGCCATCACCCGACTATGCCTGAAGCGGCCGGTCTTACCAAGCAAATCTCCAAAGACAAAAGTGACGACTGTCTTCTACTTAGGCGTTTGCTCCCATTCTTCTAGCCGGCTGTTGAGGAAGTGTCGCGTTTGGCTTTGATTACGGCTTCGTCGCCATTTCGGTAGGCGAACTCGATTTCGATGGAGCCGTCATCGAGCAATCCGGCCGAGCCGTCGCCAAGGACTTGATCCCCTTCGTTAGCGCCGTCCCAGGTGAAGCCGACCGACAGGCGGCTGTATTCGATGTCGAGGCTGGCATGCAGCGCGCCGAAGGCGATTTCACCGTGGCCGTCTGCGGTGATCGCTATCGTCGCCCCCCCGCAGAGATCGAGATAGTCGAGATCCCAGATATCGGCCTCGACGATCCGCCAACGGCCGATGAGCTGGCAGTTCATCGGCGCGCTCATGCCGTCGCCTCCAGAAGCTTGGGCAGCCGCGTCAGATTGTAAGCCGCCGCGGCGAAGGTGAAGGCCCAGCCGACCCGCTCGCGTCCCCGGAACTTGGTCTTGTCCTGCCCGGCGATCGTCTTCATCCAGCCGAAGGCTTCCTCGATCTGCTTGCGGATGCGCTGGCTGACGGCGTAGCCGCAATGGCGCGTCGTGCGTCCCTCGATCGCCGACGAGCGCCCGTTCGTGTTCTGCGCCACATGCGGCCTCACCCGCATCGAGCGAACCTCGTTGACAAAGTCTTCGACGTCGTAGCCCTTGTCGGCGCCCAGGGTGATCGCGTGCGGCCGGTCGGCGCGCAGCTCGATCATGTGCAGCGCCGCGACCCGCTCGGCGTGGCCGCCAGCCTGCGTCAGACAGGCGTCGACCACCAAGGCATTTCGGTTCTCCATCAGGGCGTGGCCCATGAAGCAGAGCTTGGCCTCCTTGCCCGGCCCTTTGCGATACAGCTTCGCCTCCGGGTCCGTCGTCGAGGCGTGCGTGTCATTCGAGCGCTTCTGACCATGAAAGTCCGCTTCCCTATTGCGGCCGCCAGGACGTGCTGATGCGCTTAATATCCGGGTCCCCGACGCCGCGCCTTGACACCGGTGCATTCTGCGGGGCTATAGTGGCCCTTGGCGCTGTCTGGCGCCCGCCGCACAGTTTCACGAGCTGCGCGAACTCGACCTCGCCGCCAAAGGCCGCATCCACCGCGTATAGATACGCCTTGTGGCCGTCCGCCGTTAGCCCCCCAGACGGCCTCGTGCTACGGTGGCGGGGTCCTTGCCTTGTTCCTCGGGCGTTCGCTCGCGGTCAGTCACTTCGCCAGCGGCGATTTCGACCATGCGCTTTGCCCTTTGGTTCACGTCACGCGGGCGTTCGGGTTATCGGGCGTACTTGCCGCCTTCATATTGTTTCAGCCAATCACCCGACTCATGCTCAACCCAGGCGATAGCCTCTGCCCTTTTGCTGAATCCATCAATCTGCGTTTGACGCCCGTGTGGGGGCGTGACGCGTACATACCAGCCCTTTCCGCTTTTCAAGCGGAATGGCTCGAATCTCAATTTTGGGCTGGAGGCTCCCATTATGTGATTATGCGACCCGTCGCGCCAGAAGACCAGAGCGAAATTCGCCGCCTTAATTAAACTGGCCCACTACCGAACGACAGGTCTATGGCGCGCTCCGCCGAAACCCCGTATGAAGCGCCCGCGCGGCGTGACCCGCCGCCTTGTTCGCGCCGCGATGCCGGTCTCTAACCCGTGCTGGGCTTAGGCCGCGGGCATGTCGGAGGATCGTAGAGCGCGCGGTGGCGATTGACGGGATGAAGGCGGCCGGCACACGCATGATGGAGGCGAGAATCTCGCGAAGCGCTCTGAAAAGTAGCAAAATTCTCGCGGTGGCCGGCGCTTTGGCGGCGCTCACGGCCTCGATCGCAGCTTTCAGCGGCGACGTTGCGCTGGCGCAGAACACCGAGTGCGCACGGCTCCAGCAGGCCATCGCATCGCGGCGCGGCTCGAGCGGGGCGCAGGCCGCCGTTGAGCGTCAGCGCGCGGAACTCGGGCGGACCAGAGCCTACGCCGGCTCGCTCGGCTGCGGCAACCGCAAGTTTCTGTTTTTCGGCTCGGAGCCGCCCCCGCAATGTGGCGAGGTCAACGCCCAAATCTCGCGGATGGAGGCCAATCTCGCCGGGTTGCAGGCGCGGGCGGGCGGCGGAGCGGGGGATCTTGTCGCCCGCTATAACGCCGAGTGCCTTCATGGGGCGCCGTCAGGGCCCAGCAATGTCTTCGAAGCTCTGTTCGGCGGCATAGCGAGGCTCGCAAATGGGGGCCCGGACTCCGGACCCCAGATGGACGACCGCCTTGATCAAGGCGACCAGCAGCGCAACGCGCCGCCAGGGCAATCCGATGATAACGGGGGCGTGCATGCACATGCCGGGTCCTATGCGGTATGCGTGCGCACCTGCGACGGCAGCTTCTTCCCCGTTTCCTATTCCGGCGCCGGAAGCCGGGCGGACAGCCTGGAGGACGTCTGCAGGGCCTTGTGCCCCAACGCTGACATGGCTCTCTACTCGTTTCCGTTCGGCGGAACGATCGAAGAGGCCGCGTCGCCAACGGGGGAGCCCTACGCGGATTTGCCCAACGCCAGCAAATTCGAGAAAACCTTCGATCCGAACTGCTCCTGCCGACGCAAGGGGGAGAGCTGGGCGGAAGCGCTCGCCGGCGCCGAAGCGCGCTATGGCCACGAGAAGCGCGACATTCTGGTGACGCCGGAGAAGTCGGCGGAGATGGCCCGGCCGATCATCGACCCAAAGGCCAAGGCCGCTCTGGACGCAAAAGGCAAGCCGGGGGCCCCGAACGCGTCCGTGGTCGCCGGGCCAGGCGCATCGGGCGGCGCAACATCGTCGACCGACACGGCGATCGCGCCGGTCCTGGACGCCAACGGCGCCGACACGAAACTCAGCGCGGAGGCGGCCACGGTCAGCCGCGAGACGTCAGGCATCGCAGGCGACGACATGCAGGGAGCGAAGAGCTTCACCGTCAACCAGGGTCGGAAAGTGGAATCGATCGGACCCGACGGCGTCAAACGCCCGGTGCGGATAGTCGGGCCAGCGCTTTAGAGCGGCCAATGAGCGGCAGGAGCGTGGCGAGTTCCGGCCCCGCTTCCCGGCCAGTCAAGGCCAGGCGCAACGGGTGAAACAGGGACCGTCCCTTGCGGCCGCTGATTTCCTTGATCTGCGCCGTCCACGCGCCCCAGGTTGACTGGTCCCAGGGCCCGTCAGGCGCGCACGAGGCGGCGAGCTTGAGATAGTCGGCGTCCTCGACGATCGGCTTGACCTCGCCCTCGGTCACTTGCCGCCAGATCGCCGCATCGTCGAGACGCGCGAGATTGCCGCGAACCGTGAGCCACAGGGCTTGCGCCTCCGGCCCGGCGACGCCAAGCGCCGCAAGCCGGTCTGCGACCGCCGCATACGGCAGGCGATGCAGCGTGCGCGCCGAAAGCGCCTCGAGCTCGGCCTCGTCAAACCGGGCCGACCCGCGGGAGAGCTGCGAAAGGTCGGTGAGCTGCGCCAGTTCGTCGAGCGAGGCGATCGGGCGCACCGCCTCGGCCGAGCCGACCAGCACCGCCAGCGCCGCGACCGCGAGCGACTCAATTCCTTTTGTGCGCAGAGCGGCGACCGACAGCGCGCCGGAGCGCTTCGACAGCCCCCCGCCTCCCGCGTCGGTCAGAAGGTTATGATGACCGAAGCACGGCGACGCCCCAGCCAGCGCCTCGAAGATCTGGATCTGCACCGCGGTGTTGGTGACGTGATCCTCGCCGCGAATGACATGCGTCACGCCAAAATCGATGTCGTCGACCACCGAGGGCAGCGTATAGAGATAGCTTCCGTCCTCGCGGCGCAGGACCGGGTCGGACAGCGACGCGCCATCGATATGGCTCTCCCCGCGCACCATGTCGTCCCAGCGCACGGTCGTCGGTTCGAGGCGAAAGCGCCAATGCGGCTTCCGGCCTGAGGCTTCGAGTGCGGCCCGCTCGACCGCCGTGAGGCGCAAGGCGGCCCGGTCGTAGATCGGCGGAAGGCCGCGCGCCTGCTGCAGCTTTCGCCGCCGGTCGAGTTCCTCCGGGGTCTCGTAGGCAGGGTAAAGCTGGCCGAGGTCCTTGAGCCGGGCGGCGGCCTCGTCATACGCCGCCATCCGCTCCGATTGGCGGCGTATGAGATCCGGGCGAATCCCGAGCCAGATGAGGTCCGTCTCGATCGCGTCGGCATATTCCGCCTTTGAACGCTCTAGATCCGTATCATCGAAGCGTAGAATGAACTTGCCCCCGCGACGGCGGGCGAAGAGCCAGTTCAGAAGGGCGGTGCGGGCGTTGCCGATATGGATGCGCCCGGTCGGCGAAGGCGCAAAGCGGACGACCGGGAGAGGGGCCATTCGCCTTCATAGAAGCGTCGCGAGGAGCCTGCAATATGGTGTGACAAGGGCTTGTGATTCGGATAGGCTCGACCCATGACCATCGGCGCCCTGGCGGCGGGGATTTGCGCTACCAGCGCGGGGATTCATGGGCTGAGCGTCGCGCTCGCCTCCCGGCGATGCAGGCGACGGACGCGGTTGCCCGTGGCGCCGCCGAAGGATGCTCCAAGCGTCACCATCGTGCAACCGCTATGCGGCGTCGAGACGTTCTCGCGCGAAACGCTGCGATCGATCTTCGCGCTCGACTATCCAAGCTATGAGATCATCTTCTGCCTCGCCAGCGGTGACGATCCGATCGCTCCCTTGGTGCGAGGCGCGATCGAGGCGAACCCGAGCCACGCTGCGCGTCTCCTGATCGGCGATGACCGGATCAGCGCCAACCCCAAGCTCAACAATGTCGTCAAGGGGTGGAAGGCGGCGTGCTACGATTGGGTGATCATCGCCGATTCCAACGTCTTGATGCCAGGAGACTATATTCAGCGCCTGCTGGCGCGCTGGAGCCCCGATTCCGGCATCGTCTGCTCGCCGCCGATCGGCTCCCGGCCCGAATCCTTCGCCGCCGAGATCGAGTGCGCCTTTCTCAACACCTATGAGGCGCGCTGGCAGTACGCTGGCGAATTCACCGGCTATGGCTTTGCTCAGGGCAAGACGATGCTGTGGCGCCGGGAAACGCTGGAAAGGGGCGGGGGCATCGAGGCTTTGGGGGCGGAGATCGCCGAAGACGCCGCGGCGACCAAGCTCATCAACGCGCAAGGACTGAGCGCCCACCTCGTCGACGAACCTTTCCAGCAGCCGCTTGGCCGCCGGCGCCTGCGGGACGTCTGGTCGCGGCAGTTGCGGTGGGCGCGGCTCAGGCGGGTGACGTTTCCGCTGTTTTTCGTGCCCGAGATTTTGACGACGAGCCTCTTCACCCTCGTGGCGGCCGGCGTCGCAGCGCCAACCTTCGGGGTGAGCGTCGCCCTCGCCGTCGCCGCGACAGCGGCTTTCTGGTATGGCGCCGAGGCGCTTCTCGCCTGGGCCTCCGGCTGGCCGCTGTCGTGGCGAATGCCGTTCGCCTGGGTCGTTCGCGACTTCATGCTGCCTGCGCTGTTCGCCCAGGCCTGGACCGGCGACAACGTCGTTTGGCGCGGCAACGCCATGAACGTCGAGGAAACTGTGTTCGGCGAAGCCGAGTCCGAGCCGCGGCAAGTCTGACCAGACAGATTTGGGCCCGCCTGCGAGCGATCGCCCCAGGGGAATCGCTTCAGGTTAACGGGTGTTTTGGCGGATGATATCTTCGAGGTATTCGGGGCTTAGGTTTGCGCGTTTTCTTCGGGTCTTGAGGCTGTGCCTGTCGTTTTTGGCGCGGATGAGGTTCATGTTCATG
>DASXES010000020.1:0-43806 GCA_036489975.1 Roseiarcus sp.
GAAGCCGATGATGTAGCCGCAATAGGTGATGCAGCGGTGCTTGCGCCACTCGAGCAACAGCTCGCGATAGTCCGAGATGTGGTTCTGCTTCTTCTTTGCTGCCGCCAGATTGTCGGGATCGATGTTCTCAAGCCCGATGAACACGCGCTTGACGCCCGCGGCGACCGCTTTCTCGATGAAGCGGGGAATCTTGTGGCAGGCCGTGTCGACCTGGATGATGAAGCGCGAGTGGATGCCCTGCTGGCGCAGTTCGATCAGCCGGTCGAAGATCGATTCCCAATTGCGATTACGGGCGAGGTTGTCGTCGGTAATGAAGAAGTAGCGCACGCCATTGGCGACATTGATCCGCACCAGCGCTTCGATGTCGTCCGCAGAGCGATAACGTGACTTGCGGCCCTGCACGTTGATGATGGTGCAGAACGAGCACAGGAACGGACAGCCGCGCCCGGCGTCGAAACTCGAAATCATGCCGAGCGTCCGCCCGACCCGCTCCGGCGGCATGTAGGGGCCGGTCGCGCCCTCCAGCCCCGGCAGATCGTGGAGATAATTGTAGATCGGCTTGAGCGTCCCCGCCGCGGCGTCGCACAAGACTTCGTCGAATCGCGCTTCTGCTTCGC
Source organism: Roseiarcus sp. (assembly GCA_036489975.1). Lineage (GTDB taxonomy): Bacteria > Pseudomonadota > Alphaproteobacteria > Rhizobiales > Beijerinckiaceae > Roseiarcus. The sequence goes on from DASXES010000020.1 coordinate 618, forward strand.
CGGCGTAGAGCGAGATGCCGAGCTCGAGCGCTTGATTCAGCGAATCAGGCCTCTCCGGCAGCATGGACAGGCAGCCCGAGACATGGAATCCGCCAATAACCACCGGCACGCCCGCCGCCCGCAAAATCCGCGCGCAGTCCATCGCGCGGGGAAACTGGTTCGACTGCACGCCGACGAAACCGACCATGCCAAAGCCGCCGTTGTCCTGAATCTGACGGGCGATGTCGTGCGGCCGGATGCGGGTGTTGGTTTCGTCGACAGGGAAGATCTCGATCGCGACATCCTCGCCAAGGACCTGATCTTCCATGCATTTCTGCGCGATGCCGAACAGGCAGGCGAGGGAATTCGACGGCAGCGCCGACTTCCACCACTGGATGACGTAGCCCTCGTCGTCGTAATGCGACGGCTTGACCAGGAAAAGCAGAAATCGTCGATGCTTGGCGATATCCGGCATTCAGGCTCCCCGCGAAAATACGCCCCGCCCAATTCTTGCCCTGTGTTCGCCGCACTTGGCGACGGCGACCGTTACCAGTCCTCGCCCGAATGCGCAATCGCCGCCTTATTTAAGCTGCGCGGCCCGCGCTTCAGGCGCCGATCCGCTTGATGAACCAGCTCAGGATGCGCATCCAGACCTCGTCCTTGCCGATCTGGTCCTCGACCCCGTGCTCTATGTTCGGGTTGTCGTTGACCTCGATGACGACAATCGAACCGTCGGTTTCCTTGATATCGACGCCGTAAAGCCCGGGGCCGACCGCGCGCACCGCCCTCAGCGCGGCGTCGATTACGGGCGGCGGCGCGTCGGCGATGGGAAGCGTCTTCGACCCGCCCTCCCGGGTCCCGTTCGGCCCGTGCTTGATGATCTGCCAGTGCCCCCTCGCCATCTGGTACTGGCAGACAAACAAGGGCTCGCCGTCGAGCACGCCGACCCGCCAGTCGAATTTGGTGGGCATGAATTTCTGCGCCAGCAGGAGGTCGGTGTCCTCGAACAGCGTGTCGGCCAGCTTTTTCAGCTCCTGGGCGTTCCCGACCTTGTGGACGCCGCGCGAGAACGAGCCGTCGGGAATCTTGACCACCATCGGCCAGCCGAGCAGGCGTTCCGCCTTCGCGAGATCGCCATCGTCCGCGAGCATGACCGTCGGTGGAACCGGCACATTGTGAGCTTCCAGAAGCTCGTGCAGATAGACCTTGTTGGTGCAGCGGATCATCGACTGCGGATCGTCGATGACGGGCATGCCTTCGCTTCGGGCGCGCTGGGCGAAGCGGTAAGTGAAACTGTCGATCGAGGTGGTCGCGCGGATGAAGAGGGCGTCGAATTCCGCCAGTTCCGCGAGCTGCCTTCTGGTGATGAGCTCGACCGCCACCGACTGCTTCTCGGCGATGCGCTGGAAATGCCGCAGCGTCTCGAGGGAAGATGGCGGCAGGGCCTCCTGCGGATCGTGCAGGACGGCCAGCGAATAGCGGGGAATCGGGCGCCCGCGCGGGTTGCGCCACTCGCGCTGGGTGTGCCGGTGCAGGCTCGAGCGGAAGAATTCCACCTCGTCCGGCCCAAGCTTGGCCAGGGGCCTGGCGCGCAGCCGGTCGATCTTCCAGTACTTGCCGGGGGTGAGCGTGACTTCGATCGCCCGGCAACGGTACCAGTCGAACAGGAGGCGCCCGAAGGCCTCGAAACGCGGATCCTGGGCCAGGCCGAAGCAGAACAGAAGGTCGAAGGTCGTCTCCTCCGTGGCCTGCGCCTTGACCGCCGCCGCGGTCAGCGCCTCCTGCAGTTCCGGCAGCGACTGCTCGTAGAGTTTCAGTTCGCGTAAGTCGAGCATCGTCTCCACGGTCGGGATGACGCGATGACCACGCGCCTCGGCAAGCAGGGAGGCGTAATAGCCCTTCGACTGGTAATTGTACGAGCGCGACAGATTGACGATCTTCGCATGCCCCTGGCCTGCGAACAGTTTCGGCCGCGCCAGATAGTCGCCGGTCGTGATGACCTTGTGCGGCGTGTCGGCGTTGGGAAAGTCGCGCGCATGGTCGACCAGAATAACCCAGCCGTTCATGGCGCGCGCCAGATGGGCCGTGCGGGCAGTCGCGACAGCGGTTGCATGATGACGAGCGAAAGCGTCCCTGGGTTCGGCGCTGAAAGTTCGACGTTCACTGCCGCGACTCAGATGCGCGCTTTTCTCATTCCCCTAGCGCGGGCGCGACGCGCGGCGCAACGGTTGAACGCGCTCAGACAGATAATTGTTCCCCGTTTCCCGTTCTCCGGCGGGAACGAGCGGCTTCTCGTAGCGCAACGCGGTCGCGCCATCCGCGTAGTAGCGCGCATGCTCGCCGAACTGCCGGAAGCCGCAGCTCTCGTAAAGAGCCATCGCCACGATGTTGTCGTAGCGCACTTCGAGCGTGACGGCGGCGCGATGGTGACGGCGGGCATACGCCTCGCAGGCCTGCAGCAGCGCCCGGCCAACGCCGCGGCGGGCGAAACGGGCGTCGACCGCGAGCGAGTAGATGCGCAAGGCCCGTGCGCCTTTGCGCAGCGACACCAGAACGTAGCCCGCCAGTTCATCGTCGATGGTCGCCGCAATCATCGGCCGATGAGGCGCCCGGAGGAATTCGCGCAAGGAGCGCCGCGAGACCCGGTCGGTCTCGAACGACTCGTTCTCGAGCCTCGCGATTGCGTCGAGATCGCGAGGGCGGGCCTCTCGGACAATAACGCCGCTCTGGCGCCAGGTGTTCATGCTGAAGACCGGTTTCCTGTTGCGCCGCCCGAACGACATAAGACAGCGGCGCGACCGGATCGGCAAGCACGCCATCCGCGCGGAGTCCCATGCATCTCAGGGCCTGGAGCGAGCGAAGCTCGGCGCCATGAAGGACGTATGACCATGAATCGGGCCAAATTCGCGCCGCGGGCCTCTAACCCCCGCCTGCCCGCCTGATCCATTCCTCTTCGTCAATCGTCTCGACGCCAAATTCCCGCGCCTTGGCGAGCTTGGAGCCGGCGCCCGGCCCGGCGACGACCAGATTGGTCTTAACCGAGATCGAGCCTGACACCTTGGCGCCGAGCCGCTCGGCGACCGCCTTGGCCTCGTCGCGCGTCATCTTTTCGAGCGAGCCGGTGAACACGATGGTCTGGCCTGCGAGCGGATGGCCGGCCGCGATCGCCTCCATCGGCTCGATCGTCACCTCGTTGACAAGGGCGTCGAGCGCCGCTTCGTTGCGTGGCTCGGCGAAGAACTCCGCGATCGCCTCGGCGACGACCGGCCCGATCCCACCGACGCCCGACAGTTCCTCGGCCGCGTTTTCGGCCCGCGCGGCGGCGCGCAACGATTCCCAGTCGCCGAAATGGCGCGCCAGGCGCCGCGCGTTGGTCTCGCCGACATGGCGGATTCCAAGCGCATAGAGGAAGCGGTTGAGCGCGATCGTGCGGCGCGCGTCGATGGCGTTGAAAAGGTTCAGGGCCGACGTCTCGCCGAAACCCTCCCATTCGCGCAAGGGCGGCCCGTCTTGCCCGTCGCGCGCCTTCAGGGTGAAGATGTCGGCCGGCGTGCGGATCAGGCCCTCGGTGAAAAAGAGCTCGATCAGCTTTTCCCCTAAGCCCTCGATGTCGAAGGCGTTGCGCGACACGAAGTGCTTGAGGCCCTCGACCGCCTGCGCCGGACAGATGAGCGTGCCCGTGCAGCGGCGCACCACGTCCTTTTCGCCCGTCTTCTCGTCGATCTCGCGCAAGGCCGCCGAGCCGCAGACCGGGCAGGTTTCGGGAAAGACATAGGGCTTCGAATCGGGCGGCCGCTTGTCGGGCGCGACTGCGAGAACCTGCGGGATAACGTCGCCCGCGCGTTGCACCACCACTGTGTCGCCGACGCGCACGTCCTTGCGCGCGATCTCGTCCTCGTTGTGCAGGGTGGCGTTGGAGACGACCACGCCGCCGACCGTCACGGGCCTGAGCTTGGCGATCGGCGTCAGGGCCCCCGTGCGTCCGACGTTGATCTCGATCGCCTCGACGATCGTCATCGCCTGTTCGGCGGGGAACTTGTGCGCGACCGCCCAGCGCGGCGAGCGCGACACGAATCCAAGCCGCTGCTGGAGCGCGAGATCGTTGACCTTGTAGACGACGCCGTCGATGTCATAGCCGAGCGTCGCCCGCTTCTCCTCGATCGCGCGATATTGCGCCAGCATCTCCGCGGCCGAATGGCAGAGCCGGGTCAAGGGATTGGTCGGCAGGCCGAAGCGCGCCATCGCCTCGATGGCCTCGAACTGGGTCGAGGCGATGGCCTCGCTCGTTTCCCCCCAGGCATAGGCGAAAAACTGGAGCGGCCGCTCGGCGGTCATGCGCGCATCGAGCTGGCGCAAGGAGCCGGCGGCGAAATTGCGCGGATTGGCGTAGACCGCCTTGCCGGCCGCCGCCTGGCGCGCGTTGAGCGCGGCGAAGTCGGCGTGGCGCATGTAGACTTCGCCCCGCGCCTCGAAGATCGCGGGCGCGCCTTTCAGGCGCTTCGGGATCGCCTCCACCACGCGCGCGTTGGCGGTGACGTCCTCGCCCTCGTAGCCGTCGCCGCGGGTGGCCGCCTGGACGAGTTCGCCATTCTCGTAGCGCAGGCTGCAGGAAAGGCCGTCGATCTTGGCTTCCGCAACGACATCGAGCGGCGCGTTTTCGCCCATGCCAAGGAACCGGCGGACCCGGGCGCAGAACTCCTCGACCTCCTCGTCGGCGAAGATGTTGCCTAGCGACAGCATCGGCACGCGATGGCGGACTTTCGCGAATCTCTCCGACGGCGCCGCCCCGACCTTGCGGTTCAGGGAATCGGGGCTCGCCAACTGGGGAAAGGCCTCCTCGAGCGCGGTATAGCTCCGGCGCAGCGCGTCATATTCGGCGTCGGAAATGGTCGGCGCGTCCTCCCCGTGATAGCGCCGGTCATGCCCGGCGATCTCCGCCTCCAGCCGCGCATACTCTTTCCGCGCCTTGGCGAGCGTGAGCTTCGGCGCTTTCGGCTCTTTCGTCATGAGGCTCAAGGTAGCGCAGGCCGATTGCCGGCGGAAGGCGGCGGCCTTAACCGGCGGCTAACCCGTTTGCGCGATTGATTGACGTCGGCGAGACGCCGGTCGGGGCGACCGGGCGTCATGAGATCTCGATCCGCCAGCCCGTGAGCCGAGATCGTCGATGCGCGCCCTGACCGCGATTGTCCTTGCTGCGTTTTTGCTGACCGGATGCTGCGTCGGCGGCTATCCTCCTATGTGGACCGCAGGTCCGCCTCCGTTCAACGCCTTCCAGGCCGCGATGAAGCTTGGGGTCGGCATGCCGACCGACGTCGCAATCCTTATGATGGGCTCAAGGCCGATTTCAGCCGAGACCAAGAGCTGCGGCGTCGTCGGCGGGTTCGAATGGCCATGCCAGGTCCTGACCTTCGGCTGCTGCGAGGGCAACCAGCTCATCGTCTATATTGCGCCGACCCCCGACGGCCGGGGCGCGGTGAACAGCTGGTCGGTCGGCAAGTATGGAGCCACGTGGGGCTAAGGCGCGCGCGGATTCCGCGCATTCGCCTCGAAAGCGCCGGACATGCGCCCAGCTATCGCCTATGTGGTCTCCCTCAATGCCGGTCGGCGACTTTGCGTCGCCCAAATCCAATGCAGTTTCAACCTTCCAGGAGCAGCCATGACGGGCGCAAGCGAAACAGCGCGTCATCCGGACGGCGAACCGTTGCGCCAGGAGTCATGGGCCGACAGCAGCGCGCTGCGATTCAGCAAGGTTCCCGAAGTTGCTCTCGGGTTCTGGATCATCAAGATCCTCGCCACGACGCTTGGCGAGACAGGCGGCGACGCTGTCACAATGTCGATGAATCTCGGCTACGCGCTCGGGACGGTGATCTTTTTGGCGATCTTCCTGGCAGCCGTCTCTGCCCAGATCCGTTCGAAAAACTTCAACGCCTATCTCTATTGGCTGACCATTGTCGCGACAACGACTGTCGGCACAACAACCGCCGACTTTGTCGACCGTTCACTGGGGATCGGATATTTTGGCGGCTCAACGCTGCTTCTCGCATGTCTGATGGCGTCGCTTGCCGTTTGGCGATGGTCGGAAGGCACGGTTTCGGTCAATACGATCGTCACGCCGAAAGCCGAATCGTTCTACTGGGTCACGATCCTCTTCTCCCAGACGCTCGGCACCGCGCTCGGCGATTGGGTCGCGGACACCAACGCCTTTGGTTACGGAGGCGGCGCAATCCTGTTCGCCGGCGCGCTCGTCATAATTCTCGCCCTCTACGCCTTCACCCAGACCTCGCGCGTGACGCTGTTCTGGGCCGCATTCATCCTCACCCGGCCGCTCGGAGCGACCCTGGGCGATCTGCTCGACAAGCCTGTAACCAATGGCGGCTTCGCGATCAGCCGGTATCTCGCCTCGGCGATCCTCGCCGGGCTTATCGTCGCGCTGATTGCGGTGCTGCCGCAGAGGGCCGGCGCCCACCCCGGCGCGCATGCCAAACAAGGCTAACGCGTTGCGGCGGCGTCGAGCCAGAAAACAGGGACGCTAGACAGCGCGCGCCTCCACCTTCGAAACAAACTCGCCGATATGCTTGAGATAGATCGGGACCACCGGCTCTCCGGAGTCGTGCCCCATCCCGGGAACGATGACAAGTTCGGCGCCGGGAATGCTCTCCGCCGTGTCCTTCGCCGCAGCCGCGGGCATGACCGGATCGTCGGCGCCGTGGAGAACGAGCGCCGGACAGCGAACCTGCTTCAAGAGCGCGCCGCGCGGCGGGGCCACGATCAAGGCCGCCGACTGGCGGGCGAGGCCGGCTAGGTCAAATGGCGCGCGATCCGTGCGGCGTTCGGCGATTGCGCGCATCGTGGCTTCGCTCACGGGAAAGCCGGGGCTCCCGAGCGCCTTCTGGACGAGAATGCTCGCGTCGATGAGATCGTCGCGGCTTTCACTCTTCGGCGGCCGGAACAAAGCCGACAGCGTCTCGCGGTTCCCCGGCGGCAAGTCGCGCCGTCCGGTTGTGGACATGATCGAGATCAGGCTCTTCGCCCTCGCGGCGTGATTGATTGCGACGAGCTGCGCGATCATGCCGCCCATCGAGGCGCCGGCGATATGGGCATGGCTGACGCCGAGGGCGTCCATGAGGCCGACCACGTCGTCAGCCATGTCATCCAGGGTATAGGGGACGTCCGGCCGTCTCCCTGCCATCACCTCGGCCATGAGCGCGCGCGGGTCGGGGGCCGGCAGATCCTTCAGATGGGTCGACTTGCCAATGTCGCGATTATCGAACCTGACGACCCGGAACCCCTTCGACGCCAGCCCCCGGCACAGCGCCTCCGGCCAGAAGATGAGCTGGGCGGCGAAGCCCATGATGAGCAGGATGAGCGGGTCGCCGTCGCGTCCAAAGCTTTCATATTCGATGTCGATTCCATTGGCTCGAACGTGCGGCACCAGCAGCCTCCAGTCACTTCGTGCGTCAATCTAGCCAAGGGAGCGTGGCCTTCAACCCAAATGCCGATCAACCCAAGGCGGGCTCGGCCGGAATTGTCATCGCGAGGAGCCATTAGGCGTCAAACGAGGCCCGTCTTTCGACGGGCTATGGCGACGCGGAACGGTCCGGAGCCACCGTCCTGGCTCTTGACCGCTTCGCTCGCAATTCGTCCGCGATTTGACCCAACCCTATGGCGCCTTGGCTCTCACCCCGCGAACGCCTTCGCGCCCTCGGCCCCCGCCTCCTCCGGCGCGACCCAACGGAAGCCCGAGAGCTGGTGGCGCGCCCAGGTGAACTGCCGCTTGGCGTAATGGCGGGTGTCGAGCTTCGAGCGCGACACGGCCTCGTCCAGAGACAGTCGGCCCTCAAGATGAGCCATGAGATGCGGAACGCCATGCGCCCGCATGACCGGCAGCGCCGGATCGAGCCGCCGCTCAACGAGCGCCGCGACTTCGTCGAGCGCGCCGCGCCCGAGCATGGCGTCGAATCGCGCGTCGATGCGCCGGCCGAGCTCCGCCCGATCAGGCGCGAGGTAGAGGCCCGCCCACTCGCCAGGGGCGAGCGCTGGCTTGGCCCGGGCGCCGAGGAACGAGACGAGCGGGCGGCCCGTCGCATCCAGGACCTCGAGCGCGCGCAAGATGCGCTGACGATCGCTCAAGTTGAGGCGCGCCGCGGTCTCGGGATCGCGCGCGTGAAGCTCCTCGTGAAGCTCAGGCGTCGCGCGCCCCTCGGCTTCCGCGCGGACCTCGGCTCGCACCGCTTCCGGCACAGGCGGTATGTCCGACAGCCCCTCCGTCAGCGCGCGGAAATAAAGCCCGGTGCCGCCGACGAACACGACCGGCGCCTCTTCAGCCTCGGCCAGAACTTCGCCCGCCGCCCGCGCCCATCGTCCGGCCGAAAAATTGAGCGCGCCGTCGATCACGCCGAACAGCCGGTGCGGCGCAAGCCGCTCCTCGTCCAGTGACGGGCGCGCGGTCAGGATTCTCAGGTCCCGGTAGACCTGCATCGAGTCGGCGTTGACGATCGCCGCGCCAAACCTTTGCGCCAGCGCCAGCGCCGCCGCCGACTTGCCGCTCGCTGTCGGGCCTGCGATGAGGAGCGCCCGCGGCACTTATCTTTGTTCCGCGTCTGGAAGGGTCATGTCGTCCGTCCTTGTCGCCACGCTTATCGCCGATGCCGCAAAGGCGCCCCTCACCGAAGCAACACTCGACCGGGCCGCGCAAGCCCTCCGTGGCGTCGAGCGGGGGCGCTGGCTCGACGAGGGCGTGGCGGCTGATCTTGTTTTCACCGGAGATCTCGAGGCGAAGCGGGCCGCGCTGGACGACGCGCTTGCCGGCGAGCCGGTCGACGTCATCGTCCAGCCACTTGCCCATCGACGGAAGCGCCTTCTGGTTGCGGACATGGATTCGACGCTGATCGGCCAGGAATGCGTCGACGAGCTCGCGGCCTTCGCCGGGGTGGGCGAGCGCGTCGCCGCCATCACCGAGCGCGCGATGCGGGGCGAGATCGCCTTCGCCCCGGCCTTGCGCGAGCGCGTAGCGCTGCTCGGCGGCCTGCCCGAAAGCGTCATCGGCGATGTACTGAGGGACCGCATCCGGCTCAACCCCGGCGCGCGCACGCTCAGCCGGACAATGCACGCGAACGGCGCCTGCGTCGTCATCGTCTCAGGCGGCTTTCGTCAGTTCACTCGCGCCATTCGCGACCGGATCGGCGCCGACGAGGACCGCGCCAATATTCTCATGATCGAAAACGGCAAGCTGACCGGCAAGGTCATCGAGCCCATCCTCGGCCAGGACGCCAAGCTCAGCGCGCTCAAGGAAATCGCCGCCGCGATGGGGCTTGAACTTGACGATACGCTCGCCGTCGGCGACGGCGCCAATGATCTTCCGATGCTGCAGGCGGCCGGCCTCGGAATCGCCTACCGCGCCAAGCCCAGGGTCGCGGCGAGCGCGCACGCGCGCGTCGAGCACGCCGACCTCACCGCGCTCCTCTACGCGCAGGGCTTCGCCCGCAAGGATTTTGTCGAGGGGTGAGCGCGGCGGCGCGGGCCGGTTTCGTGAGGGCCCATTTGAACATATATAACATGTAATTATGCGACCCTTGCGAGCTTTGCCGAGTTGCAGAAAAATGAGCCTAAGCCATTGAAATCGCTTCTTCGCGCGCAGAATATTACACCGCCTCAAGACGTGGATTGTGGGGCTTGGCCAGGACCCGCAGATGCGGCCTTCCGCTCGCGCTTTCGGCGCCTTAAGAGAAGCGCGCTTTGCGTCGATTCGCTCAACCATGGCTCGCCGCCGCGGCGCTATTCGGCTTCCTGGGCTGCGTTCCAGCGGCGGCCGATGATCTGGTCAAGTTCGCGAGCGCCGGTCGCGGCGAGCCGGTCCAGGGCTATCTGAGCAAGCCGAAGGGGAAGGGCCCGTTCCCGGCCGTTGTCCTCCTGCACACTTGCCTCGGCCTGCCGGAGGAACGGGCGTCGATCGGCGAACGGATCGCCGCCTGGGGTTACGTCGCCCTGTTCGTCGACGACTTCGCCACCCGCGGCCTGAAAGAAACCTGCGCCGTCGACTTCAAGCCCGCTTTGCCGGACGCCTATGGCGCTCTGGCCTATCTCGCGAGCCTGCCGTTCGTCGACCCTGCCCGGATCGCGGCGGTCGGATTTTCACAAGGAGGCGACACCGCGCTCAAGATCGCCGCGGGGGCCGGGGGCACCGGCGAAGGGGCGGCGTTCAGGGCCGCGGCGGCCTTCTACGCTCCATGCGCGAACCTGGCCGACGGCGCGCTCGACATCCCAACGCTCATCCTCGTTGGGGCGAAGGACGAAGTCACTCCCGCCGCGGACTGCGCTGAGCTCGCGAAACGCCAGGCGCCCGGCATGGCGAAGCTCGTGGTCTATCCCGGCGCGGCGCACGCCTTCGATCTGCGCGAGTTTGGCGGGGGGACAAAGGTCATGGGGATGCTGCTCGCCTACGACCGCAGCGCTGCTCAGCGATCATGGGGCGAACTGCGCCGTTTCCTTGCCGCCCGGCTCGGGCGTTAGGCTGCGCCCGGCCTTGCTCGCGTCACATTCCCGACCATTCGTGCCGGGACGCGCCAAACCCCCGAATCGCATGAACGCGAGTAAAGGAGCCTCGATGCTCAGACGCGAATTTCTTCTCGGCGCGGCGGCCAACGCCGTCGCCGCCTCGCCCCTCGCAGCCCTCGCCGCCGAGGGCCTGCCGCTTTCGAGCAAGGCCGCATTCGTCGCCTGGATGACGGCCAATCGGCCAGCGGAGGAGACCAAATATCTCGAGCGGCGCTGGGACCGCTATGAGGTGGTGATCAGCTTCAACGACCTCTGGACCTCAGCCGAGAAGCGCGCCTTCCTGATGACGCCGCGCCAGGAGTTCTGCCTGCCCGAGAACCGCGAGGACGCCTATGTCGGCCATTACCTCGACATCGGTTTTGGCGTCACCATCACCCCGCCCGGCACGATGGGGCGCATGACCAGCGCGCTCGGCATTCGCAGCAGCGACAAGGTGCTCGAAATCGGCACCGGCTCGGGCTTTCAGTCGGCGCTGCTCACCTATCTTACGCCTCACGTCCATTCGATCGAGATCATTCCCGAGCTCGCCCAGCGCACTCGCGGCGTCTACGACCGGCTGATCGGCGCGGGTTATCACGAATATTCTGACATCACGACCAAAAGCGCTGACGGCTATTATGGCTGGGAAGAGGCCGCGCCGTTCGACAAGATCATCGTCACCTGCGGCATCGACCACATCCCGCCGCCGCTTCTGCAGCAATTGAAGCCAAGTGGAATCATGGTCATTCCCGTAGGGCCCCCCGGCGCGCAGCATATCCTCAAAGTGGTCAAGAGGGTCGGAGCCGACGGCGCTCCTACGGTCGCGCGCTCGGACATTTTCGGCGGCAAGATCATTCCCTTCGTGCCCCTGTCCGGCGGCCACCAGAGCGAGGGCTGAGCCGCCCGGAAAATCAAGGCGCCGCCATGAGTCCGCCATGGAGTTGAGGTTTGGAGGTGCGGGGCGTGCGGATCGTTGAGAAGAGAGGCTATATCGATGGGTAGGGTGCTCAATGTGGTCGCGGCCGCCGCGATTCTCAGCGCCTATACATCGGCGTTCGCAAAGGACGCGATGCACAGGACTACCGGAAGAATCAAGTCCGTCAACCTGATGAGCCACGTCATCACCTTGGATGACGGCGCGACTTATAAGATCGCGCGCGGCGTCAGCATCCAGCGCATGAAAGCCGGCCAGAAAATCACCCTGACCATGTCGGATTTCGGCGGGATCCTGGAAGCCCTGGCCGTCAACCCAGAGGTCGATTAACCTTCAAGGCCTCAAGGCGCTGTCGCGGGAGGCGAGGCCAAGCACGGCGACGGTGGCGTCGCTGGGATAGAAACCAGCCGGTGGCGGCGCGAAGCGTGACACGAGCACCGGCTCCATTCGCCAAAATTTCGAGGGGTAGCAAAAGTCAATCGGCGCGCTCGCTTCGTCGGGCGCTTTGGACCCGATGAGCTAAAATGAGCGGGCGATAAGGCTTTGCAGAGGTCTCGGCCTCATTTAAGCGTGCTCGAGGCGGGTCAGAGCCGGGGCATGGAATAGGGCAAAGTCCATCATGGTGAAGAGGGCTGCGGGGCTCGCCCTCCGAATCGTCGCCGCGATCGTGGTCATCGCTCCCGTCAGCGCGTGGAGCGCTATGGCGCTATGGTTCCGGCTTCCCGCGCCTGAGGGCTTGAGGGCGTCCGCCGCGGTTCTCTTCTGCATTCTCGGGTTGGCGACGATTGCGGCGCTGTTCATGCGCCTGAGCCGCAGCTTCGTGGCGCTCGCTGTCTTCACTATCGCCTTCGGCGGCTTGCTCGCCTGGTGGAGCACGATCACGCCCCCGCTCGACGGCGACTGGGCGCCCGACGTTGCGCGTCAAACGACGGGAACCATAAAGGGCGATATTCTGACGCTCTCCGACGTGCGGGATTTCGATTGGCGGACCGACAAGGACTTCACCCAGCGTTGGGAGAAGCGCTCATACGACCTCTCGAAACTCAAGACGCTCGATCTTTTCCTGGCCTATTGGGCCGGCCCCGAAATGGCCCATGTCATCATGAGCTTCGGCTTCGAGGACGGCGACCATATCGCGTGGTCCGTCGAGGTCCGGCGCGAGAAGACCGGTGTGTTCTCGCCGGTCGCCGACGCGTTCAAAAATCATACGCTCGTCTATCTCGCGACCACCGAACGCGATTCGGTCAGGCTGCGCACGAATGTGCGGGGCGAGGACGTGCGCCTTTACCGCCTCAACACGCCGCCCGACCAGGCGCGCTTGCTTCTGCGGGAATATGTCGTCGAGTCGACCGTGCTCGCCAAACAGCCCAAATGGTACAATTCCATCACCGCGAACTGCGCGACGGTCGTCTTCAAGCTGGTGAGGGCGGCGGGGAGCCGGCTCCCGTTCGACTGGCGACTCGTCGTCAACGGTTTCCTGCCGGGCTACCTTTACGACCATGGCGCGGTGGTCACAACGATGCCGCTCAGCGAACTCATGAAGCGCGCGCGCGTCAGTCCCCAGGCCAAGGCCGCGGATCAGTCGCCCGACTTCTCGAAGGCCATCCGGGTTGGCGTGCCGTCGCCATGGGATCAGGCGCCAAAGTAACATTTCTCACCGTGCTCGTTTCGTCGCGGTCAGATGCGCATCAAGCGCGGTGGGGTCCGCGAGCAGCGCAGCGCTCGTCGCGGCGTGGGCGATGGCCCCGCGGTCGAGCACGATCGCCTTGTCGGTGAACGGCAGGATTTTCTTCGGCTTCTGTTCGACGATAATCATCGACAGGCCGCCGCGGCCCAGTTCGCGCAAAGCGGCCAGCAATTCGTCGACGATGATTGGAGCCAATCCCTCGGTCGGCTCGTCGAGCAGAAGCAGGCGCGGGTTGAGAACCAGCGCCCGGCTGATGGCCAGCATTTGCTGCTCCCCGCCCGATAATTGCCGGCCCATGGTCGCGCGCCGCTCCTCGAGGCGGGGAAAAAGCCCGTAGACGCGCTTGACCGTCCAGGGTCCGGTGATCGCGACCGCAGTCAAATTCTCTTCGACGGTGAGCGAGCGGAAGATATTGCGCTCCTGGGGCGTCCAGCCAACGCCGCGCTGAGCGCGCAGGTGTGGCCGCAAAGGCGCAATGTCCTCGCCGCCGAGCTCGATTCTGCCATCAAAGCGGGTCGTGACGCCGATCAGCGAATCGACAAGGGTTGTCTTGCCGACGCCGTTGCGTCCGAGCAGCGCCAGGGACTGGCCGTCCTCAAGGCCGAAACTGACGCTGTGGACGACCCGCGCCTGCCCATAGCCCGCGCTCAGATTTTCGACCCGAAGGAGTTCAGGCATGCGGGTCTTCGCCGAGATAGACGGCGCGGACGCGCTCGTCCGCCGCGATCGCATCCGGCCCTCCCTCGGTCAGGATCTTCCCCGCCACCAGCACCGAAATGCGGTCAGCGAAATTGAACACGAGGTCCATATCGTGCTCGATCAGGAGGATCGCGACATCCGCTGGGAGGGCGGCAAGGGCCGCCAGGATGTCCCGCCGTTCCTCCTCCGGCACGCCGGCGGCGGGTTCGTCGAGCAAGAGCACGCGCGGCCGCGCAGCCAGCGCGAGCGCGATCTCCAGGAGCCGCTGCTTGCCGTAAGGAAGCTTCCGCGTAAGCTTGTCCATGTCGGCTTCGAGGCCGAAATGCATCAGCAGCTCTGCGATTTCGGCCACGACCGCAGGCCGTGAACCAGCCCCGCGCCAGAAATCTGCGCCGGACCCGTTGCGCTCGGAGATCGCCAGCCCGAGCGACTCGGTTGGCGTCAAATCGGGAAACAGCTGATTGATCTGAAAGGTGCGCGATAGCCCCAGCCTGACCCGCGCGCTTGGCTTGAGATGCGTGATGTCGCGGCCGTGCAACAGGATCTGGCCCGCGCTCGGCTTGGTCGCCCCGGTCAGGAGATTGATCAGCGTCGTCTTGCCGGCGCCGTTCGGTCCGATCAGCGCCTGACGGGCGCCGGGCCGAATAGCGAACGACACCTCGTCGGTCGCGGCCAGCGCGCCGAAACGGCGGACGAGCCCCCGCGCCTCGAGCGCCGGAGCGGTCACGCCGCGCCCCGGCCCGCGGCGCGCGGCGCGACGAGGGCGATCAGCCGCGCAGCGGCCGCCACAATACTTTCGCGGCCGGCCAGCACCAGGATGACCAAGGCGAGCCCGATCCAGAACTCCCAATATTCGGGCGTCGCGGCGGAAATCACGTCCCTCAGCACAATGAACGCCGCCGCGCCGATCAGACCACCATAAAGGTATCCCGCGCCGCCGATGATCAGCATCAGCATGACGTCGGCCGACCTGTGGAAATCGAACAGGTCGAGCGACACGATCTGCGTTGTCTGAGCCAGCAAAGCCCCTGCCGCGCCCGCGTAAGCCGCCGCAATTGTATAGATCGCAACCATCCGGCGGCTGGTGTCCACGCCGAGCGCGCCCGCGCGCAGGCGGTTCTCGCGGATCGCGGCCAGCGCCAGCCCGAAGGGCGAATGCGCAAGCCGGCGCGCGATGGCAAACAAGATGAAGAGAACGACGAAGCTGTAGAGCGCCGCGTTGCGCTGTCCCGTAAAGCCGATGGGGAACAGTCCAAGCACCGGCGCGATCGAAAAATTGAGGCCGTCCGCGCCGCCGGTGATCCAGCTGTTGCGGTTGGCGAGTTCTCCCAGCAGGAGCGAAACGCCCAGCGTCACCATCAGCCGCGTCAAGTCGCCGCCGCGAAGCAGGAGCGGCGCGCTGACGAGGCCGACGACCGCAGCGACGGCGGCGCCGAAGGCGAGCCCGAGCGCAGGCTCCGCGAACCCCCAGCTCGCCAGAATGGCGGCGGCGTAGGCGCCAAGCCCAAGGAACGCCGCCTGGCCGAGCGAGACGATTCCGGCCAACCCGAGAATAAGATCGAGCGACAGCGCGAAAAGGCCCGCGATGAGCGCTTCGTTGATGATTCCCGCGCGCGACGGCAAAACGAAAATCAGGGCGAGGATCGCGAGCCAGAACACGATCTCAGGCCAGCGCCAGCGGGCGCGCCGCTGCAAATGCGCGCCGATCCGAGCCTGCACGGCTGCGGCGTCGGACGCGCTCACCGCCCGTCTCCGCGCGCGAACAAGCCTTGCGGACGCACAATGAGGGTGACGACCATCACGGCGTAGATGATGAACGCGCCGATCGAGGGCGCGTAATATTTGCCCGCGACGTCGAGCACGCCGAGCAGCAGCGAGCCAAACAAGGCCCCCAGGATCCCGTTCGAGCCGCCGACAGTGACCACGATGAGGAAGGTCACCAGGAATTTCACCGGGAACGAAGGGTCGATGCCGCCGACGACATCGGCGGCCAGCGCTCCGCCCAAACCCGCGAGTCCGCTGCCGACAGCGAAGGCGATGGCGAAAATTCGGTCGACGTCAATGCCGAGACCCCGCGCGACGCGCGCGTCGTCCACCGCCGCTCTGAGCTGCGCGCCGAAGCGTGTCCTGATCAGGAATATCTGCAGCGCCGCGGCGATCGCGCCGCAGATTGCGATGATGAAGAGACGATAAACGCCGATGCCGACGCTGTGGACCTCGATTCGCCCGTCCATCCAGGCCGGCAGATGAACCTGCTGGGGCTCGTCGCCGACGAGATAGGCGGCGATCGGCATCGCCATCAAGACGAGGCCGATGGTGAACAGCACCTGATCGAGCGGGCTCGCGCCATAGAGGCGCCGGTAGAGTGTGCGCTCGAGCGCGACGCCAAGCAGCGCGGGGACGAGAAAGGCCGCGGGCAGGGTGGCGAGAAACGGAACGCCGGCGCGGTTCATCAAAATGGCCGTGACGTAGCCGCCAAGCATAGCGAAAGCGCCGTGGGCGAGGTTGATGAAGTTCATCAACCCCAGCGTCACCGACAATCCGCTCGCCAGCAAGAACAGCAGCATGCCGTAGGCTACGCCATCGAGCAGAATGGTCAGCATCGGCCCCCCCCATGCGGCGCCATAGCCCGTCGAAAGACGGGCGTTCTTCGACGCCCTCTCGCGCCCGCCTTCTCCCACGGCGAGAGGGGGCGTCGCCTCAGTGCTTCGCCGCCTTATAGGGATCCTTCACATCGGGCATGGTCGCGAACTCGACATTGTAGAGCGCGCCGTCCTTCTTCTCGACCTTGCGCACATAGATGCTCTGCACGATGTCGCGCGTTTCCGGATCGATCGACACCGGGCCGCGCGGACTCGTCCAGCTCATGCCTTTCATCGCCGCGATCAGGGCGTCGCCGCTCGCGTCGCCCTTGGTCTTCTCGAGCGCCTTGTAGACGAGCGCCATCCCGTCATAGCCGCCGACCGCCATGAAATTTGGCCGCATTCCATTGTTGGTCTTCTCGAACGCGGTCACGAAGGCCTTGTTCTCGGGCGAGTCGTGAGCGGCCGAATAGTGATGCGTGGTGACGGCGCCGAGCGCCGAGTCGCCCATGCCGGCGAGAAGGTCATCGTCGGTCACGTCGCCCGTGCCGATCAGCTTGATCCCGGCCTTGTCGAGGCCGCGCTCGACGAATTCCTTCATGAAGACCGCGCCCTGGCCGGACGGCACAAAGACGAACACCGCGTCCGGAGCGTCGTCCTGGACCCGCTGCAGGAACGGCGCGAAATCCGGATTCTTCAGCGGCACGCGAATCTTCTGCTTGATCGTTCCGCCGCCCTTCTCGAAGGCCTCAGCAAACCATTTCTCGGCGTCGACGCCGGGGCCGTAATCGGTGACGAGGGTGACGACCTTCTTGATCCCGTTCTTCAGCGCCCACTGCGCCATCGGCACGGAGGCCTGCGGAAGCGTGAACGAGGTGCGGACGATATAGGGCGACTTCTCGGTGATCATCGCGGTTGCGGCGGCGGTGACGATCTCGGGAACCTTCGCCTCCGTTGCGACCGATGCGGCGGCCAAGGCGAGCGGCGTCAGCCCGAAGCCCATCAGGACCTTGGCGTGGTCGTTGCCGACAAGCTCTTCGGCGAGGCGCTTGGTCACGTCCGGCGCGCCGGTGTCGTCCTTGACCTCGAGCACGATCTTCTTGCCGGCGACCATGTCGCCGTGCTCATGCATGTAAAGCTCGGCGGCGGCGCGTTCCTGCCTGCCGGTCGAGGCGAAAGGCCCGGTCATCGGCAGGATCATGCCGATGGTGACGGTGTTGTCGTCAGCCCGTGCCGCGCCTGCCGCGGCAAGCATGGCGCTGAGCGCAGCGCCCGGTATCCAATATCTCCACATGGACCTTTCTCCTCCCGGCCAGCTGTTTTCCGCCGGATTCCGATCGTCATAAGCCCGAGGCTTAACCTCTTGAGGGCCAAAGCGAAAGATCGACCTTGGGCGTACGGCCGGTCAGCCTTCGCCGGAGGCGGGGTCGAGCCTGGCCAGGATCCGGTCGGCGAGCGCGCCATAATCGTCCGCTTCCGCTTCGCTCGCGCGCAAGCCGAGTTCGCCGATCGCCTGCTGCCAGCTGACTGAGGCGCGAGACATTTCGCCCTTGAGCCCGAGCAGATCGACGGTCAGCGCCACTTCGCGCATTTCGGCGGCGCGCCTGAGCCCATGGGTCATCACCCGCTCGAGCATATAGGCCGAGCGCTTCTTCCACTCGAAGCCGGGGTAGGTGTCGTCGAGCGAATCGAGCACGGTGTCGATGACGCCCGCCTTCCGTCCGGCCAGCACGCATTCGCACACAAGCGCCTCGAGCCCCTTCATCATGATCGAGCGGATCATCTTGACCGCCGAGGCGGCGCCGACCGGGCCATCGTGGATTTTCGCCGACATGCCGAGCGCCGCGAACACCGCCGCCGCGGCTTCAACGTGCGGGCCGCTGATCAGGACCGGGGTCCGGTGCAGGCGCGGATGAACCGCCGCCATCACAGCGACGTCGACATAGCGTCCGCCCGCGGCTTCCACCTCCCGAGCCGTGCGCGCCTTGGTTTGCGGCGCGCAGGAATCGCAATCGAAGAACAGCGCGCCTTTCGCGAGGCCCGGCAGCGCGGCGATCGCCGCTTCGTGCGCCTGATCGGCGGTGACGACGGAGAACACCGCCTCCGCCCCGCTGACCGCCTCGGCCGCGCTCGAAGCGCCAAGCACTTTCGCCGCCGCATAGTCGGCGCGCTTGGCCGTGCGAACTTGCGCGTCAGGCGAATCCGTCTTGATGTCGAAGGCGCAAATGCGTCCCTTGAAATCCGGATCGGTCCGCCAGCCGTCGAGGAAGGCGCGCGCCGCCTCGCCGAAGCCGAGAAAGGCGATCGAGCCCGAGTTTATCGTTGAGTCCGGCATGGGTTCGCCCAGCATCCTCGCGCCTGAAACAAGCTTGTCGCGTCTCAGTAATGAACGGGAGGCGCCGGCGCCAGAGGCCCTGAGGCCGGTCACGCGCCGCGTGGCGCGTGAGCCACCTTTTGGCTTGCCCGCGCGGCTGGACAGTTTGCGGCGCGGCCGTCCTTCGCTAATATCCGGCGTGGCGGAACTTGCTCGCCGCCGGCCAGGGGGAACCGAGTTCAATGAACGCGCTATTCCGAACTCCGTCTTCCCGCTCGTGACGCCGATGCGAAGCCTATGAGCGGGCGGCTCGTCGGCCTGTCCTCGATGGCCACCCGGCGCATCCTGTCCGACCTGGCTCGGGATTATGAGGCGCGCCATGGAATTCACGTCGACATCCGTTCCATGGGCGGCGTCGAAGCGGCGAAACTGGTGCGGGCGGGTGAGGCGACGGACCTTGTCGTGCTGGCGTCCAAAGTCATGGTGAGCCTGGAGGCCGAAGGCCATCTCGCCAAGGGCAGCGTGAAGGACTTCGCGCGCTCCAAGATCGGGATCGCGGTCCGGACGGGCGCGACGGCGCCCAGCGTCGACAGCGAGCAAGCGGTCAAACAGGCCATGCTGAAGGCGCGAAGAATCTGCTACTCGACCGGGCCGAGCGGCGATCACCTGAAGGCTTTGTGCGAAAAGTGGGGCTTGGCCGATTCCGTGCTGGCGCGTGCGCTGGTCGCGCCGCCCGGCGTCCCGGTGGCCTCGCTGGTCGCGAACGGCGAAGCCGATCTCGGCTTTCAGCAACTGAGCGAACTCATGGGCCAACCCGCAATCGAGGTCGTCGGTCCCCTGCCGCCGGAGATTCAGGCCGTGACCGTGTTCTCGGCTGGCGTATCGGTAAAATCGCCGGATCCTGAGGCCGCGCGCGCTCTCGTCGCCTTGCTGGTCTCGGCGGAGACCGGCCCCATAAAACAACGCCATGGCATGGAGCCGGCATGAATCCGACAGAGGCGCGCGCATGATCATCGATTGCCACGGCCACTATACGACCGCTCCCAAGGCGCTCGAGGCATGGCGTAACCGGCAGATCGCCGGCATCAAGGACCCCGCGCAGGCGCCCAAGGTCGCGGAGCTCAAGATCAGCGACGATGAGCTTCGCGAGTCGATCGAGACGAACCAGCTCAAGTTCATGAAGGAGCGCGGCTCGGATCTCACCATCTTTTCGCCCCGCGCCAGCTTCATGGCCCATCACATCGGCGATTTCGCCATAAGCTCCACCTGGGCTTCGATCTGCAACGAGCTCATCTTCCGCGTCTCGAAACTGTTCCCCGACCATTTCATCGGCGCGGCGATGCTGCCACAGAGCCCGGGAGTCGACCCCAGGACCTGCATCCCCGAACTCGAGAAATGCGTGCGGGACTATGGTTTCGTCGCCATCAACCTGAACCCCGACCCGTCCGGCGGCCACTGGACGAGCCCGCCGCTCACCGACCAGGCCTGGTGGCCGATCTACGAGAAGATGGTCGAGTGGGACATCCCGGCGATGGTGCATGTCTCGACCAGCTGCAACCCTGCTTTCCACACCACCGGCGCCCATTACATCAACGCCGACACCACGGCGGTCATGCAGTTCATTCAAGGAGAGCTGTTCAAGGACTTCCCGACCCTGCGCTTCGTCATCCCCCATGGCGGCGGCGCCGCGCCCTATCACTGGGGCCGCTATCGCGGGCTCGCGCAGGAATTGAAGAAGCCGCTTCTCACCGAACAATTGCTGAGGAACGTCTACTTCGACACCTGCGTCTATCATCAGCCGGGCGTCGACCTTCTGACCAGGGTCATCCCCGTGGACAACATCCTGTTCGCCAGCGAGATGATCGGCGCGGTCAGGGGGATCGACCCCGAGACTGGCCATCACTACGACGACACCAGGCGCTACATCGACGCAACGGGAAACCTGACCCCCGAGGCTCGCTGGAAGGTCTACGAGGGCAACGCCCGCCGCGTCTATCCCCGCCTCGACCAGGCGCTGAAGGCGCAGAGGCGATAGCCCCGCCATCCCCAAGGGGATTCCGTCGATACGACCCTCGCGCATTCGCCCGCAGCCACTTGTGCGCGCGGCGCTTGCAAGTCGGCGCCCCCATGCGGCGACCCTGGCCGAAACCGCACGCAGCCGCTGGGCTACGGCGCTTCAGAATCCTCCCGGAGCAGGACGCGGTCCGCCCGATGAGCTATGATACGAATGAGGTTAGCGCGCCCCATGCCGATTCGCCGTCTCGATCCCCTGACCATCGACCGCATCGCCGCGGGCGAAGTGATCGAGCGTCCGGCGGCGGCGATCAAGGAACTCGTCGAGAACGCGCTCGACGCCGGCGCGAAGTCGATCGAGGTCACGATCGAGGCCGGCGGGCGGCGGCTGATCCGGGTCGTCGACGACGGGCGGGGGATGGACGAAGCTGATCTCGCGCTCAGCGTGGAGCGGCACGCGACATCGAAACTGCCCGACGGCGATCTCATGCAAATCGCGACTTTCGGCTTCCGCGGCGAGGCTTTGCCCTCGATCGCCTCGGTTTCGCGGCTCGAGATCCGCACCCGCGGCCAGGGCGCGCCCCACGGCCTCAGGCTTCTGGTCGAGGACGGGATCAAGAGCGGGATCGAACCCTGCGCCGCGCCCGTCGGGGCGCGGGTCGAGGCGCGCGATCTCTTCGCCGCGACGCCGGCCAGGCTGAAATTCCTCAAATCCGATCGCGCTGAGGCCCTGGCCGCGGCCGATGCGGTCAAGCGCCTCGCGATGGCCGTGCCCGAGGCCCGCTTTTCATTTGCGACCGATATCGGCTCGAGCTTCGACTGGCCGGCCTGCGGGCCGGGCGAAGCGGGCTTTACCGAGCGGCTACGTCAGGCTCTGGGCGACGACTTCGCGGTCAATTCGGTCGCGCTCGACGCGCGCCGCGAGGGGCTGAGGCTCTCCGGCCGGGCGGGCTTGCCGACCTTCAGCCGGCCGAACGCCTCCCAGCAGTTCCTGTTCGTCAACGGGCGCGCGGTGCGCGACAAGACGCTCGCCGGCGCGCTCAGAGGGGCCTATCTCGACTTCCTACCCCCCGACCGGCACGCGGTCGCGGCTTTGTTCGTCGAATGCGAGGTGGCGCAAGTCGACGTCAACGTCCATCCCGCGAAAGCCGAAGTGCGCTTTCGCGACGCCCAGGCCATCCGCGGCCTGATCGTCAGCGGGATCAAGCAGGCCTTGAACGAAGCTTTGCACCGCGCTTCGACCACCGGAGGGACGGCGACGATCCTCGCCATGCGTCCCCCGCAATCCTGGCGCGGAGCCTCCTATTCCCCCCGCTGGGACTGGCGCGCTTCGCCCGCCGCGCCGCGCCTCGCCGAGCCGGCGCAGGCGAGCTTCGCACAGGCGAGCTTTGCGGAAGTCGCGCCCTCCGCGCCCGCGCCGGCTGCAATGGCCCATGAGCGCGACCTCGCTGCTCCGCTTGGCGCCGCGCGGGCGCAATTGCACGAGAACTACATCATCGCCCAGACGCGAGACGGGGTCGTCATCGTCGATCAGCACGCGGCGCATGAGCGCATCGTCTACGAGCGGCTCAAGCTCGAGCGCGAGCGAGGCGCAATCGAGCGGCAAATCCTGCTGACGCCGCTGATCGTCGATCTCGATCCCGACGCTGCTGCGTTGCTCGGCGCGCATGCGGAGGAATTGGCGGGTCTCGGCCTCATCGTTGAGGGTTTTGGACCCGGCGCTTTGATGGTGCGCGAAGCCCCCGCCGCGATCGCGCAAGGCGATCTGGCTGGCCTCGTCCGAGATCTCGCTGCAGACCTCGCGGCCGAGGACGGGGCGCAAACGCTGGCGCGGCGGCTCGACCACCGGCTCGCGACCTTTGCCTGCCATCATTCGGTGCGTACGGGCCGGGCGCTCAAGCCCGAGGAAATGAACGCGCTCCTGCGCGAGATGGAGGCGACGCCGGGCGCGTCCACATGCAACCATGGCCGCCCGACCTATGTCGAGCTCAAGCTCGCCGATATCGAGCGCCTGTTTGGCCGGCGCTGAAGCGAACGACTGTCAAAGCTGGGCTTCGATCTCCGCCTTGTCGACTACCGACCAGACCTCCGCAATCCTTTCGTCGCGGAACCTGTAGAAGACGTTCTCCGCGAACCTCACCCGCCGGCCGTTCACAGGCAGGCCGAGAAAGAGGCCCTTCGGACGGCAGTCGAACTGGAGCCGGCTCGCGACGAACGGCGCCTCGCAGATCAAAAGTTCGATGCTGAAACGGAGGTCCGGGATCTCGGCGAAGTCGCGCTCCAGCATGGCGCGATAGCCGATAAGCCCGAACGGCCGCCCATTGTGACGCGCGTCGTCGGCGACGAATTGGTGCAGATTCGCCCAATCCTGCCGGTTGAGGCAGTCGATATAGGCCCGGTAGAGGCCGGCAAGCGCGGGTTTGGTCATCGTGGTCATACCCTGCGGCTGAGCGGCCGAGCCAATCGCCCCTGCTCCTCGCTCGCCATATTTCCTCTGCCAAGATAGCGGATGATCCAGACTCGGTTGCGGACCCCTTTGCGATACCCATCCCTCTCGATCGAGCGCCAATAAGGCTTCATCCTAGCCTTCGCGTATCGCGCAGCGGCCCTTACGGCGAAAACGGGGGTTCGAGTCCCCTTGGGAGCGCCAAGGAAATCCCCGCCCAGGATTCGTCGCCACCGGCGTGAGCACCTTAGGGATTGCAGGGTGGCCGCGCTGGCGTCACGGCTTAGGGGCGAAGCCAAGGCGCGCCGCCCATCGGGGGCGCTTCAGACGGGAAGCCGTTTGCGGGGGCCGCTGGGCGCCCTGGTCGAGCCTCAGGCCGCTTCGGCCTTTGTCTCAGCGCGCTTCTTGGCGATCTCGCGCTTCAGCTTGACGGCGTCCTCGGAGAGGTCCGATTCGTGCGCCTTGACGAGAAAATCATCGAGGCCGCCGCGATGCTCGACGGAACGCAGCGCCGCCGCGCTGACGCGCAGCCTGACCGAACGCTCGAGCGCGTCCGAGACGAGCGTGACCTGGACGAGATTGGGCAAGAAGCGCGTGCGCGTCTTGCGGTTGGAATGGCTGACCTTGTTGCCGGATTGAACGGCTATGCCTGTCAGCTCGCAGCGGCGTGCCATCGAACTTAAGATCCTTCAAACTAACGCTTCGGCCTGATGCGGAAAATATTGAAAGCGGGCCGCTCCAATCAAGAAGCGCCCCGCCTGCCGCTCGGCCTGGCTAAAAGATGACGGGTCTATAGGGGAGCGGATTTTCGGCGTCAAGCTCGCCGGGCTCGACAGGCCGTCCTCACGCCCCTACCCTCCTCCCCATGCAACAGGGACAGGCGAGCGTGACCGCGCTTGGCGCAGCGGGACACCGGGCGGCGCATCAGGTCCTCGAACGGGGGCTCGTCTTCGCCGACCCGCTCGCGCTGCCGATTTTGGGCCCGGACGCCGACGACGCCATCGCCCTCGCCAGGGAGCGGCCGGAGCGGCGAGGCTTGCGCCTGTTCATAGCTATGCGCAGCCGGTTTGCCGAGGATTCGGCGACCCATGCAATCGAGAAAGGCGTGAGGCAGATCCTGGTGCTGGGCGCGGGTCTCGACACCTTCGCCTATCGGCTCGAGCGGACCGACAACTTGCGCGTCTTCGAGCTCGATCATCCAGCAACGCAAGCCGAGAAGCGGCGCCGGCTCGCCGAGGCTCAAATCGCCGAGCCTGCCCATGTCTCCTACGTCGCTCACGATTTCGAGCACGGCAGCATGCAAGCCGCTCTCAAGGCCGGCGGGCTCGACCCCGATAGGGGCGCCTTCGTGCTGTGGCTTGGCGTCACGCCCTATCTGACCCAGGCCGCGGTGTTCGCGACCCTCAGTGAGCTCGCGAACTGGCCCGGCGGGACGGAAGTCGTGTTCGACTATGCCAACCCGCCCGATCGGGTCACAGACGCCGCGGCGCGCGCTCGTCACGAGCAACTGGCGGAGCGCGTCGCGGCCAGCGGCGAGCCGTTCCGGGGCTATTTCGAAACGCCCGAACTGCACGCACGCGCGCGCCATCTGGGCTTCTCGGAAATCGAGGATCTCGATCGAGCGGCGCTCGTTGCGCTCTATCTGCCGGATTTGCCGGCCGCGTCCCGGTCGGGGCCGGGAGG
Source organism: Roseiarcus sp. (assembly GCA_036489975.1). Taxonomy (GTDB): domain Bacteria; phylum Pseudomonadota; class Alphaproteobacteria; order Rhizobiales; family Beijerinckiaceae; genus Roseiarcus. The sequence continues at coordinate 25,488 of DASXES010000020.1, forward strand.
ACAAGTCGTCCGAATGGCGACGCGGTAGCCGTGGGGCACTTTAGGCGCGGTCGAGACCGCGTCCCCGCCGCCGGCGATGATCACCGGGCGCCGCGACCAGCGGTCGCGGCTACAGGGGCTCAGGTTTGCGGTTGCGGCTCGAGTCCGCCAGCCTCCGGTCCGATCGGCCGGGGCTTCCCGGTCGAGGGTACCGCGGCGCGCGGAGCCGCCGGGGGCTCCCGGTCAGTCGCGGATTCGCGCACCGGCCGCACCCCTCGTAAGAGGCCGACAATCTCTTCACCTGTCAGCGTCTCGAACTCCATGAGGCCCGATGCGAGAGTCTCGAGGTCAGCCCGCCGCTCGGTCAGGATGCGGGTCGCCGTCTCATGGGCTTCCTGCACGAGGCGCCGCACTTCCTGGTCGATCGTCTCGGCCGTCGCCTCAGAAATGTTCTGCTGCCGGCCTAGCGAATAGCCGAGAAACACCTCGTCCTGGTTCTCGCCGTACATGACGGCGCCGAGCTTGTCGGAGAAGCCGAGCCGGGTCACCATGGCGCGGGCGATCTTGGTCACCTGCTGAATGTCTCCGGCTGCGCCCGAGGTCACCTTGTCCTTGCCGAACATCAGTTCCTCGGCGACGCGGCCACCCATCGCCATCGCCAGCATGGCGATGAGCTCTTCGAAGCTCTGCGAGATCTGATCGCGTTCAGGGAGAGACTGCACCATGCCGAGAGCGCGGCCCCGCGGAATGATCGTCGCCTTGTGGATCGGGGTCGAGGCCGGCATCGAGACCGAGACGAGCGCGTGGCCGGCTTCGTGATAGGCGGTCAGCCGCTTTTCCTGTTCGGTCATGATGAGCGTTCGCCGCTCGGCGCCCATCATGATCTTGTCGCGCGCATCCTCGAATTCCTGGCGCGTGACGACACGCTTTCCCCGGCGGGCCGCGAGCAGCGCCGCCTCGTTGACCAGATTCATGAGGTCAGCGCCCGAAAAGCCCGGCGTTCCGCGGGCGACCACCTTGAGGTCGACGTCAGGCCCGAGCGGCACTTTACGCACATGAACCCTCAGGATCTTCTCGCGGCCGATGAAATCGGGGTTCGAGATCACGATCTGACGGTCGAAGCGGCCGGGCCTCAGGAGCGCCGGGTCGAGCACGTCGGGCCGGTTGGTCGCGGCGATGATGATGATGCCTTCGTTCTGCTCGAAGCCGTCCATCTCGACGAGGAGCTGGTTGAGCGTCTGCTCGCGCTCGTCGTTGCCTCCGCCAAGGCCCGCGCCGCGATGGCGCCCGACGGCGTCGATCTCGTCGATGAAGATGATGCAGGGCGCGTTCTTCTTCGCCTGCTCGAACATGTCGCGCACCCGGCTCGCGCCGACGCCGACGAACATTTCGACAAAATCGGAGCCCGAGATGGTGAAGAACGGCACGTTGGCTTCGCCCGCGACCGCGCGCGCGGTCAGGGTCTTGCCGGTGCCCGGAGGGCCGACCAGCAGCACCCCGCGCGGGATTCGCCCGCCGAGCTTTTGGAACTTCTGTGGATCACGCAGGAATTCGACAATCTCCTGCAGGTCCTCCTTGGCCTCATCAACACCGGCGACGTCCTCGAACGTCACGCGTCCCGACGCCTCAGTCAGGAGCTTGGCCTTCGACTTGCCGAAGCCCATCGCTTTGCCGGCGCCGCCCTGCATCTGCCGCGTCATGTAAATCCACAGCCCTAAGAACAGCAGCACGGGCAGAACGCTGGAGACGATCGTGAGCAGCCAGTTGTTGCCGTCGGACGGCGGCTTGGCGGTGATCGTCACGTCCTTCTTGTAAAGGGTCTGCACGAGGCCGGGGTCGTTGGGCGAATAGGTCTGGAACGTTCGCCCGTCCTTCATATGGCCGGAGATCTCCTGTCCGGCGATGGTGACGTCGCGCACGTTGCCAGCGTCCGCGTCGGACAAAAGCTGGCTGAAGGTGATTTCGCTCGACGGCGCCTTCTGCCCCGGGCTCTGAAACAAGGTCACGAGCGCCAGAACGAGCAGGAAGATGATCACCCAGAGGGCGAAATTTCGGTAATTTGCGTTCATAATCTTTCCGTCGTGGAGCGGTCGACCGAGATTTCTAGGGGCCTCCTGACCCTGTACTCGCCATTTAAGCGCGCTGGGCCCAATTGCCAAGAGAACTCATTTTATATCAAAATCCAGTGAAGGCCGAAATTGTTGCTTTTTAGCGGCGTTTGAACGCCCGCCCCGCTCGCCTAACCAAATCGGCTCCCCTTGTCTGCATAAAGGTTAAAGTCTCTTTACCCCTCTTTACGTTCGGCGCCTATTCCAGGCCTCAGGCCGTCTTTTCCTCCGCCAGGGCCAATTCCTCCATCATCGCCTTGCGCATCAAATATTTTTGAGCCTTTCCAGTGACCGTCATCGGGAACGAACTGACGAACCTCACATAGCGCGGAACCTTGTAATGGGCGATTCGCTCCCGGCAAAAGGCAATCACCTCGGCTTCGTTCAAGCCTGCGCCCTCGCGGCGGCGAATCCAGACGCAAAGTTCCTCGCCGTAGCGATGATCGGGAACCCCGAAGGCCTGGACCTCGGCGATCGCCGGGTGGGTGAAAAGAAACTCCTCGACTTCGCGCGGATAGACGTTCTCGCCACCGCGAATGACCATATCTTTTAATCTCCCGACAATATTGCAGTAACCTTCACTATCGATGGTGGCGAGGTCGCCTGTGTGCATGAACCTGGCCTCGTCGATCGCCGCCGATGTCGCGGCGGGATCATCCCAGTAGCCGCGCATGACGCTGTAGCCGCGGGTAAGCAACTCGCCCGCGACCCCCGGTGGAACAATTCGACCCTCGGTGCCGACAATCTTGACTTCGAGATGGGGCAGGATGCGACCGACAGTGGAAACGCGCCGCTCGAGCGGGTCGTTATAGGCGCTCTGGAAGCTGACCGGGCTCGTTTCCGTCATGCCATAGGCGATGGTGACCTCGCTCAAGTGCATGAGATCCACCACTTTTCGCATCACTTCGACCGGGCACGGCGAGCCCGCCATGATTCCGGTGCGCAAGCTCTTGAGGTCGAAGCGGGCGAACTCGGCATGTTCCAGCATTGCGATGAACATCGTGGGCACTCCGTGCAGGCCGGTGCAGCGTTCGGCTTGCACCGCCTCCAGCGTGGCGACGGGATCGAACCCTTCAGACGGGCTCACCATGCAGGAGCCATGGGTGACGCAGGCGAGATTGCCCAGCACCATGCCGAAGCAATGGTAGTACGGCACCGGAATGCACAGGCGATCGTCGGGCGTGAGGCGCATGGCCTCGCCGATGAAATAGCCGTTGTTGAGGATGTTGTGGTGGGTCAGCGTCGCGCCTTTGGGCGCGCCGGTGGTGCCCGACGTGAACTGGATGTTGATCGGATCGTCGAACTGAAGCGCCGCCTCGAAGGTCATAAGCTCCGCGCGTTCGTTCGCCGTTGCGGGCTTCGCGACCTCATCGAAGTTGAGCATGCCCGGCGACGTGTCGGACCCTAAGCGGATGACAAACTCGAGTTTGGGTAAGCCCTTCGATCGGAGGTTTCCGGGTTGGGCGGCGTCGATCTCGGGGGCGCAGGTCCGGAGCGAAGCGAAATAATCGTTGTTCTTATGGCCCGGGCTCAGGATCAGCGCCCGGCAGCTGGATTTCTTGATCGCATAATCGAATTCGTGGGCGCGGTAGGCAGGATTGATGTTGACCAGGATGATTCCGGCGAGCGCGGTGCCGAACTGCGCCAGAACCCATTCGCTGACATTGGCCGACCAGATGCCGACCCGGTCGCCCTTTTCCAGGCCCAGCTTGCGCAAGCCGACGGCAAGGTCTTCGGAGCGGCGCAGAAGGTCGGCGTAGCTCCAGCGCACGCTCTGGTGACGGGTGACGAGCGCCGGCCGTTCCGGCCCCTCCGCGGTCACGCGCCGCAGGAGCTGGCCGATCGTCTCTCCGATCAGCGGGGTCGCGGAGACTCCGTGGACGTAGGATTGCGTGAGCAGCGCCATAGATTCCATCCTCCCCGCATAGCTCCGATTTCAGCGGGTATTTATCACAATACGCGCGGAAAGACCCTTCGAGTATAAGGCTACTTTTAAGGTGCAAGGGAAGATTGTCATGAGGTACTCGGTCAGCGTCGATGTTCCGAACCTCGAAGAGGGTCTTCGCTTCTATTGCAACGCCTTTGAACTGACTGAGATTGCACGGCCGATTGCAACCTACGCCGTCCTCAAATGCGGAGAGGCGCGGATCGGGATCATGGAGAAACCGGCGGGCACGAAACCCGCCATGGGCAGCCACGATATTCGTCGATACGAGCGTCACTGGACGCCTGTGCATATCGATTTCCACGTTGACGACTTCAAAGTCGCCTTGGCGCGCGCCCTGACCGCTGGCGCTAAATGCGAGCAAAAATTCGACATGCCAGGCCGCCCGCCCATGGCCTTTTGCACCGATCCCTTCGGCAATGGTTTCTGTGTAGTCGGACCGTAGCGCTGGCTGTCCTCCACGCCCTTGCAAGGGGCCCAGTCGTTAGCCCCAGACTTTTGCTGAGAGCGGATCATAATAGTGCAAAGTGAGGCAACTTCTTACCTCGCCGCTCCGTCCTTAATCGAGTTCGATTCGCCCATGCAGACTATATCACAATTCGCGCAGGTAGGCCGCCGGCTTTTGGCTCAAAGTCCGCCACGCGCCGATCATGCCGAGCCCGACAGTGATCACAAGGCCTCCGCCGACGGCGGCGAGCGCGGCGCGCCAATCGAAGACGAAGTCGGATTCCATGAACCGCGCCGTGACCCAGTAGGCGGCGAGGGTTCCCGCCGCGAGGCCGAACACGGCGGTCGCGACGCCCAAAAGCGCATATTCGATCAGGAACATCATCGTCAGCCGGCCGCGGGTTGCGCCAAGGATCTTCAGGATCGTCGCGTCGGCAAGGCGCGCACGCCGATTCGCGGCGAGCGCGCCGGCAAGCACCAGCACCGATGTAGTGAGCGCCACCCCGGTCACGGCGCGAATGGCGAGGGCAAGCTTGGCGACCAGCGTTTCGACATTTTCCATCGCTTCGCGCACCCGTACGCTCGCGACGGTCGGAAATTCGTGCGCGACAGCGCGCATGAGCTTGAGCTCGGCGTCCGGCGCCGCAGAGGGGAGCGCCGCGGAGACGAGTTCCGTGTAGGGCGCGCCTTTGAGCGCGTTGGGCGAATAGACCAGTACGAAGTTGATCGCGAAGCTCTTCCAGTTCACTTTCCGCAGGTTCGCGAGCTTGGCCGCGATATCGCGGCCAAGCACGTTGACGACGACCGTGTCGCCGACATGGAGGCCGAGCCCCTCCGCCACCTCCTTCTCCATCGAGACGAGCGGCGGCCCGGAATAGTCAGGAGGCCACCATGTCCCCGCCACGACCTCGGACCCTTCGGGCGTCTTCGCAGCGAAGGTGACGCCCCGGTCGCCTTCCAGCGCCCAGGCGACCTTGTCGCTGGGCTTCACCTTTTCGACCGGCCGGTCGCCGAGCTTAACGAAGCGCCCGCGCATCATCGGGGTTTCGCTGATCTTGACGCCCGGCGCCTCGCGCTTGAGGAAATCGACGAACGGACCCGCGTCGGCGCCCCGCACATCAAGGAAAAAGAAGCTCGGCGTGACGCCCGGCTCGGAATGGCGGAGCTCGGCGCGCATGTTCGTGTCGACAAGCGTGAGCGCGACGAGAGCGGTGAGACCGAGGCCGAGCGACAGCACGACCGACGGCGTTAGGGCGCCCGGCCTGTGGATGGCGGCGAGCGCCATCCGCCATTCGACAAAGCGCGACGAGGGCGCGCGGCGCGCGAGGAGAGCGATGCCGAGGGCGACGAGTCTCAGCGCGAGAAAAGCGGCGATCGTCGCGCCCGCGACCATCGCCGCGATCGATCGTTGCGGACTGGTCAGGACTGCAAGCGCGACCAGCGCGGCTCCGGCAAGCGCCGCGAGGCCGAGATAGCGCTTGCGCGGCCAGCCGCCCCGTTCCTCGACGATATCGCGGATCAGCGCCGTCACCGGCACATCATGCGCGCGTCCGAGCGAGGGAATCGAGAAGGCGAGCGCCGTCAGCAACCCATAAATCAGCCCCAGACCGATGACGCTCGGCGCAATCGAGGGCGCGAGCGGGAGCGGCAGCAAGGCCCCGAACAGCCAGTTGACGACGAAGGGAATCGCCGAGCCGACTAGGGCGCCGATGAACGCGCCGATCAGCGCCACGATCGTGAACTCGACGAGCGCGAGACCGACGACGCCCGATCCGGTCGCGCCGATTGCTTTCAGGACGGCGAGCGTCGCGCGCTTGCGCTCGACGAAGCCCTGCGCCGCGTTCGCGACGCCGACGCCGCCCACGACCAGCGACAGCAGCCCCGCAAGCGTGAGGAACTCGGCGAAGCGATCGAGATCGCTGCTGAAGTCCGGGGAGATGTTGAGGCGCGAGCGCGCGTCCCATCCGGCGTGAGGGAACGTCCGCTTCGCCTCGGCCATGAGCGCCTGGACGGCGGCGTTGTCCGGCGCCCCGTTCGGTCCGTCCATGACGACGCGCGTCGTCCACCGCACCAGCGAGCCCGGCTGGATCAGTTTCGTTGCATCGAGCGCGGCTTGCGACATGAGCACGCGGGGCCCGAGGCCAATGCCGGTCGCCAGGCGATCCGGTTCGCTGACGAGGATGGTGCGAAGGGCGAACCGCGCTTCGCCGATGCGAATGACGTCGCCGAGTTTCAGGTTGAGCCGAGCGAGCAGCCCCTCTTCCACCGCGGCCCCGTAGACGCCGTCCTGTTCGCCGAGCGCGTCCCCAAGCGGCATGGGCGGCGCGAAGACCGCAGCGCCGAGGCGCGGCCATGACGGCTCCACAGCCTTGATCTCGATCAGCGCCGCGTCCCCGCCCGCGGCTCTCGCCATCCCGCGCATCGTCGCAATCGTCGACAGCGAGCCATGCGCCTGGAGAAAGCGCTGCTCGTCGGGGATAAGGCGGCGATGGATCAGCGAGAAAGATGCATCGCCGCCGAGGATCACGCGTCCTTCGCGCCCCAGGCCGTCGTTGAGCGCAAGGGCGAGACTTTCCACGCCCACGATCGCCGCCACGCCAAGCGCGATGCAGAGAAGAAAGATGCGCAAGCCCGCGAGCCCGCCGCGCAGGTCGCGCAGCGCGAAACGCAAGGTTGGCGTGCGGCTGCGACCCGGAGGGAATGCGGCGGGAGCGTTCATACGGAGACGGCGACCGGGGGCGTCTCCTCGATCCTGCCCGAGCGCAGGCGGATCACGCGGTCGCAACGCGCGGCGAGCGCCGCGTCGTGCGTGACGAGCGCCAGCGTTGCTCCACGCCGGGCGGGCAGATCGAACATCATGTCGATGATGGCGCGCCCGGTGGCCTCGTCGAGATTGCCGGTCGGTTCGTCGGCGATCAGGAGCGATGGATGGGGCGCAAGCGCGCGGGCGAGCGCAACACGCTGCTGCTCGCCGCCTGAGAGCTGCGCGGGAAAGTGACTGAGGCGGTCGCCGAGGCCCACCTGCTCGAGTTCAGCCCTCGCCCGCTCGTTGGCGTCGGCCGCGCCTGCGAGCTCGAGCGGCGCGGCGACGTTTTCGAGCGCGGTCATGGTCGGGATGAGATGAAAGGACTGGAAAACGATGCCGATCCGCTGGCCGCGAAACCGGGCCAAAGCGTCTTCGTTCAAGGCCCCGAGCTTGACGCCGTCAATCTCAACTTCGCCTTTATCCGGCCGTTCAAGGCCGGCCATGATCATCAAGAGCGTCGATTTGCCCGAGCCGGAAGCCCCGATGATCCCGACCGCCTCGCTTTTGCCGATTGTCAGAGCGACGTCGCGCAAGATATGCACGCGAGCCGCGCCGCGGCCGAGACTGAGGTCGACGCCGCGCATCGCGACCGCAGGAAAGACCATTGTTCGAGCACCCTAAAGCAAAGTCGTCCTCATATGGGCATTTGCGCCTCCTCGTCCAGGCGCTGGCCTTCGCCGCGGCGCTCGTGATGGCTTCGCCCGGCTCCGCCCGGACGCTTCGCCTCGTGGTTTTGGGCGACAGCCTGACCGCCGGATACGGGCTGGCGCCCGGAAAGGCGTTTCCCGATCGCCTCGAGGCGGCGCTTCGCGCCACAGGCCTCGACGTCAAGGTCATCAACGCCGGCGTCTCCGGCGACACGGCCGCGGACGGCCTTCAGCGCTATGAATGGGCGGTTCCCGCGGACGCCGATGCGCTGATCGTCGAGCTTGGCGCCAACGACATGCTGCGGGGCATGAAGCCCGAGGCGAGCAAGGCCACGCTCGCGGCGATTCTGGACAAAGCCCGAGCGGCCCACTTGCCCACGCTTCTCGCCGGAATGCGGGCTGCTCCCAATCTTGGGCCCGAATATGGCCGCGCTTTCGATGCGATCTATCCGTCTCTGGCGAAAGCCTACAATGTTCTGCTTTATCCTTTCTTCCTCGACGGGGTCGCGGGTGATCCGAAGCTCAATCAACCGGACGGGCTTCATCCGACGGGGGAGGGGGTCGAGGTCATTGTTCGGAAAATCCTGCCGTCGGTCGAGGCGCTGCTCAAGCAGGCTGACGGGTAGCGGCCGGGCGTCTACGGGGCGTTATTCAAAAAGGAAATCCGGATGTCGAGCGCGCGGTACATTCTCACATTGTCGTGCGTCAACCGGCCTGGAATCGTCGCGAAGGTTGCGGCCACGCTGTTCGACGGCTCCTTCAACATTCTCGACGCCCAGCAATTCGACGATGTCGAGACCGGCGACTTTTTTATGCGCGTCGTGTTCAACGCGAGCACGCCGGAGGCGAGCGTCGAAGATCTACGCGAGACCTTCAAGGCGATCGCGATCGGCTTCGCGATGACATGGTCGATGCGCCCCCTCGATCAGCTGAAGCGCGTCGTGCTCATGGTGTCGCGCTTCGACCATTGCCTGGTCGATCTTCTCTATCGCTGGCGTAGCGGCGAACTCGCAATGGATCCGGTGGCGATCATCGCCAATTATCCGCGCGAGACCTACGCTCATATCGATTTCGGCGACATTCCGTTTCATCATCTGCCGATTACCCGGCAAACCAAGATGGAGCAGGAAGCTCAGGCCTGGGAGATCATCAAGTCGGCGAAAGCCGATCTCGTCATTCTCGCGCGCTATATGCAGATCCTGTCGGACGGCTTTACTGCGAAGCTCCAGGGGCGGTGCGTCAACATCCATCACTCGTTCCTGCCCGGCTTCAAGGGCGCGAAGCCCTATCACCAGGCGCATGCGCGCGGGGTCAAATTGATCGGGGCCACGGCGCATTTCGTCACCACCGATCTCGACGAGGGCCCGATCGTGGAACAGGACGTCGAGCGCATCAGCCATCGCGACACGCCCGAGGATCTGGTGCGCAAGGGGCGCGACATCGAGCGCCGCGTGCTCGCCCGCGCCATCGCCAACGTCCTCGACGACAGGGTGCTCCTGAACCACGGCAAGACCGTGGTGTTCGAGGGGTAGGCGCCGCTGTCGCGCTGAAATGCCCGTCCTCAAGCGCCCGGCAGCGGCGGCCTCTCAGTTCGATCCGCGGCGGGCGGTGAGCCGACCGCCAGCCGCGGACCTCATCCTTGTTCAGCCACGCGCAGGTCCGTTTTTCATGTTCCAGGAACGGCCCATGAAACGTCCTTCGACGCCCGCAAGCACATTCACCGCCAGTTCCGCGTTCCGTCGCTGGGCGCTATCTGATTGGAGGCGGGCGAAATAGCGCAGCAATTCTTTTTGCAGGCTCGGGGTGAGCGCCTCCCAACCGCGCTGAGCCGCCGGATTTTTCGCCAGCGCCATCGTGAACCAAGCCTGCATGGGATCCGCGGGTCCCCCTTTGTAGTCGCAATCGAACGCTAGCGCGACCGTCACGCTGTCGCCGACTTGGGCGGCCGAGGCGCGGCGCATGGCGCCGTGGAGATAGAGGGTGAAGCCGCCGTCGCCGACCGGCATGAGGTTGGTTCGCCAAGTCTCCGCGCAATCGTTGATGCGAACCAGGACGGGCATGGGCTTTCGCCAGCCGGGCTTGATCCTGCTCGCCTGCGCGGGGCTGACCGGCACATACGGGTTGACGCCAATGATTGCGATCCGTGCGCGGAAGCGGATGTCAGCCACGGTCACAGGCGCCGAATTTCCCCGGGCGGATTCGTCCAGTTATTGTTGCGGCCGTCCGAGTCATACATAGGCCAGACTGGGATACAAGACCACTGCGGCGATCGCAACCGCCGCCGTCGATCTTCCTCGCCTGAATCTCGCGATTCTGGCGGCAGCTTCGTCGAAAGGCGACGTCGGCGAAAGGCTTTGAGACCCCAGCTGTAACTCAGGGGCGCTCGTCAGCGTAAATCTGCGTGCCGCCAGCGCCGATCGCGCTTATATGAGGCTCCAAGGAGGATCTCATGAAAGAAGACCATTTCCCCGTCACCCACACCGACGCCGAATGGCGCGCGCTCCTGACGCCTGAGCAATATGACATCATGCGCGGGCACGGCACCGAACGGCCGGGCAGCTGCGCGCTCCTGCACGAGAAGCGGCCGGGCGTCTTCGTTTGCGCCGGCTGCGGGCAGCCTCTGTTCGAGAGCAAGACCAAATTCGAGAGCGGAACGGGCTGGCCGAGCTTCAACGTTCCGGTCGAGGGCTCGGTCGAAACGACGGTCGACCGCAGCTTCGGCATGGCGCGCACCGAGGTGCATTGCGCGCGCTGCGGTTCGCATCTTGGCCACGTCTTCCCGGATGGGCCGCCCCCGACCCATCTGCGCTATTGCATCAACGGGGTCGCGACAAACTTCACGCCGAACGCTGTAAACTGAAGAAGCCCAGTGCTTCGCCGGACGCGGGCGCGGGGCGATCAAGGCCATCTATGAACGCATCGAACCTGCCGAAGGAAGCCCGAGGCCCTCGCCCCGCCGGTCATCCGCCGGCGCCAAGCGGCAAGGTCGGGGTGCTGCTCGTCAATCTCGGCACGCCGGAGGGTACAGATTATTGGTCCATCCGGCGCTATTTGAACGAGTTTCTGTCCGATCGCCGGGTCATCGAGACGCCGCGGGTGATCTGGGCGCCCATTCTCCAGGCCATCCTCCTGAGGCGGCCGCATGCCAAAGGGCGCGACTATGACGCGATCTGGAACAAGGAGCGCGACGAGGGACCGCTCAAGACGATCACCCGGTCGCAGAGCGAAAAGCTTGGGCCCGCGCTCCGCACCATGGATAGGGACGTGATTGTCGACTGGGCGATGCGCTATGGCGCCCCGCCGATCGCCGAGCGCCTGAGAGCGCTTCAGGCCGGGGGTTGCGACCGCATTCTCGTCATTCCCCTCTACCCGCAATATTGCGCCGCTTCGACAGCGACCGTCGCCGACAAGGCGTTCGAAGCGCTGCAATCCATGCGCTGGCAGCCGGCGATTCGCGTCGCGGCCCCCTATTACGACGATCCCGTCTATATTGAGGCGCTCGCCCGCTCGGTCCGCGCCAGCCTCGCCGATCTCGACTTCGAACCGGAAGTCCTGGTCGCGTCTTACCATGGCATTCCGCAAGCCTATTTCGACAAGGGCGACCCCTACTTCTGCCACTGCGCGAAGACGACGCGGCTGTTGCGCGAAGCGATGGGCCTGAGCGAGGAGCGCTTGCGCATGACCTTCCAGTCGCGCTTCGGCCGCGGCGAATGGCTGAAGCCCGCGACCTCCGAGAGCTTACGCGAACTTGCCTCTCGGGGAATCAAGCGCGTGGCGGTCTTGACGCCCGGCTTCGCCGCCGACTGCCTGGAGACGCTGGAGGAAATTGGCGTCGAGAACGCCGGCTATTTCCGCGAGGCAGGCGGCGAGCGTTTTGCCGCGATCCCGTGTCTCAACGACAGCGCGGAAGGCATGACGGTGATCGAGGCGGTCGCGCGCCGCGAGCTCATGGGCTGGGCGGCTTAAGGCGCGAACGCGAACTCGCAACCCGGCTTCGGTACGCTGGCGAGCGAGTGGGCGACCGCGCGATTTTGGACTTCGCCGGCCGATCGTGACATCTTCTCGACTTAAGAAGGATTGCGCGGAGGCGCCATGGACGAGGCGGTCGCCACTCCAACCCAGGCTGGACATAACCGGCCCCGCAACCCGGGTATGGCCCTCGCGCCCGACTGGTTCGAGAGCGTTGGCGTCAACGCGAGCGCGGTCGAGCGCCGCGCCGCGACCCTGACGACGCGCCGGTCGGTCAAGAAGGAATACCAGGCGGCGTGGCTCGTGAAGGCGATGACCTGCATCGACCTGACCACGCTCGCTGGCGACGACACGCCGGGCCGCGTGCGCCGGCTCTGCGCCAAGGCGCGCCATCCGCTTGGGGTCGAGCTGCTCGCCGCGCTCGACATTGCCGATCTGGGGCTGACGGTCGCCGCGGTCTGCGTCTATCCGACCATGGTGGGCCCCGCGGTCAGGGCGCTCGAGGGCTCTGGGATTCCAGTCGCCTCCGTCGCGACCGGCTTTCCGGCCGGGCTCACCCCCTTGAAGCAGCGCCTGGAGGAGATCCGCTATGCGGTTGCTGAGGGCGCGCGCGAGATCGACATCGTCATCACCCGCGCCCATGTGCTCGCACGCGACTGGAGCGCGCTCTATGACGAGGTCGCGGCGATGCGCGAGGCGTGCGGGCAAGCGCATCTGAAGACGATCCTCGGCACGGGAGACCTGAAGACCCTGCGCAACGTTTATGCGGCCAGCATGGTGGCGATGCAGGCCGGCGCCGACTTCATCAAGACCTCCACTGGCAAGGAGGACGTCAACGCCACTTTGCCGGTGAGTCTCGTGATGCTTCGCGCGTTGCGCGACTATCGCGAGCGCGCCGGCGTCGACATCGGCTTCAAGCCGGCCGGCGGCCTGCGCACAGCCAAGGATGCGCTCGCCTGGCTCATCCTCATGCGGGAAGAACTCGGCGTCCAGTGGATGCAGCCGGACCTCTTCCGTATCGGCGCGAGCGGCCTCCTGACCGACATCGAGCGCCAGCTCGACCATTTCGTGACCGGGCGCTATTCGGCTGCCTATCGCCACGCGATGGCGTGAGAGGTTCCATGGGGGTCATCAAGGACATCCTGCGCACGATGGACTATGGGCCTTCGCCCGAAGGCGCCGAGCCCGTCAGAGCGTGGCTTGGCGAGCACGAAGGCGGCTTCGGGCATTTCATCAACGGCGCCTTCACCAAACCAAGCCATCTGTTCGATGTCTTCAATCCCGCTACGGCTGAGCGCGTCGCCCGCGTCTCGCAAGGCTCTTCGGGGGACGTCGACGCCGCGGTCGCCGCGGCGCGCAAAGCCCAACCGAAATGGGCGGCGCTGTCAGGCTTTGAGCGGTCGAAGCATATGTATGCGCTGGCGCGCCATGTGCAGAAGCGCGAGCGCTTTCTCTCTGTTCTGGAAACGATCGACAACGGCAAGCCGATCCGCGAGTCGCGCGACATCGACATTCCCCTCGTCGCCCGCCATTTCTATCATCACGCCGGTTGGGCCTCGCTGATTGACACCGAGTTTCCGGGGACCAAGCCAGTCGGGGTGTGCGGACAGATCATTCCGTGGAATTTTCCCCTCCTGATGCTTGCGTGGAAGATCGCGCCGGCGCTCGCGGCAGGCAATACGGTGGTTTTGAAGCCGGCGGAATTCACGCCGCTGACAGCGCTCGCCTTCGCCGCGATCTGCGTCGAGACGGGGCTGCCGCCGGGTGTCGTCAACATCGTCACCGGCGACGGGGCGACTGGCGCCGCGCTGGTTGCGCATCCGGGCGTCGACAAGATCGCCTTCACCGGCTCAACCGAGGTCGGGCGAACGCTCCGTAAGGCGACGGCGGGCGCGGGCAAGAAGCTCTCGCTCGAGCTCGGCGGCAAATCGCCATTCATCGTGTTCGACGATGCCGATCTCGACAGCGCGGTCGAGGGCGTGGTCGACGCGATCTGGTTCAATCAGGGCCAAGTGTGCTGCGCGGGCTCGCGGCTTTTGGTCGCGGAAGGCGCCGCCGATGCCCTCTACGCCAAGCTGCGCGCCCGCATGGCGAATTTGAGAATTGGCGATCCGCTCGACAAGTCGACGGATGTTGGCGCGATTGTCGCGCCGGTCCAACTCGAGCGAATCCGCCGACTCATGCGTCAGGGCGAAGAGGAAGGGCTCGAAGTCTTTCGCGCCAACGATTCGCTGCCCGATCGAGGCTGCTTCTATCCGCCGACCCTGGTCACTGGCGTGGACCCCGCGTCCGTGCTGGCGCGCGAGGAGATCTTCGGTCCGGTGCTGGTCGCCACGACCTTCCGCACGCCCGATGAAGCGGTCGCGCTCGCCAACAATACGCGCTACGGCCTCGCCGCGTCCGTCTGGACGGAGAACGTCAATCGCGCGCTTGAAGTCGCCGCGCGCATCAAGGCCGGCGTCGTCTGGATCAATTCGACCAACATGTTCGACGCCGCCGCGGGCTTCGGCGGCTATCGGGAAAGCGGCTTCGGCCGCGAGGGCGGCCGCGAGGGTTTGCACGAGTATCGTGTCCCCGACGAGCCAAAGGCCAGGCCGAATTCGGCGCGGCCGCCTCGCCTCACAGCCTCGCCGGGTGTGGCGCCGACACGAAACATCGCCGATGCGGCCATCGACCGAACCGCCAAGCTCTATATCGGCGGCAAGCAGGCGCGCCCCGATTCCGGCTATAGCTACGCGGTCCTCGACTCCACCGGCCGCGAGATCGGGCTCGCCGGCCTCGGCAACCGCAAGGACATCCGCAACGCGGTCGAGGCCGCCGCAAAGGCGTCCTCATGGGGCGCGGCGACGGCGCACAATCGCGCCCAGGTGCTCTATTACGTGGCCGAGAATCTTGCCGCTCGGGCGGAGGAGTTTGCGCGGCGCCTCGGCGCCATGACCGGGGCTTCCCTGCGCGCCGCCAGATCGGAAGTTGACGCCTCGATCCGCCGGGCCTTTGTCTATGCTGGCTACGCCGACAAGTTCGACGGCGCGGTGCACGCGACGCGCTCGCGCTTCGTGACCATCGCCATGAACGAGCCTTGGGGCGTATTGGGCATTGTCTGCCCGAACGAGGCGCCACTCATGGGTTTCATATCGCTCGTCATGCCGGCGATCGCCATGGGCAATTGCGTCGTCGCGATCCCGTCCGCGAGCCACCCCTTGAGCGTGACCGACCTCTATTCGGTGTTCGACACATCAGATGTTCCCGGGGGCGTCGTCAACATCGTCACTGGCGATGCGAGCGCGCTGGCGCAAACGCTGGCCGAACACGATGGCGTGGATGCGGTCTGGTACGTCGGCGAGGCGCAGGGCGCAGCGCAGGTCGAGGCGCTTTCTGCCGGAAATCTCAAGGCGACCTGGACGTCGGCCGGGGCGATGGACTGGGCGAAGGCTGAGGGCCGCGCGTTTCTGCGCCGGGCGACGCAGGTCAAGAACATCTGGACGCCTTACGGCGAGTAGAGCGGGCGGCGTTTCCCTCCTCGACATGAACCTCGCCGCTCGCGGCCTGATTCCGGCGATCCCAGGAAATGAGTTTCGAACGGATTTAATACGTGTCGTTAATGTTGTACAGTTGGCTGCATCGAACGCCAACCGCCAAAAACGAGGCGCGGAACTAAACGGGGTCGTAACCCACTGAAAACATGAGGCCATGCCGGTAATGGCGGCTAGGCCGGCGCGCCGTCCCCGCTGACCAAGGCCCATACGGCCTCGACCTGACGGTCGCCCTCCGCCCAACCCCGGGCGACCCTCCGCCGACCGCGGTTAACGCGCCGCGGCGCCTACCAAACCTTGGTCACCTTATAGCCGTCCGCACGGAAGCGCTCGACGAGTCCGGTCTTGCCGGCAAGGTGCAGCGAGCCGACGGCGATGAACGCGCCGCCGGAGGCCAGGAGCGGAGCGGCGCGCTCAGCCATGATCGCGTTGCGGCTCAGCAGCAGCGCGCGCATGAATTCGTCCTGCGCTGCGCGCTCGGTCTCGCTCACGCCGCCAAGCGCGTCGGAGACAGCGAGGATTTCCGCCGGTCGGCCTTCCCGATAGAGCTTGAGCATCGTCACATAGAGGTCATCGTTCAGGCTCGGGTCCCGGGCGGCGAGAATGAGCAGCGTTGCGGCGACTTCGGGGCGCAAGTTCGCGATCGCGTCGAGCTGCTCTGCGGGCGTTTCAAGTCCAAGGACCTTCACGCCTTCGTCTTTCGCCGTCTGAGCGAGAAACTGGTCGACCTCCGGCAGATTGAGCGCTTCGCGGTCGGCTTCGCAGGCGGGAATCGCAGTCAGGATGGCGAGAAACCAGGGCTTCAGGTGGTGGGCTAATTCAGCGGGATAGCCCGTCCGCGCGACGAACTCCTCGATTCCCTGGCGGTCCGCGGGCGCAATGGCGCCCTCGAATGTGTCATGGTCGCGATCGAGCGCCTTGTCGAGCGTCGCGGCGGTAATGTTGGCCTTCTCGATGGAATCCATAGGCCCGCCGAGTTCTGTCGCCAGTACCCTGGAACTGCTGATGAATCCTGCGGCGCGCCTGGCGACTTCGAGCGCCGACTCGTCGGTCGAATGAATCGTGCCGAAGAGGTAAGAAGGCGCAAGGCCGGACTTCTCGATGCGCCACAAAAGACCGTCGCCGTTCATAAGATCGTCGGCTCGGGCCGAGCGGGTTGCGGCAAGCCCCTCGATCTGGGTGAGGTCCGAGCCTTGACAGCCCTTAGGCGGCGCGGCGGCGGCACAAGAAAGCGAGAGGACGCCGAGAAGGAATGCGCGGGGGATCAGCGCCGATCGCCGCACCACACTCACAGCTTTCTCAACGCGACTTCCTCGATGCGGTGGCTTGCGCCCTTCCTCAGGAGCAAGTCGGCCCGCGGCCGGGTCGGCAGGATATTCTCGTGCAGGTTGACGAGATTGATCCGCCGCCAGATCGAGCGCGCCGTCGCCTGAGCTTCCGCGTCGTCGAGGTCGGCGTATTGGCGGAAATAGCTGCGCGGATCACGGAACGCCGTGGTTCTGAGGCCCACGAAGCGCTCGATATACCATTGCTCCAGCAATGCCTCGTGGGCGTCCAGGAAAATGGAGAAGTCGAAAAAGTCGGAGACGAACGGGATCTCCTTGCCGTCCCGGGGCAACCGGTTGGGCAGCAATACGTTGATCCCCTCGAAGATGAGAATGTCAGGCCGATCGACGATGATCGATTCGCCAGGCACGATGTCGTAGGTGATGTGCGAATAGACCGGAGCGGCGACATTGTGTTGCCCGGCCTTGACCGCCGAAAGAAAGCGCAGCACCGCCGTCCCGTCGTAGCTCTCGGGAAAGCCCTTGCGGTCCATGATGCCCTGCCGGATCAGCTCCGCATTCGAGCGCAAGAAGCCGTCCGTAGTGACGAGTTGCACCTTGGGTGTGTTCGGCCAGCGGGTCAGCAGCGCCTGCAGCACGCGCGCAGTCGTCGACTTGCCGACCGAGACCGACCCGGCGATCCCGATGATATAGGGCACTTTCCCGTCGGTCGCGCCAAGGAACCGCTGGGTCGCCTTGAACAGCCCCTGCGTCGCGGCGACATAGAGGGCGAGCAGCCGCGACAGCGGCAGATAAATGGCGACGACCTCGTCGAGCGAGATCGGATCGTGGGTCGACTGCAGCTTGCGCAGATCGTCGATAGTTAGCGTCAGCTGAGTGTCGGCGCGCAGTTGCGCCCATTCGTCGCGGGTGAAGCGGCGGAATGGGGATTCGAGCGATTGAAGCGCAACACGATTCATCGGAATTCTCTCACCCGAACCTCAAGCCTCAATCGGGTCCCCTCGCCGCCGGGTTCACTTCGTTCGCGACCTCTTTTCCTCATGCCCCCCCTGTCCCGATCGTCTGCCCAATTCCTCAATCACTGATGACAACGCGACCCCCCGCACGCGAAGAACGACGAGGAGGTGGTAGAGTACATCGGCCGCCTCCGCGCGGACGGCGCTCTCGTCCAGCGCCGCAGCGGCGATCGCCAGTTCGACCGCTTCTTCGCCAAATTTGCGAGCACAGTGGGCTGCGCCCTTGTCGATGAGGCTGCGGGTATAGGAGGTCTCCGCGCTCGCCTCAGCGCGCCGCTCGATAGTTCGCGCGAGTTCATCCAGCGTGAACGCCGCGCCGGCGCTCTCTTTCTCAAGCATCGCGTCTTATGTCTTGTTACGCTTGCGGCCGCAACAGTACGACGCCCGACGCTTCGCCCCCCATCAGCTTTCAATGACGCGCCGCTCGGGCGCGGCTGGCTCCCCCAGGGGAATCGCTTCAGGTTAACGGGTGTTTTGGCGGATGATATCTTCGAGGTATTCGGGGCTTAGGTTTGCGCGTTTTCTTCGGGTCTTGAGGCTGTGCCTGTCGTTTTTGGCGCGGATGAGGTTCATGTTCATGTGC
>DASXES010000024.1:0-173712 GCA_036489975.1 Roseiarcus sp.
GCCTTCTGGACACCTCATTTGAGCGGACCCGAGGTTTTCAGCAATTCCGCGGCTTCTTCCTCGTCGTGGGGCTGGACTTCGTTTGGTCCCACGGTAATCCAATGGAAGAAGCCTGAAATCGCCGCGAGCGCGATGCCCGCCAGAGCGAGCGGTTTGATGCCGCCCTTCCAGAGTTCGACGAGAGTGCTGATCTTGGGCCTCTCCGGCAACCCGGCATAGAGTGAAGGCCGGTCCGCGTGGTGCAGAACATACATCACATGCGTGCCGCTCACGCCCGCCGGATTGTAAAGCCCGGCATTCTCGAAGCCGCGCGATTTGAGTTCTTCAACCCGATCGCCGGCCCAGTCGACCATATCCGTTTTGGAGCCGAACATAATGGCGCCAGTCGGGCAGGCCTTCACGCAGGCGGGCTCCCGCCCGACAGTGACACGATCGGAACACAGTGTACATTTGTAGGATTTGTGATCGACCGGACTGACCCGCGGAATGTCGAATGGGCAGCCTTTAACGCAATAGCCGCAGCCAATACAATTATCGCTGATGAAATCGACAATGCCGTTCGCGTATTGAACAATGGCGCCCGGTGCCGGGCAAGCTTTAAGGCAGCCCGGATCCTCGCAATGCATGCAGCCGTCCTTGCGGATCAGCCATTCGAGGTCGCCCTTGTCGTTGTCCCACTCGGTGAAGCGCATGAGCGTCCAGGTGTTCGGGTCCAGGTCGAGGGGATTGTCGTAAGTTCCTTCGAAACGCCCGACCTCGCCGCGCAGGTCGTTCCATTCCATGCACGCCGACTGGCACGCCTTGCAGCCGATGCAGCGGGTGACATCGATGAGCTTGGCGACCTCCTGCTCGTGCCGGCGAACCGACGGCGGCGTGAGGGTCGTGGCCGAGATGCGGATGTAGTCCTGCGACTGCAGATTGGACATGAATCATCCTTCACGCGCTGGGCGGTGCGACCTTTTCGACATTGACGAGAAACGCCTTGAACTCCGGCGTCTCCGTGTTGGCGTCCCCGACCGAGGGCGTCAGCGCGTTCGCCGCGTAACCCTTGAGCGTCAGCCCGGTGAAGCCCCAATGCAGCGGCACGCCGATCACGTGCGTCGGCTTGCCGTCCACAGTCATCGGCTTGATCCGCTTGGTCACATAAGCCTTGCAGACGATCGCGCCGCGCTTGCACGAGACTCGCACCCAGCCCGCCTGCTCGATCCCCTTCTCCTTCGCCAGCGCCTCACCGATCTCGACGAACTGCTCGGGTTGCAGGATCGCGTTGATCAGCGCGTGCTTGGTCCAGAAGTGGAAGTGCTCGGTGAGGCGATAAGTTGTGCCGACGTAGGGGAACTCGCTCGCTGAGCCGAGATTCTTGCGGTCGTCGGCGAAGACGCGCGCGGCGGGATTGTTGCGCACCTTGGGGTGCAGAACGTTCTCGGACGGGCTTTCGAACGGCTCGTAATGTTCGGGGAACGGCCCCTCGACCATCTTGTCGAGCGCGAACAGGCGCCCGAGGCCTTCCTGCTGCATGATGAACGGGCCCACGCCCGCGGAAGGCGGCGTCGTGGGGACGAAGTCCGGCACGTCGAGGCCGACCCACTTTTCGCCGTTCCATTCGATCAGCGATTTTGCGGGGTTCCACGGTTTTCCCGACGGATCGGCGCTGGCCCGATTATAGAGGATGCGCCGGTTCGCGGGCCACGCCCACGCCCAGTTCGGCGCGATGCCGGCCTCGCGCGGATCGGTCGCGTCGCGCCGGGCCATCTGGTTGCCGGCCTCGGTGAAGCAGCCCGAAAAGATCCAGCAGCCGCACAGGGTCGAGCCGTCGTCGCGCAATTGCGCGAAGCCGTCGAGCTGGCGGCCCGCTTTCAAGATCGTCTTGCCCGAATCGTCGTTGAGATCGACGAGCGCCCGGCCGTTCATCTCCCGGGCGATCTCCTCCGGATTGGGATTGACCGGATTGACGTAATCCCAGGTCAGATGGAGGAGCGGCTCGGGAAAGGTCCCGCTGTCCTTGCGATACAACTCGCGCAGGCGATGAAAGAGCCCGGCCATGATCCAGATGTCGGGCTGCGCGTCGCCCGGCGGCGGCGCCGCCTTCCAGTGCCATTGCAGCCAGCGCGCCGAATTGACCAGCGAGCCGTCCTCTTCGGCGAAGCAAGTGGTGGGAAGCTGGAACACCTCGGTCTCGATCTTCGCCGGATCGGACGGATTGTGCGGACCGAAATTCTCCCAGAAGCGCGAGGTCTCGGTGTCGAGCGGATCCATCACCACGAGATATTTGAGCTTGCCCAAAGCCCTGCGAATCTTGCCTTGATCCGGAAAGGCCTGCAGCGGATTGAAGCCCTGGCAGATGTAGCCGTTCATCTCTCCCTTATCCATCATCTCGAAGGCCTTGATGATGTCGTAGAGCGGGATGTCGAGCTTGGGCAGCCAGTCATAGGCCCAATTGTTGTCGGCGGTCGCGGCCCGCCCATAGATCGCCTTCTGGAAGCTCACGAAGAACTTCTTGTAGTTCTGCCAGTAGCTCACCTGTCCGGGCCTCAGCGGCTTGTTCGCGTTGGCTTCCAGGTAGTCGTCGAGCGCCGCCTGCTTGTCCCTGGGCAAAGTGAGATAGCCCGGCATGAGGTTCGACAGGAGGCCGATGTCGGTGAGGCCCTGGATATTCGAATGGCCGCGAAGGGCGTTCATGCCTCCGCCCAGCACGCCAATGTTGCCAAGCAGCAGCTGGATCATCGCCATGGTGCGGATGTTCTGCGATCCGACCGAATGCTGCGTCCAGCCGAGCGCGAACAGGCTGGTCAGCGCTCTGTCAGGCGTCGAGCACGATGCGAACAGTTCGCACGCTTGCAGGAACTTGTCCTGAGGCGTGCCGCAGATGCGCGACACCGTCTCGGGCGTGTAGCGGTCGACGTGCTTCTTCAGAAGGTTGATGACGCAGCGCGGGTTCTGCAGCGTGTCGTCGACCTTGGCGAAGCCCTGGTCGTCACGCTCGTAGTCCCAGCTCGACTTGTCGTAGGAACGCGTCTCCTCATCGTAGCCGGTGAATAGCCCGTCCTCGAAGCCGAAGCCCTCCTTCACGATGAGTCCGGCGTTGGAATAGGCGCGCACGTATTCGTGCTGCAGCTTGTCCTTCTCGATCAGGTAGCGGATCACGCCATTCAGGAACGCGATGTCCGTCCCCGGCCGGATGGGGATATAGACGTCGGCCACGGACGCGGTGCGGGTGAAGCGCGGATCGATGACGACGAGCTTGGCGCCGTGCTCTATCTTGGCCTCGATCACCCATTTGAACCCGCACGGGTGGGCTTCCGCGGCGTTGCCGCCCATGACCACGATGACGTCGGCGTTCTTGATGTCCTGCCAGGTGTTGGTCATCGCGCCACGACCGAATGTTGGGGCCAGACTGGCCACCGTCGGTCCGTGTCAGACGCGCGCCTGGTTGTCGAACGCCACCATGCCGAGCGAGCGAACGACCTTCCAGGTGATGAAGGCCGTCTCGTTGGAGGACGCCGACGCCGCCAGCATTCCCGCCGAAATCCAGCGATTGACCGTCGTCCCGTCCTTGTTTTTGGCGATGAAGTTCTTGTCCCTGTCCTCCTTCATCAGCTTCGCGATGCGCTCGAGCGCAAAATCCCAGGACACGTCCTTGAATTCGGCTGAGCCCGGCGCGCGATATCTGGGGACCTTGAGCCGGCTGGGCGAATGAACGATGTCGAGCAGCGCGGAACCTTTGGGACACAACGTGCCGCGGTTCACCGGATGATCCGGATCACCCTCAATGTGAATGATGTCGGAGACGGCGTTCTTCGCCCGATCGCCGAGACTGTAGATGAGGACGCCGCAGGCGACCGAGCAATAGGTGCAGGTGTTGCGCGTTTCGCTCGCCGCGGTCAGCTTGAACGGCCGGACCGAAGCGGCGAGAGCTTCGCTCGCGTCGCCGAAGCCGAGAGCCCCGAAACTCGAAGCCGCGAGACCGGCGGCGGTGATTTTGATGAAGCCGCGACGACTGAGCTCCATGGTCGAGCCCTCCTCACCCTCATGACCCCGGACGCGAAGGCGCGGCCGAGGCGCCTCCAGTAGAAAGCGCGCCCGCGGACAATTCAAGCCCGATATCGTCTGTTTCGATATATTCATCTAAGCATACCGATCGAGCGCGCTCGCGAAAACTGCGATTCTGCTTCTGCCCTTTGAACCGCCGGGTTCGTAAAGCTAAATTCGGGACTCGATGATCGGAACCGCAGAGCGTGAAACGCTGCTCACAAGGTAACAACCTGAACCCGAACAAGCGGGGGTTTTGACAGGAGACTCGGGCGAAGAAGATTGTTTAGGGTTTGCTGCAAGGAGACGGACTGATGCCATTCCACGTTTGCAACGGCGCGACACTGAAGTGCGCTTTCGCAGTGCCCCCAGGTGTCAGCACCTTCGTCGTGCTGCCGATCCACCGAATGATCACGAGCGATCAGCCGGCGGCCAACATCAACGATCATGTTCCGATGACGAATGTCATGCCGTTTGGAATGTGCATGTCGCCGGGCAATCCCGCCTTCGTCTCGGCGACGGCGGCGGCGATGGGGACGCCGACGCCCGTGCCCTGCACCCCGGTGACCCCGGCGCCGTGGGTCACTGGCGCCGTTTCGCCGCCGGTGATCCTCGACGGGGTTCCCGCGCTCGACAACGTCAGCTTCCTGCAATGCGCGTTGGGTGGGACGATCACGATCCTGTACCCCGGCGAAGTGACCGAGATGATTCCCTGACGGGCGAGAGACGGCAACGATGGCGACGATGTCCGGAGCGATAAGAGGATTTCTGTCGGACTGCAATCTCTATCCGTCGAGCGACAATTTCTTGCAGAAAGTCAGAAACAGCGATAAGCTAGCCCCATGATCGATCTCCTCCTATCCCATGGTCGTTTCTGCCCGTTCCGCGCCGCCTGGCCGCCGGAACGGCCGCGCAAAATCTCTCGTCCGGAAAAGTCCACGCAACCCATTGATAAGTTTCGATTCGGACGAGAGAATCCAAGGAAATCCAAGGAAATCCAACGCCTCTGAGAGGGGCTTCGCGGCGAAAGGTGGGGCGCCCCAGAAAACCCAAACCGGATCGACCGGAACACGATCGCCGCAACACGATCGCCGGAAGAGCCGGACCGACTTGATCCAGATGTAACGCCCTCCAGGTCGTGCGCCTCGTCGCGGGCGACGCTGCGGCCGCCATCAGATTGCGCCGGGCTTGGCTGGGATGGCCGTCGGCGGAAGCACTTTGGCGTCTCCACCTTCGGCGAAGCGCAGGCCAGCTTCAACGCAAGCTCTTATCCAGGCGAGCGCCTCGGCCATGGGGTGCTGGACGATGGCGAGGATGACGGCCGCTTTCAGGTTGATCGCCGTCGCCTCCGGCGACGCCTGCACCGGCGCCAGATCTTCGGGCGCGACGCTGCCGCCTGAATGACCCGCGGCCCAGGCGAGCCAGGTCGTCGCAACGCCGGTGTCGCCGGACGCGGCGATTTGCAGGACGGCGCGACGCTGCGGCTCCTCGGGCGCCCGCACCCAGGCCTCGACGGCCAGGAGCGCCTCGTCCGCCTTGTTTCCATGAAGCGCCCGCACACACTGGCAACCCCACCAGACAGCCTCGCGCCGCGGCAGAAGGCACGCGGTGTAGATTATGGCGTCGAAACGGCGGGCCCGAGCGAGCAGCTTGCGCGCGAAATCGACCGGAGGCTCCTCTGACGGCCGAAGGTCGATTTCAGCGGTGACTTTGGGAAACGCGTCGAACACCTGCTTTGCTGTATTGAAACGAAGTCGGGTCGACATGCGTCTTTCCTTTTCGCTGGAACGAGGCGCCGCTCCCTGAGCTAGCGACGGGCAAGGAGCATCTCGACGGTCTCGTTGCGTCCGACCGGGCTTCGCGGAACCGATTAGCCTCAGCTGTTGATCTTGACCATGGGAGCGGTGACGCTGACGGTCGCGTTGCCGGTTATGGTGATCATCGTCGACTGCATCGTTATGCTGGTCTGGTTCATGACGATCTGGCTCATCGAGCCGCCCGGCCCGACATTCAGCGTAATGCTGGATGTGTCCATGATCAGCTGGGTCATTGGCGACCCCTGAGGGCCGACGTTGATCGTCACCTTGTTCAGCGCGTTCAAGGTGAAATTGCCGCTGCCGCTTGGGAAGCCAACGTTAATCGTCTCGTCGTTGCCGATATTCTCTGTCTGATCGTGCAGAATGTCGCGCTGCTCGTCGTGGAGCGCCTTGAACATGAGGTCCTTCTGCGCCCGCAGTTTCACCTTCTCGCTGCCGGCCGTATCGTCAAACAGGAACATGTTGTAGCCGGCGCCCCCGGTGCTGGACTGGGTGAGGATGCCGGACTTGACCTTCTTGTCGGGCAAGGTCATCGGCACCGTGTTGGTTCCGTTATAGACGGAACCGATGATGATCGGCCGGTCGGGATCGCCCTCCTCGTAGGCGATCAGGACCTCGTCGCCGACCCGGGGGGTGAACAGCGCGCCGCGATTGCTCCCAGCCCAGACTTGAGCGACCCGGACCCTGCGTGATGGCTTCTTCTTGCGGTCCCAATAGAACTGCACGAGTACCCGGCCGAACTTGTCCACCTCGATCTCGGGGCCTCCCTTGTCCTTGATGACGAGTGCCGACTGATAGCCGACGATCTCGGGCTTACGCGTGACGAGCGGAGCGCGGAATGGGCGGTCGCTTGGCGTCATCTCGTAATTGCCGACGTAGCCGAGCCCGGGGGGGGCGCTGGCTGAGCGATAGCTCTCCGCCTGATAATCATGAGTGCAGTGTGTGATCAGGTACTCCCTATTCTCGCCGCTCTCTGGATAGAGTTCCAGCGTGGTCAGGCCGCCGGGGAACAGCGAAGCCGCCGCACCCATGGAGGACCGGCGCTTGTCGAGCGACTGTGAAGCTTCGAGCCGGTATTTTGCGAATTTTTCGCCGACGCCCTGGTCGATGAGGTCTTTGCCCTCCGTATCGACGTAACCATAGTGATAATCGAACATCTCCATCGAGTCGTGGCCGTAGCCGCCGGGATTTTGCGACTGCGCGAGAAGGTTCGCCGATGGTTTCTTGTAGCCGTAGTCCTCCAGCACGAAGACGCCAGTCTGCGCCCGGCGCCCGAGCGACCAGGTCTCGACATACTGCTGCTCCCGCCGCCCGCCGTCGGCTATCGGGTTGTAAGACAAGGACGAAAGGCCGGGAACCGGATGATGGCTCGACTTGCCGTCGGCGAGGACCAGCGTGTGCTTTCCGTCATCATGCTCAAAGAAATAATAGGCGCCATAGGCCTCCATCAGACGACAGACGAAATTGAAATCCGTCTCACGGTACTGCACACAATATTCGAGCGTCGGCGGCGAGCCAGTCGTTGCGTCGCGGAAATCGGAGAAGCCGCGGTCCGAGAAAACTTGCTTGATGATGTCGATCGGCGACTTCTGCGCGAAGATCTTGCAGTCCGAGGTCCGTGTGAGCAGCCAGAGCCACGGCCTCAGCACAAGCTGGTAAATGTAGAGATCCTCCTGCGTCCCGGCCCAGCGCGCTTCCGTCATGACGCCGTGGAAATAGCGCTTCTTGTCGTCCTGGGTGGTCAGTGTCACCGTCGAACCCTTGCCGAGCGCCGAGGCGAAATCGAGGCCCCCTTGTGTGCTTGCCGCCTCGATGCGGACCTCGAACAATTCGCTCAGGCCTTCGATCGCGCTAAATTGCATAAGGGCGAGCGCGTTTTCGCCAAGCGGCGTCGTCAGCTTGCCTTGCCGCTGGTCCTGGGAAAGTGGGTCGGCCATTGCTTCCTCGCGGCGGAAATATTCTTGAGCAACACGAGATCATAGGGAAATTATCGGGCGCGTCGATGGCAAAGGACTGGATCGTCCAGAATGAACTTGCGCTAATGATTGTCCTCGGCGAGGACGCGGGCCTATCTGACATGCACTGGCGTTCCGACGGGCACGTTCGTGAACACCCACTTTGCATCCTCACGCGCCATGTGGAGGCAACCGTGAGAAGGCGTCGAAAGCGACCCCTCATGGAAACCTACAGACGGGCCGAAACGGGAATAAAAAGGCATCGGAGCGCCGTGGTAAGTCTCGCCCCTATGGCAAGAATTCGCTCCCGCTCCGACTGTTCTGGCCGCGTGGCTTCTTGAACTCACACACGTCCCATATAAACTCGACGTGTGCGATCCATCCTTGTCTAGTATTCGAAAATTGCCCGTAGGAGTGGGATGTCTGGGCCTGCCGCCGAGAAGCGCCATCTTACGCAGGAGCGTAGTTCCTCGCATAACTGTGGCAACATGCCCGTGCAGGTGGACCTCGATCCGCAAAGGATCGCTGGCGGGCGTACCATGAGGCTGATGAGGAGTCGGGCCATGTCCGCTCATCTGAATATCTCCTCCCGCTCGGCAAGACAGAGGGAATAGCTGCCTCAAGCCTTAATGACCTGCAGTGACACGGCTCACACCGAAGCGCAGGCGGTGCATCGCCGTAAGGCGACCTATGTCGCTCGATAGGGGCGGCGAGATCGACGCACTCACCGTATCGCCCTGATCGGCTTCCCTGCCGCTTTGGCCCGGCTGGCGGCCTTGGCGATCTCGCGAACCCCGGGATGAGGTTTGTCGCTGCCGTACGGCTGGCCTTGAGGTTGGCGTCGATAAACGCCACCTTTTGCGCATCCGGGATGGCTTGCCACGCCGACGAGTTCACGGCCCGATCGAGGTTCATCTTCGTCATTCGGCCGGCTAGGCGGGGTAGCTAGCCCGTTGTCACCAACTCGTTCACCCGATCACCCTGGGGGCGAGACCCTGCGCCCTTGCTGGCGGACGCGATAAAATGCGATTATGACAGCCAAACGGCGCTCGGCGCCGGTCCTTCGCCACTCTAGCGGCGTCTTTTTACCCTATAGGCCAAACATGCCTCCCTATCGTTCTCGCACTTCGACTCATGGCCGCAATATGGCGGGCGCCCGCGGCCTCTGGCGCGCGACCGGCATGAAGGACGGCGATTTCGGCAAGCCGATCATCGCCATTGCCAATTCCTTCACCCAGTTCGTGCCCGGCCACGTGCATCTCAAGGACCTTGGGCAATTGGTGGCGCGCGAGGTCGAGGCCGCCGGCGGAGTCGCCAAGGAGTTCGACACCATCGCCGTGGACGACGGCATCGCCATGGGCCACGACGGCATGCTCTATTCGCTGCCTTCGCGCGAACTCATCGCCGACAGCGTCGAATATATGGCCAACGCCCATTGCGCCGATGCGCTGGTGTGCATATCGAACTGCGACAAGATCACGCCCGGCATGCTGATGGCGGCGATGCGCCTCAACATCCCGGCGGTCTTCGTCTCCGGCGGACCTATGGAGGCAGGCAAGGTCAAGCTCTCGACCGGCGAGCGCAAGGTCGACCTCATCGACGCGATGGTCGCGGCTGCGGATTCCAAAGTCTCCGACGCCGACGTCGCGGTGATCGAACGATCGGCTTGCCCGACCTGCGGCTCATGCTCGGGCATGTTCACCGCCAATTCGATGAACTGCCTCACCGAGGCGCTGGGCCTGTCCCTGCCCGGCAATGGCACGGTGGTGGCGACGCACGCCGACCGGCGACGCCTGTTCGTCGAGGCGGGACATCTTATTGTCGACCTCGCGCGGCGTTGGTACGAAGAGGGCGACGAAGGCGCGCTGCCGCGTGGGATCGCCAATTTCAAGGCGTTCGAAAACGCGATGTCGCTCGACATCTCCATGGGCGGTTCGACCAACACCGTCCTGCATCTGCTCGCCGCCGCGCACGAGGGCGAGATCGACTTCACCATGGCCGATATCGATCGGCTGTCGCGCCGGGTCCCCTGTCTTTGCAAGGTCGCGCCGTCCGTGGCCGACGTGCACGTGGAGGACGTCCATCGCGCCGGCGGGGTGATGGGTATTCTGGGCGAACTCGACCGCGCGGGCCTGCTCAATCGAGATGTCCGGATGGTGCATGCCGAGTCGCTCGAACATGCGCTCTCGCGCAACGACATCAAGCGCGCGGGCAGCAATGCGACGCGCGAGTTCTTCCTGGCCGGGCCCGGGGGCGTGCCGACCCAGGTCGCGTTCAGCCAGTCCGCGCGCTATCCCTCGCTTGACGAGGATCGCGCCAAGGGCGTGATCCGCGACGTCGAGCACGCTTTCTCCAAGGATGGCGGGCTCGCGGTGCTCTACGGCAACATCGCAGTTGACGGCTGTATCGTTAAGACGGCGGGGGTCGACCCCGGCAGCCTCAAATTCAAAGGGCCGGCGCGAGTTTTCGAGAGCCAGGACGACGCTGTGCAAGGCATCCTGGGCGGCAAAGTGGCCGCGGGCGACGTCGTCGTCATCCGCTACGAGGGGCCGCGCGGCGGCCCGGGCATGCAGGAAATGCTCTATCCGACCAGCTATCTCAAATCGCGCGGGCTGGGAAAATCTTGCGCTCTGGTCACCGACGGGCGCTTCTCGGGTGGAACGTCCGGCCTCTCGATCGGTCACGTCTCGCCAGAGGCGGCCGAGGGCGGAACGATTGGCCTGATTGAAGAAGGCGACATGATCGCGATCGACATCCCCGCCCGCTCGATCAGCATCCTCGTCGACGAGGTGACTCTGAGCCATCGCCGGGCGGAGATGGAGCGCAAGGGCGCCAGCGCCTGGAAACCGGCGAGCCCACGCAAGCGGGCGGTGTCGACGGCCTTGCGCGCCTATGCCGCCTTCGCGACCAGCGCGGCGCGCGGAGCGGTGCGGGAAGTCCCGTAACCGGCTTGATGGTCAAGGCGCTGAGCGCACGTTCGATCGCTTCGCGCCTTTTTCTCTCGGCGGCGTTCTGGAGCATCCTGATCCTCGCGCTCGCGGGGCTGGGCTTGAGCGCGCTCAACAAGCAATGGACCGAGGCCAACTTCGACGATCAGCTTGGCGTCTATTTGAAAGCGCTGGTCGCCAATATCGCGCCGCCGAACGACGAAGGAAAAGCGAGCGCGCCGGCAGCGATCGCGCCACAATTCGAGCTCGCGTTCTCCGGCTGGTATTGGCAGATCACCCGCACCGATGTGAACCCGCCGGAAATCCGCGCCTCCAAGTCGCTGTTCGCGACCCAGCTGCCGCAACTCCCGGCCGTGGGCAATGATCCGGGCGCAATCCTCAGCGGCTACGCGGTTGGTCCGGGCGGACATCAGGTGAGGATGATCCAGCGCCAGATCGACGCCGGCGATGACGGCCGCTTTCTGGTCCAGGTCGCCGCTCCCGGCGACGCGATCCAGGGTCAGGAGCGCAGTTTCGAATGGGGGCTCGCGACGACATTTCTGACGCTGGCGCTGGCGCTGATCGGCTCAACGGCGCTTGCGGTCCGATTTGGTTTGCGACCCCTGCGGGGCCTGAGCGAGGGGGTGGCGGCGATCCGCCGGGGCGAGGCCGAACGCATCGCCGGCGAATTCCCGCAGGACGTGGCTCCGCTGGCGCTCGAAGTCAATCAGCTGATCGACGCCAACCGGGAGATCGTCGAGCGCGCGCGCACCCAGGTCGGCAATCTCGCGCATGCGCTCAAGACCCCGCTCAGCGTTCTCATGAACGAGGCCGATTCAGAGAGTCCAAGCCTGTCGGAGAAGGTGCGCGAACAGACCGAGATCATGCGCCGCCAGGTGACCTTCTATCTCGACCGCGCCCGCGCCGCCGCCCGCGCCAGGACCTTCGGAGCGGCGACCGAGGTGAAGCCGGTCGTCGATGGGCTCGTCCGCACTTTCGAAAAGCTGCATGGCGACCGGGCCCTGACATTCGACGTCGAGTTGCAGCCCGGCCTCAAGTTTCGCGGCGAGGCCCAGGATCTCACCGACCTCATCGGCAACTTGCTCGACAACGCCGCAAAATGGGCGCGCGAACGCGTGTCGATCCACGCCGCGCGCGCCACCGCGGAGGGCAGGGACGACGGCCGCTTTCTCGTTGCCGAGATCAACGATGACGGCCCCGGCCTCGATAAAAGCGCGCGGGCGGCGGCGATCGAGAGGGGCAAGCGGCTCGACGAGTCGCGCCCCGGCTCCGGCCTCGGCCTGTCGATTGTCGTCGAACTCGCCTCGATCTATGGCGGTTCGTTGCAACTCGACGAAAGCCCGCTCGGGGGCTTGCGAGCGATCCTCAGCCTGCCGTGCGTTTGAGGCGCGCGCTTGTGATTTCGGGAGAAGCATCCGTGCGGCTGACCCTTCTCATGATCGCGCTTGGGGCGATTGGCCTCGCGGGCTGTCAAAGCGTCGGCTCGAACGGCGCGCCGCCGGTCGCCGGCGCGCTCACCCCGCCCGGCGCCGCGGCGTCCAGCGTTGCGTCGGCTCCGGCCAGCGTCCCCACCCCGCCGATTCCGACCGGCGCGGCGCTTGGCGGCATCCTCGGCGGGCCGGTCGGGGCGTCGCTGACGGACGACGACCGCGCGACAGCATGGAACGCCAAGATCGCGGCGCTCGGTTCTGGCCAGCGCCGTTCGTGGCGCGGGGCCCACGGCGTATTCGGCTTCATCGAGCCCGGCGCCGCGACGAGCGACGGCTGTCGCGCCTATTCGCAGACCATCTATATCGCCGGACGGCCGAACCGTGGCCACGGGACGGGATGCAAACAGCCCGACGGAAGCTGGAAAATGACGAGCTGAGATTTCGACGGCTCGCATGATATTTGTCCAGGAATTTGTCTCCCTGAGTTTCTGGGCGTCGGATGCCAACCTATTTTTTGGGTTGGGAATAGATGGCGCTGTCGTTTTTCGATACGCTCGTTCCGGGCGCGCCCGGTCACGTCGTGACGAGAGCGGCAGAATGGGGATGATGTTTTGAGCCGAGGGTCCGATCCGGTCTCCACCAATGGCAAGCGGCTGACGGCGCGCGAGCGCGCCCAGCTGCTCGTGGTCGGAGCCGGGCCCGCGGGATGTGCGGCGGCGCTCGAGGGCGCCCGCCTTGGGCTCAAGGTCATGCTCGTCGACGAGAATCCCCTGGACCCGGCGTCAATGGGGCTTGAGGTTCCCTTCCATTTCGGCGGCCGGATGACGGGGGCGGTCCGAAATCGCAACTCGATGATCGAGACGATCGTCGCCAATGATCCGGCGCTTGGCGAAGCTTTTGGCGCTGGAGTCGAGGTTCGGTTGGGGGTCGCCGTCTGGACCCTGGTGGCGCCGCGCCCGGGCGTCTCCTGGGTCGGCCGGCGCGCCGCCGGGCTGACCGACGGCGCCGCGAGCTGGTTCTGCGATTTCGACGCCGCCATCCTGGCGACCGGCCGGCGCGACGTAGGGGTCGCGTTCCCCGGCTGGAATCTTCCCGGCGTCATGGGCGCGACAGCGGCCTATCATCTGCTTCGACGCTATGACGCGCTCGAAGGGAGAACATTCGTCATAATGGGCTCCGGCGCAGAGGCGACCTCCCTGGCCGAAGCCCTGCGATCGACCGGACGCATGGTGGCGGCGATTGTCGAAGCTGCGCGCGAGACCGTCGATTCCGCCGGTTGCGCCCGCCTCGCCGCGTCAGGGGTGAAGATTCTCGCAGGCAGCATGATCCGCCGCGCTCTCGGGCGCGATGGCGTGGAGGGCGCATCCATCGTTCGTCTCGATGACGGTCAGAGCGAATCCATGATCCGCTGTGACACGATCGTGCTCGCACCGGGGGCCGCGCCGGCGATCGAGCTCTTCGACATCGGAGGCGCCGCGATCGTCTTCCGGTCGGAAAGCGGCGGCCATGTTCCTCTGGTTGACGCCGGCGGACGAACGACCGAGCCGATGCTGTTCGGCGCCGGCGATTGCATCGGCATCAAGGCTGATCCACCAGCCGCGGCCGAGGCCGAGGGGGTCCGCGCGGCGCAAGCCGCGGCGGCGGCGCTTGCGGCCGGCCAGGAGGCAAGCTGGATGAAGCCAGTCGGGGCGCAGAGGCCGGCGGAGCAAGCGCCTTCACCCCGCCTTCTCTGGGCGAGGGCCGCGCGCTTTGTCGCCGACGCCGACACCCATGTCTGCCAGTGCGAAGAGGTGTCGCTTGGAGACCTTCTCGGCGTTCGGCCGCCGCGCTACCTCCACAGCGACCAACCGGCGCAAGGCGCGCGCGACCTTGCCTCGCTTGCGAACGAGGGGCCGGTCAATCAGGATCAGGTCAAACGCCTGACCCGGGCGGGCATGGGGCCTTGCCAGGGACGTCGCTGCCGGGAGCAGATCGGGGCGGCGCTGGCGGAGGCGACGGGTGTGGCGCTCGGCGCCATCCCGCTCCCGAGCTATCGCGCGCCGGCGCGTCCGATGCCTCTGGCCGCTTTTGCCGATGAACCGGAGCAGCCAGCCATCGCCGAGCACTGGGACACCTGGTTCGGCATCGACAGCCAATGGATCCCCTTCTGGGAGCCCCTGCCCACCCTGGACGACGAGAGCGGCCGATGAGCGATGGCGCGCCCAAAGGCGCCTCAGTCATCGTCGTGGGCGGTGGCGTCACTGGACTCAGCGCCGCCTGGTGGCTCGCGCGCTCAGGGGTGGATGTGCTCGTCATCGAAAAAGGCGTCGTCGGTTGGGAAGCGTCCGGCCGGAACGGCGGCGGCTGCACCCATCATCAGTCGCCTTTGTTCGCTGAGGAACAGCGGCTCTGGCCGATGATGGACGCGTTGCTCGGTTATCCGACCGAGTTCCAACCGCGCCGCCTGCGTATCGCGCTCAGTGACGAGCAACTCGAAACCATGAAGCGCGGCGTCGACAGCGCCCACGCCCAAGGATTTCCGGCCGAATGGCTCGACGCCGCGCAGGTGCGCGATAGGGCGCCGCTGGCAGGCGACAATGTCGTCGGAGGCGCCTATTTCGCCTGCGGCGGTCACGCCAATCCGCAGCGGACCGTCCAGGCCTACGCCTGGGCGTTCCGCGATCTCGGCGGGCGTATCCTGCAAGGGGCGGCGGCAACGGGCTTCACCCTCGCCGGCGGAAGGGTGAAGGCGGTCGAGACCGATGCCGGGAACTATGCCTGCGAACGGGTGGTGATAGCGGCCGGACCGCAGACCGGCGTTCTGTCCGCGATGCTCGGGGCGGAGGTTCCAGTCGCCCAAGCGCGGGCGGATATGATCGTGACGGAGCCGCTGCCGCTCATGCCGATGGGTGGGATCGACGGCAACGGCCTTTATGGGCGGCAGACCCTGCGAGGCAATCTTGCTTATGGCGGGGGCCCGCACGAATGGCTGCCCGCCGGCGGGATTGGGTCTGAAGGGCTCAAGCCCTCGAGTCCGATCGCCCGCAATATCGCCAGGCGCCTTGCGGAGCTCTTTCCGAAGGCGGCTCACGCGCGCGTCATTCGCACCTGGGCCGGGATTGTCGAGAATACGCCCGACGGACGGCCGGTGATCGATCGCCTGCCGAGCGTCGACAACGCGACGGTCGCCACCATGTCGAGCGTCGGCTTCGGCCTTTCGCCGGCGAGTGGCCGGGCGATCGCCGAGATCGTGACCGAAGGTCGGTGCAGCTTCGCGGACCTCTCCACTTTCCGGCTATCGCGCTTCGGCAACCTCGCGCCGGGCTGGCGCGAGCGGAAGGGCTGGCTGCCGCCCGGGAGCGCGACCGCTCACGTCGATGCGGGCCTGATGGCATGAACGACCATTACTCCGGCTGGCGGCTCTTCGCGGAAGGTCTGCGAGGCAACAGCGGCTGGAAGCCGGCCTGGCGGAAGCCGGAGCCGAAGCCGCGATACGACGTCGTGATCGTGGGGGGCGGAGGCCACGGTCTCGCGACCGCCCATTATCTCGCCAGCCAGCATGGAATCGCCAATGTCGCGGTGGTCGAAAAGGGACCGATCGGTCTGGGCAACGGCGGCCGCAACACGACCATCGTCCGCTCGAATTACATGCTGCCCAGCAACACCCGCTTCTACGAGAAGTCGCTGCAATTGTGGGAGGGCCTGGAGCAGGATCTCAACTATAACGTGATGATGAGCCAGCGTGGGGTGCTCAACATTTTCCATAACGACGGCGAGCGCGATCTCGCCATAAGGCGCGGCAACTCGATGCGCCTGCAGGGCGTTGACGCTGTGCTCGTCGACCGGGACGGGGTTCGCTCCATGCTGCCGATGGCGGCGATGGACAACCCGATGTTTCCGATTCTCGGCGCGCTCCTGCAGCCGCGCGGCGGCACAGCGCGGCACGACGCGGTGATCTGGGGCTTTGCCCGCGCCGCCGACCGGCGCGGGGTGGACATCCTCGAGCATTGCGAGGTGACGGGCGTCCGGCGTGACGGCGGAAGGGTCGTCGGCGTCGAGACAACGCGGGGCTTCATCGGCGCCGGCAAGGTTGGCGTGGCGGTCGCCGGAAACACCTCCCGGCTCGCCGCGATGGCAGGCCTCACCCTTCCAGTCGAGACCCATCTCCTGCAGGCTTTCGTGTCGGAGGCTATCAAGCCCTACATCGACTGCGTCGCGACCTTCGGCGCCGGCCATTTCTATATCAGCCAGTCCGACAAGGGCGGCCTCGTGTTCGGCGGCAACCTCGACGGCTACAACTCCTACTCCCAGCGCGGCAATCTTCCCCTGGTCGAGCATCTGATGGGCGCAGCCGTCGCGATGATGCCGTCGCTTTCGCGCCTCAGGGTCTTGCGGCAATGGGCGGGCGTCATGGACATGACGATGGACGGCTCGCCCTTCATCTGCAAGACGCCAGTCTCGGGCCTCTATTTTAACGGCGGCTGGTGCTACGGGGGCTTCAAGGCGACGCCGGCCTCGGGTTGGTGCTTCGCCCACACGATCGCGATGGACGAGCCTCATCCGCTCAACGCCGATCTCACGATCGACCGCTTCCGCGAAGGGCGCCTCATCGACGAGCGCGGCGCCGGCCCCAGTCCCTGGGCGCAATAGCCGCGATGCAGCTCATCCCCTGCCCCTTCTGCGGCGCCCGGCCCGAGGACGAGTTCCACTACCGCGGCGACGCCAGCGTGCAGCGGCCGCTGCCCGACGCAGGCGAGCAGGCTTTCTACGATTACGTCTATACGCGCTCAAATCCGCGCGGCTGGCACAGCGAATGGTGGAGCCATTACGCCGGCTGCGGGCAATGGCTGAAAGTCGAGCGCAATACCATGACCCACGAGGTCCGCGGAGCCGCCGGCCCCCCCGCAACGCTTCCACGCACACTCGCATGAGCGGCTATCGCCTTCCCCACGGCGGCTTCATCGATCGCAGCCGGCGACTCGCGTTCCGCTTCGACGGGAAACTTCTCGAAGGCCATCCCGGAGATACGCTCGCTTCCGCGCTGATCGCCAATGGCGTGAAGCTTGTCGGTCGCAGCTTCAAATATCACCGGCCGCGCGGAATTCTGACCGCCGGGGCGGAAGAGCCGAACGCGCTGGTCGAACTCGGCGAAGAGGGACGCGCGGAGCCGAATTCCAAGGCGACCGAAGTCGAACTGTTCGACGGCCTCGTCGCGCGAAGCCAGAACCGGTGGCCCTCGCTCGCCTTCGATCTCATGGCGATCAATGGCCTCGCGGGCAAAATGATCTCGGCCGGATTCTACTACAAGACCTTCATGTGGCCGGCCGCCTTCTGGGAGAAGCTTTACGAGCCGCTGATCCGCCGCGCCGCCGGACTCGGAAGGGCGACCTATGCGACCGATCCCGACACCTACGAGGCCGTGAACGACCATTGCGATGTGCTCGTCGTGGGAAGTGGCCCGGCCGGCCTTGCGGCGGCCCGGGCCGCCGGCGGCGCTGGGGCGCGCGTGATTCTGTGCGAGCGCGACAGCCTGCTCGGCGGCGCGCTGCTGCTCGCCCCGGCTGTGGAGGGCTGGCGTCAGGAGATGATCGCGGCGCTCGAGACGATGCCGGACGTCACTGTCCTCAAGCGCGCCAACGTCTTCGGCTACTACGATCACAATTGCCTTGGCGCGATCGAGAAGCTTTCCGACGGAGCCCCTGGCGCAGGCGAACCACGGCAGCGCTACCGCGTCATCCGCGCGAAGCAGGTGGTGCTGGCGCCTGGCGCGACGGAGCGGCTCATTGCTTTCCCGGGCAACGACCGGCCGGGGGTCATGATGGCGGGGGCGGCGCTCGTCTATCTGCGCCGGTTCGGCGTCGCGGCGGGGCGCAGCGCGGTGGTCTTCACCAACAACGACAGCGCCTATGCGACGGCTCGCGGCCTGAAGGACGCGGGGCTCGAGCGCGTGACGGTGATCGACGCCCGGCCGACGGGCCCGCAGGCGCCCGGGCTCGCCGTGCGCCTCGCCTCCGAAGTCGCGGGTTTTGATGGACGCCGTGTAGAGGTCCGTCGTCGCGGGGGCGGCGCAAACGCCGAGACGATCGAGGCCGATCTCCTCTGTGTCTCGGGGGGCTGGAACCCGAATGTCGATCTGGCGAGCCAGTCGGGCGCCAGGACGGCGTGGAGCGCCGAGCTTGCAAGCCCTATCCCGGGCGCGCCGGTCCAGGCCGAGCGGTCCGCTGGAGCGGCCCGGGGTTTGTCCGGGATCGGAGCCGCCGCCCGCGACGGGCTCACAGCAGGACGCGAGGCGGCGCGCCTCGCGGGCTTTGCCGGCGCCGCCGATTTTCCCTTGCCGGAAGATGAGCCGCCAGCCCTCGCCGTGGAGCCGCTGTGGGAAGTCAGGGGGCGCGGCAAGAGCTTCGTCGACCTCCAGCACGACGTCACGGCGGACGACATCCGCCTCGCGCATCGCGAGGGCTTCAGTCACATCGAGCACGCCAAGCGGTACACGACCCACAATATGGCGACCGACCAGGGCAAGATCGGCGGCCTCGTCGGCGCCGCGATCCTGGCGGAAGCGCGAGGCGAGACGCCCGACGCGGTTGGGCTGCCGACCTTCCGCCCCTATACGGCGCCGGTCGCGTTCGGCGCCTTCGCCGGGCGCGCCACCGGCGACCGGTTCGAGCCCATCCGGCGCACCGCCTTGCACGACTGGCACATCCGCCACGAGACTGTCATGCAGCGGGCGGGCGCATGGATGCGTCCGTTCTACTATCCAAGGGCGGGCGAGGACGCGTGGACGGCGATCTTGCGCGAGGCGCGCATGGTGCGCTCCGGCGTCGGCCTCTGCGACGTCTCGACGCTCGGCAAGATCGACGTGCAGGGCCCGGACGCCGCCGCATTTCTGGACCGCCTCTACGCCAATGCGATGACGACGCTGTCCGTCGGGCGGGCGCGCTACGGGCTGATGCTGCGCGAGGACGGGATCGTCTTCGACGACGGAACCGTCTCGCGGCTCGGGCTCGAGCACTTCGTCATGACCACGACCACGGGCGAGGCGGCGGCCGTCCTCGAGCACATGGATTTCCACGCCCAGACGGTCTGGCCTGAACTCGACCTCACGTTCTGCTCGGTGACTGACGAGTGGGCGCAGATCTCGGTCGCGGGGCCGCGGAGTCGGGACACGCTGATGAAAATCGTCGCTGGCCTCGACCTGTCGAATGCGGCCTTCCCGTTCATGGCGGTGGGCGAAGGCATGATCGGCGCCATACCGGCGCGAATCTTCCGCATCAGCTTTTCGGGCGAGCTTGCCTACGAAGTCGCTGCGCCCTCGTGTTTTGCCGAGCAGATCTGGGAGGCCATCCTTGAAGCCGGGCGCGCGTTCGCAATCGCGCCCTACGGCCTTGAGGCGATGGGTGTCCTGCGGATCGAGAAAGGCCATCCGGCCGGGCACGAGCTTGGCGGATTCACGACCGCCGCCGATCTCGGCCTCGGGCGGATCGTGAAGAAGGCTGGCGACTTTGTCGGCCGGATTCTGGCCGAACGACCCGCGATGGCCGACCCACGTCGCCCTCGCCTCTCCGGAATACGTCCGGCGGACAAGGCGCACCGCCTCCGAGGTGGCGCGCATCTTGTTACGGAGCCGACTTCGTCCGAGAGCCTGGGCCACGTCACGAGCGTCACCCGCTCGGTCGAGCTCGAGCAGTGGATCGGCCTTGCCCTCATCGAGGAGGCGGAGAGTTGGCGCGGCAAGCGCCTCTGGGCGGTTTCGCCCCTGCATGACGAGCGCGTCGAGGTCATCGTGACCAGCCCCCGCTTCGTCGATCCGGAGAACGCCCGTGTCCGCGTCTGATCGATCGAGACCCGAAAGCGCACTGGCGGTTTTTGAACGCCCGCGCAGCCTGGCGCTCCTGATCGCGCGAAAGGACAAGGCGGACCGGCTCGCCGCCGCGATCAGGGCGAGCTTCGGCCTCGATCTTCCGCCGCCCGGCCGATGGGTGACGGGCGCCCAGGTCGACGCGACCTGGATCCAGCCGGGCGGCTGGCTCCTGGAAGGCGAACCTTCCGCGCCAGGCGCTTTTCGCGCCCTTGTCGCTGCTGCGGCGGAAGGGCTTGGCGCAGCGGTTGATCAAAGCAGCGGCCGCAGCGTCATTCGCCTCGCTGGGGCGCCGGCCCGCGCGGTGCTGGCGACCTTTTGCCGCCTCGACCTCCATCCGCGCGCCTTCGGGCCCGGTTCGGCGGCGATGACGCGGGTCGCGCATGTCGTCTGCGGCGTCCGTCTCGCCGACGCGACGCCCAGCTTCGACCTCATTGTCGCCTCGACCTACGCGCGCTGGCTGATCGAGGAGCTTCTCGAAGCCTCCGCCCGTCATGGCGTGCGGTTCGAACCGGCGCTGAAGCCCTATCGCTCCGCCATGCCGGCTTCGGGACCAATGTGATGGCGGGGCATCTTCCCAACCGGCCCTTAGGCTTTCAAACCCGCGCCATTCATTCCGGCTACGCGCCCTTGGAAGACCGGGGCGCTGTGGCGCCGCCAATCTACATGACCTCGACCTTCGCATTTCCTGATGTCGAGGCCGCCAACGCGGTGATCGCCAACGAGGAGCCCGGCTTCCTCTATGGCCGCGAACATAATCCGACGCAGGATCTGCTCGAGCGCCGGATCGCCGATCTCGAGGGCGCGGAGGCGGCCGTCGTCACCGCGTCGGGCATGGCGGCCATCGCCTCGCTGTTCCTGTCGCTGATGAACCCGGGCGACGAGATCATCGTCCACGAGACGCTTTACTCCAACACGAGGGCGCTGACCGAGGAAGGCCTGCCACGGCTTGGAGCCAAACTGGTCAAGCTCGACCTCTCGCGCCCGGAGGCGCTTCAACGCGCCATCACGCCGCAAAGCCGCTTCGTCTATTTCGAAACCCCGATCAATCCGACCGGTGACGTGCTCGATATTCGGGCGCTGTCGGAGGCGGCCCATGCCGCGGGGCTGATGGTCATCGTTGACTCGACCTTCGCATCGCCAGCCCTCCAGCGGCCGCTCGAACACGGCGCCGACGTCGTAGTCCATTCCCTCACCAAATATATCAACGGCCATGGCGATCTGCTCGGCGGCGTCGTGGTCGGCGACGCCGCCACGGTGCATGCCGTCCGAAACCGTGGTCTGCGCTATCTCACCGGCGCCACGCTCTCCCCCATGGCCTGCTTCCTCGTTCTGCGCGGCCTCAAGACCCTCAATGTGCGGATGCGCCAGCATGGCGAGAACGCGCTGGCGGTGGCCGAGATGTTGGCCGCCCATCCGGCGGTCCGCGTGGTTCGCTACCCGTTCCTCCCAACCTATCCGCGCTACGCGATCGCGCGCCGCCAGATGAGCGGGGGCAGCGGCATGATGTCGTTCGAGCTGAAGTCTGGCTACGACGGCGCGGTCCGGTTGATGAACCGGCTGAAGCTGATCGCCCGCGCGGTGAGCCTCGGCGACGTCGAATCGCTCATCATGCACCCTGGCGGACTCGCTCAGGCGCGGCAAAAGGGCCGGACTGGCGCCGAAGCCGCAACCGGCGCTACGATGGATTTGATGAGGCTGTCGGTTGGCCTGGAAGATGCTTGTGATCTGATCGATGACCTGAAACAGGCGCTGGATTTCTAGCCGCGCAAAGCGCGGGTTCTGATGGAGGAGAAGAACAATGACGGAAAATCGGCTTGCGACCATGCCGGCGGACGGCGCTTCCACGGAGCGCGGGTTGAGCCGCCGGGACGTTCTGCTCGCAGGCCTCGCGCTGCCCGCCCTTGGGGGCGGCGTTGGCGTCGCGTCGCTTCTCGTCTCCAACTCCGCGAAGGCGGCCGCGGCGGGTCAATGCGTGGTCGGCGTGACGCAGGAGGCGGTCAACTTCAATCCGCTGCTCTACGTGAACACCGGCGTCGAGACATGCGTCGAATTCACCGTCTTCGATTCTCTGTGGAAGATCGATCCTGAGGGAAAGTTCATTCCAAATCTCGCGACTGAGATCCCGACCGTGGAAAACGGCGGCGTCTCGAAGGACGGGCTCACCTGGACGATCAAGTTGCGTCCTGACGTAACGTGGCACGACGGCCAGCCGTTTTCCGCCGATGACGTCGCTTTCACGCTGGACGTCATCATGAACCCGAAAGTGGCGGTGCGCAGCCGTCAGGGTCATGAGCATGTCGAGCATTATGGGGTGAAGGACCCGCACACGATCGAGATCAAGCTCAAGGACAGTTTTGCGCCGTATCTCGTCTCGTGGCAGAAGACGAGCGTCATCCCCAAGCATATCCTCGCATCGGTTCCAGACATCAACACGGCCCCGTTCAACACCAATCCGGTCGGCACGGGTCCGTTCAAGTTCAAGGAGCGGGTGGCGGGCAGCTACATTTCTTTCCAGCCGAACCCGAAATATCACGGCGGCGTGCCGAAACTGGCCTCGCTCGTGCAGAAATACGTGCCCGACCAGCAGTCGTTGTTCGCGCAGTTCCAGACCGGCGAGGTCGACGTCTACGATATCCAGGGCATTCCGCCGCTCCTCTATCAGCGGGCCAAGACGATTCCGGGCGCGAAGGCGGTGTTGAACCCGAACCCGTTCGTTGAGTTCATCTATTTCAATTGCGGCAAACCTCAGTTCGAGGACAAGCGGGTGCGCAAGGCGCTCTACATGGCGGTCGACCGCAAGGGTTGGATCGACGCCGTCTATTACGGGGTGCCGGTTCCGACGCTGAGCTACCTGCCCCCGAACCACTGGGCCTACAACAAGTCGCTCGTCGATCCCGGCTACGATCCCAAGAAGGCGGCGGCCCTCCTGGACGAGGCCGGATGGAAGGTCGCTTCCGACGGTGTGCGCGCCAAGGACGGGGTCCGACTCGCGTTCACCATGTCGACCACCGCGGGCAACAAGTCGCGGGAGCAGGCGCAACAGCTGGTCCAGCAGAACCTGAAGAAGATCAACGTCGAGATGACGATCAAGAATATGCCGGCATCCGTCGTGTGGGGGGACTACACGGTGCAGAGCCAGTTCGACACGCTGATGGTGGGATGGGACGCGCTGCTCTACCCCGATCCGGACTATGGCGACCGCATTCGCTCGACCGCGATTCCGGCCAAGGGCGGCAGCGGCTCGAATTATGTGCAGTACCAGAACCCGGAAATCGACAAGCTTTCCGACCAGGGAGTCGCGACCACCAATCTCCAGGAGCGCAAGGCAATCTACGACAAGATCCAGGCGATTCTGCTCGATGACCTGCCCTTCGCCCCGATCTTCTCCTATCAGTCGATCGTCGGCGTCAGGGATCGCATGAAGGGCTACGAGGTGAATCCCTACCTGACCTCGAACTTCTGGAACACGCCGGACTGGACGACGGCCTGAGCGGTCAGAATGGGCCGCTTCCTGGTCAACCGCGTGGCCCAATCGGCGGTCCTGCTTGTGGGCGTTTCGGTCATCGGCTTCGCGCTGATGCACCTCGCCCCGGGCGGCCCGCTCGCCATGTATACGCTGAACCCGACGGTGACGGCGCAGGACATTCAGCGCGTCAAGGTTCAGTTCGGGCTCGATCAGCCGGTCTGGGTGCAGTATTTCAAATGGGCGGCGGGCATCTTCACCGGCAATTGGGGCTACAGCTTCTTTGGCGGGCAGCCGGTGCGCGAGGTCGTGTTCGACCGGCTGCCCGCCACTTTCGAGCTGATGGGATCGGCGCTCTGCCTGTCGCTTCTCATCGGCGTGGCGATCGGAGTCCTGTCGGCGGTGAAGCGGGGTTCGCTTCTCGACCATGCGACGGCGGTCGCGGCGATGGTGGCGCTGTCGCTGCCGACCTTCTGGTTCGGCCTGCTCGCGATCTTCATTTTCGCCCAGACTCTGGGCTGGCTGCCGGCCGGCGGAAACCACAGCACCGACGGCGGCGGCTTCCTTGACGGGCTGCGGCATCTGATCCTCCCGGTCGCCGTGCTCGCGCTCGTCCTGGTCGCGCAATGGAGCCGCTACACGCGCTCCTATCTGCTCGAGATCCTCAATCAGGACTTCATCCGCACGGCGCGGGCCAAGGGGCTGCGGCCGAGCCGCGTCCTCGTCAATCATGCGCTGAGAGCGGCGCTCGTGCCGCTGATCACGCTCGGCGGATTGCAGCTCCCGCTGCTCGTCGGCGGCGCGCTCGTCACCGAGACGGTGTTCAGCTGGCCCGGAATGGGGCTTCTCTTCGTCAATGCGCTCGGTTCGCGCGACTATCCCGTTCTCATGGCGATCCTGATGGTCGGCGCTTTCGTGGTCGTGCTCGGCAATCTGATCGCCGACATCCTGATTGCGCTCGTCGATCCGCGCGCGAAGATCGCGCATGTTTGACTCGGTCGTCGGGACGCTGCCAGCCGTCACGCCGCCGCGCCGTCACGCCTCGCGCCTCTTCTTCCGCCACCGGCTTGCCGCGCTCGGCCTTGTGGTGATCGTCGCGCTCGTCCTGAGCGCCGCCTTCGCCCCATGGCTTTCGCCGTACAATCCCGACGACCTCGACATGGCCAATCGATACGCCCCGCCGCTCTCGGCCGGCCATCTGCTCGGCAGCGACGACCTCGGACGCGACGTGCTGACGCGTCTCATGTACGCGGGCCAGGTTTCGCTGTCAGTCGGGGTCGCCGCGATGGCTGTGACGGTGATCGTCGGTTTCGCGATCGGCGCATTCGCGGCCTATCTGGGCGGCTGGATCGACGTGGCGCTCATGCGCGTCACCGACACAATGCTGTGTTTTCCGAGCGTATTCCTGCTCCTGTTCGTCGCGGCTTTCGTGACGCCGAGTCTCGCCTCCATTTCGCTGATGATCGGCCTCACCTGCTGGATGGAGCTCGCCCGCGTCATCTATGGCCAGATACGTGTCCTCAGATCCGCCGATTTCGTCGCGGCCGCCCGGATGGTGGGAGCGCCGGCCTGGCGCATCATCCTGCGGCAAATTCTGCCGAACGTGATGGCGCCCATTCTCGTCGCCGCGACGCTCAACACCGCCAACGCGATCCTGCTCGAAAGCTACATCAGCTTCCTCGGATACGGCATCCAGCCACCGCAGGCGAGCTGGGGCAACATGCTGACCAACGCTCAGAGCGACTTTTTGGTCGATCCCTGGCTCGCCCTCATGCCGGGGCTTGCGATCACGCTTGCCGTGACGAGCTTCAACTTCATCGGCGACGGGCTTCGCGACGCGCTTGATCCGAAGATGAGCCGGCGATGAGCGGCTCGGGGCGTCTTCTCGCGGTCGAAGACCTCACGGTCGCCTTCGGCCCGACGAAGGCCGTCGACCGCATCTCCTTCACGCTCGACGCAGGCGAAACGCTTGGCCTTGTCGGCGAGAGCGGCTGCGGCAAGTCGACGACCGCGATGGCGCTCATCCGGCTGCTTCAGGGCGCCGAGACCGGCGGACACGCGTGGTTCGAAGGCGTCGACCTCGTCGCCGTCGCCGAGGAGCGGATGCGCGAGATCCGTGGCGGGGCGATCGGCATGATCTTCCAGGACCCGGCCACGGCGCTTCATCCGATGATTCGCGTCGGCGACCAGGTCGCCGAGACTTTGCGGACCCATCGCCGCCTTGGCGCGAAGGCGGCGCGCGCCCGCACAATCGAGCTTTTTCGCCAGGTCGGCGTCGCGGCTCCCGAGGAGCGCCTCAGCGTCTATCCGCATGAGATGTCGGGGGGCATGTGCCAGCGCGTCATCATCGCGATGGCGATCGCCTGTTCGCCGCGGCTCCTGCTCGCCGACGAACCGACCACCGCGCTCGACGTGACGGTACAGGCGCAGATCCTCGAACTCCTCCACAGCATCGCGCGCGACGGCGCCATGAGCATGATCCTCATCACGCATGATCTCGGCGTCGTCGCGGGCGTGACGAATCGCGTTGCGGTCATGTACGCCGGTGTCATTGTCGAGACCGCCCCGACCGACCGGCTGTTCGCCGATCCGAAGCATCCCTACACCCAGGGGCTGCTGCGCTCGATCCCGCGCCTCGACAGCGGCTGGGACGAGGACATGCCGACCATCGCCGGCGCGGTGCATGACGCCCATGCCCTCCCGGGCTGCCGCTTCGCGCCGCGCTGTCCGCTCGCCGCCGAAGTCTGCCGCGAGGCGCCGCCGCTGCGCTCCTTCGGCGCGGACCATCAGGCCGCCTGCTGGAGAGCTTCGTGAGCGAGGCCATCGTCGAAGCGATCGGTCTCGCCCTGCATTACAAGCTTCCGGGGAACCGGCTTCTGCGCGCCGTCGATGGCGTCGATCTTACGATCGGCCGCGGCGCCACGCTTGGCCTCGTCGGGGAGAGCGGCAGCGGCAAGAGCACCCTCGGGCGAACCCTCGTCGGCCTGCAGAGCCCGAGCGAAGGCGAAGTGCGCTTCGAGGGCGAGCCGGTCGCCGGCGCCCGGCGCGCGAAGCTTGTCCGCCTGCGCCGGCAGCGGCAGATCG
This sequence comes from Roseiarcus sp., assembly GCA_036489975.1. GTDB lineage: Bacteria > Pseudomonadota > Alphaproteobacteria > Rhizobiales > Beijerinckiaceae > Roseiarcus. The sequence goes on from DASXES010000024.1 coordinate 26,567, forward strand.
TGTTCCAGGATCCGTCCGGCGCGCTCAACCCGCGCATGACCCTCGGCGACACGATCGTCGAGCATCTGCGCGTTCAGGGTTTTTCGCGCGTGGCGGCCCGCGAGCGAGCGGGCGAGGTTCTCACCCTCGCCGGCCTGTCCAGGGCCTTTTCGGGCCGCTATCCGCACGAGGTGTCCGGCGGCCAGCGCCAGCGCGCGGTCATCGCGCGAGCGATCAGCACGGATCCCGCGTTCATCGTCGCCGACGAGCCCGTGTCGGCGCTCGACGTCTCGACGCGGGCGCAGATCATGAACCTCATGCGAGAGTTGCAAAGGCGGAGCGGCCTCGCAATGCTGTTCATCAGCCACGACCTCAGCATCGTTGCGCATATGTGCCGGGAGGTCGCGGTCATGTATCTCGGCCAGTTGGTGGAGCGTGCGCCGCGCGACTCGCTGTTCCGGACTCCGCTCCATCCCTACACGGCCGCGCTCCTGTCCGCGATTCCGGCGCCCGATCCCGTTCTCGAGCGCACGCGGACCCGCATCGTTCTCAAAGGGGAGACGCCGGATCCCTCAGCCATTCCACCCGGCTGCCGCTTCCATACCCGCTGCCTGCGAGCGACCGAAGTTTGCACCAGGGTCACACCGGAGACGCGCATGCTCCTTCCCGGCCATACGGTCGCCTGCCATCATCCGCTCGAAGCCTGAGGTTGGCGTCAGGCAAGCGATCCGATCCTCTCCAGCATCAGGGCGAAAAACGGATCGGCGTCGACGCTTCGCAGCATGGTGCAATTTTTGCGCTTGTTCGTCACATGCCACCAGTCGACAATCGTCATGCCCATTGTCTCCGGAGAGCCGATCTCGATCGTGACATTGCACAAACGCTGCTCATAAAGCTCCGGCGCGAGAAGATAACCTGTGACGCACGCGTCGTGGATCGGGCGCGCGCTGGTTGCGAACTTGAAGCCGCCGTACTGCCGATAGAAGTCGGCCATGTTGGCCGCCTCGATCGCCGCGCGTCTGCCGGTCGCCCGGAGCTTTTCGAGCCACTCGACGGTCATCTGCGCCGTATAGGTGCAGTCGATCGGGCACATGGTGATGGGAGCGCCGGATTCGAACACGATGTGAGCCGCATGCGGATCGACGAAGATGTTGAACTCGGCGGCGGGCGTCGCGTTGCCGCCCTGGAAGAAGCCTCCGCCCATCAGCACGACCTCGCGCAGACGCGAAATGACGCGCGGCTCCATGACCATCGCCATGGCGAGATTGGTCATCGGCCCAAGTGTGCAGAGGGTCAGCTCGTTCTCGGGCGCCGTCATAATCGCGCGCACGAGATAGTCTACGGCATGCTCCCTCTGGAGAGGCGTCACGGGCGGGGGCAGGCTGGCGCCGTCGAGTCCTGTCGGCCCATGCACATGCTCGGCGGTTTTGAGTTTCCTAACCATCGGCCCCGGACACCCGGCATAGACCGGCACGTCGGGCCGGCCTGCAAGCTCTACGACCTTGAGCGCATTCTCCGAAGTGCGCGCCAAAGGAACGTTGCCGCCCACCGTCGTGATCCCGACGACTTCGAGCTCGGCCGGAGACCCCAGCGCGAAAAGAATGGCGAAGGCGTCGTCCTGACCGGGGTCGGTGTCGATGATGATCTTGCGCGGCGCCACTTCAGATCCGGAAAGGTGTTTGTGCCGCAGCTCGTTTCTTGTCGAGCGGACGGTCGCGGCATACGGTAGCGCGGTTTTAAGCAGGAGTCCGGCATGGACGGAGCGCGCGGAGAATTTTCCCAAATTCCAATTCTCGACGTTTCCGGGCTCTACGCGACCCAAACGACCGCGATCCGCGAGGTCGCGCAGGCGCTACGCGGACATCTGGAATCGGTAGGCTTTCTTTATGTCGCCGGTCATCGCGTCCCGGGCGCCGCGGTCGAGGCTGTGCGCGACATGAGCAGAGCGTTTTTCGCTCTACCGGAACCGGAGAAGCTAAAGCTCAGGATCGACCGCAATTTCAGGGGCTACCTTCCCTTCGCGGGCTCGACGATCGTCACCTCCTCAATCGCCAGGGTGAGCAAACCAAATCAGAGCGAATCGATCTTCTTCCTGCATGAAGCCGCGCCAAACGACCCGCGCGTCCTCGCGGGCGAGCCTTTGCAGGGGCCGAACCAGTGGCCCGATGAAGCGGCGCTGCCCGGGTTTCGCGCGGTCATCGAACACTATGTCGCGGAGATGACCGACCTCGCCCGCAAGCTTGTCCACGCGATCGCAATCGCGATCGACCTGCCCGAGGACGGCATGGACCGGTGCTTCGAAAAGCCGACGACGTTCCTGCGGCTCCTGCACTATCCCACACAGCCCGAGGAGATCGGGCTTTTCGGCTCGGCTCCGCATACCGACTACGGCTACATCACTCTATTGGCGCAGGACGAGGTAGGCGGCCTGGAAGTTCGGAACAAGGCCGACGAATGGATTGCCGCGCCGCCGATCCCCGACACTTTTGTCATGAACGTCGGCGACATTCTCGCCCGCTGGACCAACGACCGTTTCGTCTCGACGCCGCACCGCGTGATCAACCGTTCGGGGCGCCAACGCTACTCCCAACCGTTTTTCTTCGATCCGGGCATGGACGAAATGATCGAAGCGCTGCCGACCTGCGCGCCATTGGACGGAAGGCCGAAATACCCGCCGGTCCGCTACGGCGACTATCTGATGGAGCGGATCGACAAGAACTACCACTACCGCAAGGGCGCGGCGGCGACGGGGTGACCCGATCACATCGACCAGACCGCCTTCGAGAGCGAGCCGAGCGCCACAAGTCCGAGGGCGCCGAAAAGCATGACGGAAGCTGCGGCGTTCCTCGCGGTCAATGAAACATTCGGGCGAGCAACGACGAGCGGCTTCCTGTCTTCCGGGTGACTATGAGCGCCACTTCGCTCCAGTCTCTCGCCAGGAAGTCGCTGCTCGCTTCCTGAGCGCGACGGCGGGCCTCCGCGCAGGCCTGATCGCCAAAACCGGAAATGAGCGCTTCCGCTTCGAAGGCGATCGCGAGCCGCAGATCATGTGGCCCCTGGTGATAGGACATTTCAAGAAACTCCTGGCCGCCCGGCCCCTTTTGACGGAGCTGGTTTGAGCGCAACGCTTGCGCCGCGCCGTGACCGGCGTCACAGCGCGCAACAGGGCAGCCGAAGGGGCGCCTCTCGGCTTGTCCTCGCCGGTTCGTCTCGGGGGTCCCGCCGGGCCGCCAACTTTGGCGGCGCGAAAAGACGGCTCGGCGATATCGCGAGCGGGATGTTTGGCGGGCGGCTGGACCCGCCCTCAAAAATTCCACCACACGGCGAGCACCGCGCCATGCTCGCTGTTGGTCCTGACCGTCCAGACGGTCGAAAACACGCCAGCCTGAATTGACCAAGCCTTGTTGAAGGCGTAGACGACGCTCCCCTCGACCGTAGACTGGCGCCAGGCCGGAAATGTCGGGTTGTTCGTCGACATCGAGACCGTCGTGAAGTCCTGGAGCATCAGCATGATCTTGGGCGTTAACTTGAACCCGACCGTGAGATCTCCGTGCCATTCGTCCGGCGGGCCTTCGGTGCGCAGGCGATAGGCGACCTCGGCGTCGAGAAAGCCGGGAACCGAGCCGAGGAAGGGGACCCCGGCCAGTGCGAAATTGCGGCCCGCGCTGAGGCGCGCCTCGCCCGCCCATCCGGTGTTCCCCTCCTGGGCGGGAGCCTTCGAATCGTGGGCGCCGGGGATGAACGCGGCCGCCTCGCCCGAGAACACCCACTCGCCCGTCGACCAGAGCTTCTGCCTCAGGCCGAGCCCCGAATAGTCGAGGCCGTTATAGGTGTCCGGCGCCGGCTCGCCGATCGCATAATGTTCGAACGCCGTCTCGCCAAAAGCGGTGAGCGAGTCGGTCAGGCCGAGTTGGACGTAGGTCTGGGCGTCGAAGCGGCTCTGGTTAGCCGGGGGATTACCGCCCCAGGGAGGACCGAAGCCGGTCCAGCCGTATAAGGTTTCGATGACCTGGCCGGTTCCCTGCGGCAGGGTCCAGGCGCCGCCCCATGCGCCCGCCGGCGCGCCGACGAGACCCATCAGTGCGCCTGCGGCAGCCCACCAACGGTTCGGGCCGGCCACGGACACGGACCTCAAGAAACCTGCCCCCCAACGCAACCGGCTACGCAGTCGTGCAACGCCTCCTGGCGACCACAGAAAAGAAGCGCCAATTACCCCGATGCGTCAAGCCCAAATATGTCTAGCCATCGGCGAAAATCTCAATACACGCAACGGGTTGCGGGTGTTAGTTTGCCTGCCGGCGGCCGGGTCGGCGGGCCTCGCGCTTTTGGCGGAACGAACCCAAATTGGGCCCAAGCGCCCGCTCGCGCTGAGGCTCCCGCTTTGATACAAGGCCGCGTGCTCAATTCGCGCCTTAGCTCCCGCGCACCCCTGCTTGGCTCCTCCGATGCGCCGCCGGTCGAATGGGTCGTCACGCCGGGACTGACGCAATACGCCGACGCGCTCCACGCGATGGAGGCGCGCGCCGAGGCGATCGCGCGGGGCGATGCGCCCGAGCGGGTCTGGCTGATCGAGCATCCGCCGCTCTACACCGCCGGCACGAGCGCCAAGGACAGCGACCTCATCGCGGCGCGCTTTCCGGTCCATCGCGCCGGCCGCGGCGGCCAGTTCACCTATCACGGACCAGGCCAGCGGGTCGCCTATGTGATGCTCGACCTAAAACGCCGCCGGCCCGACGTGCGCGCCTATGTGGCGTCGCTCGAAGCCTGGCTGATTGAGACCCTGAAGGCGTTCGACGTCGCCGGCGAAGTTCGAGAGAGCCGCGTCGGCGTGTGGGTCGCGCGGCCCGACAAGCCGGCTTCACCGCTGGGAGAACCGGCCGAGGACAAGATCGCCGCGATCGGCGTGCGGGTGCGTCGCTGGGCGACGCTGCACGGCGTCGCGCTCAATGTCGATCCGGATCTTGAGCATTTTTCCGGCATCGCGCCGTGCGGGATTCGCGAGGCGCATTACGGCGTCACCAGTCTCGCCGACCTCGGCCGCCCCGCAACTATGGGCCAGGCGGACGCGGCGCTGCGCGGGGCGTTCGAGACTGTCTTCGGCCCGACGCGCGCGAGCTAGCTAAACGCGGCGCCCGGTTGCCCTCCCGACGGGCGGAACCTATAGGCGTGACATGGGCCTCCACATCAGGCTTCCGGAGAGAAGCCGGCGGGCGTTCTGGGCGCGCCTCTACGCCCGGCGGCGGCTCATCAGCGGCCTCGCGGCGCCGTTCGCGCCGGCGCACTACGCGCACGTCGGCGAGAGGCTCGGCTATCGTCCCAACGCCTTCTTCGATCCCGCGACCTTCCGCGCCCACGTGAGCAACGCGAAAGGCGCAAAAGGAGGCTTGCTTGAGCTTTACCTCGCGCGCCCCGAGCCGAACGCGCCCTCCCCTTCCGCAGAATTCGACCATGCCTGGTACGTGTCGCAGAACCCGGATTGGGCGCAGAGCCATCCCCATCCGTTCCTACACTTCCTCGAGCGCGGCCTGCGGGCTGGCCGGCGTCCGCGCGCGGATATCGATCTCACCTTCCTGCGCGACATCACGCGCGGCGTGAAGCCCCGCTCGCTCGAGGAGGCGGCCTTCCGGGTCTTCGACCGCAAACCAGGCGAAGGCGAGATGGGGCCGCCCCTCAACCGGCAGGAATTGCGGGCGCGTCAGGACCGCTTTTACGCCGATGGACGACTGCGCGTCGAACGCGAAGCGCCTCACCTGGAGCGCGACGTCCTCGTCTTCGTCCAGTGCGGCCAGGGGTTCGACGCGGCGTATCTTAAAGTGCCGCGCAGCTACGACGTTCTCCTCAACTATTATCAGGAGGGAAGCGTCCATCCTAAGGCGGACATCGCCATTCAACAGGCGGGAACGAAAACGACGGCCATTCGCCGCCTCATGGAGCTGCGCCCCGATCTCATCCTGCGCTATCGGGCGGTCCTGTTTCTCGACGACGACGTCGAAATCGACGCGGCCGGGATCGAGGCGCTCTTCCGCGCCATGGAGGCGGAAAAACTCGACCTCGCGCATCCAGCGCTCACGCCAGATTCGGCGACCGCCTATCCGTTCCTGAAGCAACCGTCCGCCGGCCCCGGAGTGACGCGGGTGTCGTCGGTCGAGATCATGGCGCCCGCGTTGACGCGGCGGGCGCTCGATTCGGCAAAATGGGTCTTCGCGGAATCGGTCAGCGGCTGGGGCAGCGACCTGCTCCTCGGACCGGCGGTGCGCGCCGCCTGCGGCCCGGCGAGCATCGGGGTCATCGGCTCGGTCGCCGCCCGCCACGCAGCGCCGGTCGACCTGACGGGGAGCGCCTTTTACGCCTTTCTGCGCCGCTACGGCGTCGATCCCGGACATGAGGCCAACAGGATTGCCGTCGACTTCGGCGTCGAACGCTTTCTGAAGGTCCTCGCTCCCGGGGAGGCCGGAGAGACTTGCCCGGCGCCGCCTGACCGGGACACGGCCTGATCAATTCGCACTGTCGTCAAACAATCGGCGGTCAAACAATCGGCGGATATTCCGGCGCAAGGTTCCCGCCAACTTAGCGCTCGGGCGTCTCGCCTGGGCGCATCGGCTTGACAAGGCAGGCGTTTCCTCGATCTAGAGGGGCCGGCGGGCGGCAAGGACGGCATGCGAAGGGCGAACGAGGCCAGACTTTACGCATTGACCACGGCGACGGCTTGCGCGCTGGCGCTGCTCGCAGGCGTCGTCGGCGCCCCGACGCGCGCCGTGATGCAGAATCTGGTGTTCGACCAGTACCAGCGCTGGAAGCCGCGCCCCTACGCGTTCGACCAGCCCGTCCGTATCGTCGAGATCGACGACGAATCGCTCAAGCGGCTCGGGCAATGGCCGTGGCCGCGTGAGCGTCTTGCCAAGCTTGTCGAGGCTCTGAAAGGCGCGGGCGCCGCGGCGATCGCCTTCGATTTCCTGTTCGCGGAGAAGGATCGCGCCGACGCGCATGCGGCGACCGGAGAGGCCCCCGACGAGGTCTTCGCCCGGGCTATCGATGGCGCGCCCGTCGTGCTCGGCAGCTTCGTCTCCGAGGCGCCCAATGGCGCCGGCGGGTCAGTCAAGGCGGGATTCGTCACCGCGGGCGACGATGCGACGAAGTTCCTGACGCCCTCGCCGGGCGCGCTCGCGCCTTTGTACCAGCTAGCCCAACACGCGGCGGGCGTCGGCTTCCTCAATTGGCGCCCGGACTCCGACCGGGTCGTGCGGCGCGTGCCGCTCATCCTCAACGTGGACGGCGCCCTGCATCCCAGTCTCGCCATGGAGGCTTTGCGCGTCGCACAGGGCGCCTCGACCTATGTCGTCAAGTCCTCGAACGCGAGCGGCGAAACCGCCTTCGGGGAAGTGTATGGCGTGCTGGCCATTCGCAACGGCGACCTGACGATTGATACCGATCCCGCCGGAGACATCCGGGTCTATTTCGCGCGTCCCGACCCCCGGCGCTCAATCCCGGCATGGAAGGTTCTCGAACCGGGAGCGGACCTCAGCAATCTGCGCGGCGCCATCGTGTTCGTCGGCGCGTCGGCGGCGCTGCTCTCGGATATCGTCGCCACCCCGTTGTCGCCCTCGATGCCGGGCGTTGAAGCCCATGCGCAGATCGTCGAGCAGCTCTTGAGCGGCCAGACGCTGAGAAGGCCCGACTGGGCGCCAAGCGCGGAGTGGATGTCGACAGCGCTTATCTGCACGATTCTGGTGGCGGGGACGTGGTTTCTTGCGCCGTACCTTGCGGCGCTCGTCTTCGCGGCCATCGTGGGCGCGATTGTTGCGGTGAGCTGGTTCGCGTTTTCGCGTCATGGGGTGCTCATCGAGCCGACCTACCCCGCCTTTTCCGCCGCCTTCGTCTATTTCACCGGGGTTTCGACGCTCTATGCGGTCAAACGCCATCAGGAGCGCGAGATCCGTTCCGCCTTTGGCCGCTTCGTCTCGCCCGCCGTGGTCGCCCGGTTAGCGGAAATGCCGGGCGCGCTCGAGCTCGGCGGCTTGCAGCGCGAGCTCACCTTGCTGTTCTGCGACATCCGGTCGTTCACCACCATCTCGGAGGGGTTCAACGCGTCGGAGCTGACCCATTTCCTCAACGAATATCTGACGCCGATGACCGACGCGATCCTCGACCGAGAGGGCACGGTCGACAAATACATGGGCGACGCGATCATGGCGTTCTGGAACGCCCCGCTCGACGATCCTGACCATGCGGCGCACGCGGTTGAATCGGCGCTGACGATGCGCGAAACGCTGGTCAGGCTCAACGAGGCTTGGCGCGCGCGCGCCGAGGCTGGCGGACGATCCTTCAAGCCTGTGCGCTTCGGCATTGGCCTCAACTCGGGCGAATGCTGCGTCGGCAATCTGGGTTCACTGCGCAGGTTCGACTATTCGGCGATCGGCGACGAAGTGAACGTCGCTTCGCGATTGGAAGGCGCCTGCAAGATTTTCGAGGTCGACATCATTGGCAGCGAAACGGTTCGCGCCGAGGCGCCCGATTTCGCCTGGCTCGAGATCGATTCGGTGCTGGTCAAGGGCAAGACGCGCCCGGTCGGACTTTACGCGCTCGCGGGCGACAAGGCCGTTGCGCGCAGCGACGAATTCGCTGACCTGAGCCGCCTTCACACGGCGATGCTCGCGGCCTATCGGAACCGGGACTTCGCCGATGCGATTTCCATGGGCAAGGAAGCTGCGGCCCGCGCGCCTGCCGCGGTTCGCGGCCTCTACTCGTACAACTTGCGCCGATTCGGCCAATTGGCGGCAACCGCCCAGGCCCCCGATTGGCGCCCCCTGATCGCGCTCGACGAAAAATAGCGCCGATCTCAAAACGCGTAGCGTACGCCGAGGCCCCCATGCAGCGTTGGGCCGATCTCCCCGCCAAGCGTGCCGATCAGGAAGGCGTCCACCACCAGATTTCGCGAGAACCGATAGGCCAGCCGGCCGCCAAACTCGGTCCATGCCGAGTTGAGCAGCGGGTAAGGCGCAACCGACCCAAAGCTGGTCACATTGACCTGGGACCCGAAGTGGTTGTCGAAGCCGTAGGCAACCGCCCCGCTGATATTTCCCTCGATGTTGCCGAACAGGAGGCGCGTGTACTGGGCGCCAAAGCGCACGACATCCTGCCTGTCGACGCCGGTGCTCACAGTGGCGGGGAAGGGATTGACCGCGCTCGCCGCTTCGGTGTAGCCGCCCGATTGCTGCCAGCCGCGAATCAGATCAGCGAAGACGGCCGCTTCGTCGATCGGGGTGAGCCGATCGACCCAGCCGACGCGTCCGAAGACCGAGACCGAACGATCGACCGCCGACCCGACCCCCTGCGCCGGCGTGAGCCCGTTGGTGTAGTAGCGGGTGTAGGTGGCGTCGATATAGGGCGAAACCGCGGCGCCCACCTCGAAGAACGGACGGCTCTTGCCCCAGTTCGGAGGATCGTAGCGAAGCGAGGCGGCGACGATTGGCGCGGCTCTCACGTTGGCCCCATCCTGATAATAGCTCTCGAACGCGGCTCCGGCGAGGAGGGTCACGCTGTCGTTGAGCGCCCATCGCCCGTGCGAGCCAAGCGAAGCGGACCCGATCGAGGCAAAGCCGCCGCCACAATCGCAGCCGTTGACCTGCTCGGTGGCGCCGAGAAGCAAGGAGCCGAGCACTCGGCTGGTGATTAACTGTTTGAGTTGCGCCTGGGCGAGACTCGTGACCGAGCTCTGGATCTGGCTCACACTCGCCGCCGGGCTCGAGGTCAGATACCAGTCCTGGTTGGAATCACGCCCAAGGGTGTATTCATATCCACCCGCGAGGATCGGCGTGCCATTGGCCAGATAAAAGGCGTTCGTCGACGTGGTCCCGCCGTTGCTCACGGCGACCACCGGAATCCCGGCGCCGGTCGCCGCCGCGCCCGCCGCGCCGCTGGCGTTTTTGATCGTGAGCGCCGTCGACCCTGTGGCCGAACCGCCGTTGATGATGAGCTGGTCGGTGGACCCGGCGTTCGGACCGCCCAGCGCCGTATTTAGCGCAATGTTCGCCCCCGTCCCGACATAGGAGCCGAGAGTCAGGGTCTTGAAGCCGCCGGACGACGAATAGAGGATGGCGCTGTTGGCGAGATTGAGGCTCGTCGCCGTCGACGAAGCGCTCATCGTCCAGTTCGTCCCGTTGGCAAGCGACACATTGGTCCGTGAGGTCGGGTCGGTCTCAATCGCGCCGGTCAGTGTCGAGGCGCTGGCGTTGAACGCGACCGTGCTGCCGGCCGTCGCGTTGAGCAGATTGCCAGCGCCGGCATTCGCGATGGTGTTGTTGAAATTGATGGTTGCGCTCGACGGATCGGCGAGAATCAGATCGCCCGCCGCATTCTTGATGTTGAAATTGTCGAAGGTCGCGATCGCGTTCGTGGCGTTGGTGAAACTGATCGCATTGCCCGCGGCGGAGACCGTTCCCCCGCCCGAGGCGAGAATCGACGGCGAAGCCCCGCCGAGCGCGAAGGCCGTGGACGAGGCCTGCGACGTCGTGACGTTGAGCGCGCCGGAAGCCGTGACCATGCCCGAAAGCGCTTGCACGCCGATAGACTGAGCGCCGAAGACGGCGATGGAGGTCGAGCCCTGCGCCGTGATGGCGCCGCCGGCCGCCGCCATGAGGCCGGCGCTCTTGTCCCCGCTGATCGCAATGGTCGTCGGGCCGTTGAGCGCGATGTTCGAGCCTGAGCCTTGCGCCCATGCGCCATAGGCGGAGGCGCCCCCGGTCACGATGCCCAGCGGTCCCGAAACCGCAATCGCCCCTCCGTGACCCGAACCTGTCACATCGCTGGCGTAAAGACCGGTCGCGCCCGCGCCGGTCGCCGTGATCGTCGCCGCAGCGAGGTTGACCTGAGAGCCCGGACCGTCGGCATTGACGCCATAGGCGCTGAGGCCGGGCGTCGTCGTCGAGACGCCGCCCGTGGTCGCGACCGTGACCGCTCCGGTCGCGTTGATGACGCCGCCGGCGAGCGCGTAAAGTCCGATCGACCCGTTGCCCGACGTCGTGAATGCGGTCGCGCCGCTCAGGTTAACTCTCGAGCCCGCGCCGGTGACGAAAAGCGCATGCGCGTCCTGACCTGACGTGGCGACCCCGCCGCCGCTGATGTTGGTGACGCCGCCACTGTTTGTTTCCACGCCAACGGCCGCCGGGCCCGACGTGGTGATGGTCGTGTCCGTCAGCGTCATCGCGCCGCCGGTCGGGTCGCCAGGCGAGGCAAAACCATTGTAGGCGCCGATCGCAGCGTCGCCAAAGGCGGGCCCAACGCCGCCATCCGTCGTCACGCTGACGTCGGTCGCGGTCAGCGAAGAACCAGCCCCGTTCACAAACAAGCCGAACGATCCCCCACCCGTCGTCAGGACTGTCGTCCCGGCGCTGAGAGCGACGCTGCCGCCGTCGAAAGCGAAAACGCCATGAGCGACCGGCCCGTTGGTCGCAATCGAACCTCCTGAAACCGTCGCGCTCCCTCCTTTCGACGCAACGAGTCCGAAGGAGAACCTTTCCGTGCTCAGGTCGTAGCCGCCGGTCGTCCGGACGGCGACGTTCGAGGTCATGATCCTCGAACCGGCGCCGTCGACAGAGAGGCCTGGCGCGCCAATGCCTGTCGTTGTGACCGAACCGCCATTCAGGGTGACGAGGCCACCGGCGTCCGCCTGCACGCCCGCCGCCGACGCTCCAGTCGTTGCAATCGTCGCGCCGCCGCCCGCGGAGACAGAGGAGCCCGCGCCCGAAGCATAGAGGCCGATCGCGCCCAAACCGCTCGTCGTCACGCTTGGGCCGGCGACGGCCAGGACCGCGCCGCCATTGCTGGCGTAGAGGCCATGCGCGTCAGTTCCCGCCGTGGTCACCGTCGCCGCTCCGGCGAGATTGATCTGCGAGCCGGCGCCGTCGGCGTTGACGCCATAAGCGGCGGACAGGACGTCCGAGGTCGAAACCGTCAGCCGCCCGGTCGCGTCGATGACGCCGCCGCTAGCCGCGTCAAGCCCGGCGGCGCCTTCGCCAGAGGTCGCGATGCTCGATATGCCAGCAACGTGGATCACGCCCCCGTCGCTGGCGTAGAGTCCGTGCGCGTCGCTCCCGAAGGTCGTGACGGTCGTCGCGGCAAGGTTGACTTGCGAGCCCGCCCCGTCGGCGTTGACTCCATAGGCGTCGAGGCCGGTTGCGGCCGAAGTCGATCCGGTCGTGATCGTCACCGGCCCGGTGGCGTCGATGACGCCGCCGCTCAGCGCGTGGAGCCCGATCGAGTCGTCCCCAGTCGTGGTGACGCCACTGGCGCCGCTCAGCCTGGCCACGCCTCTCGCCTCGGCGAGAATGCCATCGCTTTCGGCGCCAGACGTGATGATTGTGTCGCCGATCAGCGCCCCGGTCGCCCCGGGGCCCCCAATCGAGACGCCTTGCGACTCGAGGCCAGCCAAATCCACGCTGCCGTTTGTGGTTATCGAGACTCCGGTCGCCGACAGCGAGCCGGAAATGGTCACCAATCCCGCAGACCCGTCGCCGTTCGTCGTCACGCTGCCGCCATTGAGGACGAGATTGGCGCCCGAGACGCTCAGTGCGCCGATCGCGTCCACCCCGTTGGTGACAACCGAGGTTCCGGTGGCCGAAATCCCCGAGCCGGCGCCCGTTGCAAGCAGACCCTCGCCATCGGTCGCCGCCAGCTCGAGCGACACCGACCCGCCGGCCAGGGTCACAAGGCCGCCGGCGTCCGCCTGAACGCCGGTCGATAGGGAATTTCTAGCGACAATCGACGCGCCCGTGACCGCGATCGTCGAGGCGGCGCCCGAAGCATAAATCCCTATCGAACTCGCGCCGTTCGTGGTGACGCTGACCCCGCCCGGCGTCGAGATCGCGCCGCCGCCGCTGGCGTAGAGCCCAAAGGAACTGGCGCCCGACGTCGTGACCGTGACGGGAACGGCGAGGTCGATTCGCGACGGGAGAAGCGGAGTTCCGGTCGCCGCGCCTTCGCTCCAGATCCCGTAGCTGCCAGTGGCGGCGTTCGCGGTGACAGTGACGAACGTTGCTCCGGAGTTGGCGGTGATCGAGCCGCCGTTCTGCGCGAAGAGCCCGACGATATTCGCGGGAGGCGCCGGAACCGGCAGGGTCGGATGGTACGCTCCGGAGGCGGAGCAATCGTCTCCCGCGGCGAGGGCGAAGACGTGATTCCCCGTGACGCTCACGCAGTTCGCGCGCGCCCCGGAGACGGCGGCGAGCGCCAAAAGCGCGCTCGCTGTCGTCGGGACCAGCCTTCGGCGCCAGCGAGGGTCCTTCATCCATCTATGCCTGAAGAGCGCGCCTGGTCTTGATCAGCCCGCGCCGATCCAACCACCGGTCGGACGCCAGCGCGATCGCCTCGCCGCGGCGAGGGCGACCCGCATCGCCCCGAGACGAGCGTTCGCCTCCCCATCAAAAGATCCATGAGCCAGAGCTTAGACTTCGCCCTCAAAGTCCCTGCCGGAAAAAGGCAAACCGATTGTGCGGCAGATGAGGTTTGACCGCAAGCGCTCTCGTGGTCTAGGGGTGGCCGAGGCTGCTCGAGTGCCTCAGGCCCGAGCAGGCGCACCGGAGCCCTCGAAGATCCAGCCTTTCGCGCAGCGACGGGCGAGCCGCCAACCTCCATTGATTGCCCGGACGCGAGCCGCGCGCTCCCCGCCAGCGCGGCTCATCGACGTATGAAGCCTTTGCTAGGGCTACTGCTTCTGCTGTTCCGTCCTGCTCTTCGACGCATGGTAGCCTGCGGCTCCGGCGTCGGCTTCGCACATATAGGCGCCCTGCTTCGTCGTGCCGTACCAGCGGCTGCCCGAATAGTGGTAGGTGTGGGACTTGCCCTTGGTGTTGACCCAGACCACGGTGCTGCCTGGGCAGCGCCCCTTGGCTTCCGCCTCCGAGCTGAATTGGCCAGCGCCTGTCGCGCGAGCGGCTTGCATGGGTTTCGGCTTCGGCTGGTAAGTTTGCGCCGGCGCCGGGGCGAGCGGAGCGGGCGCGGGAGCCGCGGCGGGGGCCGGGGCCGGCGCGGCGGCTTCCTTCTGAACGCGGCATTGCTTCAGGAATTCCGGCCATTTCATGCCGTTGGTGGTGTTGTTCGCCTTGGCGGCCTTCCAGTCCTCGCCGCACTGCTTCATGATGCTTTGCGCCTGCGCGGCGCCGGTCGAGGCCAGACCGAGGCCGCCGGCGAACAAAAGCGCCGAAAGCGCAACCCTGAAAGACTTCATGATCATCGTCACTACCTCCGACGCGGGTTCCCAGGCGATTTAGCCAGCCCTCTCCCGGCCCCGCGATTCGCCGAGTCTCATTTCCCTCCATGCAGCCGTTCCACTGAACGCGACATGAACATTTCGTGAGAAGGATCGCGGCCCGCGGTCAACCCAGGGTGTGGCGGCGGATGGTTCTCTCCCCGCCCGTCAGGCGCCCTTGAGCCGCGCCAGGGCCATCGTTTCGCTCAAGCTGCCCGAAGCATCGAGCGCCGTCCATCCTCTCTCGCTCAGAGAATCCATCGTCTGCCGGCGCGCCACATCGGCGTCGGCGTCGGAAGCGTCATTGCGCCGGGAAGCGATGCGCGCGAAGCGCGTCGCAAGGGGCGCGTCGAGAAAGAGCCCGGTGAGGCCGACTCCGAGTTCGGCCGCCGCGTTGGCCACAGCGCTGCGCTCGGCGGCCGTCGCGAAAGTTGCGTCGAGCAAGACCGACTGCCCCGCCCTGAGCGCGATCCGGGCCTTGTCGATGAGCCGGTGATAGACGTCGCGCGTGACGTCGCTCAAATAGGCCGAGGCTGGCAGCGGCGCCGTCTCCGCGACTGCGAACATCGCCTTGCGCTCGAGGTCGCTGCGCAGCCACAGCGCGCCGGGCGCCCGGCCAATCTCAGGGGCGAGCGCGCCACTGAGAGCGCTTTTTCCCACGCCGGAGAGCCCGCCGACGGCGACCAGCCGGGGTGGAAGGTAAGCGAGAAACCGGATTGCGAGATCGAAATAGCGGCGCCCGAGCGCACGCGCTTCATCACGCTTTCCGCCCGCGAGCCGGTCGGCGCCCGCGGCCTCGACCTTGGCGCGGATCGCGGCGCGCAGGCTTAGGAAAAGCGGCAGCGCGACGAGCCCGGTCAAGGCCTCCGGCGGCTCGGGCGCGAGATAGCGGTTGAAAAGCCGGTTAGCGCCGGCGCGCAGGCCCCGCTCCTCCAGATCCATCAGCAGAAAGGCCAGATCGTAGAGAACGTCCCCGCTCGCAATCTCGTCGGAAAACTCGACCGCGTCGAACAAAGTCGGCTCGCCATCGATGAGCGCGATGTTGCGCAGGTGCAGATCGCCGTGACAGCGGCGGACGAAGCGGCCGCCGCCGCGCCTGAGCAGGACCGGTCGCACGATTGCGAAGGCAAGCCGCGCATCGCGGGTCAGCTTGCGCGCGGCCGCGGGACCGAAGATATCGGGCCGCTCGGCGAAGGCGGCGTCGTTCTGCTCGATGTAAGTCTCGAGAGCGCGCGTGGCTTGCGCGGCGTCCCTGATCGGCGCGCGGGCGTGCGAGCGACGAATGGCGAGCGCCGCCTTGTCGATGATCGCGTCCGGGACGCCGCCCCGTTCGACGATCCGGTCGAGCGTGGCGTTCTCGTCGAACCGGCGCATATGGACGGCCCATTCGGCGATCTCGCCATCTCCCCCGATCGCGAACGTCCCGCCCTGCCGCGTAACCGGCAGGGCAGCGAGATAGATTTGCGGCGCCAGGGGAAGGTTGACAGCGATCTCGGCCTCGCAAGCCTCCCGCCGCTTGTCGAGGGTCGACAGGTCCATGAACGGAAACTTGACCGCGCGCTTCACCTTGTAGGCGTCGGCGCCGGCGAGAAAGACGACCGCGTTGGCGGTGTCTACGCGACCCACCGGCTTGGCCAGCCCATACGTCCTGGGATCGGCGAGAAAGCGGAAAACCGCCTCCTGCGATTGATCGGGATTGTCCGAATGGCTAGAAGTCATGGGTCGGGCTAAAGGTCCTCCGTTTCGGCAGGCGTTCGCTTGTCTTTGGGCAAAAGGGACGATTGCGGTCGGCAGAGTCAAGCGCCGGTCGAACGTTTGGCGCCGACCGCGACGCGAGCTTTCAAGGCGGCGGGCTCCGCGCCGATCCTGATCTGAGGGGCGGGCCTGTCGCAAAACTGTCGCAGCGATCGTCGAACATTTCGCTTGCCGCCGCCATCTCGTCGCGCCGCGGACAAAAAATCAGGGAAGCGAACAATGAGCGCGGATAAAAGACGTACGGGCAGCAAGCTCCAACGACGCGTCCATGCCGAGATTCGGGACAATTTCAACGAGGATATCGAGCTCGACCTTGAAGACGACGAGCTCGCCAACCTCCTGTCGGAGAGCGAACATCTTCAACTGCACGATTCCTTGCCGCGGCGCCTCTATTTCAAGGAGTTGCTGCGGCTGCAGCGCGAGCTGATCAAGCTGCAGGACTGGGTTGTAGCCAAGAAGCTCAAGCTGGTCGTCATCTTCGAGGGGCGCGATTCGGCGGGCAAGGGCGGCGCGATCAAGCGCGTGACGCAGCGCCTCAACCCGCGCGTCTGCCGCGCCGTGGCGCTGCCCGCGCCGACCGAGCGCGAGCGCACCCAATGGTACTTCCAACGCTACGTGCCGCACCTGCCCGCCGGCGGCGAGATCGTGCTGTTTGATCGCAGCTGGTACAATCGCGCCGGCGTCGAACGGGTGATGGGCTTCTGCACCGACGAGGAATACGAGGACTTCTTCCAGTCTGCGCCGGAGTTCGAACGCCTGCTCGTGCGTTCGGGGATCGTGCTGGTCAAGTACTGGTTCTCGATCACTGACGACGAGCAGCACATGCGCTTCCTGATGCGCATCAACGACCCGCTCAAACAGTGGAAGCTCTCGCCGATGGACCTTGAATCGCGGAGCCGCTGGGAGGCCTACACCAAGGCCAAGGAGATAATGCTCGAGCGCACTCACATCCCCGAGGCGCCGTGGTGGGTGATCGAAGCGGTCGACAAGAAACGCGCCCGTCTCAATTGCATGGCCCACCTTTTGACCCGGGTGCCATACCAGAAGGTGCCGCACGAGAAGCCGATCCTGCCGGCGCGCGCGCACAACCCCGAGTATCATCGCAACCCGGTCCCGAAAGACATGTACGTGCCCGACCACTACGCCTATGTCGCGGCCGAGCACGCGCAGGCCCAGAGCGCCGAGGCCGCGGCAGGCGCGGCGAAATAGCGGCTGAGGCCGGACGCCCCGCCTCACGCGACGGCGAGGAGAGCCGCGGAAACGACGATCATTTTGGCAGATCGCGCTCGTCATAGAGCCAATGCCCTTTCGAGAGAGCCGCTGATCCGCACCGCATTGGGCCTCGCCGATTGCGGCCCGGCGCCGGGCGCCGACATCCCGCTCCCCTCGACCGGAGCGCGCCCCGATGTCCACCGAAGCGCCGCCGGCTCTCTGCGGCCGCGGGGGACGAGGCTCACATATCGTCAACGTTAACGAAATTCGCGGCCCGAACGCGCGCCGATCGATAAAATTCGAGGGATTTTTTTCGGCGCCCGCCAAGCCGCGGCGGCGATAGTGTCCGCATCGAACCTGGCGGACAACCAATGCTCTCTCGGATTTTTCGCTTTGTGGCTCCCGCGCTGATCTTCGGCTTCGCGTGGATCACCTTCGTGGAGGCGTCCGAGCCGGGGCTTCCCCGGGCCCCCCGCATGCCCGTCGGCGGCGAAGCCTCGATTCCCTACGGCTGGGTCGACTTCTGCAACCGCCACGCCGAAGAGTGCACGCTCGGCAAGCTCAAGCCCATGGAAGTGCGGCTGACCCGGCAGACCTGGAAGGTCCTCACCGAGATCAACCTGAAGGCGAACAACGCCATCGAGCCGATCAGCAACCTCGACCATTGGGGAACGACGCTCGACCATTGGGACTACCCGGTCGACGGCAAGGGCGACTGCAAGATCTACGCTTTGTTCAAGCGCAAGCTGCTCGTCGAGCGCGGCTTTCCCCGCCAGGCGCTGCTCATGACGATCGTGCGCGACCTCAATGGCGAGGGCCATGCGGTGCTCACCGTCAAGACCGACCGCGGAGACTTCGTGCTCGACAACCTGTCTGACGAGGTCCGTCCGTGGAGCGCCACCGGCTATCAGTTCTACAAGCGCCAGGCCCAGGACGATCCGAACGTGTGGCTGAGCCTCGGCGGCGCGACCGGCCAGGCCCCGCGAACGGCCGCGTCGAATTAGCCACTCGCTCGATCGCTCGGCCGCTGGCTCGCCGCGTATGAGAGCCGCCGGCCGCCAAACGACCCATATTGGTCATTGCAGAGAGCGCCATGGAAGGCCTCTACGGGTGGCGAAGAGCGGGCCTATAGTCGGCGGACCTACGTCTCATCGTCGCCATTCTTTCGACCCCTGCGGTTCAGCCAGAACAGACCTCCGCTCCGAGAGCGTCTAAGGCCGCGATCGGGTGAAGGCTTAGGTGAAAACGCGGACTTAACTTCACATTCTTACCAGTTTGGGCGTATCCCAAGAGTGTTCGCCTGCGTACTGGTCGATATGGAAATCCAAGCTGACCTCCAGTCGAAACTCGATGCAACCGGCCTCGTCGAGGCGAGATATGTTGCGTTTCTCGAAACCATCACAGATCTCCGCCCCAGGCTCCACCGATACTGCGCACGGATGACCGGCTCCGTGCTGGACGGTGAAGACGTGATGCAGGAAGCGGTGTTCGAGGCCTATCGCAAGCTTGACACCTTTGATGACAGCCGGGCGGTCAGTCCCTGGTTGTTCCGAATCGTTCACAATCGCTGCATCGACTTCCTTCGCCGCCGCGAAGTTCGCGAGGAGGCCGAAGCTGCCGCTGCTGGCCCCGAAACGGTTCTGCCGGTCGAAACTCCAGGCCGAGAGGTCGACCGAGCGATCGAGTGGCTTGTCGTGAATCTGCCGCCCAAAGAGCGAGCCTGCGTCCTGCTGAAGGACGTTTTTGAATATTCGCTCGACGAGATTGCTGATCTCGTTGATTCCACGGTCGGCGGCGTTAGGGCCGCCCTCAATCGGGGCCGCGCTAAACTTACGACGCTGCCCAGGACGGCCGACAGCAAATCCAAAACGAGCAAGGAGACTTTGGAGTTGCTCCGCCTGTATGTTGATCGGTTCAATAGACATGACTGGGATGGTGTGCGTGAACTCGCGAGCGCAGACGCGCGCCTGCGAGTGGCCGACTGTTTCGCAGACCGCCTTGCCGACTCACCCTACTTTGTCGAATATGAGCGTCCCATAGTCCCCTGGCGAATGGCGCTTGGCAGAGTGGACGGCGAGACGGTTGTCGTGATCTTGCGTGACGATGTTGACGGGTTGACACCCTTCTCGGTCGTCCGCCTTGCGGTATTCGGCAACCAGATCGTAGGCATCACCGACTACATTAAGAGTTCCTGGGTTCTTGAGGCGGCTGGCTCAGTCGCCGTTGAGGGTGCGTAAGCCGGCGCCCGTCCTGCGAGCCTATTGGCGACGAGAACACGTTACGCGTATCTCGCAGCGTTCGGCGAACGTAATAGGAGCGCAACTATCGTCGAAACCATTTCGACGATTAAAGTGAAGGCTCGAACATGACCCTGAAAATTCACTCCGGCAACTGCCACTGCGGCGCTGTTCGCTTCGAAGCTGAAATCGACATCGCCCAGGGAACGGTAAAGTGTAACTGTTCGAGCTGCGCTAAGGCTCGGTCTTGGCTCACCATCGTCCCGGCTAGCCGCTATCGCCTAACCTCTGGCGCCGAGTCCCAAGCGAACTATCAGTGGACGCCGCCGGGGAAGCCTCGGCCGGGGATCGAATTTCATTTCTGCAAAATATGCGGCATTCGCACGCCCGGGCGGGGCGAAATGGAAGCCATGGGCGTTTTCTACGCCGTTCAGGTTCCCTTGCTCAACGAGGTTGATCTTGAGGAACTGGCGGCGGGGCCGATCCAGTACGTCGACGGCCTTCACGATCGCTTTGATCGTGAGCCGGCTGATACGCGTTTCCTCTGAGCATCGTCGCGTCTCGGGCGCCTGCGGCAACATCTCGAAGTGCAGTTCGCGGCGACGACCACGCGGCGACGACTACGTTGTGGCGCATCGGCGCCGGAGAGCGCGGGCCGTCGCCGTCCACCCATCGGGAAATTTGCGCGTCGACTTTGCGCTCGGAAATCGCGGGGTTTGAGAGAGTCCGCTCTACCCCACCAGCGTGCTAATCCGCTGGCTGAGGCTCCGGGAATTGCCACTTGCCGTCGAGGATTTCCGGACCGCGGCGCACATTGCGGACGACGCTCCACTCATACCAGATGAAGGCGAGCGGCGCGCGCTCGCCGGCGCGCCTTTCGGCGGCGCAACCGAGCCTAACGGCAATCTTACCGGCGCGCCCTCAGGATTTCAAAGGGTTACGACCCCGTTTAGTTCCGCGCTCGCAGAGAGGTCAAAATGGAGCCTGCGCCGGCGCCTCTATTCAATGCGCCGGGGGAATATTTAGGCATGTACACACAGTATAATATGGCCAGCCCAAGCGGTCAGGGCGGAGGCGTGTTGACGCTGGCCGCTCGGGCCATGCGAGGGCGCCGACGCGTCATTCATGATAGCATCGCCAAATCTCGGGGCGGGCGCCAATGGCGGAAACGCGGAAGATCGCTGCGATCCTGGTCGCCGATGTTGTCGGCTATAGCCGGCTCGCGGGGGCCGATGAAGAGGGAACGCTGGCGCGGCTGCGGGGGTTGCGCAGCCATCTGATTGATCCCGCGATTGCCGCGCATCTCGGTCGGGTTGTCAATCGCACCGGCGATGGATTCATTGCTGAGTTCCGCAGCGTTGTCGACGCCGTGCGTTGTGCGATCGGGCTGCAGAACGGGATCATCGAACACAATTCCGGCCTGCGGTCGGAGCGTCGGATCGAGCTTCGGATGGGCGTCCATCTTGGTGATGTTATCGAGGAGAGCGACGGCGACCTTATGGGCGACGGCGTCAACATCGCGGCACGGCTTGAGGCTTTCGCGGAGCCGGGTGGTGTCTGCCTCTCCGAGGACGCGTGGCGTCAGGTGCGCGACAAGCTCAAGGAAGCGTTCGTCGATCTCGGTGAGAAGGCGCTGAAGAATATCGCTAGACCGATGCGCGTCTACGCGCTGAGTCCTGGCTTCGCAGCCGCGTCAAGCGTTTCGCCCTTCGAGAAGCGTGAGCCGCCGCGGCTTTCCCTTGTGATGCTGCCGTTCGCCAACATCGGCGGCGACGCGGAGCAGGAGCATTTCGTCGACGGGGTCACCGAGAGCCTGACGACCGACCTCTCAAGGATCCGAGCGGCCCTGGTGATTGGCCGAAATACTGCTTTCACCTACAAGGGCAAGGCCGTTGATCTGAAACAGACCGGCCGCGAGTTGAACGTCCGCTATGTCCTCGAAGGCAGCGTTCAGCGCGCAGGAAACCGAATGCGCGTCAACGTGCAACTCATCGACGCCGAAACCGGGAATCATCTCTGGGCGGAGCGGTTCGACAAGCCGCTAGCTGATCTATTCGACATGCAGGACGAAATCGTTGCGCGGTTGGCGAACGCGCTCGGCGCTCAGTTGGTCGCCGCCGAGGCGCGGCGTGCAGAACAGGCTCCGAACCCCAACTCGATGGACCTCTATTTTCAGGGCATGGCCTGGCTCAATAAGGGCATGACTCCGGACAGTGTTGCCCAAGCTCGCAGGTTTTTCGATCGCGCGCTCGTCGCTGACTCCGACAATGTCGATGCGCTCATCGGATCGGCCCGCGTTGACGAGCTTGAGGGTGGATATTTTTTTGTTACCAATCCTGTGACGGCATTCGCGGCGGCCGAAGTGAAACTGACCAAGGCCGTGTCTTCCGTTCCGGACCATGCGCGCGCACATCTCTACCTCGGGCTCGTCCACATCTGCACCAAACGCGCCGCGGAGGGCGTCGCTGAATGCGAACATGCGCTGGCGCTGGACCGAAATCTCGCCTACGCCCACTCCACTATCGGACTCGGTAAGATTGTACTCGGTCGCGCCGAAGAAACAGAGGCTCACATTGCCGACGCGCTCCGCCTCAGTCCGCGCGATACAATGGCGTACATCTGGATGACTTACGTTGGCGCCGCGAAGAACCACCTGGGAAGTTGGGAGCAAGCGGTCTCTTGGTGTCGACGGGCGATCGAGGCAACCCGAAGCTATTCCTTTGCATATCTTATGTTAGCAGCCGCCCTCGCGCAGCTTGGCCGGTCCCACGAGGCGCGTTCGACAGTCAAGGCCGCTATCGCGCTCAACCCGTCCTCCAGCATCTCCCGCGCCCGCGTCAATTGGACGGCAGTGAGCGACAACCCGACATTTCTCGCGGGTCTTGAACCCATTCTCGACGGCCTACTCAAGGCCGGAGTCCCCGAAAAATGACCGCCCCACCTCACGCCGTGCTTGCGGCCTTCCTGCCAAGCGCCGCTTGCGCGGCGGCGAGGCGGGCGATGGGGATGCGGAAGGGGGAGCACGAGACGTAGTCGAGGCCGGCCTGCTCGCAGAAGGCGATCGAGGCCGGATCGCCGCCGTGCTCGCCGCACACGCCGAGCTTGATGTCGGGGCGGACGCTGCGGCCGCGCTCGGCGGCGATGGTGACGAGTTCGCCGACGCCTTCGGTGTCCAGGGTCACGAACGGATCGGCCTTCAAGAGTCCCTTGACGGTGTAGAAGCCGAGGAACGAGGCCGCGTCATCGCGCGATACGCCGAGCGTGGTCTGGGTCAGGTCGTTGGTGCCGAACGAGAAGAACTCAGCGCTCTCGGCGATTTCGCCGGCGCGCAGCGCAGCGCGCGGCAGTTCGATCATGGTGCCGACCTGATAGGGTGTTTTCACTCCCGTTTCCTTGGCGACGGCTTCGGCCACGGCGACGATGATCGTCCTGACGAGGTCGAGTTCGGGCCGTCCGAACACCAGGGGCACCATGATCTCGGCCGCCACGGGCTTGCCCGTCTTGCGTCCCGCCTCGACCGCGCCCTCGAAGATCGCGCGCGCCTGCATTTCCGCAATCTCCGGATAGCGGATGGCGAGGCGCACGCCGCGGAAGCCGAGCATCGGGTTGAACTCGTGCAGCTCCGCCGCGCGCGCGCGCAATTTCTCCGCGCTCACCTTCATCGCCTTGGCGACCTCGTCGACCTCGGCGTCAGTGTGCGGCAGGAATTCATGCAGCGGCGGATCGAGCAGGCGGATGGTGACCGGCAGCCCGCTCATGATCTCGAACAGTTCTGCGAAGTCCTTGCGCTGCATCGGGAGAAGCTTGGCGAGCGCGGCGCGCCGTCCCTGCTCGTTGTCGGCGAGGATCATTTCGCGCACCGCCACGATGCGCTCGCCGTCGAAGAACATGTGCTCGGTGCGGCAGAGCCCGATGCCCTCCGCGCCGAACGAGCGGGCCACGCGCGCATCCGCCGCGGTCTCGGCATTGGCGCGCACCTTCATGCGCCTCACCGAATCGGCCCAGCCCATGAGGATGGCGAAATCGCCGGTCATCTCGGGCTTCACCATGGGCGCCGCGCCCGCCATCACTTCGCCCGAGCCGCCGTCGATGGTGAGGATGTCGCCCTTCTTCAGCGTTGCGGCGCCCGCCGTCATCGTCTGCTGCGCATAGTCGATGCGGATTGAGCTCACGCCGCAAACGCAGGGCTTGCCCATGCCGCGCGCGACCACCGCGGCGTGCGAGGTCATGCCGCCGCGCGTGGTCACGACGCCTTCGGCGGCGTGCATGCCGTGAATGTCCTCAGGGCTCGTCTCCACCCGGACCAGGATCGATCTTCGTCCGGCCTGACGCAGAGCCTGCGCCTCGTCGGCGGAAAATACGATCTCGCCGCTGGCCGCGCCGGGGGAGGCAGGCAAGCCCGTGGCGAGGGCGGGCGGCTTGTTTTTCGGGTCCAGCGTCGGATGCAGGAGCTGATCGAGCGTCGCCGGTTCGATTCGCGCCACCGCGTCCTCGCGCGAGATGAGGCCTTCGTTCGCCATCTCGACCGCAACCTTGAGCGCAGCCTTCGCCGTGCGCTTGCCGTTGCGGGTCTGCAGCATCCACAATTTGCCGCGCTCGACGGTGAACTCGAGATCCTGCATGTCCTTGTAATGCTTCTCGAGAAGCTCGGTC
The DNA here is from genome assembly GCA_036489975.1 of Roseiarcus sp. Taxonomy (GTDB): domain Bacteria; phylum Pseudomonadota; class Alphaproteobacteria; order Rhizobiales; family Beijerinckiaceae; genus Roseiarcus. The sequence continues at coordinate 50,645 of DASXES010000024.1, forward strand.
GTGTCGGCGAATTGCTTGAAAACGCCGGGCATCAGCGCTTCGAGCGACGGCCGGTCGGAATGGGCGCCCTTCCGCGCCGCCTCGGTGATGTTCTGGGGCGTGCGGATGCCCGCGACGACATCCTCGCCCTGAGCGTTGACGAGAAACTCGCCGTAGAGCGCCTTCTCGCCGGTCGAGGGATTGCGGGTGAAGGCGACGCCGGTGGCCGACGTTTCCCCCATGTTGCCGAACACCATCGCCTGCACGTTGACCGCAGTGCCCCACTCGGCCGGAATATGGTTGAGACGCCGGTAGGTGATGGCGCGCTGGTTCATCCATGACGAGAACACCGCGCCGACCGCGCCCCAGAGCTGGTCGCGCGGATCTTGCGGGAAGGGCTTGCCGATCTCCTCGACGACCCGCGCCTTGTAGTCGGCGATCACGGCGCGCCAATCCTCCGCGCTGAGGTCTGTGTCGAGCGAATAGCCCTTGGCTTCCTTGTATTGCTCGAGAATGTCCTCGAAATTGTGGACGTCGATCTCCAGCACGACGTTCGAGTACATCTGAATGAAGCGGCGATAGGAATCATACGCGAAACGCGCGTCGTTCGAGGTCCTGGCCAGAGCTTCGACCGACGTGTCGTTGAGACCGAGGTTGAGCACGGTGTCCATCATGCCGGGCATCGAGGCGCGCGCCCCGGACCGCACCGAAACAAGCAGCGGATTGGCCGCGTCGCCGAATGTCCGGCCGGTCAGGCGGCCAACCTCCGCGACCGCCGCGTCCACCTGCGCCGCGAGATCGGAGGGATAGGTTTTGCCATTGGCGTAGAAGTAGGAGCAGACTTCGGTGGTGACGGTGAAACCCGGCGGGACGGGCAGTCCGAGCGAGGCCATCTCGTGCAGATTGGCGCCCTTGCCGCCGAGCAGGTTCTTCATCTCCGCCCGGCCTTCGGCGCACTCGGCGCTGAAGGAGTAAACCCACTTCGTCATTGTCGATCCCCCAAATGTCCAGCGGAAGAATCCGGCTCAAGCCGGGCGCAACCCCATGCCGAAGCTCACCCATCCAACCCCGTGAAACAGGAGGTCGACGCCGAGCAGAGTGCCGAGGACATAAACGCTGTCGACCGGCCAGCGACTGAAAATGATCAAACCGAGCAGGATCGTGACCGCGGCAGCGAGAAAGATGAGCGCACGCGGCTGGTCGGGCGGAAGCTGCGCAGCCAGGAAGGCCCGCACCACCCCCGCGGCGATGAGGGCGGCGCCAAGGACAAGCGTCAGCGCGGCCGAAGCGAGGACGGGATCGACGATGCACAGGACCCCGACGGCGAGATAGAGAAGGCCGCCGACCACCCAGAGAAAAAATCGTCCCCAGGTGCGCGAATGCATGCCGATACCGATCTCGGCCGCGCCGGCAATCAGGAACAGAACGCCGTTAAGCGTCACCGTCACGATGGTTGCAATGAGCGAAAAGAACAGCGCCGCGACGCCGAGAACGACCAGAAACACGCCGAAGGCGGTGATGGCCGCCCATTTTTCCCTCAGGCGCTCGATGGCTTCGCCGAGATTATGGGCGCTCCCGACGTTCGACGCGTTCGACATTGCGTTTCTCCCGGCAACGAAGACAAGGCCATGGCCTAGCGCTGGCGCTTGAGCTCGCCAAGCACTTGTGCCGCATATTCGACCATCGGCACGATGCGGCCATAATTGAGGCGCGTGGGCCCGATGACTCCGAGCACGCCGGCGATGCGGTGGTCGGTGTCCCTGAGCGGCGCCGCGATCATCGAGGATCCGGAGAGCGAGAACAGCTTGTTCTCCGAGCCGATGAAAATCTTGACGCCCTCGCCGGTCTCGGCGCGATGCAGAAGCTCGATCACGTCAGTCTTGGTCTCGAGGTCGGCGAACAGCGTGCGAATGCGCTCGAGATCCTCCGAGGCGCGCAGCTCGCCGAGCAGGTTGGCCTGCCCGCGAACGATCAATTGATCGCGCGGCCCTCCGGCGCCGGACCATGAGACAAGGCCGGCTTCGACCAGGCGGGCGGCGATGTCGTCGAGCTCCTGCCGCGCCTCGCTGCGGGCGGCTTCGATTTCCGCTGTCAGTTCGGAGAGGGTGCGGCCGCGAATACGAGCGTTGAGAAAGTTGCTGGCCTCGACCAGGGCGGAAGCAGGCATGCCGGGGGGCGTCGCGATCACCCGATTCTCGATCGAGCCGTCCTCGGCGACCATGATCGCGAGCGCCCGGGATGCCTCCAGACGCACGAATTCGACGTGCTTGAGGCGCCCGTCGGTCTTGCTGGTCAGCACCACGCCGGCGCTGCGGGTCAATTCCGACAAGAGGCCCGTCACCTCTGCGAGCGCGCCTTCGAACCCACCCTCCTCCGCGGCCGCCCGCACTTGACTGTCGATGCGCGCACGCTCCTCGCGTCCCAAATCCCCAAACTCGAGCAGGGCGTCGACGAAGAGCCGCAAGCCCTGCTGCGTCGGCAGGCGTCCGGCGCTGGCGTGCGGAGCGTAGATGAGGCCGAGCTCCTCGAGGTCCTGCATCACGTTGCGAACCGAAGCCGGCGACAGCGATATCGGCAAGAGGCGCGACAGATGCCGCGAGCCGACCGGCTCGCCGGTCGAGAGGTACGAGTCGACGATGTTGCGGAAGATCTCACGCGAACGGGCATTGAGCGTCGTCAGCGCGCTCGACTCGGCGGGACGTTCTCCGGGGGCCGACATGGGGATAAGATGGCCGGAAGTCGCCTTGCGCGCAAGGCGACGCCGCCGCAGGCGCCCGCGATTGAAAAGAATGGCGTGACCTGCCAAACAGGACCAGCAAACAAGACGGGAAGCGAGGCGCGGCGTTGGGCGAGGGCTTGCGATCAGGCGGACAGATTCTCGTCGACCAGCTCGTCGCGCAGGGGGTCGAGCGCGCCTATTGCGTTCCGGGCGAATCCTATCTCGCCGCCCTCGACGCGATGAGCAACGCCCCGATCGAGCTCACCGTCTGCCGCCAGGAGGCGGGCGCGGCGATGATGGCGCTGACCGAGGGGCGGCTCACCGGGCGGCCTGGAATCTGCTTTGTCACGCGTGGCCCCGGCGCGACCAACGCCGCGCACGGGCTTCACATCGCCGAGCACGATTCCGCGCCAATGATCCTGTTCATCGGCCAGGTCGAGCGGGCGATGATGGGACGCGGCGCCTTCCAGGAGATGGACTACCGCGCCCTTTTCGCCTCGACCACGAAGCTCGCGACGCAAATCGAATCTGCCGCGCAAGTGCCGGAGGTCGTCCAGCGCGCGTTCCACATTGCGATGCAGGGCAGGCCCGGGCCGGTCGTGATCGCGCTGCCCGAGGACATGCTGACGGAAATGGCCGCGGTCAAGGACGCCCCGCGCGCGGAGGCGGTTCCGATCTGGCCGGGCCTGACGCAAATGGCGGAATTGCAGAAGATGCTGTGGGCGGCGGAGCGCCCAGTCGCCATCCTCGGCGGGAGCGGATGGACAAAGCGGGCGAGCGCCGCCTTCGCCCGGTTCGCCGAAAGGTTCGAGCTGCCGGTCACGGGCTCCTTTCGCCGCTCGAGCGCCTTCGACGGCGAGCATGACAATTTCGCTGGAGAAGTCGGCCTCTCGATCAATCCCAAGCTCAAAGCGCGGGTCGAAACGGCCGATCTTGTTCTTCTTGTCGGCGGGCGCATGTCGGAGGCGGCGTCGCAATCCTATACTTTGTTCGGCATTCCGGCCCCAACGCAAAAGCTCGTGCACGTCCACGCGGACGCTCACGAGATCGGCCGCAACTACGCGCCCACCCTCGGAATCGTCGCCACGACGCCCGAGTTCTGCGCTTCCCTCGAAGGCGTTGAGCCGCCGGCCAAGATCCGCTGGTCGGCCGAGACGCGCGCCGCGCGGGCCGATTATCTCGACTGGAGCGAGCAGGCGCCGGCCAATCCGGGCCCGGTGCAATTGAGCGAGATCATGTTCGCGATCCGCCGTCGCTCGCCCGACGGCATCTTCACCAACGGCGCGGGCAACTTCTCGATATGGGTCGGCCGTTTCCTGCGCTTCCGCGCGATCGAGCAACAATTGGGCCCGACGTCGGGGTCGATGGGCTTCGGCTTGCCGGCGGCGATCGCCGCACAGCGCCGCTATCCAAAGCGCACCGTCGTCTGCTTCGCAGGCGACGGCGACTTTCTTATGAACGGGCAGGAATTCGCCACCGCCGTGCAATATGGCTTAGCCGTCGTCGTGGTGGTGGTCGACAACGGCATGTATGGCACGATCCGCATGCATCAGGAGCGCATGTATCCCGGACGGGTGGTGGCCACGGCTTTGCGCAATCCTGATTTCGCCGCTTACGCGCGCGCCTTCGGCGGCCACGGCGAAACGGTGGAGGAGACGGCGGGGTTCCTGCCCGCATACGAGCGGGCGCTGGCGTCCGGGCTGCCTTCGATCCTGCACGTCAAAGTCGATCCCGACGCGATCACGCCGACCACGACCTTGTCCGCCATCCGCACGCAAGCGCTCAAGAAGCACGCAAGCGTTTAGCCCGCCGCTTTCGGCGCGTAGGACGCCGGATCGAGGCTCGCGGGCCTCCCCTCAAGCGAAAGCTCGGTCGTCCGCGGCGCCGTCCGCGCGATGATCTCGCCGCGGCGGATGACGAGAAGCCGCGTCGCGCGCAGCCGCACCGCTTCGATCGGGTCGGCGGCCTGTAGCAGCACCATATCGGCATGGGCGCCGACGGCGAGGCCGTAGCCCTCGAGTCCGAGGATGCGCGCCGGGATCTCGGTCACCGCGTCGAAGGTCCAACGGATCGCCTCGCGGCTCGTCATCGGCGCGCCATGAACCGCCATATGCGCGACATCGAGCATGTCGGCGCCGCCGAGCCCATACCAGGGGTCCATCACGCAATCCTGCCCGAGAGCGACCGGAATCCCGAGCGCGCGCATCTCGGCGACGCGGGTCATTCCGCGCCGCTTGGGATAGGTGTCGTGGCGGCCCTGAAGCGTGAGATTGATCAACGGATTGGCGATCGCGCAGATGCCGGATTCCGCGATCAGCGGCAGGAGCTTCGAGACGTAGTAATTGTCCATCGAATGCATCGAGGTCAGGTGCGACCCTGTCGCGCGCGCGCCGAGGCCGAGCCTCTGCGCCTCGCAAGCAAGAGTTTCGACGTGCCGCGACATCGGATCGTCGCTCTCGTCGCAATGCAGGTCGACCCTCAGCCCGCGCCGCGCCGCGAGCTCGCAGAGCGCCTTCACCGAAGCGGCCCCGTCCGCCATGGTTCGCTCGAAATGCGGGATGCCGCCGACGACGTCGACGCCGAGGTCGAGCGCGCGCTCGAGGTTCAGCGCCGCATTCGGTGAACGGAAATAGCCGTCCTGCGGAAAGGCGACGAGCTGCAGATCGAGATAGGGCTTCACCTTCTTTTTCACCTCGATGAGCGCCTCGACCGCCACCAGCCGGTCGTCGCACACATCGACATGACTGCGGATGGCGAGCAGGCCCTGCGAGACGGCGAGATCGCAATAGCGCAGCGCGCGCTCAGCCACCGCGTCATGCGTGAGAAGGGGTTTCAGCTCGCCCCAGAGCGCAATTCCCTCGAGCAGCGTGCCGGAGACATTGAGGCGCGGCAGGCCAAGAGACAGCGTCGCGTCCATATGAAAGTGGCAATCGACGAATGGCGGCGCGAGAAGGTATCCGCCTGCGTCGATCGTCCGCTTAGCTTCTGCCGTGATAGCCGGCTCGATCGCGGCGATGCGGCCGGCGGCGATGGCGACGTCCTGCCCCTTGCGCCCGTCCGGCAGCGTGGCGTTGCGAACAATCAAATCAAAGGCCATGCGCACTCCCGATCCGCTCGAACGCCGCTATGTCCTGCCGAGCTGGATGTCCATTCCGCCGGCAAGGAGGAAAACAGGAGAGACCCCGCCTTGATCGAGAGCCTGCACGCATTCGCCAATCCCGACCAAGCGGTGCTATCCGTTCTTCAGGAACGGCGCGTGCAGCGCGAGATCCGCGTGCCCTAGGCGGTCCTTCGCCGTCCGTGACTGATGCCAGTACGGATAGATGAGCGGCGGCAGGCTCGCCTTGTCGAGGCGGGCGCGCTCGTCGTCGGCGAGCTTCACATCGACGCTGGCGAGATTGTCGCGGAACTGCGCCTCGGTGCGGCCCCCTATGATCAGCGACGTCACCGCCGGGCGTCCGAGCAGCCAGGCCAGCGCGATCTGCGCCGCCGAGACCTTGTGCGCTTCGCCGATCGCGACCAGCTCGTCGACGATTCCCCACAGCGCATTCTCGTCGCGCACCGGCGGCTCGTTCCAGCCCGCGACCTGGCGGGTTCCCTCCGGCTGGGCCTTGTTGCGGCGATACTTGCCGCTCAGCAGCCCGCCGGCGATCGGCGCCCACGCCAGAACCGCGAGCTTCTGGTCGATCGCGACGGGAATGAGCTCGTATTCAGCCTCGCGCGCCTGAAGTGAATAGTGAATCTGCTCCGAGACGAAGGGCACGCGCCCATCGCGGCGCGCGACCTCCATCGCCTTCATCATGTGCCAGCCCGACCAGTTGGAGCAGCCGATGTAGCGCACCTTGCCCGCGCGCACGAGACTGTCGAGCGCCTCCATCGTCTCCTCGAGCGGGGTCAGGCCGTCCCACTGGTGCACCTGATAGAGGTCGATGACGTCGGTCCTGAGCCGTTTCAGGCTCGCTTCACAGGCGCGGATCAGGTGCCAACGCGAAAGGCCGCGATCGTTGGGGCCCTCGCCCATCGGAAAGCGCGCCTTGGTGGCGATCAGCATGCCGGGCTTGCGCTTCTGCCCCATCGCCTCGCCGATCAATTCCTCCGACGCGCCGCCCGAATAGACATCCGCCGTGTCGATCAGATTGACGCCGGCGTCGGCGACGATGTCGATCAGCTTGCGCACGTCGTCGAGCTGGAGATTGCCGACCTTGGCGAAATTTCCCTTGCCGCCGAAGGTCATGGTTCCCATCGTCAGGACCGAAACCTTGAGGCCCGAATTGCCCAGCTGCCGGTACTCCATTCGCCGCCCCTCGCTCGCCGCCCGAATTGTCGCGCGTCACTAACATGCTAGCTCTGACCGGCCAAGATCGCTGGCGCGCCCGGTAACGCGGTTGTGAGCCAGCCCCCGCCTCCAAGTCGCGCATTCTGTCTAAAGGCCGTCGAAGGGCGGACTTGCCGCTCGCATGGCTTTGTGCGCATTTGTCCCGCCGTCCCGCCCTTATCCCTCCCCAGGAGCTAGACTTGGCCCTCGCCTCGCTTCGCCGGCTCGCTTTCGCCGCCGTCTTTTCCGCCGCGGCGCTCGCTGCGAATGGCGCTTTTGCCGCCGCGGCGGCGCCCGAGCCCGATCGAACGGTCGACATGGCCGCGGTTCTCAAGCCCGGCCCGTTGCGGGAACTCACGGTCGGCGACGCGTCGGGCGTGCCGGTCGTCGAATATGGCTCCTTGACCTGCCCCCACTGCGCGACCTTCAGCCGCGAGATCTTTCCCGAGCTGAAGAAAGACTACATCGACACCGGCAAGGTCCGGTACATCTTTCGCGAGTTCCCTCGCAACCCGCTCGACGTCGCGGCGTTCGTGCTGGCGCGCTGCATCGGCGACGACAAGGCGTTCGCGGCGATCGAGCTTTTGTTCGCTGAGCAGGACAAGTGGGCGTTTGTCGACAAGCCGCTCGAGCCGCTGATCGCCGCCATGCGTCCAACCGGCCTCACTCATGATCAGGCGATGGCCTGCCTCAAGGATCAAAAGAAGGCCGACGCGATCGTGGCCATCGGGAAGCGAGCCACCGACGAGATCAAGATGAACGGCACGCCGACATTCGTCATCGACGGCAAGGTCTATGGCGGCGAGCTCTCCATCGACCAGCTCAAGGCGGTCCTCGATCCGCTGATCAAGAAGTAGCGCGCCGACAGCGCCTCACCAGGCCAGAAACCGCCGGCCGGCCAGCGCGCCCAGCCCCATGCAGATGAGCGTCGCGAGCGGATACCAGGTCGCCACGAACAGCGGCGAATCGCCAGGGCAGGTCGAGCCGTAGACCAAGGCCCCGACCCCTGCCGCCGCCGCCCCGGCGAGCGCGCCGGTCAGCGTCGGATGGAGCGGGGCGCCGGCGCGCATCGCGACGATGAGCGCCGCGAGGATCGGAGTGGCCAGCATCGGAATCGTGATCGTGCAGTGCATCGCGGTGGTGCCCACGAGCCGGGTAAGCCATTCGCCTTGCGGCACGACCAACAATTCCACGACCACTCCGGCTGCGAGCAAAATGAACGGCGCGGCAAGCCAGAGCGCAAGCACCCTCGGCTTGGCGTCAGGGCGAGCCAGCCGCAGCGTCAGGAGGAGCGTCGGCAATGCGAAGGCGAACGCGTCGACGAACTTCAGCCAGAAGCGCATCGTCCGCATGGCCTCGTCGATGTCCGGCCTCGGACGAAGCAGGAGACCATAGAGCGCCACGCTGCCGAGAAGGCCGATGGCGAGCGCGGCCACGACCCGCCGGGCGAGCCGGATCGGCTCGGGAACGGGATCGGCGGCGAGCGCGGCGATGAATTCGGAGGTTCTCACTCGACCGATCTCCGCAAGGCTGCGCCCGGCGACTTGAGCGCCCGATGGAGCGCCACCCTGACCGCGACCTCGGACATCGACCGGCGCTCCGCCGTCGCGGCGATCGATCGGCCGTCAAGGGAGATCGATGTTACGCTGGCGGGCACTCGCGTCTGCAGGGGCTTCCTCGCGTCACGGCAGCGTACCCGGCCCTTCATCACCAGGCGAGAAAGCGTCGGCCGGCCAGCGCGCCGACGCCTATGCAGATGAGCGTGGCGAGCGGATACCACGTCGCCACGAACAGCGGCGAATCATCGGGGCAGTGCGAGGCGTAGAGGAGGGCCGCGATCCCCGCTGAGGCCGCGCCGGCGAGCGCTCCTGTAAGACCTGGGTGAAGCGGGGCGCCGGCGCGAAGCGCAACGATCAGCGCTGCGAGCAGGGGAGCAGCAAGAAGCGGAATCATCCGCATGCAGAACATCGAGTTGTGGCCTACGAGCCGGGTGAGCCATTCGCTTTGCGGCACGACCAACAATTCCACGGCCACTCCGGCGGCAAGCAAAGCGAACGGCGCGATCAGCCAGAGCGTGAGCGTCCTGATCCTGGCGTCTGGGCGCGCCAGCCGCAGCGTCAGCAGCAGCGACGGCAAGGCGAACGCGAACGCGTCGACGAACTTCAGCCAAAAGCGCACTGTCTTGGCGGCCTCGGCGATGCCCGGCCTTGGGCCCATCAACAGCGCGTAGATCGCCAGGCTGCCAAGAAAACCGATGGCGAGCGCCGCCACGACCCTCCTGCCGAGCCGGATGGGCTCCGGAACGGGATCGGCGGCAAGCGCAGCGATGAATTCGGAGGTTCTCACTCGACCGACCTCCGCCACGTCGCGCCGAGCGACTTCAGCGCCCGGTGGAGCGCCACCCTGACCGCGACCTCGCTCATTGACAGGCGCTTCGCCGTGGCCGCGATCGACTGCCCGTCGAGCGAGATCGAGGTCACGATGTCGCGCTGGCGCGGCGCCAGCGTCTCGAGGAGCTTGCGCGCGTCGCTCAGCGCATGCGGGTCCTCGGCCTCCGGCGCGGCGAGGAACTCCTCGAAATTCTCAAGCGGCTCGACCTTCCGCCGGCCGCGACGGCGGAGCGCGTCGACGACTTTGTGGCGCGCGATCGCGTAGACCCAGGGCGCGAGCGGTTGCCCTGGGTCCCAGGTATGCCGCTTGAGATGGATCGCCAACAGGGTCTCTTGCACTGCATCCTCGACGTCCGCGTCCCCCACCCCGGCGCGCGAGAACGCGCCGCGCGCCATCGCGCGGAGCGACCGGGCGATGTCTCCCAATAGCCGCCGGTACGCGCCCTCGTCGCCCGCGATCGCGGCGCTCATCAGCCGAGACCAAGGATCGTCCGGCGCACCCTTGATTGTCTGGGCCTGCATACGGGCTTCGTTTCGTTTCGTCTGCCGTTACAAATCCGGTGAAATATTTTGCTCGAAGCACGAATTGACACGGGATGTAACATGCCTCGTTGCGCCAGCGAAGTCGCCAGTACTGTTCAATCGCGAAGCCAGGCCTTGGAGAAACCCATGACCGTCGCGGACCATCGTTCCTTTAAGGCCCTCGGCGCGCCAAGCGTCGGCGTCGGATTCAAGCCCGAGCATTTCGAGGCGATCCTCGACACGCGTCCGGAACTTGGGTTTTTCGAGGTCCACGCGGAGAACTATATGGGCGCCGGCGGCGCCCCGCACCGCCGGCTCGATGCGATTCGCGAGCTTTACCCGCTCTTCCTGCACGGGGTTGGGCTCTCGATCGGCTCGCCCGGGCCGCTCGACCGCGCTCATCTTCAGAGGCTCGCCGCGGTCGCGAAGCGCTTTGAGCCGGCCCTGGTTTCCGAGCACCTGGCGTGGTCGACCCACGAGGGCGCGTTCCTCAACGATCTCCTGCCCCTGCCCTACACGGACGAAACCCTGGCGCGGGTGGCGGAGCATATCGACGAAGTGCAGAACGCCCTTGGCCGGACGATGATGCTGGAGAATCCCTCCACTTACGTCGTGTTCGCGGAGAGCACATGGGCGGAGACCGATTTTTTGCGCGAAATTGGGCGCCGCACCGGCTGCGGCCTCCTGCTCGACGTCAACAACGTGTTCGTCAGCGCGACCAATCATGGGCGCGATCCGGGCCGCTATCTCGCCGATTTTCCACTGTCCGCGGTGGGCGAGATCCATCTCGCGGGCTATGCCGAGGACAGCGACGACGCGGGCCTGCCGCTGCTCATCGACGCGCATAATTCGCCGGTCCGCGACCCGGTCTGGTCTCTTTACTCCGATGCGATCCGGCGCCTCGGCCCGACGCCGACGCTGATCGAATGGGACAACGACGTCCCCGCCTGGCCCACGCTTTTCGCCGAAGCGCGCCGGGCGGAGCGTACAATTGTCGAGACCGCAGCAATCCCGGAGCGCGCCGATGTCGTTTGAGGCGGCGATGGGCGCTTTTGCGCGGGCGCTTGGCGATCCCTCGGCCGCGCCCCCGGAGGCGACCCGCGGGCGCATGGGCGCCCCCGACGCCCGCCGATTCGCGGTCTACCGCAACAATGTCGCCGTCGGGCTCATCGGCGCGCTCGAGGCGCGCTATCCCGTGTCGCGCCGGATCGCGGGCGACAGCCTGTTCGGCGCCATGGCGCGCGCGTTTGTCCATGCCCATAAACCCCGCTCGCCGGTGATGATCGCCTATGGCGAGGCGTTTCCGGACTTCGCCGACGCTTATCTCGCGGCCGCCGACGTTCCCCCTCGCGTCGCCATGGCGGCCGACGTGGCGCGGCTCGAGAACGCCTGGGTCGAGGCCTACCACGCGGAGGACGCTGGCGTCGCGACTGTCGCTGATCTCGGCGCTCTGGGCCTCGAGGCGCTGCTGCAAACGCGTGTCGCCTTCCATCCCGCGGCGCATTTTTTGCGGCTTCTGGCCCCTGCGGCCTCGACATGGGCGGCCTATCAGGAGGGCGCCGATCCGGCGGCGCCGATCACCTTCGTCCCGGAGGACGCGCTCATCACCCGTCCCGACTGCGACGTCCGGGTGCGCGTCCTCCCGGCGCTGGCTTATGATTTCGCTCGAAGCCTGCGCGACGGCGCGACATTGATGGACGCCGCTCGCTCGCTGAACGACCCCGCCTTCGACCTCGGAACCCATCTCGTCGGACTGGTGGAGTCCGGCGCTGTGGCCCCCATCCTGCCGGGACAAGCGCCATGACCGCCGACGCCGCCCGCACGGGCCTGCTCGCCCCGTCGAACCCGATCGCCCGCATCACCAGCCTCGTCTTCGGCCTTGTGCCCGCCTGGATGCCGCTCCTCGTCCTGCGGCTCGCGCTGGCGCGGCCCTTCTTCGCTTCGGGGCTCACCCGCTGGGACGGCTGGTTCACGCTCTCCTTCGGCGCAAAGATCCTGTTCGAGCAGGACTACAAGCTCCACATCTTCGGCTCCGAGATCCCCTTCCCGCTGCCTGACGTCGTCGCGGCGATGGCGAGCACGGCCGAGATCACCCTGCCGATCCTGCTCGCATTCGGTTTCCTCACCCGCTGGGCGGCGCTCGGTCTTTTGTGCATGACCGCCGTCATCCAGCTCACCTATCCGGACGGCTGGGCGAACTTCCATCTGTACTGGGCGGCGATGGCGCTCGCGATCATCACTTTCGGCCCCGGCGCCATCTCGCTCGACCGGCTCCTCGGCCTCGACGGCTGGAGCGCAAGGCTCGGGGCGTCTACCGCTTCGGATAGGCGGTGAAGACGTAATCCTTGTCGGCCACGATCGTGTGGCAGGCGAAGCCGCACTTCGCGTCGTGCTCCTGCGGCGGCGAGTCGTCCGTCGTGCCTGGCCTGAACGTCGCGGTCGCGGGGTCATATTCGAATTGGGCATATCCCCATCCGCCGCTGTCGGCGAACTTCTTCATGTCCTTGACCATGAAGTCGACGTCATGCAGCGCGCCTGGAACTGTTGGCGCACCCGGCTGATCGTCGGCGGTCTTCGCGGTCCAATGGATTTTCGCGAATCTCGCGCCGTCGGGGAAAGGCTTGCCGTTGCCGGGAACGCCCGCCCTGTAGGCCTCGATCAGTATAGGATTGCCGAGGATCGTCGCGAGCCTGTCGCCGTTGTGACTGACGGAGACGACCTGCCAGTCCTCGTATCCCCGGAAGTCGGCGAAGGCGAGCCCGCCGGGCACTTGCAACGAATAACGATCCTGCGCCGCGAGCGCGATTCCCGCAACGACCGACGACAGGACGAGAATTGCGGCTACGGCTTTGGCGTTCACTCTGATCATGGCCCCCTCCGTTTGATGATTTTCGATGCAACTGGGCTTGCGGCGACCACGCCGGCGCGAATTCAACCCAAACCATGGTTCGGAAAGCGCGGCGGAATCGCCGCACAGCAGCGCCGGCGCCGTTCAATATCCAACGCCGCGGCCGCTCACCCCTCATGGGCCACCTGCAGGGTCTTGAAGTCGAGCAAGCCTGCCCGGAATCAAAACAGGCGTCAAGCCGGAGCGGCGATGTGACGATTTCACGACAAAGCGCGCTTTCGCGCGCTATTGACGCGCCCGCTAGCCCATGCCTTTAAGCGCCTCGAAGACGCTCGGCGTCGCTCGTCCTTGAAGTTGAGGGAGACTTGACGCCATGACGGAATGGCCGCGGCACGGGCGCATTGATGGCCCGATCGTGATGATCGGCTTCGGATCGATCGGCAAGGGCACGCTGCCTTTGATCGAGCGACATTTCGAGTTCGACAAGAGCCGCTTCGTCGTCATCGACCCCGACGATTCCGATCGAAAGATCCTCAATGATCGCGGCGTCGGCTTCGTCCAGCTCGCGATCACGCGCGACAATTATCGGGACGTCCTGACCCAATATCTGACGGCGGGCTCAGGCCAGGGGTTCTGCGTCAACCTGTCGGTCGACACCTCCTCGCTCGATCTCATGCGTCATTGCCGCGAGATCGGCGCGCTCTATGTCGACACGGTCGTCGAGCCCTGGCCGGGCTTCTATTTCGACAAGTCGATGGGTAACGAGGCGCGTACCAATTACGCCCTGCGCGAGACAGTGCTGGCCGAACGGCGCAGGAATCCGGGCGGCTCGACCGCGGTCTCGTGCTGCGGCGCCAATCCCGGCATGGTGTCGTGGTTCGTCAAGCAGGCGCTGGTCAATCTCGCCCACGATCTCGGCGACAAGGCTTCGGAGCCCAAGACCAAGGAGGAATGGGCGCGCCTTGCGCAGCGCCTCGGGGTCAAGGGCGTGCATATCGCCGAGCGCGACACCCAGCGCGCCAGGAGCCCGAAGCCGCGCAACGTGTTCGTCAACACATGGTCGGTCGAAGGTTTCCTGTCGGAGGGCATGCAGCCCGCCGAGCTCGGCTGGGGCAGCCATGAGAAATGGGCGCCGCCGAACGCCGGCTTCCATGAAAAAGGCTGCGGCGCGGCGATCTACATCAACCAGCCCGGCGCCAACGCGCGCGTGCGCTCATGGACGCCGACCGCGCGCGCGCAATTCGGCTTCCTCGTCACCCACAACGAGTCGATCTCGATCGCCGACTATTACACCGTGCGCGACGACCAGGGCGCGGCGATCTACCGGCCGACCTGCCACTACGCCTATCATCCGTGCGACGACGCGGTGCTTTCCTTACACGAACTGTTCGGCCGCGCCGGCGAGATCCAGAGCGCCCATCATATCTTGAGCGAAGCGGAGATCCTCGACGGGATCGACGAACTAGGGGTGCTCATCTACGGCCACGCCCGCAACGCCTATTGGTACGGCTCGCAGCTCTCGGTCGAGGAGACGCGCGCGCTCGCGCCCTATCAGAATGCGACGGGCATGCAGGTGACCTCGGCCGTTCTCGCCGGCATGGTCTGGGCGCTGGAAAACCCCAAAGCCGGAATTGTCGAGGCTGACGAACTGGACTTTCGCCGCTGCCTCGAAGTTCAGACGCCCTATCTGGGCCCGGTCATCGGCGTCTATACGGATTGGACGCCGCTTACGGGTCGCCCCGGCCTTTTTCCGGAGGACATCGACGAGAGCGATCCGTGGCAGTTCAGGAACGTGCTGGCGCGCTAAACGCGGGCGCGGGCGGCCTCAAGCCGCCAGTTCGTGCGATTCGGAACGTGTGAGCGCGGCGCCAACCGCCTTGCGCGATACCCCGATGAGCGCATGGAGGCCGTGCGCGACGGCGACTCCGAGACCGGATGGGCCGTAGCGGTTCAAGGGCGCAAGCTGTGCGCGGAGATCGCACACGAGGAGCGGCGGAGCCGACCGCTCTCCGTGGCGATCGGTATTTGATGGGCAAAGCATTTGGGTTCTGGTCTTTTCTTATTCGTGTCATCAGCTCAAGCGCTGAACAGATGTACAGATGGGACGGAGGGCGCTAATTTCAATGCTGAACTTTTATGTGATTGGAATCTTTTAGGACCAAAGCGAAGCACCTTCGCCGCCCTCGCCGCTCCCCTAAATCAAGGCCCGGCTAGAATTTCAGTTCGACCAGTCGCCGGCCAACCGCCCGCCCCAGATCATCTTCCGACCGCCCAGCGGTCTTGATGCGGCCCACATATGGAAACTTGATCCCGCCATCCGGCTCCACGCGCGCGGTCGTATCCCGTTCGGGATGATCCACGATCCGGACGGCGACGACATCCGACGTCGGAAGAACCCGGCGGCCGCCTCCCGCTGCGGACGCCACCGTCGCCGCGAAAAGCAGAACGCTTATCCAGACCGCGGGACGAGCCGCTCAGGTGGCCCCACCGCTTCGAGCGGTGCGCAATCGTTCGGCGTAGACATTGATGATCAGCGCGATGAGCAGGATCAGGCCGCGAATGAGAATCTTGAGAAAGCTGTCGATCTTGACGTAGTCGAGGCCGTTGTTGAGGACGCCGAGCACGAACAGGCCGACGATCGTGTTGCCGATGCCGCCTCGCCCGCCAAACAGGCTGGTGCCTCCGACCACCACCGCCGCGATGGCGTCGAGCAGGAAGGTATCGAACTCGTTCTGTTGCGCGCTGCCGAAATAGGCGACGCCGATCATGCCCGCGAAGCCTGAGCACACGGCCGAGATCACCATCACCGCGCCGATGATGAAGCGGACATTGACGCCCGAATATTCCGCCGCCTCGCGGTTGCCCCCGACCATGTACACGTAGCGGCCGAAGCGGGTGTAGGTCAGCACGAGATGGGCGACGAGCAGGAGGACCGCTGCAACGATGATGATCCACGGCAGGCCGAAGAACGTCTTGGAGCCGAGCGTCAGAATGAGCGGCGGAACGGAGTAGGCGATCTGCCCGCGCACCAGAACCGCTGATATGCCCGCGCCGATCTGCATCATGGCGAGCGTCATGATGAACGACGGGATGCCGATTTTGGTCACGCCGAAGGCGGTCAGGAGGCCAAGCGCGCCGCACGCCAGAAGCGCGAAGATGATAGCGATCGCGCCGGGCATCGGCAGATTGGCGATGTTCACGTAGTCGGGCTGCAACGTGAAGTAGGTGAGCACGATCGCGGTCGCGTTGGCGATCGCGCCGACGGAAAGGTCGATTTCCGCCGTCAGGATGACGAAGGTGAGGCCGACCGCCATGATCGCCGTGATGGACACCTGCTGGAGGATATTCTCCAGGTTGCCGAGCGTGGCGAAACTCGGGCTCGCGATGCTAAAGAAGCCGACGAGCACGATGAGCGTGATGAAGGGCGCGATGTTGCGCAATTGATCCCGCAGGAAATCGCCCAGGTTAAAGGCGCGTGTGGATCCGACCTCGGCGCTCTGCACATCCATGTCTAGGCTGATTCCTGTCGTCAGGCGGCGGCGAGCAGCTGGTCCTTGCTGATCGCTTCGCCGGCGAATTCGTGTGCGATCTCGCCCTTGCGCATGACCAAAACCCGGTCGGCAAGCGAGAGCACGGTTTCCGGCTCGGTGGAGAAGACGACGATGGCGATGCCAGAATCGCGCAAATGGCGCACGATGCGCACCACGTCTTCTTTGGCGCCCACATCCATGCCCCGCGTCGGTTCAGCCAGGAGGAGAATCCGGGGCGGGTAAGTCAGCCATTTGGCCAGCGCGACCTTCTGCTGATTGCCGCCTGACAGGCCCCCCAGGCGCCATTCGACATCGGGCGGCCGGACGTCGAGATCCTTGATCTGAACCTCGGCGATCTCTCGCTCGCGGGCCGGCCGCAAAAACCACTTTGAGAGCCGCTCAAGGACTGCGATCGACACGTTCTTGTACACCGGCTCGTCGCTGAACAGCATCGTGCGGCGGCTCTCGGCGACATAGGCGACGCCCGCGTTCTTGGCCGCCGTCGTGCTCTTCAGCGTCTTCACCTTGCCGTCGATCTCGAGCGATCCGCTCTCGGGGCGATACTTGCCGAACAGAGTCCGCGCCAATTCGAGCTGGCCGCAGCCCATGAATCCGTAAATTCCGAGAACTTCGCCGGCCCGCGCCTCGAACTTGAGATTACGATAGGATGGCGCGAGCGTGATGTCATTGGCCCGCAGCACGACCGGCGCGTCAGGGCGAGAGTCGAGCTTGATCTGGCCGAGGTAACTTTCCCCAAGTTCCTCGCGGCCCGCGCCGATCATGCGCTCGATGATCCAGGCCTTGTCGATCTCCGGCGTGACCTTGGCCGTCTCGACCTTGCGCCCATTGCGGAAAATCGTGATCGCGTTCGAGATCTTGAGAATGTCGTCGAGGAAATGCGAGATGAAGATGATGCTTCGGCCTTCCTCGCGCAGCTTCGCAAGGACGCCGAACAACCTTTCGATCTCGGGGGGCGACAAAGCCGAAGTCGGCTCATCGAGGATGATGATGCGCGCGCCCGAGAACAAGACGCGCGAAAGCTCGACGAGCTGCTGCACCCCGATCGGAAAATCGCCGAGTCGCGCGCGGGGATTGATATCGAGCCCGAGGTTCTTGAGCTCTTCCGCCGCGCGCTCGGCCATCCGCCGCCAGGTGACGACGCCCATTCCATTCACGGGCTGAGTGCCGAAAAAGACGTTCTCAGCGACGGTCAATTCGGGAGCGACGCTGAGCTCCTGATGCACCATGCCGATGCTTGCCGCCAAGGCGTCGCGGGTCGAGCGGAAACGAACTTCCTTGCCCTCGACGCGCATCGTGCCTGAATCGGCCGAATGAACGCCGGCGATGATCTTCATCATCGTGCTTTTGCCAGCGCCATTCTCGCCGGCAAGACCATGGATCTCGCCGGCGTTCAGCGTGAAGTCGACATTTCGAAGCGCCTGGACGCCGCCAAACGACTTCGAAATGTCAGTCAGTTCGAGCAGCGCCATCGGGCTTCGTCAGGCTTAGATCAGGAACTGCTCCTCCATCCACAGCATGCCTTCGGCGTTGAGCTTGGTGACGACCGGTCCATCGGCGACGATGTTTTTGGGGATGCCGGCCTTGGCGCCCTGAAGCACGGCCTGGACGCCCGCGACGATCGCGCCCCCATGGATACGGCCGGACGGGTTGCGGACGGTCGCGTACATCTCGCCGGACTGCACAGCCTTGATCGCCGGCGGCATCGCATCGCACCCGCCGATCTTGATGCCGGTGCGCCCCTTCGCCTGCATCACCTTGTAGGCGGCGAGCGCCATGTCGTCATTGTGGAAGTAGGCCGCGTCGATCTTCGGATACTTCGTGAGCAGCGTTTCCCAGATTCGCGCCACCTTGGTGACGTCCCAGTCTGCCGGCTGCTCGTCGAGCACCTTGAGCTTCGGGTATTTCGAGACAACGGAGTGGAAGCCCTTCGCCCGTCCTTGGGCGCCAGTGTGTCCCAGGGCGCCCTGAGTCATGATGATATTGCCTTCGCCGTTGATGGCGTCGACGAGCGCCTGGGTGACGGAAGCGCCCATGAATTCATTGTTCGGCGCGATTAAGGTCAAGATGTTGATGGTGCCGAGCGGCGCGATCAGCGTATCCATGTCGATGACCGGAATGCCGGCGTCGATCATCTTGTTGACCGGCGCGGTCAGGGTGCCGATGCCGAACGCCTGGATGGCGACGAAATCCCACTTCTGCGAGGCCATGTTGTCGATCGCGGCGCGCTGCTTGACCGCGTCGAGCTGGCCGTCGAACCAGGTCACGTCAACGTTGAACAACTTGCCCCAATATTCAGCGGCCTGCTTGCCCTGCGCGCACCAGGTCGCCTGCAATCCGGCGTTGGAGAACGCGGCCTTGAGGGGCTTCGGCGATTTCCCGGCCGCCTCGGCCAAAGCTGCGGACATGAACGGGCTGACACCCAATCCGCCGAACAGAGCGGCGGCCCCAGCGCCCGCTACCGCGGCCTTCATGAGCTTGCGGCGATCGTCCGATACCAATTTCTCGTCAGTCATAGCTTCCTCCCTGCGACCCAGCGTTGCTCGCCGTGGTCGCGTCGCGGCGGACCATGACATAGAACGTTATTGCGATTCAACACCCGGGGAATGGCCGGGCCCCGCTTGAGCGACCGGAATGACCGTTCTGTCCCCCTCGACAATCGGCGAGCCGAACACGGCGTTCGCATACGCCTGCTTGCCGATTGCTTGAGCGAGTTCGCTTAAAGTCAGGCGAAACGGTCTTCTGAAGGCGCTTCCGGTTCAGTGTCGAACAATCGCCCATCTGCTGGGTTGAGCCAGCCCGGCGCGTTTTGATCCATTTCAATTTCACGGGTCCAGGCTCTCCAGAGGCCCCGCGAGTTTGCTATTGTGGCGCCTTGGCGAAAGGAGAGACAATGGCCACTCACACGGCGGACATCAAATGGACGGCGAAGGAGAGCGGCGAGGACTTCCTCAAGGGCCGCTTCAGCCGTGCGCATACGATAAGTTTCGACGGCGGAACGGAGCTGCCGGGTTCGGCTTCGCCCCATGTGGTCGGCAAATGGGCGGTCGAGGCGGCCGTCGATCCGGAGGAAATGCTGGTCGCGTCGCTGTCGAGCTGCCACATGCTGTCGTTCCTGCATCTCGCCCGGGTCGCCGGCTTCACCGTCAGCACTTACCAAGACCACGCAGAAGGAACGACCGCCGAAATCGCGCCGGGGCGCCTCGCGGTGACCAAGGTGAAGCTCCGGCCGGAAATCGAATGGGCCGGCGCCGCGCCGGACAGGCAGGCGCTCGAACGCCTTCACCATGAGGCGTACGAAATCTGCTTCATCGCCAATTCGGTGAAGACGGACGTGACGGTGGAATAGCCTGTTCCTGAGCCGTTCCCTCCCCCCGAACGCCCGACTCCCGGTCGACTATTGGCGGGGCGGCTCGTCCCGCAATTGACAACGCCCGCCCGGCGGCCGAAACGAGCCGCGCTTCAAAAGTCAGGACCGCGCATGACCGACATCAGCCTTGTGACCCTGATCGACAAGGCCTTCGAGGATCGCGCCACGATCAACGCCGGCGCCGGAGGCGAGGTGCGCGACGCGGTGGAAGAGGCGCTCGATCTGCTCGACCGCGGCAAGGCGCGGGTGGCCGAAAAGCTGCCCGGCGCGACGGGGCCAAATTCCTGGAAGGTCAACCAGTGGCTGAAGAAAGCGGTGCTGCTCTCCTTCCGCCTCAACGACAATATCCTCGTTGAAGGCGGCCCGGGACAGGCCACTTGGTGGGACAAGATTCCCTCGAAGATGGAAGGTTGGGGCGAGAACCGCTTCAAGGAGGCCGGCTTCCGCGCGGTTCCGGGCGCGATCGTGCGGCGTTCGGCCTTCATCGCCCCCGACGTTGTCCTGATGCCGAGCTTTGTCAATCTTGGCGCCTATGTCGACGAGAAGACCATGGTCGACACCTGGGTCACGGTCGGCTCGTGCGCGCAGATCGGCAGACATGTGCACCTCTCGGGCGGCGTCGGCATCGGCGGGGTGCTCGAGCCTTTGCAGGCCAACCCGACCATCATCGAGGACGACTGTTTCATCGGCGCGCGATCGGAAGTGGTCGAAGGCGTCATCGTCGGCCAAGGGTCGGTCCTGTCGATGGGGGTGTTCATCTCCGCTTCCACCAAGGTGATCGACCGGGCGACCGGCAAGGTCCATGTCGGCCATGTGCCGCCCTATTCGGTGGTGGTGCCAGGCGCCCTGCCCGGCAAGCCCCTGCCCGACGGCTCGCCCGGCCCTTCGCTCTATTGCGCCGTGATCGTCAAGACGGTCGACGCCCAGACCCGGGCCAAGACGGGCATCAACGAGCTTCTGAGGGAGTGATTCACGCAGGCCCGAGCCGCGATCGAGGCGGCGCGATTGTGCTGGCGGCAAAACGCCGTATAATTAGGGCAATTAACACGATGAATTGACGTCAGGCGCCGGGGGGATTGCCAATGACATTGCCTATTCAGTTGGCCGCGGCCGACAGCGCGCCGGGCGTCGCGCTGTCCCTTAGTTCGACACAAGTTCTCAGCGCCCTGGTTCTCGCCGGGCTTCTCGGGATGATCGGACAGGCCGTCCGCGCCATTGTCGGGCTGAAGAAGATGAACGACGACGCCCTCTCCGGGGGCGTATCGGCGAGCGACCTGTTCATCGCCAGTCGCCTGGTGACCAGCGAGATCATTGGCTTCGTTGTTGGCGTGGTGACGGCCTTTTCGTTGGATATCAACCAACTGGTCACGGTCACCAACTTTCAACTCCTTTTGGGGATCGTCGCCGCCGGGTATGCTGGAACCGACGTCATCGAGGGCTTTGCTCGACGGCTGGGCGGAATTGGAGGAGGAGCGACGGCGCCAGGCGCCGGGTCGAGCGGGACGGCGCCAGGCGCCGGGTCCAGCGGGCCCACCCCCGCCCCAGGCAAACCCCCGCCGCCCTCCAAGCCCGGCAACCACCTGCAGCAGAACCAGCTCGAGGCCTATCAGGCGGCGCGGGCTGATGGATTGAGCGACGTCGCCTCTCAGGCTCTGGTCGCCAATATGACCGGCGAATCCCTGGCGAGGCCCGACGACTACCATTACGACGTAAGACATTATTCCCAAGGCATCATTCAATGGGACCCGACGCGGGCCGCGGCGATTCAAAAGGAATTCGGGCAATATCCGCGATTCATGACGGTGGCGCAGCAAACGCAGGCCGCGATCTGGGAAATCCGCACCGTCTCCCGCTTCCTGCCGTCAAAGACGGCCATCGAGACGGAGACCAGCGCCGAGGCGATCATCGCCGTTCTCGTCAGAAACTACGAAGTGCCAGCCAACCCGGACGAAGACATCAAGATCCGGGTCGCGTATCTGGGGAGCCTCTCCTCGTTGGTCGAACGGTCGGCTCTGGCCTGAGTCCGAATGGGCCGACTTTGGCCGCCTGAGCTTACGGTTCGTTGCTGTGCTGGCGCATTACGGTGACAGCTTACTTAAACCATTTGGGATTTGTTGGCGCGTGAGGTTTCGCTGCGAAATCCAACGATTTTGGCTATTGGATTCGCTTGGATTTCCTTGGATTCTCTCGTCCGAAATGAGCCTTTTCAATGGGTTGCGCGGGATTTCCGGCGGACCAACTTTTATCGCGCCCTTTGGCCCATGAAGCCGCCGTGGGCCGGTGCCGGCTCGAGCGTCTTTGGATCGGAGGGGCGGAATCGATCATGGGGCGGAGCTTACCGCCGTTTCTGTTTTTCTGCAAGAAATTGTCGGCTCTTGTGTAGCAGTGAGGGGGCTGGACGGTCGCTGATCGTTCCTGTGATATACTCGGCGCGGCGCATTGGAGCCTTGCACGGGGAGGTGGTCATGCTTCGAACTTCACGCTGGGCGGCGAGCGCCGCGATCGGTGGGGCTCTCGTCGTTCTCGCGGCTTTGGCTGCGCCGAGCTCAGCACGGGCGGACGTCACCGAGGTCTTCAACCTGTTCGGGGAGTTCGAGAACGCTTCGACCCTGTCCGGCACGGTGACGATAGACGTAACGAAGGGGAGCGCGACCGCGATCGACGCCTCGGCGGACGGATTTGAGTTTAAAGACATCACCACTCAAGGTCCACAATTCTCGGAATATGTTGTCCGCGCCGTCACGGCTGGCGCCGCCGACCAATTGTATCTTGCTTTCGGCGTTGGCAGCCTCCTCGGCTTCGGCGGCAGCTCGCTCTCGCCCGACACCAACGTCAACGGCATTTCTTTAAAGGGCGGCGGCGCCAACCCCAGTGAATCCTCGCCTGTTCCCGAGCCATCGTCCTGGGCATTGTTGATCGTCGGTTTCCTTGGCGTTGGGTTCTTCGCCGCTCGTCGCGCCGGGAGATCGACAGCCACGGCGCTGATTTAGGCTCGCTGGATGGCGCCGCGCTCGCTACCCGCGTGCCGCGACGACCGGGATCAACGCGTTGTTCCGGGAACGAGCGGATACGGTGGGGAACCGGGATTCCCCCATCGTTCAGTGCGTCTCGGCGCTGGCGAGGTTGGCTACCGCGAGCGTCGTCCATTGGAATTGAGTAAACTGTCACCGTAAATCTGTCCGTAAATCCCCACCGTGATCCCGCACTGTCCCACCGGGCCTTGGATCTGTTTCTGAACCAGTTGAACTCCACAACAATCAACAGCTAGCGGCCGGGCTTGTCCCGACCACGAGACCATGAGCCTGTGCGCGGCGCACGGCCTGCCGCAGTCCTTCACCACGCCGCCGCGATCTCCTCCCGCAGACCGTCCGCCGTCTGGGTCTGAAGGCCGACCGCTTCCAGCGCCTGGGCGGCTGCGCCGACCAGTTCCGCGTTCGAGGCGGCGCGCTCGCCGCTGGGGAGCGCGAGGTTGTTCTCGAAGCCGACCCGCGCGTGCCCTCCGAGCAAAGCGGCTGCGGTCACGCAGGCGGTCTCCCGGCGCCCAAAGGCGCACACGCTCCACGCGTGGAATCGCGGCGCCTCGGGCGCGAGAAACGGCAGGAGGTCGCGCGGGATCGCGGTGCGGGTGAGCGCGAACCGCCCGAGCGCATAGAGGACGGAGAGCCTGTCGAACGGGATCAGGCCCTGTTTCAGCATCGTCCCGAGGCGCTGGGCTTCGGCGGGGGTGTAAAGGATGATCTGCGGGTGGACGCGCATCTGCCTGAGCTTGCCGAGGAACTCGCCGAAGTCCTTCTCGTCGGCGGCCTCGGGCGCAAGCTCGCGGAGCGCCAGCGACACCGCCTCCGGATTGGTCCTGAGCACGGCGGCCCGCTGCTCGGCGGGCGAATAGCGGCCGAGCGACTCGCTGGTGATCTGCAGCACCAGCCGGTCCCCGACCGCCTCGCAGATGCTGGCGATCGCGGCGCGATAGGCCTCCGGATCGAGGCAATGGCGCCCTTCCGCATCGCGCACATGCAGGTGGATCATCGAGGCGCCGCGCTCGAGGCATTCGGCGGCCGTGCGGGCGAGTTCGTCGGGGCTCAGCGGCAGCGAGGGATGGTCGGCCTTGGTCTTGCGCCCGCCATTGGGCGCAACCGCCAGCGCCATCCGTCCACGCGTTTCGGCCACCGCATTCCGCCTTTCCGTCGCTAGCCTCGGCCGCGTAGACTGGCCCTGACCCATCCTTCAAACAACTCGCCATTGTTGTCGGTCATGACGCATATTCTGCATCGCTCGCCAAACGCCAAAATGCCGGTCGCGGTTTCCGGTTCCGGCGTTGAGATCGTCGATTCCGAGGGCCGGCGTTACCTCGACGCGTCGGGAGGCGCAGCTGTCTCGTGCCTCGGCCATGGGCATCCCGAGGTCATCGCCGCCATGCGCGCCCAGCTCGACGCGCTGGCCTACGCGCACACCAGCTTTTTCACCACCGAAGCCGCCGAGCGCCTGGCCGACCGCCTGATCGAGGACGCCCCGCCCGGACTCGCCCATGTCTATCTGGTGAGCGGCGGCTCCGAGGCGATCGAGGCCGCGCTCAAGATGGCGCGCCAGTATTTCGTCGAGATCGGCCAGCCCCAGCGGGCCCATGTCATCGCGCGGCGCCAGAGCTATCACGGCAATACGCTTGGGGCGCTGGCGGTCGGCGGCGCCGCCTCACGGCGCGCTCAATTCGAGCCGCTCATGATCCAGACCCATCACATCGACCCCTGCTACGCCTACCGGCTCAAGCAGGAAGGCGAGAGCGAGGCGGACTATGCCGCGCGCGCCGCGCAGGCGCTCGAGGACAAGATTATCGAAATCGGCCCCGACCGGGTCATCGCCTTCGTGGCCGAGACCGTGGCCGGCGCGACCTTGGGCGCTGTCCCGCCGGTCGGCGATTATTTCAAGCGTATCCGGGCAATCTGCGACCGCTATGGGGTTTTGCTCATTCTCGACGAGGTGATGTGCGGCATGGGCCGCACCGGCACGCTGCACGCCTGCGAGCAGGAGGGGGTCGCGCCCGACCTTATGGCGATCGCCAAGGGCCTCGGCGGCGGCTACCAGCCAATCGGCGCGGTCATGCTGACGAAACGGATTTTTCAGGCCTTCGCCAATGGCTCAGGCGCCTTTCAGCACGGCCACACCTACATGGGGCACCCGATAGCCGCGGCGGCGGCGCTGGCGGTGCAGGAGGTCATCAGGCGGGACCGGCTCCTGGCCAATGTGATGAAAATGGGCGCGAGACTCGAAGCGCGTCTGAAAGAGCGCTTCGGCCAGCACCCGTACGTCGGCGATATTCGTGGGCGCGGCCTCTTTTGGGCGCTCGAACTGGTCAGCGACCGCGCCAGCAAGCAGGCGTTCGATCCGGCGGCGAAACTCCACGCGCGCATCAAGCGCGAGGCGATGGCGCGGGGCCTGATGGTCTATCCGATGGGCGGCACGGTCGACGGCGTCAGCGGCGACCACATCCTCCTGGCCCCTCCTTTCATCGTCGACGCGCCTCAGGTTGACGCGATCGTCGAGCGCCTTGCCGCCGCGCTCGATGCGGCTCTCCGCGATGTGTGACAACCCCTTGACGGCCGCGCCTGCGCCATCAAAAGAGCGCAGTGCTTGCGGAAAGGCGGCCCGTTCCCAATATCCGGCGGCTCAACCGCCGATCCCGCGCCTCAGTGGCCCGTCGAAAGGATTTCATGCCGTGGCGAGATATTTCCGACGGCCTGTGCTTCTGCTTCTACCCGCGATTTTCGCGGCCGCGGCTTTTGCGCAACAGGCCCCGCTTGATCTGACTTCGCCGGCGGTGGCGGCGCAAAAGTCCGCCAGGTCGTCGAAGACCCCAGCGCCCGCGCCGATTTCGTCTGACGAAGCCGTCAAGCGCGCCGACGCCTGGCTCGATGGCGCCCGCGTCATGACGGCCGACTTTGTTCAGATCGGGCCAAACGGACGGCGCTCCGAGGGTGAACTGAGCCTGGTGCGCCCCGGCCGCATGCGGTTCGAATTCACCAACCCGCCGCGCCTCGAGGTTGTGGCCGACGGCCGAAGCGTCGCCATCATCGACCGGAAGCTCAACACGCAGGACGAATATTTCATCAGCCAGACGCCGCTCAAGTTTCTGCTGTCCGACCACATTGACTTGGCCCGTGACACAAAAGTCCTGAGCGTCGCCCAGGAGGGCAACGCGGTCACGATCGAGGTCGAGGATAAGGCGGCGTTCGGGGGCACGGCGCATCTTGCGCTCGTCTTCGATGCTTCAACCTTTGCGCTGAAGCAATGGACGTTGATCGATCCGCAAGGTTACCAGACCGTCGTCACCCTGTTCAACGTCGATCTGAAGAGCCAGCCGGACCCAGCGCTGTTCCATATCGACGAGGCTGCAGCCAATCAGCTTGGCAACCGCAGGCGCTGACCGCAGCCGTGAACGAAACTGCGGCCGTGGATGAATTTGCGAACCCTCTTGCGCTTGTCGACGCGGCCGGGAATGTGGCCCGGGCCATGATTCGGAGCCGCGGATGACGTTTTCGATCACCACGTGGAACATCAATTCGGTGCGCCTGCGCATCGATCTGGTCGTTCGCTATCTCGCAGAGCACCAGCCGGATGTGTTGTGCCTGCAGGAGACAAAATGTCCCGACGCCAATTTTCCTCACGCCGCGTTCCGGGACGCCGGCTATCCCCATATCGCGATCAACGGGCAAAAGGGCTATCACGGGGTCGCGATCGTTTCGCGCATCCCGTTCGCCAGTTTCGCCAAACGAGACTTTTGCGCCAAGGGCGACGCCCGTCATCTGCACGTCGTCCTCGACGGAGAGGCGCATGGGCTTGAACTGCATAATTTCTACGTGCCCGCAGGCGGCGACGAGCCGGATCCCGAGATCAACGTCAAGTTCGCCCATAAGCTCGCCTTCATCGATGAAATGGTCGAGTGGGCCAGGCAAGAGAAGCCGGGGGCGCGGCCGTCCATCCTGGTCGGCGATCTCAACATCGCGCCGCTCGAGCACGACGTCTGGAGTCACAAGTCGCTGCTCAGCGTTGTAAGCCACACGCCCATCGAGGTCGACAAGCTGAAACGGGCCCAGGACGCGGGGCCGTGGTTCGACGCCTTGCGCAAATTCGTGCCCGACGATCAGAAGCTCTACACGTGGTGGAGCTACCGCTCGCCGGACTGGTCGACGGTCAACAAGGGACGGCGTCTCGACCACATCTGGGTGAGCCCTGCGCTTGCGAGCTCCGTCAATGAGATGCGGGTTCTGCGCGACGCCCGCGGCTGGGAGCGCTCATCCGACCACGCGCCGGTCATGGTGAGACTGGCGTTGTAGCGTTCGGGCTGGGCGAAGGGGCTCAAGAGACCCAACCCGATTGGATGACAGCGCCGAAAGGTTCGCCAGGGAGGGACGATGGCTTGGCGTTTGGTCAATTGGGCGGCGAGCCTCGTGATCGCGCTCGTCGTCCTTGCGACGCTCGCCGGCGGCTACCTCTTCTATCGCGCCATGCCGGCCTATTCCGGCGCCGAAAAGCTCCCCGGTCTTTCTGCCGAAGTTCGCGTGTGGCGCGACGCCTATGGCGTCCCGCATATCTTCGCCGGCTCGATGGACGACGCGGCGCGCGCGCTCGGATACCTGCATGCGAGCGAGCGGATGTTCCAGATGGATATTCTGCGGCGGGTCGGTCAGGGGCGCATGGCCGAGATCCGGGGCGGCGATCTTTTGGGCGTCGACAAGTTCGTCCGCACCCTCGGCTTCTATCGGGAGGCCGAGAGCAGTTTCTCCGCGCTCTCGCCCTGGGCGCAGAAGCGGCTCGCGGCGTATGCCGAAGGCGTCAACGCCTTTCTCGCGACTCACGCGCTCCCGCCTGAGTTTCTCCTAGCCGGCGACAGACCCGAACCGTGGAAGCCGGCCGATTCGCTGGTCATCGGGAAGATCGAGGCCTACCAGCTGTCGCGCAGCTACAAAATCAAGCTGCTGCGCGCCCGCCTCTCTCGCAAACTTGGATCGGAACAGGAAAGCTGGCTGTTTCCGAGCGCAAGGCCTGGCGATCCCATCACAACGCTGCCGACGAGAAGCGACACGCATGCGAGCCGCGAGAAGATCGACGAAGAACTCGGCGCGCTGACCGGAATTGGCCAAGGCGCCTCCAACGAGTGGGTGATCGCCGGATCGCGGACGCTGACCGGCAAGCCGATCCTCGCCAACGATCCTCATCTCGAACTCAGCGCCCCGATCCTCTGGTATCTGGCCCGGGTAATCACGCCCGAAGGGCCGGTCAAAGGCGCCACATTGCCCGGCGCGCCGGTCTTCGTGCTTGGCCAAAACGATTCGATCGCATGGGGGCTGACGACCGCTGATTCCAATGTCGAGGACCTGTTCGTCGAAACCGTCGATCCCGGCGATCCATCGAAATACATGACGCCGGACGGACCGAAGCCATTCGATGTTCGGACGGAGACAATCCGGGTGAAAGGCAGCGCCGACGTCAAGCTCGTCATCCGAGCGACCCGGCACGGTCCCGTTCTCTCCGACATCAGCGCGGATGTGGCGGATTCCGCGGGGCCGGGAAGGGCGGTTGCGCTTGCCTACACCGGGCTTGGCGACCGCGACACGACGGCGGAAGCCTTCATGCGAGTCAATTCCGCTCGCAACTGGGGCGAGTTTCTCGACGCTTTGCGCCTCTACCAGACCCCAACCCAGAACTTCGTCTATGCGGACCGGGCGGGCGACATCGGCTTCCTGAACCCCGGTCTGGTCCCGCTGCGCAGGTCGGGCGACGGGCTCGCTCCGGTCGACGGAGCGTCTGGCGCCTTCGACTGGACAGGCGCGATCCCGTTCGACCAATGGCCCCAGCTGCATAACCCGGAGAGCGGCTTCGCCTTCAACGCCAATAACGCCGATTTCCCCGACGATCACGAGCCCCATTTCGGGCAGGACTGGGAAGAGAATTTCCGCGCCCGCCGGATCCAGCAGTTCTTCGACGCCATCGACAAGCACAGCCTCGATACGTCGGCCGCGATGCAGGCCGACCACCTGTCGCTGGACGTCAAGGAGCTCCAGCCGTTCATCGCGAGAATTGAGCCGTCCGACGAACGGGCGCGGAAGGCGCGGTCGATGTTGCTCGCCTGGAATGCGGTGATGGACAAGGACCACGCCGAGCCGTTGATCTACACCGCATTCCTCAAATCGCTTCACGAAATCCTGATCGAGGATAAAACCGGCTCGCCCATGACGGAGAAGGGCCCGTTCGCCGCGTCGACCCTTGTATCGCTGATGCGCGATCATCCTTCGTGGTGCGATTCTCCAGGCGCTCCCGATCCGGACTGCCGCAAGGCGCTGGGACGCGCCCTCGACGAGGGACTGGGCTTGCTTGTCAAGCGCGACGGCCCCGATATAGCGCAGTGGCGCTGGGGCGCGGAGCACAGAGCGCTATTGCAGCACCAGGTCTTCAGTCATATCCCGCTACTGGACCGGCTGAGCGACCTCAGCGTCGCCTCGAGCGGCGGCTTCTATACCCTCGATCGGGGCGGCGGCTCGGAGACGCCCCCGGACATGCCGTTCGCCCGCACCCAAGGCGGCGGGTTTCGCGGCCTTTATGACTTGGCGGACCCTGAGAAATCCCGCTTCATGATCGCGACCGGCGAGTCCGGCCACATCTTTTCGCGGCATTACGGCGACCTCGTAGCGCGGTGGAATGACGTCAAATCGATCAGGCTCGCGGGATCCGAAGACCAGCTCAGGAGCGCTGGGGCCCAAGAACTCACGCTCGCGCCATGACAGCCGGATTGAAAAGTTGAACGATCCGGATTGGCCTCTCAGCCCTCGAGCGCCAGCCGCACGCTCGCCGTAATCCTACGCTAGCCGCTGGAAGATCCAGGGGGTAAAATGGATTTGATGACCCAAACACGGCGATTGTTGATCGTGGACGATGACGCCGACCTGCGTCATGCGCTGGTCGAGCAGTTGGCTTTGCATCGGGAGTTTCACGTCGAAGCCGTCGAGACGGCGGATGCGGCGCTTCAGGCCGTCGCGACCACGACCCCTGATCTTATCATCATGGACGTTGGGCTGCCTGACGCGGACGGCCGCGAGGCGGTTAAAAGATTGCGACGCGAAGGGTACCGCCGGCCGATTATCATGCTCACGGCCCACGATAGCGACGCCGACGCTGTGTCCGGGCTTGACTCCGGCGCCAACGACTATGTCGGCAAACCGTTCCGGTTCGTCGTGCTGCTGGCCCGAATCCGATCGCAGCTGCGGCAATATGAAGCGAGCGAAGACGCGGAGTTTAAAGTCGGGCCTTACACCTTTCGGCCGACTTCGAAGAACCTCGTCGACCAGCAGGGCGTCAAGTTGCGGCTGACGGAGAAGGAAGCCGCGATCCTGCGCTATCTCCATCGCGCCGAAGAACAGCCCGTGGCGCGAGAAACGCTGCTGAAGAATGTCTGGGGTTACAACGCCAACGTCACCACCCATACGCTGGAGACGCACATTTATCGTCTGCGGCAAAAGATCGAGAACAATCCGGCCGAAGCGCAACTTCTTGTCACTGAAGGCGGCGGCTATAAGCTCCTGGCGGGCGCTGCGGCTGGGGGACGAACGGAGTGACGCTCGACGACGACGTGGCAAGGCTCGGGCGGACGTCTCCGTTCGACCTCCTTCCGCGCGAAGCGCTGCAGTTAATCGCCTTTTCGTGTGAAAAGCGGCGCCTCAGGGCGGGAGAAGCGTTGTTCTTCCCCGGCGAGACCGCTGATTCCGGGTACTTCGTTCATTCCGGCGCGATCACCCTGGTCGAGGACGGCGCGGCGCCGAAAGGCGAGCGGCGCGTCGGCGCCGGGGCCCTTATCGGCGAGACGGCCCTCTACGCGCCGATCACGCGCCGTGTCGGCGCGCACGCCGCCGAGGACGCGGTCGTCATGCGAATTTCGCGCGAGACCTTCCACCGCGTGCTCAAGGAGTTCCCGGCGGGCGCCGAGAAGATTCGCGCCGCAATGGCCGCACGAACGCGCCATCTCGTCGACGGTCTGGAAGCCACCCGGGTGAACGCCCTTGAACGCCCCGGCGCGCCGAGATCCCGGGCCGCCCAGTGACCGCCGAGACGCTGAGCGGCCTCGCCTCGTTGCGCGCCCCGACGGGGGAAGACATCGACTCGCTGGCCCAGGCCGCGTTCGACCGGCTGCCCACTTCGTTTCGGCGCCTTACCGAGGGGCTGGTCATTCAGGTGGTCGACTTCCCGGACGAGGAGACGCTCGGCGAGATGGGCGCCGAAAGCGAGTTTGACCTGCTCGGCCTCTTTCGCGGCCGCGGGCTCGCTCAGCGCGGCGCGGTCGAGGAGACGGGCGAATTGCCCAACATGATCTGGCTCTATCGTCGCCCGCTGCTCGACTTCTGGTGCGACGGCGAGGATACGCTTGACGCGGTCGTGGCCCATGTCCTCGTCCACGAGATCGGCCACCACTTCGGGCTCTCGGATGCGGACATCGAAGGGATCGAGCGGTCGGCGCGCTGACCGATTCGCCTCGCGATCCTTTGGCGAGGGCGCAAAAGCCCCGGATCGAGCCGGATTTCGGCGCCTTCACAAGGGCGTCACGCAAGCTGTAGACTAAGCGGGCGGCCGGATTCGGAGACGGCCCGCGTTAACGTGCGGAGGACGGAGCGTCGGGTTTGACGGTTCATGTTCGCTCAGTCTCGCCGGCCAATTGTCCGGCTCTGGTCTTGAATGCGGACTTCCGTCCGCTGAGCTACTATCCGTTGTCGATCTGGTGCTGGCAGGACGCGATCAAGGCGGTCTTCCTCGACCGGGTCAACATCCTGTCCGAATACGACACGCTGGTGCGCAGCCCGAGCTTCGAGATGCGGCTGCCCTCGGTGGTGTCGCTCAAGAGCTACGTGAAGCCGACCCGATTTCCCGCCTTCACCCGGTTCAACGTGTTCCTGCGCGACCGCTTCACCTGCCAATATTGCGGCCAGCGCGAGGACCTCACCTTCGACCATGTCGTTCCCCGCTCAAAGGGCGGTCACACGACGTGGGAGAACGTGGTCGCCGCCTGCTCGGACTGCAACCTCAGGAAGGCCGATCTCATGCCGGCTGCGGCCCGCATGTGGCCGGCGACCAAGCCCTACCAGCCGACCGTGCACGACCTGCACCAGAACGGGCGCCTCTTCCCGCCGAATTATTTGCACGAAAGCTGGATGGATTACCTCTATTGGGACAGCGAGCTCGAGGAATAGAGCGCGCCGCCTCGATGCAACCAGCGGGCGAGTCCCCTCCAAGCAAATCCAAACAAAACCAAGCAAAAATGCTTGGAATTTGTTTTTTATGCTTGGATTTGTTTGGTGGAATCGGGACTTTTCAAAGGGTTATGGAGGAAAAAACAAAAAAATTTTCCCGCGGCAGAACTCGCGTCCAAGGTTGTGTTCGGAGCCGTCTGAGGCCATGGCGCCCCTTGGCCCGGGTGGGTTTCGCGATCAGGATTTCCATAACGGAAAACGATAGACCATCTTTCTGTTTTATGCAAGAAAGTGTCGCCTGCTTCGGCTAAGCCGCCTCCCTCGACGCCAGAAGCTCCGGCTGGCTTTTTCCGAATAGATCCATTTGGCGGCTCATGCGGGCGGGCCGCCCTCGTATGGCGGTGAATCAGGCGAGTTTGCCGGAGGGCGGCGGGGTCGGCGAGCGCATCGAGGCCCGTCAAGTGACGGGCGCGGACCAGCGCGCGACGTAGAGAAGCCACAATGGAATGGATTCAGGTATTTGCGCCGGGGCTTGGGGACGAGCCATTCGCGCTGGTATGAACTTTTCGTATGGGAATTGTTAACCATCGGCGTGATGGGACAGGCGGGAGCAGGACATCTCTCGGGGGTGAGAGAAATCGGACTTGAAGGACTTCGAGCCATGCAGGGCGCCCCGAAGCGGCAAGTGAACGCCGAAGAAATGCTAGCGGAATTGAAGCGGGCGGTGGAGCAGTCGACTCCCGCGCCGGGCGCTCGGCCCCTCTCCGCTTCGACGACCGCCAGGGCCGGTTCCCCGGGCCAGGAGGCCGGGCGAGCGCAAAAAGAAGGGGACGGCGCCCCTCCCGTTCAGGCGAATTTGGACGGACCGGTCGGACCCAGGACTTCCTTGCAAAAGCCGGCCTCCTTGCAAAAGCCGGCCACCTTGCAAAAGCCGGCCACCTTGCAAAAGCGGGCCACGCCGCGAAGCTGGAAACTGATCGCCGGCGGACTCGCGCTCGCGGCCGTAGCCATTGTCGGCGTGAGCTTTGCCTTGATGAACAGAGCTTCAAATGCGCCGGAGCGCGAGCCCTCCGCCGCCGCGACGGACCGCTTCATCAAGGAGGTCGCGCCTTCGCAGGCGAACGAAGCCGCCGCGCCACATCCCGCCTCCGCCAGTACGCAATCGTCGGCGGCCCCATTCACCCAGACCCCACCGGGCTTGGCGGCCACGCCCGTGCCCTCAGAAGTGATCCGTCCGGACGGGACGCCGATTGCGCCGGACCGACCCGCTCCCGCTTCCACCGATTCAGCGCATCCTCCTGAGGCGCCAAAGACGGCGGCCGCGCCCGCGGCGGCGGCGCCAACGGCCAAGCCGGACAGCGGGCCAGTTGCGACAGCGCCGCCAACCCCGGCTTCGAGCGAGGCTGCGCGTCCTCCCGAGGCGCCGAAGACGGCGGCCACACCCGCGGCGGCGGCGCCAACGGCCAAACCCGACGGCGGGCCGATTGCGACAGCGCCATCCGCCCCCGCTTCGACCGATTCGACGCATCCTCCTCAGGCGCCGAAGACCGGCGCAACGCAGACAGCGGCCGCGCCGGGCGAGGCTGAGGCGCCCTCGACCAGGAAGCCCGAGTCGAGAAAGAAACCGGCTGAGAAAGCCGCGTTGCGAAAGCCTCGCGGGAGCGCGAAACCCTCAACGGAGTCGGTTGGGCAGGCGAAGCGGCGCGCGACCGAGCCGGCGCAGCCGAAAGAAGCGGAAAAATCGTCCACGCCCGCCCAAGCCGCCGTCAGTCCGCCGCCCGTGACGCCAGCCCCGGCGCCGTCGGTCCCGCAGCGGTTCGCCAATGGCGTGACGGGCGCGCTCGGCTACCTGGTCCACTTGCCGGGCGCGCTCATTCCGCACTGAGCCTGCGCAAGCCCTGACGCTCACTGATCCTGACCGATATCCCCCGGCGGACCCTGTGCGCACGGCGCGCGATCCGCCGGGGCTCGTCCGATCGAGACGCGATGGCGTAGTGGTCAGCCCTGGCCGCGCAGGCGCAGAAGCCGTGACGGAAGATATTCGACGTCGATGCTGACGCCGTCTCCGCTCAGAGGGTTGGCGGTGTAGACCACGGAGACGGCGAGCTCGAACTGGCTCACGATCGTCAGGATGGCGATGGTGAGCGGAGCCTCTCCGCTCGGCGCGGCGCCGAGCAGCAGCTCCGAGATGCGGCAGCAATCGTCCATCGTCGCCCCAAGCGGAGGCAGCTTGATGACTTCCGGACGTCCGCGCAGGGGCGCGGCGGGATCGGCGACATTGGGCTCGCGCGCCACGACGGCGCCCGAGTTGATCAGGGGAAGAACGAACTTCAAAACCGGCGCGGTCACGAGATTGAGATTTTGAATGTTGACCTCGGTCGCGTACACGCCTGGGCGGACGCCAGCGGCGCAACAACAGCCGGTTTCGGCTTGTTTGCCGCATACGATCTTCGCGCTGTAGGCGAAGAGCCCCTCGGCCGCGGCGGATATGGCGCCGAGCTCCTCGAGAAGCGGATGGGTTAGCCTATCGGCGCCCGAACCCGTGGTGTTGCTTGCCATCTCGACCTCCCTGAAGGATTGTGGACGGATGAGCGGCGCCTCAAGTCCTCGAGCTTGCCTCAGTGGCGCTGAGGGCTGTTCACGCGTCGACCGAATGAGACGATCCGCGCCCCTGGAACGCGCCAGAACGGCCGCCCGGTCCCAGTGATGAAGCCGCGAAGCCCAACCGGCAATGGGGAGAACTACCTACCTGCGGCGCGCCGGGCGCTGGGCGCGGTTTCCCGGGCGTTGCTTTCTGACCGCGGCAGCTTTCGGCGATTGCGCGGAAAATCGCCGCTCATAACTCCGGGTCTCGCGCGCTTGTCCGCGAGCCGCGCCCTACGCGGCAGGTGCAAGAGCGCCGGCCGGCTGGCGCTGCCGGCGGCGCCAGAAGAGCCAGGCGACGATCGCGAAATTGAAAACGTTAAACATGAGCCCGTTCAAAAACGCCATGCGGTAGGAGCTGGTGAGATCGAAGATCACCCCTGAAATGTAGCCGCCGAACGCCATGCCGAGGATGGTCGCGGAGACGACGAGGCCGATCGCCGCGCCCGCCCGGCGCGGGGCCAGGAGCTCGCGGCAGATGATCGCATACATCGGCACGATGCCGCCCTGAAACAGGCCGAAGATTGCGGAGACGACAAACAGGGACTCGAGCCCGTTGAAATAGAGATAGAGCAGAAGCGCGAGCCCTTGCATGAACGAGCCGATCATCAGCGTCGCCGTGCCGCCGATCGCGTCGGCGACGAAGCCCGAGCCGATGCGCGAGACGATGCCGAGCGCCATCATCGCCGAGAGCATCTGGGCGCCGCGCGCGACGCCATAGCCGAGATCGCCGCAATAGGCCACGAGATGAACCTGCGGCATCGACATCGCAACGCAACAGGAGAATCCGGCGAGAACGAGGAGCGCCAGCAGGAGTCGCGGAGAAATGCCGACATCGGCGCGCGCGGCCTGGGTCGCCGCCTCAGCTTGCTCGAATACGGCGGCCGAGGGCCTGCGGCGCATCAGGAGAGCGAGCGGCGCCACGGCGAGCGCGACGATCACGCCGACGCCGATGTAGGTCGCCCGCCAGCCGATCAGCGGGATCGTCAGGCTCATGAGAAAAGGCCAGATCGTTCCGGCGAGATAATTGCCGGATGCGACGACGACCACCGCGAGACCGCGGCGCCTCACGAACCAATGCGAGATGTCCGCCATCATCGGCCCAAAGCCGGTTCCAGCGCCAATCCCGATCAGCACATGGGCACCAGTGAAGACGGCGAGGTTCGGCGCATAGCCGGCGACGACGAAACCCAGCCCCAGAGCCACAGCGGAGATGGCCAGGGGCAGGACGATGCCGCGGCGGTCCGTCATCCGCCCGAGCGCGATGGTCGAGACCGCGAGCGCGCACATCATCACGGTGTAGGGAAGCGATGCCGCCGCGCGGTCCACGGCGAAGTCGAGCTCAGCCTCCGGCAGGACCACGATGATCGCCCACATGCCAACCCCGATCAGGGTGGCGATCAAGAGCGACAAGGCGAGCCGGGCGAAGGCGTAGGCGCCGTCGGGAGCGTATCGGCCAGCCGACGAGGGGAGGCCCGCAAATTGGTCCATTGCCCAAATTTGCGCCATGCGGCGGGCGATAGCAAATCGGTTTGATCGGAGTTCCGAGAACGCCGTGTGAATCACGCTCGCGTCAACCCGGGTCAAAAACGGTTGACTTTACGGCGCCTTGACGGCGAAAATCGTATAATTGCGGCGGGCGTCCGACTTGGTGTACGAGTGCTTGCCGCGGCGGGATCAAACGAGAAGCGCCGCGCGTTGGGGATCGAATTGAGCAAGCTGCTTACACCGCTGTTGGATCAAATTGGCTCGCCCGCCGATCTTCGTAAGATGAGAGAGAGCGATCTTTCTCAGCTTGCGGAAGAATTGCGCGCCGAGACGATCAGCGCCGTATCGGTGACTGGCGGTCATCTCGGCGCCGGCCTCGGCGTGGTCGAACTGACGGTTGCGCTGCATTATGTTTTCGACACGCCGGCCGATCGCATTGTTTGGGACGTCGGCCATCAGGCGTACCCGCACAAGATCCTGACGGGCCGCCGCGAACGGATCCGCACTTTGCGGCAGGGCGGGGGCCTGAGCGGTTTCACCAAGCGCGCGGAAAGCGAATATGACGCGTTCGGCGCGGCGCATTCGTCCACGTCGATCTCCGCCAGCCTCGGCATGGCGGTGGCGCGCGATCTGTCGCAAGGCGCCAATCATGTGGTCGCGGTCATCGGCGACGGCGCGATGTCGGCGGGAATGGCCTACGAGGCGATGAACAACGCCGGCGCGCTCGGCTCGCGGCTGATCGTCATCCTCAATGACAACGACATGTCGATCGCGCCGCCGACCGGCGCGATGTCGGCCTATCTGGCCCGCCTCGTCTCCGGCCGAGCCTATCGCTCGCTGCGCGGCGCGGCGAAGCAGGTCGCGCGCCGGCTGCCGAAGTTTTTCTACGACAAGGCACGGCTCACGGAGGAGTACGGGCGCAACTTCTGGACCGGCGGCACCCTGTTCGAGGAACTCGGTTTCTATTACGTCGGGCCGATCGACGGCCACAATCTCGACCATCTGCTGCCGATCCTGAAGAACGTGCGCGACATGCAGGACGGGCCGGTGCTGGTGCATGTGGTGACCAAGAAGGGCAAGGGCTATCCGCCCGCCGAGGCCGCCGAAGACAAGTATCATGGCGTGTCGGCGTTCGACGTCATCACGGGCGCCCAGGCCAAGCCCAAGAGCAACGCGCCCACCTACACGCGCGTCTTCGCCGACGCGCTCGTCGACGCCGCGCGGCGCGACAACAAGATCGTCGGCATCACCGCCGCCATGCCTGAAGGAACCGGCCTCGACCGGATGAAGGAGGTCTTCCCCGAGCGGGTGTTCGACGTGGGCATCGCCGAGCAGCACGCGGTGACCTTCGCGGCGGGGCTGGCGACGGAAGGCTATAAACCCTTCTGCGCCATCTACTCGACCTTCCTGCAGCGCGCCTATGACCAGGTCGTGCACGACGTGGCGATCCAGAACCTGCCGGTCCGGTTCGCAATCGACCGCGCAGGCCTCGTCGGCGCCGATGGCCCGACGCATGCGGGCGCGTTCGACGTCGCCTATCTGACCTGCCTGCCGAACATGACGGTGATGGTGGCGGCGGACGAAGCCGAGCTCGTCCACATGGTCGCGACCGCCGCCGGCCATGATTCGGGCCCGATCGCCTTGCGCTACCCGCGCGGCGAAGGGGTCGGCGTCGACATGCCGGAGCACGGTGAACCGTTGGCGATCGGCAAGGGCCGGGTGTTGCGCGAGGGCTCGCGGGTTGCGATCCTGTCGCTCGGCTCGCGGCTCGCCGAGGCTCTGAAGGCGGCGGACGAACTGGCGGCGCGGGGCCTGTCGACCACGGTCGCCGACGCGCGCTTCGCGAAGCCCCTCGACCGCGAGCTCATCCTCAAGCTCGCCGCCAGGCACAAGCTGCTCATCACCGTCGAGGAAGGCGCGGCCGGCGGCTTCGGCGCGCATGTCCTGACCCTGCTCAGCGACGCAGGCGCGCTCGACACCGGACTTAAGGTTCGCGTCATGACGCTGCCGGACAAATTCCAGGATCAGGACAAGCCCGACCGCATGTACGCGGCGGCCGGCCTCGACGCCAAGGGCATTGTCGCCAAGGCGATCGCCGCGCTTGGAGACGTCGAACCAAGGGTGTCGAGCCGCTTCGCGTGAGCCGATCGGATGGCGAGGACGAAGGGCTTCACGCAACCGGCCGCGGCAATCTCTTCGCGCTGATCGCCGTCGTCGTCCTGATCGCGCTCGGCTATTTGGCGTTCCATTACATCGACCAGCAGCGCAAGCTGCAGGATTGCCTCGATTCGGGGCGCCACGACTGCGAACAGCGCGTGTACGGGGGGAAGTGAGGCTGGCGCCCCGCCCCGCCGGCGATTGACTTGGCGCCGCGGGCGAATTGACTTGGCGCCGCGGGCGATTGACTTGGTCCCGCCGGCGCGGCATAAGCCCGCCTCATAGCGGCGCGTGAAGCGCCGTATTCGTTTTTCGGCTCGCTTCTCGCTTGCGTTGGCTGCAGCGGCTGAGCCGGTGTTTGCGCATTCGGGATCGGGCGGCGCTCGATTTTTGCGCCGACCGATTTTTGCGCCGACGATGAAAGTGTTCGGAGACCAAGCCCCGTGAAGCGGACCTATCAACCCAGCAAACTCGTGCGCAAGCGCCGCCATGGTTTTCGCGCCAGGATGGCGACGGTCGGCGGCCGCAGAGTGATCGCCGCTCGCCGCGCGCGCGGCCGCAAGAAGCTTTCGGCCTGATCGGCCCGGCCCGCGGCTTCGCCCCCATCCGGCCGCTCGCGCGTCGGCGGCGACCCGCCATGGAACGGAGCCTCCCTTGTGCGAGGATGAAGCGCCGGGCCCTGTCGGCCGGCTCACCAGGCGGGCCGAGTTTCAGCGCGTCTCGCGCGGACGGCGCGTCCCGGGCGGGACCTTCACCTTGCAGGCCAGACCGCGCGAGGAAGCGGAGAGCGGGGCTGTTTCTGGCGCGCGGGTTGGCCTCACAGTGACCAAAGCTGTCGGCGGCGCGGTCGAGCGCAATCGGGTGCGCAGGCGGCTGAAAGAGGCGTTGCGCGCCGCTCAGCCTCTTGAGGCGGAGCGCGATCACGACTACGTGCTGATGGCCCGGCGCGAGGCGCTGGGTCGCCGCTTCACCGCGCTCGTCGATGACGTCCGCACTGCCTTCCGCGCCGCCCGGCGCCGTGGCGCGGACCTTCGCGGGCGCGGTTTCGCCGCGAAGACGCCGAAAGGCAAAGACAGGCCAAGATGAACTCCGAGGACACCAGGAACCTCTTTCTCGCGATCGCGCTGTCGGTCCTGGTGATGGCCGGCTGGCAATATTTCTATGCCGGCCCCCTGTATAAGCACCAGCATCAGGCTGACGTGCAGGTCCAGACGCAGGCGAATAACGCGCAGCCTGCGACCGAGGCGCAGCCGGACGCCGCGCCGGGCGCGTCGCACGCCGCGACCGCATCCCCGCCGGGGGCGCCAAGCACGACGACCCATGAGACGGCCCACGAGACCGTGAGCGCGGCGCTTGCGGCGAGCCCCCGCGTGGTCATCGACACGCCAAGCGTCGGGGGCTCGATCAATCTCAAGGGCGGAAAGATCGACGATATTATTCTCAGGGACTATCGCGAGACGGTCGACCCCAAGAGCGCGAATGTCAGGCTGTTCTCGCCGGCTGGCGCGCCCGACGCCTATTGGGCCGAGACCGGATTTGTAAGCCCGGCCGGGGGCAAGACCCCCAATCTCGACACCATCTGGGCCGCC
The DNA here is from genome assembly GCA_036489975.1 of Roseiarcus sp. Lineage (GTDB taxonomy): Bacteria > Pseudomonadota > Alphaproteobacteria > Rhizobiales > Beijerinckiaceae > Roseiarcus. The sequence goes on from DASXES010000024.1 coordinate 90,440, forward strand.
GATCGCCAGACGCTCACTCCGACTGAGCCGGTGACTTTGACCTGGGACAATGGCGAGGGCCTCCTGTTCAAGCGCGTCATTGCGGTCGACGACAAATACATGTTCACGATCAAGGATTCGGTCGTGAACTCGGGCGCGGGGCCGGCCAGGATCCAGCCCTACGGTCTGGTGTTGCGCCACGGCAAGCCGAACGTCGCCAATTACTCGGTGCTGCACGAAGGCTTCGAGGGCGTGATCGGCGATAAGGAGCAGGCGCCGACCTACGCTTCGATCGACAAGGCGACCGGCAAAGTCGAGACCTTCAAGGGCGATGGCGGCTGGCTCGGCTTCACCGATAAATACTGGGGCTCGGCCATCATCCCCGAGCAGACCGCCCCGATCGACGCCCGCTACTCGGCGACCGGCGTGTCCCCGGCCGTCGACTATCAGGCCGATTTCCTCGGCAAGGAGCAGACGGTCGCACCCGGGGCGACGTTCGAGACGACGACCCGCCTGTTCGCCGGCGCGAAGGAAGTCTCGACCATCAACGATTACGCGGCCAAGCTTGGCATCAAGAAATTCAACCTGATGATCGACTGGGGGTGGTTCTACTTCATCACCCAGCCGATGTACTGGCTGATCGACACGATCTACAAATTCGTCGGCAATTTCGGCGTCGCGATCATGATCGTCACGGTCATGGTGAAGCTCGCTTTTTTCCCGCTCGCCAATCGCTCGTACGGCTCGATGGCGAAGATGAAGAAGATCCAGCCGCAGATCGCTGCGCTCAAGGATCTCTATCCCGACGATCGCGCCAGGCAGCAGCAGGAGCAGATGGCGCTGTTCAAGCGCGAGGGGGTCAATCCGGTCGCCGGCTGCGCGCCCATGGTGATCCAGATCCCTGTGTTCTTCGCCCTCTACAAGGTCATCTTCATCACCATCGAGATGCGGCACGCGCCGTTCTTCGGCTGGATCAGGGATCTCTCCGCGCCCGATCCGACCAACGTGTTCACGCTGTTCGGCCTGATCCCCTGGGACCCGACGGCGCTGCCGGTGTTCGGCCATTTTCTGGCGCTCGGCATCTGGCCGCTCGTCATGGGCGTGTCGATGTTCTTCCAGATGAAGATGAACCCTGAGCCGACGGATCCGGTTCAGAAGACGATGTTCTCCTGGATGCCGGTGATCTTCACCTTCATGCTCGGCACGTTTCCGGCTGGCCTCGTCATCTACTGGACCTGGAACAATACGCTGACGGTCCTCCAGCAGTCGTTCATCATGAAGAAGGCCGGGGTCAAGATCGAGCTGTGGGGCAACCTCGCCAGGCTGTTTCCCAAGAAGGGCAGCCCGGTGAAGACGCCGAGCGTATGAGCGAACCGGCCCTCGCGCCTGACTGGATCGAGGCCGGACGCAAACTATTCGCGGGCGAATGCGAATTCATCTTTGCGGCTGCGCGCGCGGATGGCTTGCCCGTTGTGGGGGCGCCGGAGATCGCCTTCGCCGGACGGTCGAACGTCGGCAAGTCCTCGCTCGTCAACGCGCTGACCGGCCGCTCGAGCCTCGCGCGCACCTCGCGCACGCCCGGCCGCACCCAGGAGCTCATCTTCTTCGATCTTGGCGGCAAGGCTCGCCTCGTCGACATGCCGGGATACGGCTACGCGGCGGTCGCAAAGTCGAAGTCAGAGTCCTGGGGTGAACTCGCGCGCGACTATCTGCGCGGCCGTCCGTCTCTCCTGCGCGTATTCGTGCTCGTCGATGGCCGGCATGGTCTCAAAGGGAACGATCACGAAACGATGCGTGCGCTCGACGCCGCGGCTGTCTCCTACGCGGTCGTGCTGACCAAGGCGGACGAAGTGAAAGCCGCCGACCGCAACGCGCGAATCGCTTCGACGCTCGAGGGTTTGCGCAAGCACGTCGCCGCCTATCCGGAAGTGTTCCTGACCTCGGCGCGCGCCGGCGAAGGGGTCGCGGACCTGCGCGCGCATATTGCGAGGCTTCTCGCAGAGCGAGGCAGTCTGCATGTGCACGCTGCAACTTGATTTGTTTGGCGCTCAAACCTTCATGGGTTCGCTCACGCGGGCGACCCAGAGCCTATCCACTCATAGACAGCGTCAGGCTCCCCTTCCTCATTTGACGAGCCGTTGCGCAGTTCAATCAACTTAAATCCGCGCCGCTCGTAGAACCGACGCGCCGATAGATTTCTTTGGAAGACATGCAAGCGCAGACCGCGCGGGCTTTCTTCCTTGGCCGCCGCGAGCAAGAGCGTGCCCAATCCCCGGCTTTGCAAACCCGGCGCAACATAAAGGTGGTCGAGAACGCCGCTCCGAACTGAAGCAAAACCGCGCACCTCACCATCGCCAGAAACCGCAAGCGTTACGGAACTCGTCCGAAGGACAATGCCTCCGATCCACTCCAGAACCTCCAACTCCGTGTAAAGAAGCGGGAGGTATGGCATCGCCGCGCGCCGAGCTGACTTGAAGATTGCCGCGATGCGTTCGGCGTCTGCTCGATCTGCGCGCCTCAGTCTCCAATCGGCTCCAATCGCCGTTGGGCTTTCGTTTCGCAGGGTCATTCCCGAACCGAGCGATAGAAGGCGCGCACATCCTCCGCCAGCGCCTCGGGCTGCTCCATCGCAGCAAAATGGCCCCCTTTCGGCATCACCGTCCAGCGGCGAATGTTGGTGAACATCGGCTCCGCCAGCGAGCGTGGCGGATGCAGCATCTCGCGCGGAAACTCGGCGTAAGCGGTGGGCGCGGTGACGGCGGCGCCATCTGGAATCATCCAGGGCCGATGGAGACGGAAATAATAGGGGTAGAACGACGAGCCGATCGCGCCGGTGAACCAATAGAAACTGATGTTGGCGAGCATCTGGTCGCGGGTGAAGACGCTCTCGACGTCGCCGCCGCAGTCCGACCAGGCGCGGAATTTCTCCACGATCCATGCCGCAAGGCCGGCAGGGGAATCGGTCAGGCCAAAGCTCAAAGTTTGCGGGCGCGTGCCCTGGATCGACGCATAGGCGGCGTCCTCCTTGAGCCAGTATTTGACCTGGTCGATAAAAACTTGCTGCTCGGGGGTGGGATTCTTGATCCTGTCCGGCTCGCGGCGGACGGCCAGGAAGTTGACGTGAATGCCGATGAGCTTGTCGGCATGCGCGTAGCCCATGCGCGCGGCGGTGATGCCGCCCCAGTCCCCACCCTGCACAGCGAAGCGCCTGTAGCCGAGCGTCTCGGTCATGAGCTCCGCGAAAATATCCGCCATCTCCTCGACGCCAAAGCGCCTTTGTCCAGGTCGGAACGAAAGGCCGTAACCCGGCAGCGACGGCGCAACGACGGTGAAGGCGTCCGCCGGATCGCCGCCGAAGCTCGCCGGATCGGTAAGGCGGGGAATGAGATCCACGAATTCGAACACGGATCCCGGCCAGCCATGCATCAACAAGAGCGGCGTCGGGTTCGGCCCCTTTCCGGAGACATGCAGGAAGTGCAGATCGCAATCCGGCCGGGTTATCTTGAATTGCGGGAAGGCGTTGAGGCGAGCCTCCTGCGCACGCCAGTCGAACGGCCCACGCCAATATTCGACGAGGCTGCGAAGATAGTCGACGTCGGTCCCGTAAGCCCAAGGCTCGCCGGGCGCAGAATCAGGAAAACGGGTGCGAGCGAGACGCTCGCGCAAGTCGGCGATGTCGCTATCGGGGATATGCAATGTGAATGGCTGTGGCATCGTCTGCTCCTTGGCCCCCCTGATTCTCAAGTGGAGGGCGCCTCGAAGTCAAATGGATGGGCGCCGTAGCTGAACTCCGCCGACTGGCCCGCGCCCCCGCTGGCGGATTGACCCGCTTCAACCCGAAGGCGATGGTCGCGCCATGCAGACTCACTACAACAGGTTGGCCGGCGGCGAGGTCGGGCGGATCGCAGCGCTCAGCGACGGCATTTTCGCCATCGCGGCGACGATTCTGGTGCTCGACTTTCACACCCCCGAGCCAGCCGATATCCACTCGGAGGCCGAACTGCTCCGTGCGCTTGCAGCCTCGGCGCCGAGACTCCTGCCATGGCTCCTCAGCAGCCTGACGCTCGGCATCTTCTGGCTCGGCCAGCAGACGCAGCTCAGCCAGCTCGCCCGCTCGAATCGCGACCTCGCCTGGCTGCATTTCCTTTTTCTTGCGGTCGTCACCGTGCTGCCGTTTTCAACCAGACTCTTGGCCGATTTCCTCACGTATCGTACGGCGTTCCTTGTCTATTGGGTCAACATCGTCGTCCTTGGCGCATGCCTCTACGCCACCTGGGCGTATGCCGAACGGGCGGATCTCATTTTGGAGGAAGCGCACGGCGACATCTCGCGCGCGGTCAAGCGGCGCATTGTCGTGGCGCAGTCGCTCTATGCGCTCGGCGCGCTCCTGGGCCTCGTCAATGTGACGCTTGGGATCACGCTCATTTTGCTGATCCAGCTCAATTACGCGATCGGGCCGAGGCTGCCCATTCTCTCACGCCTTTGACCAAGCGAGGCGCGCGCGATCGACGCGCGACGTCCCAGCGCGAGCCCCTCGCCGCCCAATCACTTCCTCCGGCTTGCGCCGGGCGCCGCGACGGCGACAAGGGCTTGAACCGAAACCTCCACCGCTAGACGAGGATCGCAATCGCCTCGCGGCCCCTCGGCGTCTCGACAACGCGCATCGACACCGACTGACCCTCGGACAGACGATCGACGCCGGAGGTCCCGAGGGTCGTGCTGTGAACGAACACGTCCTTGCCGAAGTCGTCACTGGCGACAAATCCGAAGCCGCGGGCGCCGTCAAACCACTTGACCCTTCCGGTCAAGTCGAAGACGTTTGACAGATCATGAGTCGGAACTCGCGCCGGCCGTTCGATGGCGCTGGTGGTGTCGACCTCGACAACCCGCACCACCTGCGCCCCTCGGGACCCGGCGCGGACGACAATGCGAACTTTGGCGCCCGAAGGCAGAGTGTCGCGCCCGGTCTCGCGCAAGGTCTTAAGATGCAGGAAGGCGTCGCCGCGGCCGCCCGCAAGCTCCACGAAACCATATCCCTTCTCGGCGTTGAACCATTTCACCGCCCCCTCCGCCGGCAGGCCGCTCGCGAGCGGATCCGCACTCGCCGAGGTCGCGCCGTCCTGGTCTCGGCTCATGCCATCCAGATGCGAGGACGCAGCCGCCTCAACGATCGGCCTGGCCTCATCGAGGGCCGACATCTGCATTTGATGAACATTCCCCATCGCTCAACCCTCCACCAGCCCGGCCGTGACGCGTTCCGCTGCGGACCCCCCAAGCGGCGTCCGCCTGATTCAGGATACAGCGGCGCTTCCGCTTCGGCTGTGATCTGCGTCACAGTCCGAACACGCGCGCCCCCGGGGCGGCGGCGCACGAATAGGGCGCGTTGGCGGGCCAATCGCTTTCGCTCGATTCGCAGCCAGAATGCCCGAAATCAGGAAAGACGCTGCGCGCATGGACGGGCGCCGGCATGCACCGGTCCAAGGCCTTCAATGCGCCCGAAGGGCTATCGGATTGCGGAGCTGTCCTCGGGCGCGGTTACGCCACCCTCACCAGGGCCGTCACGCGCGATCCGCACTGGGCTCTCGGCAGCGTGACGAGCGCCGATGCGCCCTCGCCGGGCCTCGACTTGAGACGCAGCGTCCCGCCATGAAGCTCGACCAGCGAATTGGCGATGGCGAGGCCAAGCCCCGACCCCTTCATGCCGTTGGCCATGACGGGGCGCCCCTGCTCGAACGGCCGGCCAAGCCGCGCAATGTCCTCGGAAGCGATGCCCGGGCCATTGTCCTCAATGGTGAAATGGACCCGCTCGGCGAGCGCCGCGGCCCTGATCGAAACTTCGCCCCCCTCGGGCGCGAACTTCACCGCATTGCGCATGAGCGTCGTGAGGATGCGCTCGAGCGCCAGAGCGTCCGCCTCCACCATCACCTCGGCTGCAACCTCGGCCCTGACCGCGATGCGCTTCTCGCGTGCGGTCGGCGCGATGTCGAGCACCGCCCGGCTCACCGCCTGGTCGGCCCGAAGGCGCTCATAATTCAGGCGTTCGCGGCCCGCCTCGAGCCGCGCCATGTCGAGAACGTCGCCGACCACGCGCGAAAGATATTCGCCGCTGGCGAGAATGTGGGCGCAATAGTCGCCGTACTTTTGTGACCCCAGAGGGCCGAAGGTCTGGCTCCCCATCAGCTGCGAGAATCCAATAATGGCGTTGAGCGGGGTGCGCAGCTCGTGGCTCATATTGGCGAGGAATTCTGCTTTGGCGCGGTTGGCCGCTTCGGCGCACGATTTCTGCTCATGATAGCGTTCGGCAAGATCGGCGAGCTGCTGGGCCTGCTCTTCGAGCGACCGACGCGACTGTTTAAGCTCAGCCGCCGTAGCCGAAAGCAAGCGCTGGGACTTGAGGAGCCGCCGCTCATGATCGCCTCTCGCCCTCACCGCGTAGAGGCCGGCCGCCGCGACCATCAAGCCGACAGTCGAGGCCAGTAGAAGGATCGTCATCACCGCCGTGCGGCGCCACGGGGCGAGATGACGATCGACAGGCGAAGCGAAGGCCACCCTCGCCAAGACCCCCGGCAGCGCTCGCACGGCGGCGAATTGATCGCCCTGCGCGGTCTCAACGCGCACCACGCCGTCGCTCGCCGCCGGCGGTGTTCCACGCTGAACGAGGGCGGCCAAAGGCGAATCGGAGCCGTCTTTGGCGCGCTCGAAATCGACCAGGCGGCCATTGCGATCGACGAGGATCGCCTGAGGAAGACGCTCACCGGGATGAGCGTTGAGAAAGCTTCGGAAGACATCGGCTCCGGCCGCTTCCGGCGCAGCGCTCATCGCTTCGTTGAGGCGCTCAGCGAGCAGCGTCGCGCGCATGCCGACCTCGTTCGCCCCAGCGCGAAGCGCAAGATCACGTTCGAGCCGCAAATGCTGAACCGTCAGGGCGACGACGCCGAAGATCGCGATCGCGACGCCGATGAAAACCGCCGCCGGAATCCGCCGCCGGCGGACCGCAGCGGGGATGAGGCCAGCATGCGCGCGTCCGAGCGCCGTGGTTCGCCGGCCGGCCCACGCCCGAGCGTAGCGAAACGCCGCTTCGCCGCGGATCTCCCCAGCCGGCCCTAAAGGGCAAACGTCCCCGTTTGCCGCGCTTGCACGCGTCATCGCCCATCCCAGCTTCGCCACAAATTACACTCGGACTGCCGCCTTAACGCCCGAATCACTATGATAAGAATCCTTGTGCGAATCTTTGTCTAGTCCTTGACATCGCGTCAGGATGAAAAAATGTGGCCGAAGGGCGACAGTAGAATCGGTGGCGGCGCGCTCCCTCCTCTTCCGCTTGAGGGAGCCTCCCTTCTCCGTCCCGGAGGCGTAGCGCGGACAGGGCGCCAGAGACGTCGTTAGACGGCCTGTGGCGCCGGACGAGGGAATGCAAAAGCGCTGTCGTGCGCTTGCCTCACCCGATCCCCTCTCCTGCAGGCGAGGGGACCGGGCGTCAGCCCAGGCTGCGGGTCACGATGTCGCGGACGTCCGGCGACAGGGACGGGACGGCGGCGATGCGCCTCAGCATCGCCTCCGCCTGCCCGCGGCGGACTTCCTCGAGCGAGCGCCACGACCGCATTGCGGTCAGAAGCCGCGCGGCGATCTGCGGGTTACTCGGGTCGAGAAACGTGACCACCTCCTCGAGCAGCGCATAGCCCAGACCGTCGGCGCGGTTGAACTGCGTCTGGTTGGCGGTGAACCCGCCGATCAGCGCCCGCACGCGGTTAGGATTGGCGAGCGAGAACCCGTGGTGGTTCATGAGCCTGCGCATGCGCTCCAGCGTCTCGCGCTCAGGAATCTGCGCCTGCAGCGCGAACCACTTGTCGAGGATCAGCGGCTCCGTCGCGTAGCGCCGCTCGAACGCCTCCAGCGCATGCTGGCGCTGATCGTCCGGCTTGAAGGCGATCGCGGTCAGCGCGCCGAGGCGTTCTGTCATGTTGTCGGCTGCGGCGAACTGGCGGTGCGCAAGCTCCAGCCCCTGGATCACATCGCCGTCGGCGAACAGGCTCAGCGCTACGTTGCGCAACGCGCGCCGCCCCGCCGCCGCGGCGCTCGGGCTGAAGGGCGAGGAATCGGCGAGATCGGCGTGCAGCGCGGCGAGCGCCGTCCCATGCGCGCGCCCGAGCGCGCCGCGCATGGTCTTGCGCGCCATATAGATCGCGTCCGGATCGACGTCCTCGCCGATCTCGCGCGCAAGGTCGGCCTCGGTCGGGAGCGACATTGCGAGCGCCGCGAAGGCGTGGTCAATGCGGCCGAGGCTCGCGTCCTCGATCAAGGCGCCGAAGGCGGCCGCAAGGCCACCGCCACGCTCCGGCGGGCGGCCGGCCCGAACAGCCTCGACCCCGCGCAAGAGCACCCGCGTCGCCAGACTCTGCAGCGACTGCCAGCGATTGAAATTGTCGCTGTCGTGCCGGGAGAGGACAATGAGGTCATCTTCGGTGAGGTCGTCGTCGACCCGCGCCGGCGTGGAAAAGCCGCGCAGGAACGACAGCGTCGGCCGCTGCGCAACGTCGCGAAACACGATCGACCGCTGGGCGTCCTTGAGTTCGAAGACGCGGCTTGCGAGCTCGTCCTCGCTGGCGTCCGATGACGCGAGCGGCAGGTCGCCGCCATTGGGACCGACCAGGCCGAGTTCGAGCGGCATGGTCATAGGCAGCTTGACCGCCTGCCCCGGCGTCGGCGCGAGCGACTGCGCGATGTCGAGCCGATAGGTCCTGGCGGACGCGTCGTAGACGCTGCGAACCGTGATTTTTGGCGTGCCGGCCTGGCTGTACCAGCGCATGAACTGGCTGAGGTCGCGTCCCGAAACCGTCTCGAAACAGCTGATGAAATCCTCGATCGTCGCCGCGGTCCCGTCGTAGCGATCGAAATAGAGATCCATGCCGGCGCGAAACGCTTCGGCGCCGATCAGGCGCTTCAGCATGCGCACGACCTCAGCGCCTTTCTGATAGACCGTCGCGGTGTAGAAGTTGTTGATCTCGCGATAGACCTCGGGCCGCACGTTATGCGCCAGCGGCCCGGCGTCCTCAGGAAATTGCGCCGCGCGCAAGCCCCGCACGTCGCCGATGCGCTCGACCGGCGCGGAGCGCATGTCGGCGGAGAATTCCTGATCGCGGAAGACGGTCAGCCCCTCTTTGAGGCAGAGCTGGAACCAGTCGCGGCATGTCACGCGATTGCCCGTCCAGTTGTGAAAATATTCGTGCGCGATGACGCCTTCGATGCCCGCGTAGTCGTCGTCGGTCGCCGTCTCGGGCGAAGCGAGGACGTATTTGTCGTTGAAGACGTTGAGCCCCTTGTTCTCCATCGCGCCCATATTGAAATCGGAGACGGCGACGATGTTGAATATGTCGAGATCGTATTCGCGCCCGTAAGCTCGCTCGTCCCAGGCCATCGAGCGCTTCAGCGCGTCCATTGCGTAGTGCGCGCGCTCTTCCCGGCCGTGCTCGACGTAGATCGCGAGCGCGACGGCCTTGCCCGAGGCGGTGACGAACGAATCCGTGATCGAGCTCAGATCGCCCGCAACCAGCGCAAACAGATAGCAGGGCTTCTTGTGCGGATCGCTCCATATGGCGAAGTGGCGGCCGGGCGTCTGCGCTTCGCCCCCGGTCTCGAGATTGCCGTTGGACAAAAGCACCGGCGCCTCGGCCCGATCCGCCTCGAGCCGCACACGATAGGTCGAGAGAACGTCGGGGCGATCGAGGAAATAGGCGATGCGGCGAAACCCCTCGGCCTCGCATTGGGTGCAATAGGCTGAGCCCGTGCGATAGAGGCCCATGAGCTTGGTGTTGGCCTTGGGATCGAGGCGAGTCTCGATCGTGAGCGTGAACGGACGCTGCGGCGGCCTCGACAGCAGAAACCGCGACGGATCCGCCTCGAAATCGCCGGCCTCGAGCGGCTTGCCGTCCAACCGGGCGGAAAGAAACAGAAGGTCGTCGCCGTCCAGCGAGAGCGGCGCCCCCACGACGCCGGCCGGATTGGGACGCAAGGAAAGGGTCGAGACAACGCGCGTCGCGTGGATCTCCAGCGATACGTCGAGTTCGACGTGATCGATGAAATAGTCCGGAACCCGATAGTCGCTGAGACGAACGGGCTGTCCGACCGATGTGCGCATGGGAGCGCCCTTTCGAAGATGTGGATTGCGGGGCGATCAGGCGGGAGCGAAGCCGATCATCGCCGCGGGGGTAAACGCCAGCCCAAAGAGACGCAAGGTCTTTTGCAAAGCTGGCTCAGGGGCGTCGCCGCTGGTGAAAATCGCCGCGCCCTCGCCGCTTGCCGGCGCGCCAGCGTAGGCCGCGCCGATCAGCGCATCGAGGCGGCGCGCGATCGCCGGCGCCGGATCAACGAAGCCGACGCCCCACGGGGAAAGGCTCTCGAGCTTGTCCACGATCAGCGGAAAGTGGGTGCAGGCGAGCACGATCTGGTCGGTGCGCCGGCCCTCGCGCTCGACAAAACAGGGAGCGATCTCGAGCCTTATCTCGGCGTCGTCGACCGGTTCGCCCCGCATCACGCGCTCGGCGATGACGGCAAGCTCAGCTGCGCCGACCAGCGTCACCTCGCAATTGGCGCCATGTTCGCGCACGAGCGCATGGGTATAATCGCGCGCCACCGTGCCGCGCGTCGCCAGGACGCTGATGAGCCCCGACCGCGAGGCCGCCGCGGCGGGCTTGATCGCCGGAACGGTGCCGACGAATGGCAGGCGCGGATAGGCGCCCCTGAGCGGCGGCAGGACTGCGGTGGAGGCGGTCGAGCAGGCGATGACGACGACGTCGGGCCTGGTTTCGCCGATCAGTCGCGCCATCACCATCCCGACCCGGGCGATCAGCGCGCCCTCGCTGAGGCGCCCGTACGGAAAGGCCGCGTCGTCAGCGGCGTAGACAATCTCGACGTCGGGCCTGAGCCGCCTGATTTCGGCCAGCACGGAAAGGCCGCCCAGGCCCGAATCGAACACAAGCACGCGCGGGGCGCGCGACGACGCCCGGCCCGCGTCGGGCTCGGCGATCGGATTTCGCGGCGCTTCGCCCTCGCCCCCCGCCAGGTTCATGCGCCAGCGCATTACCCCAATCCCGCGCGCGCAGCAAAGTGACCGATTGGGGCATTGACCCGCCACGAGCGATTCAGCCAAGGAAGCACAGAGCATCTCCGCGAGAGGAATTGCGGGCTGTCCGCCACGTTGTTGTCCGAGGCCGATTTCACGGCCGAACCGGTCGAGCGCCTCGACGCGCCCGACCCGCCGACGCCTGCCGAGCGCCGGGGGCATGCGCTCGCGCTCATCGCCGCGGTCGTGCTTCACCTCCTGATTCCGGTCTCGCTTCTCGTTTCTTACTGGTTCTGGCCGGCCCCGAACGTCCCGACAGCCGTGCAGGAAATCCCGGTCGAGGTGGTCGTCGAGCAACCGCCGCCCCCGAAGCCGAAGTCAAAGCCGCCCGAGGAGAAACCGAAGCCGCCGCCCGAGCCGGAGGTGGAAAAGCCGGCTTACGACGCGCCCGCGGCGCCGACCGAGGAGAAAGTCAACCGGGAGGCGCCCGACAAGAAAACTGAGGCCAAAGCCGCTCCCGAGGCCCCTCCGCCCCCGAACCCGGGCGCGCCGCCAAAAGCGGAAACCCAGGCGCCCACGCCCGAGCCGGCCGAGCAGCCCAAGGCGGAAACCCAGCCGCCCGCGCACGATCTTACCCCTTCGCCCGAGGGCGAACTGCCCGCGGATGCGAAACCCAAGCCGGAGGAGAATCCCGCCCAGGCCGCCGCGCCAGCGGCGCCGCCTGCGCCGGTCAAGGCCCCCGTCGGGACCCCGATCCCGACAATCGAGGACCTGCCGCAATACAAATTCGCACGTTCAATCGAAAAGTCGCCGGTCGCCGGCGGAAGCGCCGAGTCCCGCTACCTGACGATCATCTATGGGATGATCAAAGCGCACCTGCGCGAGAGTTCGGCGCTCCATATCGACCTTGCCAACAGGCACGGGCTGGTCGATTTCTACCTTGACGAAGGCGGCAATCTGGTCGGCCGCAAGCTGGTCAGTTCAAGCGGGTCGCCGAACCTCGACATCGCGGTAATGGCGGCGATCGCCGAAGCCGGGCCTTACCCCGCGCCTCCGCATTGGTCCCCCATTTACCTCAGCTACAACTTCGGCCGCTCCCCGAGGCCGAGGGGCGGCGAGGATCACTGAACGCAGAGGTAGTTCACCCTGACGCGTTGGAAATCCCAGGTGTAGTTGCTCCAGTTATAATAGGCGCGCATTCCATATTTTGCGCATTCCTCCGCCGCCTGGGCGTAGAACTCGGACCGGCTCGGGAACGTGTCGTGGTGCGGCGCATTGGGATAGTAGAGGAATGTGACGTCGCGATAGCTTGAGCAGCCGCTCAGAGCCGCGACCGTCCCGATCAGGAAGACAAAGCGCATTCTAGCCCCACGCCTCGAGAATCCGCGGGCCTTCCGGACGAGCCCGACTCTCTGTCGTTACTCTGCCCGCCCGCCAGCGATAGCGCAAGGCTTACTGCGCGCGTTATCCGTCTGCCGCGCCGTCTATCCGAGCGCGCGCAGGACGCCCGGCAGTGCGTCGGGCAGATCCTCGGCAATGAGCCCGGGTCCGACGGCCCGGCCGCAGGCGCCGTGCAGCCAGACCGCGGCGGAGGCAGCTTCGAACGCCGGCGTCTCCTGGGCCGCGAGGCCTGTGACGAGGCCGGCCAGCACGTCGCCGGAGCCGGCGGTTGCCAGCCAGGGCGGCAGGTCCCACCCGATGGTCGCGCGGCCGTCGGGCGCGGCGACTACCGTGTCGGCGCCCTTGATCAGCACGACCGCGCCCATGAGGCGCGCCGCCGCGCGGGCGCGCGCGAGCTTGTCGTCATCGAGGGTCACGCCGGGCGCGCCCTCGAACAGCTTGGCGAACTCGCCCTCGTGCGGAGTCATGACGACTTGGTGTCCGCCGCGCTTGATGAGCCGCCCGAGCCGCGCCGCGTCGCCCGCGAAGCTTGTCAGCGCATCGGCGTCGAGCACGATCGTGCGCCGTCTGGCAGGCCTGGTGAGCGCCGCTGCGACCAGTTTGCGCAAGGTCGCGCCGACTCCAGCGCCTGGGCCAAGCGCGATGGCGCGGCGCCGCTCGTCGGCGAGGAGCGCCTCGAACTCCCGGGCGTTCGCGAAGGGCTCGACCATGATTGCGGTAAGTTGCGCCGCATTGACGGCGACCGCGTCGGGCGGGCTCGCGACGGCGACGATGCCGGCGCCCGAGCGCAGAGCCGCGCGCGCCGCCAACCGGGCCGCGCCCGTGTGATGGCCCGAGCCCGACAGGATGAGCGCGGCGCCACGCGCATATTTATGGCTCGCCGCGTTCGGGCGCGGCAGCGTTTCGCCCCAGACGGCCGGCGCATTGACGAAGGTTTTCGGCCCGATCGAGGCCAGCGCGGCTTCAGGGATTCCAATGTCGGCGAGCCGGATCGCGCCGGCGCGCGCGCGGCCTGGCTCCAGCAGATGGCCGGGCTTCAGCCGGAAGAAGGTCACACTCGCGCACGCTTCTATGGCGGCGCCGCGAATCCTGCCGGTTTCCCCATCGATTCCGGAGGGAACGTCGACCGCAAGCACGCGACCCCCTGCCTGGCCGAAGGCATTGATCCGCTCGATGATCGCCTTCGCTTCGCCCTCTATATCGCGGGCGAGCCCGGCCCCGAACAGCGCGTCGATCACGCAGTCGGCTTGGGCGAGGTCGATCGCGGCGGCGTCGAGGACCGGGCCGCGATAGCGTGCGGCGGCGAGCGCCGGATCGCCTTTCAGGGCGTCGCGGCGGCCGAGCAAGCCAAGTTCGACCCCATAGCCCCGCGAGGCGAGCAGTCGTGCGGCGATGAAGCCGTCGCCGCCGTTGCCGCCGGGGCCGCAGAGAACGGCGATCCGGCCGCGCGACTTGGTGAGCCGCACTGCTTCGTCAGCGACCGCGAGACCCGCCCGCTCCATGAGCTGAATGCCCGGCGTCCCGGCCGCGATCGCAAAGCGGTCGGCCCGGCTCATTTCAGCAGGCGTCATGAGTTCCGGGAACGCCTTTGGATCGCGCATGGGAGCGAGGGTGCGCGCGGCTTAAGCGCGGCGCAAGGGGCTAAAAACGCCCTTCCCATCGCGCCGGATTCTGCTATATCCCCGCGGCGCTGATCCCCGATAGCTCAGCTGGTAGAGCATTCGACTGTTAATCGAATTGTCGCAGGTTCGAGCCCTGCTCGGGGAGCCAATCTAATCAGATTGCCAGACCCTTAGCGACGCAGCGGGCTGGGACAATATCTCGGACAACGAAAAAGCTCGCTAACCTCATGGAACGCTGCAACGTCGAGCGTTCGCTTTGCGTCTTGCGACGGCGCATCTTGCGACGGCCGCTCGCGTAGATTGCCTAAATGACAGGCGCCTCTTTATCAATCAGATACGCGCTCGGATCCGGCCGCCGTTTCCGGATCTTCCCCCAAGCGCCGAATAGCAACTCCGTTTCAGGCTGTTAGAGCCGCTCGTCAGGGCATGGCACGCGCCTTGTAAGGGCTCTGTCGGCGGGGCGCGAGCGCGTTCCGATTTCACCGCACGAAGCGGTACGGTCGAGTACCGCCGGAGCGCGTCAGAATGGGGCGAGGCTTATGAAAATCGTTATGGCGATCATAAAGCCGTTCAAACTGGAGGAGGTGCGCGATGCGCTCACCGCCATCGGAGTGCACGGTCTCACAGTCACGGAGGTCAAGGGCTACGGGCGACAGAAGGGACATACCGAAATCTATCGCGGGGCGGAATACGCCGTAAGCTTCCTTCCCAAGCTGAAAATCGAAGTCGCGGTCAGCGCGGACGTTGTCGAAAAGGTGGTCGAGGCGATCGTGGCTGCGGCGCGCACCGGCCAGATCGGCGACGGCAAAATCTTCGTCTACAGCCTCGACTCGGCGGTGCGGATCCGCACGGGCGAAAAGGACAAGGACGCGCTCTGAGAGACGGCGATCCCCTCCCATTCAGAATTTTGGAGCCTTAAGCCAATGAAATTGATACGTTCCCTCTCACGCCTCGCGCCGGCGCTCGTGGCAGCCGTGCTAATCGGCTTAGCGGCGCCCGCGGTGACCTCGGCCCAAACCAACCCACCAGCCGCCGCTCCAGCAGCCGCGGCCCCTGCTGCGGCAGCGCCAGCCGCCGCTCCAGCGGCGCCAGCCGCCGCTGCGCCTGCCGCGGCCGCTCCGCCCGCCTGCTCGGCGTCCGTGGTCGAAAAGTGCACGGCCAATTCCGGCGATACGGCGTGGGTTTTGACCTCGGTCGCGCTTGTCCTGATGATGACCATACCAGGCCTGGGCCTCTTCTACGGCGGCATGGTCAGCAAGAAGAACGTCGGCGATACGGTGATGACGAGCTTCGCCATTACGGCGTTGGTCACGGTGATCTACTTCGTTCTCACCTACAGCCTCGCATTCACCGGCGGCAGCTCGTTCATAGGGGGCTTCTCTCGGGTCTTTCTCCAGGGCATCCACTATGACCTGGCGAGCGGGGCGAACAACCCCAACCCGCTGGCGCCGACGATCCCCGAGACCGTCTACATGATGTTCCAGATGACGTTTGCGATCATCACGCCGGCGCTCATCGCGGGCTCGTTCGCGGAGCGCATGAAGTTTTCGGCGATGCTGTGGTTCATCGGCCTTTGGGCGATCTTCGTCTACGCGCCGGTCGCCCACTGGGTCTGGGGTCCGGATGGATTCATGAGCGCGGTCAACGTCGACTCCAAGGGCGTCTTCCAGGGCTGGTTCCAGGTCCTCGATTTCGCCGGCGGAACCGTCGTTCATATCAATGCAGGCGTCGCTGGGCTCGTGTCGTGCATTCTGCTCGGCAAGCGCAAGGAGCCGGGACCGGGCCACAACATGGTTCTGACTTTTATCGGCACCGGTCTTCTGTGGGTTGGCTGGTTCGGCTTCAACGCCGGCTCGGCGGTGTCGGCGGGACTGCAGGCCGGCATGGCGATGACGGTCACCCAGATCGCGACCGCAGTCGCGGCGCTGACCTGGATGTTCGTCGAATGGGGCCACCGCGGCAAGCCGACGGTCATCGGCATCTGCTCGGGCGCGGTCGCCGGCCTCGTCGCCATCACGCCAGCTTCGGGCTTTGTCGGTCCGTTCGGCGCGCTGGTGATCGGTATTGCTTGCGGCATCGGTTGCTACTGGGGCGCCACTGGCCTCAAGCATTCGTTCGGCTACGACGACGCGCTTGACGCCTTTGGCGTGCATGCGGTCGGCGGCATCATCGGCGCGTTGCTGACCGGCGTGTTCGCGGTCAACGAATACAGCGGCCATTCCGGCCTCCTGGAAGGCGACGTCGGTCAGTTCATCAACCAGTTCAAGGGGGTGGCAACAGTCATCATCTACGACGCGATCGTCACCTTCATCATCCTGAAGATCGTTGATGTCGCTATCGGGCTGCGCGTCTCCGAAGAGGTGGAGCGCGACGGCCTCGATCTCGCCCTGCACGGCGAAGTCGTTCACTAAACTGCGGCGCCCGGCGGCTTTTAGCGGCCGCCGGGCGAAGTTCCTCCCCGCGGACCTTGGACGCCCCTCGGGGCGTCCATTTTTGTGTCCTCACCCTCGCGTTTGTGCAGCCTCCCGCGGCGACGGCCCGTTAACAGGTTAGGACCGCATTAACTTAACGCGACTTAGGGTCAAGCAGGGGGCGGCGCGCCGCCACTTTTCGACCCGGCAAGTGAGCGATGCGCACAACGACATTCTCATTTATCGACCACGTGCCTGCTTCGGTGCGGGAGTTTCCAAAGCGCCGTGCGGCTGAAATCGCTGGCCTGGCCGCGCTCGCCGGCGTGGCCAGCCTGACCCTTGCGCTTCTCACCTGGTCGGTCAGCGATCCCAGCCTCAACCACGCGACCAGCGCGCGGGTCCACAATCTTCTCGGCGCGCCGGGCGCGATCGCCGCCGACCTCGTGATGCAGTTCATCGGCCTCGCCTCGGCGACGCTGCTCGCGCCTCCCGCTTTCTGGGGCTGGGGCCTCATCACCCAGCGGCGGCTTACGAGACCCCGCCTGAAAGCGGCGCTTTACGTGAGCGGCGTGATCGCCGCGGCCGCGCTGGCCTCGCTGCTTCCCGCGCCGGGCAGCTGGCCCCTGCCGACCGGTCTCGGGGGCGTTATCGGCGACGCGGCTCTGGCGCTCCCCCGTCGCCTCCTGCCGTCGTCGCCCTGGGCCTCGATCGCGCTCGGCTGCACTCTTGCCGCACTCGCCATCCTCTGCCTCGCCGGCGCCTCCGGTGTTGGCGGCCCGCCGAGTTCGCCGGAGGATGCCCCTGAAACTGCGGCCGGAAAGGCCCGCGCCCGGGCTCTGGCGCGCTTCGACGACGAAGACGACGAGGACGAACCCAGCTTTGGCATGGTGTCGATCGGCGCCGTCATTCATGCGTTGCTCACGGCGAAAGCAACGCTGCGGCGAATGGCGCTGCGCGGCTCGGGACGCGCAGCCGACCCGTCGGCCATCCTCGGCCCCGCTCCCGCTCCCGCGTCGGCCGCGCCATGGTCGGGGCTTCGCGACCCGGACGACATTTCGACCATCGCCGCCGCCCTCGCGCCTCGCGCTCAAGGCGCAGCGCCTTCGCCCGCAGCCGGTCCCGCCCCCATCGCCGGGTCGACCGCCGGTCGCCCGGCGGCAAACCGCGCCACCGTCGAGATGCCGGGGCGGGCGCGAGGCGACTGGGTCATGCCCTCCATCACAATGCTGACGGAGCCGAAGAAATCGGTCGGGGCCAAAGTTTCGCAGGACGCGCTCGAGCAAAACGCGCGGCTGCTGGAAGGCGTGCTCGACGATTTCGGGGTGAAGGGCGAGATCGTCAACGTGCGCCCGGGCCCGGTCGTCGCGCTGTACGAACTCGAGCCCGCGCCCGGCATAAAGTCCTCGCGGGTCATCGGGCTGGCGGACGATATCGCCCGCTCGATGTCCGCGGTCTCGGCCCGCGTCGCGGTGGTTCAGGGCCGCAACGCCATCGGCATCGAATTGCCGAACCAGCGCCGCGACACGGTCTACTTACGCGAACTTCTCGCCAGCGAGGACTTCGGCAAGTCGAACCATCGCCTGCCGATTGCGCTCGGAAAGACGATCGGCGGCGAGCCCGTCATCGTCGATCTGACCCGCATGCCCCACCTGCTCGTCGCCGGGACGACCGGCTCGGGCAAGTCGGTGGCGATCAACACCATGATCCTCTCGCTCCTCTATCGCATGAAACCCGAGCGATGCCGGCTCATCATGGTCGATCCGAAAATGCTCGAACTCTCGGCATACGACGGCATCCCGCATCTCCTGACGCCGGTCGTCACCGACTCGAAGAAAGCGGTCATCGCGCTCAAGTGGGCGGTGCGGGAGATGGAGGACCGCTACAAGAAGATGTCGAAGGTCGGCGTGCGCAGCATCGACGGCTTCAACGTCCGCGTCGCCGAGGCCGTCGCAAAAGGCGAGGCGCTGACCCGCACCGTGCAGACAGGCTTCGACAAGGAGACGGGCGAGGCGATCTACGAATCGGAGGATATCCCGCTCGACGAACTGCCCTATATCGTCGTCGTCGTCGACGAGATGGCCGACCTTATGATGGTCGCCGGCAAGGACATCGAGGGCGCGATCCAGCGCTTAGCGCAAATGGCGCGCGCCGCCGGCATCCATCTCATCATGGCGACCCAGCGGCCGTCGGTCGACGTCATCACCGGCACCATCAAGGCCAATTTCCCGACCCGCATCTCGTTTCAGGTGACAAGCAAGATCGACAGCCGCACCATTCTCGGCGAGCAGGGCGCCGAGCAACTGCTCGGCCAGGGCGACATGCTCTACATGGCGGGCGGAGGCCGCATCTCACGCGTCCACGGGCCCTTCGTGTCCGACGACGAGGTCGAGAAGGTCGTCGCCCATCTCAAGAAACAGGGCGCGCCGGAATACCTGTACGCCATTACCGAGGACAACGACGCCAGCGAAGACGACGAGGCCCCCCTGCCCTCCCCCGGCTCGATGGACGCCGAGGAATCGGCCGACTACTACGACCGCGCGGTCAACATCGTGCTGCGCGATCGCAAAGTGTCGACCAGCTATATCCAGCGCCGGCTCTCGGTCGGCTACAACAAGGCCGCCTCACTGGTCGAGCGGATGGAGAAGGAGGGCGTGGTCAGCGCCCCAAATCATTCCGGAAAACGCGAGATCCTGGTCGGGGACGGCGTCGACCGCGGAGCCTTCGAGGACCTGAGCGAGGAGTGAGAGAGAGCGCCTTCTCCCTCAGGGAGAAGGTGGCGCGAAGCGCACCGGATGAGGGAGCCTCGCGACGGGAAGCTCACGAAGACCCCGCCGTTAACGAGTCGGTTTCTCGCGATAACAATGGGTTGCGGCGCCATTCGCGAGCCCCTGCCCGGACAGGCGCGATCGAGAGGACGCCCTATCCGCGGCGCATCGTCCAGACTTCGCCGCTCATGTCGATAAGATGAAAGCCACGCCTGGCCAGTTCGCTCATCGTCGTGACGTCGTGGCGGTGGACGGCGGCCGTCGCCTGAGGCGGCGCGTCCCGGATGCGATCCAGATTGCCGGCATGGTAATAATCGGAGCGGTCGCTGTCGTCGCTAGGTTCGCTCATGCGCGCTAAATCCTCCACTCCTGCCTCCATCTCACGACTGCATAGCCTAAGCCGCCGAGCCCATAAGAGCGAATGCCGGCAAACGGCCATGAACGCCAGTCAATACGCTTGTATTCGCCTGCGATTATTGTTAAGAATATCGACTTTTCAATGAGTTACAAGCAGACTTTGCCTGCTTCATATCTCATTCCCGTGCCCCTCGCTGTCTCGCCTCCTCTATGCATTGATCGCATATCTCGATGCCTCGCAGTCTCCGCCGTCCTCGGCGCCGCAAGCTTCATTGACTAAAATACATCATACATTCGATTTTGATTCCCGGAAAGATTTTGTCGAAAAATCTTCCCGTCAACGGTAACGCTGGAGCGCCGCCGTTTGGCGACCAACCGCCGGTTCAGGAATTCGGTTCACCGGCGACTGATAGCAGGTCTTGCTGCACTGCACAATCACATGCTGCTATGCACAAATCGCCGACCCGCAACGCGCAAGCCCTACGCAACCGCGAGCGCGCCTCGGATTTCTCCAAAAGCGCGCGGGCCGGCGCTGCGTCGAAAAAAGGGGGCCATTTTCGCGAAAAGCCCACGAAATCGCGGAATCGAGAGCCCCCGGGGGCCTCTAGGGATCGAGCCCGCGCCGGGCGAAAGCCTCGGCCACCAGTTCGCGCGCGCGGCGCGGCGCCAGGCCCTCATCCGCAGCGACCTCGGCCAGGGTCGACCCAGTTGCCAGACGTTCCAGCATGCGCGCCCCGCGCAACGCCATGTCATGGGGAGAAGGACGCCACTCGGCGCCTGCCCCACCGCCAGTTTCCGCTCCCTCGCCTGCCCGCGCCATCCCCGGCCTCCAGTGCGTTCCGCGATTCTAAACACAAAATATCAAGAATTGTGATTCGCGGAAAGAAATTGTCGGTAAAGTTTTGTGTCGGCCGCCCCGCTCCCGGCTTCCGTCATCATTAACATGTAGAATAGGTTTAAATTGTTCGCCGTCAAGCGCCGTGAGAAGCCCGGTTATCCGCGCTTTTTGCCACCGCATCGGCAGCGCAAGCCCGGGAGGCGGCCTCTCCGGAGGACGGTCTTGACCTAATCCTCTGACCTGAGCTGGAACCAGACAATCGCGATGGCGAACAGCGCAAGCGCGACGAGCAGCGAGCCAAGCGCGTGCGTGAGGTGCACATGATCGGAGCCGGCCTCAAACCCGGGAAGGAACCTGGGAAGGCCGCCGGCAGGCGTCATCCAGTAGACAAGCGCGATGGCGATGAATACGAGGCCGAAAATGACAAGGATGATAGACACCGCCACCATGGCGCGGCTCTAGCCGACGCACAGGCTTGCAGCAAGGGCTTAACCCCCTGGTCCGCGTGGTTTTCAGCCAAAACCGGCGCCAATCGGGCCCGGCGCCAGGCGAATGAGCCGCGAATCCTCGACCGCCGCCTGCCGGTGCTTGACCGCTTCGCGATAGGCGGGGTCGCGGATCATCGCGACGAAAGCCGCGACGCTCGGGTACTGAGCGATGAAGCAGAGATCCCAACGCTCTTCGCGAGGTCCGATCAGCGTCTGTTCAAACCGGCCGCGCCAGACGATCGATCCGCCGAGGCGCGAAAACACCGGCTCACTTTCGCGCCCGTAAGACCCATAGGCCTCGGCGCCCGTCGCCTCGCGTCCGTCCGGATAAGCGGCGCGGGCGCGCAATCTGACCAGATTGAGCATATGGATCGGGCCGGGCCGGTCGTCGGCGTGAAAGGCGGCGAAAGCGTCTTTGGTCGGATCGATGTGGTTGGTCATGCGCATGCCTCAACTCGGCGAGCCGCCCACCCATGCGCCGCCGAGCCTCCGAGCTATAGCGGACTTGATCCTGACCCCAAACCAAAAGCGTTGGAAACACAGCGCTCAGCGGCGAGCCGTTGGACGGGAATCGGCGACCCACGCGGGCGAGATGGCGGAGGCGTCGACGCTGATCTTGTCATAGCCGAGCGCGGAACCGAAATTGCTCGGCGCCACGCCCGCGTAGTCGACAATCGCCGTGACCGCGGCGGCGCCGCTGCTCAGTGCAAGCGTCGGTGTCCCGGCCGCGCCGCGCGGAGCGTGACGAACAAAAGCGGCCGCGGCGACCCGGGCGGCGCCGCTCTCGCCGGCGCGGTCGGGCTGGCGCGCAAGCGCCTCGGCCACGGCGACGGAGGCGGCGTCCGCGGCGAGTTGGACGCGGGTCCTGAAGCGCGACACGCTCGCATAGTCGGCCGCCACCGCAAGCGCGAGCACGACAAGCGGCATGGCCGCGGCGCAGGCGACCGGGCCGCCGCCTTCGGCGCGCCGACGAGCCAACAGGCGGGCGATCCGTCCGGCCGACGCCCGTCCAAAGGTCATGATCGATCTCCTCAGCCAGGCGCACGAGAAGCCCGGCGTCGGCCCCCGCTGCTCAACGAGGCACGAGCCGGCTGGTTCCGCTTCGAGTATAGGACCGGAGATTATCCAATTGATTGAGGAAGATGGTAAAGTAGAGCGCGAGAAAAAAGCGCGACGCGGTTAGATGTTTGGCAACGATGCTTGGCCGTCGGCTGATACCCGGTTTATTTGAGCGCGACTTGATCCGCGCTTCGATCCGCGCAACGGCGCGGGCGCGGGATTCGCGCTTCGGCCATGAAGGCGATGATCGGTTCCGATCATCGAGTCCGGGTATGAGGCGTTGGCGGCGTCGATGGGCTGGCGCAGACCTGACCTGACCTTGCGGGCCAACCGCGGCGGCGTCTCGCGCGACACCGCATTCCGATATTTGGCCCATATCTGGGTTGATATTATTTCGTAACGTCTATAGAATAAGTTATCTTAATTGCCGGTCTCGTTGAAGACCTTCCGGCGCCCTGGTCCGGCTTGACCCCGGCTGTCGCATGATTTTGGCGGAACGATTTTGGCGGAACGAACCCAAATGCGGCCCCGCCCGAACGATTACGGAGGGATTGCTCGACGAGAAGCGTCCCCGTTCACCCTTCATACCGCGCAACGATGAGCGCCTTGCCGAGGCGCTGAGCTAGAGTCATGCAGATGACCGACTGGAACCCGATTCTCTATTCGAAGTTCGAGGCCGAGCGGATGCGCGCGGCGCGCGATCTGCTGGCGCGCATCCCGCTCGACTCGGCGCGGCTCGTCTACGATCTGGGCTGCGGCCCCGGTAACAGCGCGGAACTGCTGCTTCGCCGCTTTCCGGACGCGAGAATCATTGGCCTCGACACTTCGGACGCAATGCTCGCCCATGCGCGGCTTCGCGCGCCGCGGGCTCAGTTCTCTAAGCAGGACGTCGCAGACTGGTCGCCCGAGGATCAGCCGGACCTCATCTTCGCCAACGCGGTCCTGCAATTTCTGCCCGATCACCACCGGCTCTTTCCGCGCCTGATGTCGTATCTTGCTCCGGGCGGGACGTTGGCGGCGCAGATGCCGAACACGGCGCGGGAATCCTCGCACGCGTTGATGCGTATGGTCGCCGCGGAAGGACCCTGGTCGTCGCGCCTTGTGCCGATCGCCAAAACGCAGCCTCTCATCGCTGGCTATGAAGATTACTACGACTGGCTGCGCACGGGCGCCTCGCAGGTCGACATCTGGATGACGACCTACGTCCATCCGCTCGACGGGCCGCAGAGTATCGCCGACTGGTTCGCAGGCTCGAACCTGCAGCCGTTTCTGGAGCAGCTCGGCGATGACGAGCGCTGCGAGTTTCTCGCCCGCTACCGCGCTGGCCTCAGGGAGGCGTACCCTGCCCAGCCCGACGGCAGAACCCTGTTCGCCTATCCGCGGCTATTCGTCATCGCGGTCAAGGCCTGAGGTCCGAGGCGCGCTTTGCTAACGTCAAAGTTTATCCATCTCGGTGAGGCGCGCTTCACTACCCCTACGTAAAGCTCGATTTTCGAGCGCCGGATTAACCCCCGGAACGCGATCGCGAGCTAGGCTTCGCCCAACGGACCAAGTTTCCGTCAGCCGCATGATGAGCGGCAGAGATGCTGCATGATGAGCGGCGGGGACAAAGCGAATGGCTGAACGCAGCGTGTCGTTCGACGGAGTCGCGGCTTGCGCCGCCGCGCGGGGCTTCGAGCCCCCGGAATCCGCCTTCGATGCGGCGCTCCTGCGCGAACAGTACCGCGCCCTGGCGCGTCTCGGCCCCTACGTCCACGGGATTATCATTCTTGCCGCTCTGGCCTTTTTCTGCGCAACCAGACCGACGGGCCTGCTCCTCGTCGTCTTGCCCGCAGCGCTGATCGCGGTGTCTGCATTTCGGCTCGTCTGCTGGTTCAGGGCGCGCGCCGGCGTGGAGTTCGAGGCGCTCGACCGCATCCGGCGCAAGGTCCGTGTCGCAAGCCTTCTCGGGCCCGCGCTGACGTTGGCGGTGGCCCTGACAATGGCGATATCGACGTGGCGGGACGATGTGGCCGAATTCGCGGCGACGCTTCTCGCGGTCTGGGTCATCGCCGCCGTTTGCGCGATCTGCCTCAACAGGATCGCGAGCGAGGCGAATGTCATCGTCATTGCGGCGACAGGCCCTCTCGTGGTCGCGTTCCTGGCCCGTGGGGCGGAACTGACGCTCGGGCTTGCAGCTCTGGTCGCCGTCGCCGCCTGTTTCATCATCCGTATGCTCGACGAGCACTTTCGCATGTTCGCCGAAATTGTGCGGTCGCGGTTCATAATCGCCGAAAGACAGCGCGTGGCCGAGGAGGCGCGGCTGGCGGCGATAACCATCGCGCTCACCGACGATCTGACCGGCCTTCCGAACCGCCGCTGCTTCCACGGCCTCCTCGCCGACAAGATCAGGACGGCGACGCAGACCGGCGAGCCCTTCGCGTTGGGTCTGATTGACCTCGACGGCTTCAAGCCCATCAACGATGCTCACGGGCATCCAGTCGGAGACGAAATCTTGCGGCAGGTCGGCGATCGGCTCGCCAGGGCGATGGACGGGCGCGGCTCAGCCGCCAGGATTGGCGGCGACGAATTCGCTATCATCTGTGACGTGATTGGCGGTCGCGATGAGGCTGTCGCGCTTGGAGAGGAAATCCAGTCGGTCTTCGCGACGCCCTTCGCCATTCAGCCGCTCAACCTTCGTCTGACCTCCGCCTGCGGCCTTGCGCTCTTTCCCTCCTCGTCCGTCGAGCCGAACGACCTCGTGCGCGTGACGGACGCCGCGCTCTACCGCGCAAAGGCGATCGGACGCGGCGGCGCCGTCGTGTTCGATGCAAGAGCCGCAAGCGCAGCCGGCGCCAGATTCGAAGACGCCCTCGAACGCCCGATCTTCGAATCGGAGATAGAGCGCGCTGTCAGTCGAACTCGTTTCGCCAGGCGGCTGCGATCGGCGAAAAATGGCCAGGCGCCGGCCCTGGAGCCCTCTATCGGTCAACCCGTATTGACGGGGACGCTCAGCTTGGGCGCTTTTGCAGAGCGGAGAGTCGATCAGGTTTCGCGGTAAAGACATAGCCTCGGCGCGAACCGACTTCACCATCTTCAGATCTTCGGGTCCGCAGGCGCGTAGTTGGCCCGCGTCCGTGAGCGGCGTACAAAGGCCGTGCGTGGTGAACGTCCCGGGGTTTCTCCAGGACCAGTGTCTCAACCGCGAAGGGAGGGCGCGTGGCGAACGGCATCCATCATGTGACGAGCATCGCTGGCCTGGCGCGCCGCAACCTCGATTTCTACACGCGCGCGCTCGGTTTGCGCCTCGTAAAGAAGACGGTCAATTTCGACGATCCAGGCTCCTATCACCTTTATTACGGCGACGCGGCTGGCCATCCGGGCACGATCTTGACCTTCTTCCCCTGGGAGGGCGCCGCGCCCGGACGGCTCGGGATCGGGGAAGCGCAGGAGACTGTCTTCAGCGTCCCGGAAGGCTCGATCGGCTTCTGGACCCAGCGCCTGGTCGAGGAGGGTGTCGCCCACGACGCGCCCGCCAAGCGGTTCGGCGCCACGACGGTCGCCTTCAAGGATCAAGACGGGATCCGCCTGGCTCTGACCGGCGTCAAGGGCGTCGAGCGCATGCCTGGATGGAGCGCGGGCGGCGTGCCAGCGGAACATTCCATTCGCGGCTTCCACAGCGTGAGCCTCCTCTTGGCTGAAGCCGCCCCGACCGCCGCTGTTCTGACCGACGTTTTCGGCTTCGCCGCCAGCGGAAGCGAGGGGCCGACGCAACGCTTTCAGGCGCCGGGCGTGGACGTCGGCGCAATCATCGATCTCAGGACAGCGGGCGAATTCCTCCCCGCGCGCCAAGGGGCGGGATCGGTTCACCACATCGCTTTTCGGGCGGCGGACGACGCGGAGCAGGCGGCAATGGTTCGCAAGCTCAGCCAGGATCATCACCTGCAAACCACCGAGCAGAAGGACCGCAACTACTTTCGTTCGGTCTATTTCCGCGAGCCCGGCCGGGTGCTGTTCGAAATCGCCACCGATCCGCCCGGCTTCGCCGTCGACGAACCGCCCGATTCGCTCGGGGAAGCGCTGAAACTGCCGCCATTCCTGGAGAGCCGCCGCGCGGCGATCGAAGCCGCGCTGCCGAAGCTCGATTAGCGCAGGAGACGAACGTTGCAATTCCCGACGCGCGCGGCAAGCCGGTGATGGCGCCCGAGCTATCCTATATTCATCGCTTCGAGCCCGGCGCCAACCCGACGCTCCCGCCGCTTCTCCTTCTCCATGGCACGGGCGGCGACGAGAATGACCTGGCGCCGCTTGGCCACGAGATCGCACCGGGGGCGGCGCTTCTTGCGCCTCGCGGAAATGTGCTCGAAGGCGCCATGCCCCGCTTCTTCCGGCGCTTTCGCGAAGGTCTGTTCGACGAGGAGGATGTGCGGCGCCGAGCGGGCGAACTCGCCGATTTTGTCGGTGAAGCGCGCCGCGCTTACGGCCTCGCTCAGCCCTTCGCAATCGGCTATTCGAACGGCGCGAACATCGCCGCGGCGGTTCTGCTGTTGCATCCGAAAGCTCTTGCGGGCGCGATCCTCATGCGCGCCATGGCGCCGCTGACTGAGCCGCCGGCGCCGGACCTTTCGGGCGTCCCGGTGCTGATCCTCTCCGGATTGAACGATCCTATCGTCCCGCGGTCCACCGCGGAGAAGCTGGCGGCGGCGCTCCTCGCGGCGGGCGCGCGCGTCGAACGCGATGACTTGCCGGCGTCCCATGGGCTGACACAGGCCGATGTGACGAAGGCCCGAGCGTTCTACGCCCGGGAAGCGGCGCATCGGTTCGGCGGAGGGACATGAGAACTGGCGACGGAACTCCCGTCGGCGTTACAGCTTTCTGGCGACGAAGGCGACGATGTCGGTCATGACGGTCGAAGCCGCCTGGTCCATCGCCGCAGCCACATGGGCAGCGTCGGTTGACTCGACCGGAATGCGAAGACTGAAGATCTGGTCCGCCATGATGCGCCCACTGCCCAGCGCGATGATCCAGGCGGCGACGTCGACATGGATTTCCTTCGTCTGGGCGTCGAGTTCGAAGGCGCGGATGTCGAGATCGACCTCGTAATTCGCATTCGCCGCCGGACCGTCGATCCAACGTGCGAGCCCGGCGTTCTGAAAGGTCTCCGCGAGCCGCGCACGGAACAAAGCGGGCAGCGGCTCTGGCCACTGTGCGCCGGCGAGCGTGGCCAGCGTCTGCGATTGGCGGACGAGGATGTGATCGCTATCGAGATCGGCCGTCGCCGTCGCCTGGCCGATGCGGAACTGCGCGCGGACGGCATGGGCGGGCGGAGGGGTCGCAGCCGTGAGGTCATACTGAGTCGGAGGCGGCCCGCTTGCGCATGCCGAGAGCGCGAGTACGAGAAGACTCGCAGCGGCAAATTTCAATCGACCTCGCGATCCACCCCCCCTTCGCCCCATCATTGCCCGCCGTGGTACTCGGGCAGCGCCGGTCTTGACCCGAACAGGACCTGACTAGGATTCCGTCCGAGTGATCGCACGACTCCGTCAATGTCCTGGACCGCGCGCCTCGCCTCGACCGCGAGCGCCTCGTATTCGCGCAAGCCCGTATTGGTGAACCGGCTGATGCCGGCAGCGATGTCTTTCACCCGCGAGTCGACGTCGTCCGCGAGCTTCTTGACCGAGAGCGCCGCCTCGCTGATCCGATCGACCGCCCCCTTCGTGCCGGGCGACCCAAGGAAGCTTCGAGCGCTCGTCAACACGCCATCGACCTTGTCGGCGGATTCATTGAGCTTGGCGGACATCTCAGAAAAGTTCTTGAGCGTCGCGTCGATGTTGCCGCGATTCTGACGCACGGTCTCGACGACGTCGTTGGCCGAGTTGACGATGCCGGCGATCTTTTGCGCATCGATCGCCTTGGCCAGGTCGTTGACGTTGTTCAGCGCCGAGTCCAGCCGCTTCGACGTATCCTCGTTGAGATGCGTTGCGAGTTGCGCCCCGTTGCGCGCCAGCGTCGTGAAATTCGGCGAACTCTCGGAAAGCGCCTGGCTGAACGTCTGCACGTTCCCGATGACGGCGCGAACCTTGTCCGGTTCGACCGCCTTCACCACGCGGTCGGCGCTCTGCGACAGGCTCTGGACTTGTGTCACCATCGGCTGGATCGTCTTGCTGATCTCCGCCACGTTCTTGAGCGTCGTGTCGACGTTGGGCGCGTTGTCGGCCAGGGTCTTGGCGAAGGCGTCGGCGTTCTGAAGCGTCGAGTGGATCGAATCGGCGTTGTCGGCGAGGAGCTTGTCGGCGCGATCGACAACCGAATTGCCCTTCGCCGACAAATTCTGGATGTTGTCGACGATCGCGCGGACCTGCTGTGGGTCGATCGATTGGACCACCCGGTCGGCGTCGTCGGAGAGAGTTTGCAGGCGCGCCGCCAAGGGTCCGATCTGTTTGCCGAGTTCGCCCACGCTCTTCAGCGCCGCGTCGACGCCGTCCGAATTGTCGGCGAGCGCCTTCGAGAACTGATCGACATTCGCAAGCGCCGAGTGGATCGTCGGCGCGTTGTCGGCGATGACCTTGTCGGCGTCATCCAAAATCGATGTGGCTTTGGTCGAAAGGGCGGCGACACTGTCCAGAATGTCCTGCAGCTGTATGGACTGCCCTGCGTAGATGATTGGCGGCCTGCCATTTTCGCCGACCAGCGGCGAACCGGCGGTGGCGCCGCCCAGGAGGGCGACCACAGCCCCCCCGGTCAGCCCCTGGGTCTCGAGGCGGGCTTTGGTGTTCCGGTCGATCGGCGCATCTGAGTTGACGTCGATGTCGGCGACGACCTGATGCGGGTCGCTGCGAGAAAATGTCAGATGCGTGACCTCGCCAACCTTGATGCCGTTGAACGAGACATTGGCGCCCGTCGAGAGGCCCGCGACCGAACCCCCGAACACGACCTGATAGGCGCGGTGGCCGCCCGCCGCGCCGTAGCCCGCAATCCACATGACGAACAGGAACGCCCCGACGACCGCCGCCAGAGTGAAGGCGCCGATCAGAACGTAATTGGCGCGCGTCTCCATTCTGCTCAGCGCCTCGCATTCTGGGGCCGGTCCTCCGCGACAACCGCGTCGGGCCGGTCCGCGCCCGCCGAGAGACGGATCACACCCCTCTTACCGTGGAAATAGGACTTGAGCCAAGGGTCGTCGGAAAGCAAGAGCTCGCTGATCGGACCAGCGGCGATAACCTTCTTCTGCCCGAGCACCGCAACCCGGTCGCAGATCGCAAACAGGCTGTCGAGATCGTGCGTCACCATGAAGACGGTCAAGCCCAGCGTTTTCTGCAAGGTGCCGATGAGATCGTCGAAATCGCCGGCGGAAATCGGGTCAAGTCCGGAGGTCGGTTCGTCGAGAAAGACGATCTCCGGATCGAGCGCGAGCGCCCTCGCCAGTGAAACACGCTTGGTCATGCCGCCCGACAGTTCCGATGGCAATTTGTCGGCCGTTTCAGGCGGAAGGCCAACGAGCGCCAGCTTCTGCAGCGCAAGGCCGTCGAGCGTCGACTGGGACAAGCCAAGGTGCTCGCGCATCGGCGCCTGGATGTTCTGCCTGACGGTCAGGCTCGAGAACAGCGCTCCTTCCTGGAACAGCACGCCCCAACGCTCGCCGACCTCGAGATGCTCGCGCGGCGTCAGCTTGTCGATATCGTAGCCGAACACTTCGATCGTGCCCGCCTGCTTGTGCAGGAGCCCGAGGATCGTCCGCGTCAACACCGACTTTCCAGCGCCCGAGGCCCCGACAAAGCCGAGAACCTCCCCGCGGTAGAGATCGAGATCGAGTCCGTCCATCACCAGATGATCGCCGAAACCGACCTTGAGGCCGCGGACGCGAATGATAACCTCGCGCTCGGGCGGAGGAGGGCTCGGCGCGTCGTTCAATAGTTCACCGCGGCGAAGAACATCGCGAACAAACCGTCCAAGACGATGACCATGAAGATCGACTTTACGACCGACGACGTCACACAGCGGCCGAGCGACTCGGCCGACCCGCGCACTTCCATACCCTCAGTCGCAGCGATGAGCCCGATCACCACAGCCATGAACGGCGCCTTGATGAGGCCGACAACGAAGGTCTGGACCCAGATGGCGTTCTGAAGGCGGGCGACAAAGACCGCCGGAGTAAGACCGGCATAAACCCAGCTGACGAGGAGACCACCCCCCATTTGAGCGAGATCCGCAAGAAAGGTCAACAAAGGCAAAGCGATCACGAGCGCCACCAGCCGCGGAATGATGAGCACTTCCAGGGGATCGAGCGCCATCACCTTCAGGGCGTCGATCTCTTCGCGCATCTTCATCGAGCCGATCTCGGCCGTGATCGCAGAGCCGGTGCGCCCGGCGATCATGATCGAGGTCATCAGCACGCCGAGCTCGCGCAAACCCAGGACGCCGACGAGACTGACGGCGTAATCCGCGGCGCCGAATTTGGCGAGTTGAAAGATGCCCTGCTGGGTGACGATCGCGCCCACCAAAAAGTTGATCAAGAGGATGATGGGCACGCTGCGTAGCCCGTACATCTCCAGATGATAAACCATGGGTGTCCATCGCCATCGCCATGGATGCGGGGCGAGGCGCAGGAGCATCGTGACGACTTCGCCAAGGTAGTCGACAATGTCCAGGAAATCGGCGCCCGCGCCATGGACCGTCTCGCCGACCGCCGAGAGCAACGCGATACTATGGGCGGGGGGCACGCGCGTGGATTTCTCGGGCGCGTGGTAGCCGGCTTCCTTAAGCAGGAGATCGTACTCGGGCCGCTCGCCACGATAGGAGACCGTCGCTCCCGCGTTCGCGAGTTCGTCGCGGGCGCGATCGATGAACCATGCGCCGGCCGTGTCCATCCGCTGAAGGGCGGCAAGATCGAGGATCACGCGCTTCGCGCCTAACGCGGAAGAGAGGAGCGAAGCCCCCGCCGATTCGAGATGGCGACCAGCGGCGACGATCCATTCCCCGGCCAATGACAGCGCGACCCCGTCCGGACCATCCTCTCGAGTTACGGAAGGCGTCGTGCTCACCAAGCGCTCCGGCCAAGCAGAAGTGGGCTCATATCGCGCCGCCCAGCGAGTGTCGAGCGAAGAGGACCCGGTCGCCCTCGGACGCCCGGATCAGGGCGACAACAAACCCAGTACGAATCGGAGACCCCCTCAGGCGGACTCAGTTTCGCAAACAAAGCGAGTCGAATTTTGTGCGGACGACCCCACGAGCCTTCAGGACCAGGCCGCCTGCCCCAATGCGGGACGCAGGCGAAGGGACCGGGCACAAAGGGAGCCGGAATCAGCGACGCGGCGCGTCGAACGATTCGCCGCGGCAGAGGCAACCCCCGATTCAGTTTGCTGGGCGCCGCAGTCGAGTCATGGCGCCCAATTCGTTAATTACGCATGGCGCCTGTGCTCTTGGCCCTCTGATGGGGCCGCTGCGAGCGGCCTCAGTCCATCACCGCCGCCTTGAGGATGCAGATCATCGTGGCGTGGGCCGGCTTCCCGCTGAGGTTGCGGATGCGATGAGGCATATCGCAGCGGTAGCGCAGAGTCTCGCCGGCGCCCGCCGTCCCGGTTGCGTCGCCGACGTCGACCTCGAGTTCGCCGTCCAGAATCGACAGACACTCGACGGAGCCCCGCAAATGGGCGCTCGATTCGAGCACGCCGCCCGGATCGGCCTGAAAATCGTACCATTGCAGCCAGTCCACGGTTTTCAGCCACCCGATCACGGCAAGACGGCATAGCCCGTCGTCGGAGACAAGGATCGGTGTGGCTCCCCGGCTCAGATGCTCGATGAACGGCCCTTCTTCGGTTCCCCGCAGCATCGACTCAATCGACACGTCGAGCGCGTGGGCGAGGCGCCAGATCGTGGTCAGCGTCGGATTGGTCTCGTTGCGCTCGATCTGCGAGATGATCGACTTGGCGACGCCCGAATGTTGCGAAAGGTCGGCAAGCGACAGTCCGTAACCCTTGCGCAACTTGAGCACAGCCTGTCCGAGCTGGTTGGACAGCGAGGCTGCCCCCGCTTCGAGAACCTTGGCCCTGTCCTTGCCTTCAACGCCCATGACCGCCTCGCTTTTTGCCGCGCATCATAGACGAATCCGTCCTAATTATCGTACAGTTTTGTTCGTTTTCTCAGATGCGCTCGGACTTGCGAAATCCCGCGCGCTGACGCACCCTATCTTATGATGGCCTGAACCGGACAATGACTTAAAGGGACAAGACCCGACCGCCGAAGCGGCGGCGCGGTTTTGGAGATGCGAAGCCGTTGTCGCGGGCACGCGGTCTGTCACCACTGGACGGAGTGGCGAAAATCCCCGAGGCGCCGAACCTCGCCGGACAGAACCGGAACCACCCGATCGAGCACTTGACGGCTTGCAAGTCGGAGAACGCAAGAACGAGCTAATGTCGGTCGTCAGCCGGACGCTCTCGGACGCCGATATGGAAAACCTGCGGCGCATGACTCAGAATCGAGAACCCGTCGGCAAAACGCCAGGCTCGCACGACAGCCCATTACCCCTCCGCGCGAAAACACTGTCGCGCTTGGCGACCTGCCAACGCTGGGGATGGCTGAAGGTCAATTGACGCCGCCCGCGCTTGGCCGGCGGCGCCGAGAGTCACATTTCCGCCGACAGGTAGCTCGTCACTTCCATGCCGACACAGACCTCATGAACTTCGGGAGCGGACCATGCCATCGCGTTGTTCCTTTGCTGGTCTGGGCTCCTTCTGGTGGGGAGCCCACACCTAATATAGGCCGCCATTCTGTCAGGACAACCGTCAAATTTGCGCGTGCGGCCGCCCGTGCGCGCGCCCAAGCCTGTCAAAAAGCCCCCGGGAACGCCCCCCCGTCGATGAGGATGTTCTGGCCGGTTATGAATCCGGCGTTCGCGCTGGCGAGGAAGGCGCAGAGCGCGCCGAACTCAGCCGGATCGCCGAATCGTGCGGCTGGAATTCGCGCCATCGAATCGGCGCGCGCCGTGTCCACGCTCACGTTCCGCTGCGCCGCCGCCCGGGCGAGGCCGGATTTCTGCCGATCGGTTTCAAACGATCCAGGCTGGATCGAATTGATCGTCACGTTGTCGCGCGCGTAGAGCCTCGCCGCCGAGGCGAGGAACGCGGTCAGGCCGGCGCGCGCGCCCGACGACACATCGAGGCCGGCGATCGGCGCCCGGACCGAACCGGAGGTGATGTTGACGATACGGCCAAATTTGCGCTCGACCATGCCCGGCGCCAGCGCCTGAACCAGGGCGATCGGGGTCAGCATGTTGGATTCGATCCCTTTGAGGATATTCTCGCGGGTGATCTCGCCGAAAGCCTGGTGTGGCGGGCCGCCGTTGTTGTTGACCAGAATGTCGGCGTCCGGACAGGCGGCGATGAGTTCCTCGCGCGTCGCCGGTTGGTCGAGATCGCCCCAGACCTCACGAACTTCAACGCCCGTCGTCCGCCGCAGTTCGCGCGCGGTCTCATCCAGGGTCTCCTTGTCGCGGCCGTTGAGCACGATTGCGCATCCGGCTTCCGCCAACGCCCGCGCGCAGGCGCGACCCAAACCCTTGCTCGACGCGCAAACGATCGCTTTCCGGCCTTTAATTCCCAATTCCACTGTGGCGCCCCTGCTCTCGACACTGTTCAGATCGACAACTATAACCGGTTCACGTGCGTCGCGTTATCGAAGCGACATGAGAATCTGCGCAGTCACTTCTCGTTGTTCGCCCCCTCGCGAGGAGGCCACTGGTGCCCAGACCCCATCAGACCCATCGATACAGGACGATGTTCCTGTCGGATTTGCACCTGGGCACGCGCGGCTGCCAGGCCCATCTCATCCTTGACATGCTAGGCCACGTCGAGGCCGACACGATCTACCTGGTCGGCGACATAATCGACGGTTGGCGGCTCCGCTCCAGCTGGTACTGGCCCCAAGCCCACAACGACGTCATCCAGAAATTGCTGCGCAAGGTGCGGCGCGGCGCGCGAATGGTGTTCGTTCCGGGCAATCACGATGAATTCGCCCGTCAATTCTTTGGGCTCACCTTCGGCGGGATCGAGATCAAGCGCCAGGCGATCCACACCGCGGCTGACGGCAAGCGCTACCTCATCACTCACGGCGACGAGTTCGACGTTGTTGTGCGCCATTCGAAATGGCTCGCCTTCTTCGGCGACTGGGCTTACGATCTCGCGCTGTTCGTTAATACTCATTTCAATGCCGCGCGCCGGTGGCTGGGACTGCCCTATTGGTCGTTTTCGGCCTGGGCGAAGCTCAAGGTCAAGAATGCGGTCAATTTCATCGGCTCGTTCGAGCGGGAGTTGGCCAGCGAAGCCAGAAAGCGCGGCGTCGACGGCGTTGTCTGCGGGCATATCCATCATCCGATCATCCGGGAGATGGAGGGCGTGATCTACGTCAATACCGGCGACTTCGTCGAATCGTGCTCGCTGGTGGTTGAGCACTACGACGGCCGGCTCGAAGTGCTGCGCTGGAAGAACCCGTTGCAGCTTGTCTCGCGCGCCGAGGACAGCGTGCCGCTCGATGAGCCGGCGGAAGCGGGAGCGAAAGAGGCGCAAGCGGAAGCGGCTTGATGCGTATCCTGATCGCGACCGACGCCTGGCGGCCCCAAGTCAATGGCGTGGTGTCGACGCTGGAGCGCATGAGTCAGGCGGCGATCGAATTGGGCGCCACGTTCGATTTCCTCACTCCCCAAGGCATGTGGACCGCCCCCCTGCCCTCCGACCCAGAAATTCGTCTGGCGATCCCGTCGCTGCGACGGATCGGGCGCCGGATGGAAGAAGCCGGGCCCGATCATATCCATATCGCCACCGAGGGCCCGATCGGCTGGCTGACCCGGCGCTATTGCCTGGGGCGCGGGCTCGCCTTCACCACCAGCTACCACACCCGCTTTCCCGAGTATGTGTCGGCTCGAATCGGCGTTCCGGAATGGATGACCTACGCGGGTCTGCGCTATTTTCATGCGCCCTCGGCCGCCGTGATGGCGCCGACCCCGACAATCGGCGCCGACCTTACCCGCCGGGGCTTCGCGCGGGTCAAGCTTTGGACGCGCGGCGTCAACCATGCGCTTTTCCGCCCGCGGCCAAAACCCGCGCTCGACCTGCCGCGACCGATCTTCCTTTCGGTTGGGCGGGTGGCGGTGGAAAAGAACCTCGAGGCGCTGCTCGGCCTCGACCTGCCCGGGTCGACCGTCATCGTCGGCGACGGACCGGTGCGCCGCCAACTTGAGCGCCGCTACCGCCATGCGCATTTCCTTGGCGCGAAGCAGGGCGAAGCGCTGGCCGACATCTATGCAAGCGCGGACGTATTTGTTTTCCCCTCGCGCACCGACACGTTCGGGATCGTGATGATCGAGGCCATGGCCAGCGGCTTGCCCGTCGCGGCCTATCCCGTGCCCGGGCCAATCGATGTCGTCGCGTCAGGCGCTGGCGTGCTCGACGAGGATCTGCGGGCGGCCTGCCTCATGGCGCTGACCATTCCGCGAGAGCAGGCGCGAGAGCATTCCATGCGCTTCACCTGGAAGGAGAGCGCGCGCCAGTTTCTCGAAAATATCGAAGCGAGCCGAGACGAGGACGAGGCGGCGATCGCCTCGTCGCCCGGGGCGGGGGCCAGCGCTCAGCCCGCCGGGAAGGGCGGACGCCCGACGCGCGCTTCCTGCCCGGTTTAGCGGTGATTGCAATTGGCCGAGCCCGCTCGCTTTGCGCGCGCGGTCCATGGCCCGTCGGGAGACGGGCGTCCTTCCTGACGCCTTTGGGACCGCGTCTGCGCCGGGCCCCAAAGGCGTCGACCCGAAGGCAAAAGCCCACCGGCCGGGCTCTACCGGCATTTTTACCGGCGCGCCCTAATGTTTTCAGTGCGTTGGGACCCCGTTTAGTTCCGCGCTCAATTTCGAGCGCCCTTGGACCCCTGTGCGACTGATTAGGGCGAATAAAAAACACCCAAAGCGCCAGTTAGAACAAAGCTCGAACTATGGCGCCGCGCGAATTGGCTCGCCTGATAGACTAGGCCGCCTTCGCCATTCGCTGCTGCACGGTCGTCCTCAGCTTGTTCAGGTCGTGCGCGAACAGGCGGATGCCGTCGGACAGCTTCTCGGTCGCCATCTGGTCTTCATTCATCATCCAGCGGAAGGTCTTTTCGTCCATTGCGATCTTGGATGGCGCGGGACCGGGCTTGGCCGGATCGAGTTGCCGCTTGAGCTCGCCCTCCTCCTTCGACAGCGCCTCGAGGAGCTGGGGCGAGATGGTGAGCCGGTCACAGCCGGCGAGCGCCTCGATCTCGCCGGTGTTGCGGAACGACGCGCCCATGACGACCGTCTTGATCCCGTAGGTCTTGTAATAGGCGTAGATCGTACGAACCGAATGCACGCCCGGATCGGTCTCGGCGGTGTATGGACCGCCGCCCGCCTTCACGTGCCAATCGAAAATGCGTCCGACGAAGGGCGAGAGAAGGAACGCTTTTGCGTCTCCCGCCGCGACCGCCTGGGCGAGCGAGAAGGCGAGCGTCATGTTGCAATCGATGCCGTCGGCCTGCAGCTTTGTGGCCGCCTGCAAGCCTTCCCAGGTCGAGGCGAGCTTGATCAGGATATGCTTCTGATCGATCCCGCGCTCCTTATAGGCGGCAATGAGCGACTTCGCCTTGGCGATCATGCCCTCCGTGTCAAAGGAGAGATCCGCGTCAACCTCAGTCGACACGCGGCCGGGAACGATCTTGGTCAGTTCGGAGCCAAAGTTCACCGCGATGCGGTCGGTCACTTCGCCGACGGAAGCCTTTTGTTTGCCCCCCCAGGCGATCGCCTCGTCGACAAGACGGGCGTAGGCCGGCATCTCCGCGGCCTTCAAAATCAACGATGGATTTGTCGTGGCGTCGGTCGGCTTGTAGACGCGGATCGCTTCCATGTCGCCCGTATCCGAGACGACGGTCGTCATGGTGCGCAACTGTTCGAGCTTATTGGTCATGGACGAGCCTCCTTCGGCAACTTCCCTTTACCCTCCGGGCGATTGTCGCGCCTCGGCGCGTCATACGCAAGCGCGAAGCCGAAGCGCATCCGGAACCTAACGCGTGCGAGCCCGTTGTTGGTCACAATCGCGTCATTTGCAGGAGCTCCCATGCCGACCCAGAAGAACCTCAAGGATCTGTTCTCCGAGACACTGAAGGATATCTATTTCGCGGAGAAGCAGATTCTGCGCGCCTTGCCCAAGATGGCGAAGGAAGCGTCTTCGCCTGAGCTCAAGCAGGCATTCGAGACCCATCGCGAGCAGACGGAAGGCCATGTCGAGCGCCTCAACGAGGTGTTCGAGCTCATTGGCCGGCCTGCGCGCGGCAAGACCTGTGAGGCGATCCTCGGCATCATCGAGGAGGCCAAGGAGATCATGGAGGATTTCAAGGGCGCCGAGGCGCTCGACGCGGGCCTCGCGTCATCCGCCCAGGCCGTCGAACACTACGAAATCGCCCGCTACGGCACGCTCAAGACCTGGGCGCAGGAACTGGGCCTCAAGGACGCCGCGAGGCTCCTCGACGAGACGCTGCAGGAGGAGATCAAGACGGACCAGCTTCTCACCCGGCTCGCGAGTTCGACCATCAACAAGAAGGCGGCCTGAGCGTCGCCTTCGCCCCGACCCGGGCCGGGAGCCCGTCTCAATCTCGCGCTCCGGGCCGCTTCCACTGTCACGGGATCCAGCGACAGGTCCCGTTCTCGAAGCACAACGCCCGGCCCTGGACGATCGGCGCGTCCGCGGCTTTCTCCGGCTTGACGCCGGCGATCAGCGTCATCAGCGCTCGCGCCACGCCTCCGTGGGAGACGATGAACGCGTCTCCGGCGAGCCCCACGAGCCATGGACACAGGCGCTCGGCGAGCCTCGCGTAACTTTCGCCGCGGGGTGGCGCGAAGCTCCATTTATCTTTTCTGCGCACCGCGACGCCCTTGGGATCGCGCCCCTCGACCTCCCGCCAAGTCAAGCCCTCCCAGGCGCCAAAGCTCAGCTCTTTCAGGACCGGATCGAGCCGGTAGCGGATCGGCGAAAGGCCCATCGCGTCGCGAGCGATCTCCATGGTCTCCCGAGCGCGCATAAGCGGCGAAGCGATGAAAGCGCCCGCCGCCTCCAATCGATCGATCTCAGGCCCGATGCGCGCGCCGAGCGTCCCTCCAACCGCGCGCGCCTGCTCGCGCCCACGGGCGTTGAGAGGGATGTCGAGCTGTCCCTGCAGCCGGTTCTCGGCGTTGTACGCCGTCTCGCCGTGACGCACGAAGATAAGGCGATGGGAAAACTCCGGCACGCGAAAACGATACCCCTCCAATGACGCAACCGCGCCTCGAGCGCGCCTAGGCGTTCAGCTCGAGCGGCCGGAAGCCCCATCGCTTCGCCAGCGCCAGGGATTCGGCGACGGTTCCAACGCCACCCGTCGTCGATACCGCCCGCATACATGCCGCGGCGCATCCATGTCCGAGTTCCAGACACTCAATCATCGGCCATCGCTGATGCAGCCCATAAAGGATGCCGGCGGCGAAGGCGTCACCCGCGCCGTTGGCGCCCACGATGGCGCTCGCGGGCAGAGCGACCGAGCCCAGCGCGAGCCGCGATCCGTCTCGTGCGGCCACCACCCCGCCCTCGGGAAAGTGAGCGGCCACCCAGCGCATGGAGCCAAGCGCGAGCACATCTTCAATCGCCAGCACAACTTTGGCTGGATCCGTCGAACCGTCGGCGCGCCGGGTCTCGCGTCCCGCCAGCGCGCCGATCTCGTAATCGTTGACGATCAAGCAATCGAGATGGGGCAGGCAGGGGCGGCCGAGTTCGGCGAGCCGCTCGGCCCGGGTGGTCATCAATTCGAGATTGGCGCTGAGCCCGACGGCGCGAGCCTTGCGCAACACGACGACCCAGCCATTTGGGTCGCCCTGCCACGGCAAATCCATGGCCTTGTGCGCGCCCGGCAGCCCAAGATGGAGGAATTTCGCATTGGTCG
Organism: Roseiarcus sp.; assembly: GCA_036489975.1. GTDB lineage: Bacteria > Pseudomonadota > Alphaproteobacteria > Rhizobiales > Beijerinckiaceae > Roseiarcus. Next base: position 129,357 of record DASXES010000024.1, read on the forward strand.
AAGAGAAGTCAAAGTCGTCGGGCGTCATTTCGGCCGCCACGCCCTGGTGGTAAAAATGCGTGCGCCGGCCGTTGGCCGCGACATTGAAAGCATCGACGCTCATCGTGGCGCCGCCGGGCGCCGCGCGCAGCGCCGTGCGGTCGACGCCAAGCGCATCACACTGCTGAAACAGAAAGCGCCCGAGATCGTCATCGCCGACGAGCCCCATCGCCTCGACCGGAAAGTTCGGATCGAGGCGCTTGAGGTCGAAGGCCATATTGGAGCCGGAGCCGCCGTTCTGACGATCGATCGCAAGAACCTCGTTTGAGGTGTCCTCATCCGGCCAGCGGGCAATCGACTTGTTGAAATCGACGCACCAGGTGCCGGCCGACAGGACGCCGCGCCGCTCGCTCATCGTCAGACCGGCTTGAGGACGGATTCTGTGATCGCGCTGTCGAGCGCGATTTCGCGCGCCGGCTTCAGACCCTGCTTCTGGAGCGCCGAATGGTAGTCCTTGACCGCCTCCAGCGGGGTCATCGCGCCGTCGGCGACCGCGCGCATGAGACGCACGACGTCGAGCGGCGATTCCGCAAGGTTGATCTTGCGGCCGAACAACGCGACCCGCGCGCCATATTTCTCCGCCTGATGAATGAGCTCGAAACAATCGCGGGTCGTGCCGGCTCCGCCGCCCAATACGCCGACCACAAGGCCGGGGTCGAACGAGGCCAGCTCCTCCAGCGCTCTCGGTCCGTTATAGGCGATTTTGAGAAATTTTGGCCGTTCCGCTTCGGTGAGGCCGGCGAGACCCCGGACGATCGCGTCATTGACGAACTGAGGCATCGTTTCCGGCGTCAAGCCACCCTCGACATTCGGATTGAACACTTCGAGGAAATAGGAAAAGCCGTTGGCTTCCGCGTCCGCACGAAATTCCCTGAACGCCTCGAGCGACGCATGGTCGGCGTCGATGTCGTTGGTGAAGGTGATCGAATAGAGCCCAAGGTCGGTCAGCGGCCTCACGTGTTTGAGCGATGCGGTGCGGAACGGCCGCGACGGCTGGTGATGAAACAAGGCCCCGCGATGGCGCCATACGTCGGTTGTGTCATTGGCGCGGATGACCGGCTTGACCCCCGTTCCGGCGAAGACGTTGCGCCTGACGAGGCTTTCCAGATTGGAGACCGAGGTCAGCATGATGTCGACGACGTCCTGGCTGACGATCGCCTCGACCGAGTCGAGGAACTGGGCGCGTGTCTTGAAACGCCCCTCGCCGGCTCCGGGTCCAACGGCATGCAGGCCCGGCCCCATATCGGGGTCTTTGGCGTCGGCGATGATGAAATCCGAACGCTTATAGGCGCCGCTGCGAATGCGCGCGAGCTTGTCGTCGAGCCGAACCATGAGCGTCTCTCCAGTTTTGCCGACCGTTTACATGCCCCCCTGCACGGATGGCAACTGGCTCGAGCGGGTCGCTGGCCCTCCCCGCCGGTTGCCGCTAGCCTGCAGCCGCCAGCGGGGACCCGCTTTTGCGGGTGGGAGTGTCGATGGCCGAAAGTTTACGCAACCCGCGCAACACCCGGACCGCCCGCGGCTGGCTGATCGCCGCGGCTGGACTGGCGTCGGCTCTCGCGAGCCCCGCCGGATCTGCATGCGCCGCGGATGACGACCCGTATGCGCGGCCCGAGGCCTGGCTCTGCCGCCCGGGCGCGTCCGACCTCTGCGCCGCCCCGGTGGTCGCAACGGTCGTGCTCGGCGACGGCTCGCGCACAATCCGGGTTTTGAAGCCGAATCCCGCGGCGCAGATCGACTGCTTCTACGTCTATCCGACCGTCTCCGAAGATCCGGCCGGCAACAGCGGCATGACGAGCGGCCCCGGCGAGCAGCGGGCGGTGGCGCAGCAATTCGCCGCCTTCGCCTCGGTCTGCCGGCCGTTCGCGCCCGTCTACCGCCAGGTGACGATCGCGGGGATCGAGGCCGTGCTGCGACACCAGCCCCTCCCCGTGGATTTCAAACTTCCTTATGAGGACGTGCGCGCGGCTTGGCGACATTACCTCGCGCATGACAACGGGGGCCGCGGGGTGGTGCTGATCGGCCATTCGCAGGGCGCGCGAATCCTGGCACGGCTCATCGTCCATGAGATCGAGGGCAAGCCCGAGCAGCGCCTCTTGGCCGGCGCGCTCATCCTCGGGTTCGATGTCGAGGTTCCGCAAGGCAAGGACGTCGGCGGAACGTTCAAGACCATTCCCCTCTGCCGCGCGGCCGGGCAGAACGGCTGCGTCGTCGCCTACGAAACTTTCCCCGCGACTTCGCCCCCGCCCAAGGATGCTCATTTCACCCATCCCGAAACGCCGGGCATGGAAATCGCCTGCACCGATCCTGCGACTCTTGCCGGCGGCAGGCTCGACCCCATTCTCGCAACCCAGGCGAACCTGCTTGGCAAGCCGCCGGGCGATCCAGACTGGGCGGCGTTCGTCAAACCGCTCGACACGCCCTTCGTATCGCTGCCCGGAATCGTAACCGGCCATTGCGTCAAGGGGACAAAGGCCTCTTATCTTTCGGTCTCGATCAACTCAGCCCCGACGTCCGGCGCCTGGCCGGCGACCCTCCCCGGCAGCCTCGTCGAGGATGGGCGGCTTCTGAAGAGCTGGGGCTGGCACCTGATCGACGTCAATGTCGCGATGGGCGCCCTCATCGACTTCGTCTCGACGTTGCGAAAGCCCGGCCCGTAACCCAAATTCGACGCCCCCACGGGCCCCATGCGTCCATAGTCTCCAACGAAAGCCAAAAGATGCCCGAGTCGCAACGTCTCCGCATTCTCCTCATCGGCGCAAGTGGAGTGCTGGGGCGCGCGATCGTCGCCGAGCTTTCGCCGCGCCACGACATCGTGTCCGCTGGATCGAAGTCGGGCGACATTCGCATCGACATCGCCAATCCAGCGAGCATCGTCGCGGGCCTGAAAGCGGCAGGGCCGCTGGACGCCGTCGCTTGCGCCGCAGGGGCCGTGAACTGGCATCCTCTGTCCGCGATCAAACTCGCAGGACTGGAAAAATCCTCTTACGGCTTGGGGCTGACCGACAAACTCATGGGCCAGGTCAATCTTGCGCTGGCCGCCCGCGAACACATCAATGACCACGGCTCGATCACGCTGATTGCCGGCGTGTTGTCGCACACGCCCATCGTTGGCGGTTCGTCGGCCAGCATGGTCAACGCGGCGATCGAGGCGTTCGCGATGGCAGCCGCGATCGAAATGCCCCTCGGCATCCGCATCAACGCGGTGAGCCCGACCGTGTTTGAGGAATCCATGAGCGCCTTCGGGCCGTTCTTCCGCGGTCACGATCCCGTGCCGGTCGCCCGCGCCGCTCGCGCCTTCAGCCGCAGCATCGAAGGCGCGGAGAACGGCCGGACCTACCGCGTGGTCTGATCCCGACCGATGAGCAAAGCACTTTCCGCCTACATTGTGCTCGCCGCGCTGACGCTTGCCGTTTTCGCGATCTGGCCCGAGCTCGACCTGGCGGGCGCCCGCTATTTCTACCACCAGGGAGGCTTCTTCGGCCGAAACGAATTCCAGCGCTTTGCCCGTGACTTTTTCCGGGTCACGCCGTTCGTCGTGCTCGCGGCCTATGCGGCGTTGTGGCTCGCCAACCGCCTCGGGTCGAAGCTCCGCTGGGCGCCGAGCGGCCGAGCGATGATCTTTCTCATCGCCACAATGATCATCGGGCCGGGCCTCATCGTCAACCTCGGCTTCAAGGATCATTGGCATCGCCCCCGTCCCATTCAGACACGGGACTTCAACGGGCCGGACCCCTTCATGCCCTGGTATGACGACAACGGCGGATGCAAAAGGAACTGTTCGTTCCCATCCGGCGAAGCCTCGACCGGCTTCTGGATGGTCGCGCCGGCGAGCGTGCTTCCCCCACCCTGGCGCGGTCTGGCAATCATCGCCGCGTTCGCCTTTGGCTTCGGCGCCAGCCTGCTGCGGCTCGCCTTCGGCGGCCATTACCTCAGCGACGTGCTGCTCGGCGGTCTCGTCACCCTCATCTTCATCGAGATCGTCCGCCGGGTGATCTGGCCGAAGGGCGGCGACCAAGCCTGACGCCGCCGGAACCTGCTGTGACGGCTCCGGCGTCGTCGTTGCGGGAAGCGCGGCGACGCAGTGAAGCTCCGCCCCCCGGGCAGCCGCCTTGCGCCCGGTTCCGGGACGGAATTGACAACTGCCGGGTCGAAGGGTCTCGTGCTTCCATGGAGAAAACATCATGGCGGAGACGCCGATGAGGACGATCGAGCCAGGCCGCGAGCCCGACACGATCGCCGCCGCCCCCCGCGCCGGCGTGGGACAGCCGGTAAACGACGCCAAAAACGGAACCGCCCTGGTCGTCATGGGCGTCTCGGGCAGCGGCAAGACGACCGTCGCCGAGCGGCTCGCCAAAGACTTGAACTGGCCGTTCATGGAGGGCGATCGGCTGCATCCTCCGGCCAATGTCGAGAAGATGCGGCAGGGAATTCCGCTGACCGACGCCGACCGCTGGCCCTGGCTCGACCGGATCGGCGAGGAACTCAAAAGCTGGGCCGCTGAAGGAAAATCGGGCGTGCTGACCTGCTCGGCGCTCAAGCGCGCCTATCGCGACCGCATTCGCGCGGCTCGGCCTGACGTTTTCTTCATCTACATCAAAGGCTCGGAAGCTCTCATCGCGGCCCGCGTGGCCGCACGCCATCACGAATATATGCCGGCTTCGCTCTTGCGCAGCCAGTTCGACACGCTGGAGGAGCCGACGCCGGACGAGCCAGGAGTCGTGACGGTCGACGCGGCCGGCTCAGCGGATGAGGAGGTCGCCGCTGTGATCGCCGCGCTCGACCTCGTCTGCGCGCGGCAAGGCTAGGCGGGTTGCGCGCCCCGTAGGCCGCCTTATAAGTCCGGCCGACGTTTCCAAGGGCCCACCGCCCTCAACCGTCATGGCCATTATCGGAAGTCCTGCCGCCCATGCCGAGCCCCAAGAAGCCGCAAGTCAAGCGCGTCGTCCTCGCCTATTCAGGTGGACTCGATACGTCCATCATCCTCAAGTGGCTGCAGACCGAATATGGCGCGGAGGTCATCACCTTCACCGCCGATCTCGGCCAGGGCGAGGAGCTGGAGCCGGCGCGGAAAAAGGCGGAGCTCCTCGGCATCAAGCCCCAGCATATCTTCATCGAGGACGTGCGCGAGGAATTCGTGCGCGACTATGTGTTCCCGATGTTCCGCGCCAACGCCCAATACGAGGGCCTCTACCTGCTCGGCACCTCGATCGCGCGGCCGCTGATCGCCAAGCATCTGGTCGAGATCGCCCGCAAGGTCGGCGCTGACGCGATCGCCCATGGCGCGACCGGCAAGGGCAATGACCAGGTGCGCTTCGAGCTCTCGGCTTACGCGCTCGAACCCGACATCAAGATCATCGCGCCCTGGCGTGAATGGGAGTTCGCGTCCCGCAATGCGCTCATTGCCTTTGCCGAGCGGCATCAGATCCCGATCGCCAAGGACAAGCGCGGCGAAGCGCCGTTTTCGACCGACGCGAACCTCCTGCACGTCTCTTCTGAAGGCAAGGTCCTGGAAGACCCGGCGGAGGAGACGCCCCCTTACGTCTATTCGCGCACCGTTCATCCCGAGGACGCGCCCGACAAGCCGACCATCGTCGAGATCGCGTTCGAGAAGGGCGATCCGGTCGCGATCGACGGCAAGGCGATGAGTCCCGCGACCCTGCTCACCGCCCTCAACAAGCTCGGCCACGATAACGGCATTGGCCGGCTCGATCTGGTCGAGAACCGTTACGTCGGCATGAAGTCGCGCGGCATGTACGAAACGCCCGGCGGCACGATCCTGCTCGCGGCGCACCGCGCCATCGAATCGATCACCCTCGACCGCGGCGCCGCGCATCTCAAAGACGAGCTGATGCCCAAATATGCCGAGCTCATCTACAACGGCTTCTGGTTCTCACCAGAACGCGAGATGCTGCAAGTCCTGATCGACAAGAGCCAGGAGATGGTCGCCGGCCGGGTGCGGCTCAAACTCTACAAGGGCGGCGTCCACGTGATCGGCCGCGACTCTCCGTATTCGCTTTACGACCAGGATCTCGTCACCTTCGAGGAAGGCGCCGTCGCCTACGACCACCAGGATGCGGGTGGCTTCATAAAGCTCAACGCCCTGCGTCTGCGGACACTGGCCAAGCGTCGCAAGAAGGCGGCCAAGGCATGATCTCGCAGCGCCGCGCGCGCTTGGCTCGGGCGTCGATGTCGCGCGCGTCACAGCGGATCCTTTTGTCAAAGTAGCGCGACCTTTCCTGACAACGTAAAAGATCGGCAGATTTTGGCGTAGCTTTAGTCAGCGCCCGGATGAACGCGATCGCCATCTGCGGAATTGCTGTTCATATTGCTGCTTCCCAAAGAACGCGCCTTCGCCCACTCGCAGAAAACGGCGCTTTCATCTAACCTCGACCGCCCAAGACCACGCGCCCGCTCCGGAATTCGCCAGTTGCGGCGAACCGAGAAATTAGCCAGTCTTCGGTCGTACTAAACTTCGCGCCCGACTGAAGGCAATTGAACCTCGGCCGTGTTAGGCGACGACGATAATGAAAGCGGTGAGCCGCAGAACTGACGGGACGTCCTTGCCAGCGGGAATTTCATCCACAATCGGGGACAAAACCCCCGCTTCGAAGCGGCTGGAAGCGTGGACTCGCCATTATAGGCCGCTTGCAGGGATTCCAGACGAGTTTATCGACGCTCGCGGCCTGAGCCGTCCGCATTGGCGGCGCATGCTATCCGCTCTCGCTGAGTATGAGCCCAACGAAATACAACAGAGTTTCGCAGCGGCCGACCGACGCATCCGAAATCGCGGGCTGTCCTACCGAGTCGCTGGTGAAAAAAACGAGCGCGTCTGGCCAATCGGTCGAATGCCGCTGCTCCTCACCGAAGAGGAGTGGCGCGGAATCCAAGCCGGCGTTGCTCAGCGCGCCGAATTGCTGGAGCGAGTGCTCGCGGATGCATATGGCGAAGGCCGTTTGGTCGCCGACGGAGTGGTCCCCGCAGGGGCATTCACCGGTTCGAAGGATTATGTCGCAGCGGTCCGTGGCATAAGGCCCTCTGACGGGCGATGGCTTCGGCTTTATGCCGTAGATATCGGACGCGGACCTGACGGCCGCTGGTGGGCGCTCAGTGATCGGGCGCAAGCCCCATCAGGGTGTGGATATACGCTGGAGAACAGGCTCGTTGTTTCTCAGGCTTTCCCCGATCTTTATGCTCAGCTCAACGTTGTCAGGCTGGCTTCCTTCTTTCGGTCGCTAGCCGCGGGTTTGAAATCATCGAGTCGGCGAGCGGATCCGCGCATCGGGATCTTGACGCCTGGGCCTCTCAGCCAAACCTATTTCGAACAAGCTTATTTGGCGCGCTACCTCGGCTTTCTGCTGGTCGAAGGCGACGATCTCGTCGTGCGCGACGGACGCGTATTCGTCCGCACCATCGCCGGGCTCAAGCAGTGCGATGTGATCTGGCGTCATGTTGACGCGGATTGGTGCGATCCCTTTGAGCTGAACGCGTCCTCACGAATCGGCGTCCCGGGTCTCCTCGAGGCGATACGGAACGGCGGTGTCGCAGTTGAAAACATGCCAGGCGCAGGGCTGGTCGAATCCCGGGCGCTTCTTGCGTTCTTGCCGACGCTCGCCCGCCGTTTGCTCGGCGAGGATTTGCTCATTCCAAATATCGCGACATGGTGGTGCGGACAGCCCCACGAACGCGATAAAGTGCTGGACGAGTTCGATGAAATTGCGATTGCGGGCGCATTCAGCGACGATCTGCTCGGCGTCAGCGGTCGATCGAGCGTCGTGGGATCCGAACTGTCGGCAAAAGAGCGCGAGCGATTGCGTGATGCGATCAGCTTGCGCGGGATCGACTTTGTTGGACAAGATATTGTGCGGTTATCCACAACGCCGCGCTGGATCCAGGGAAAACTCGAGCCGCGGCCATTCGTCTTGCGTGTCTACTGCGCCGCGACCCAGGATGGTTGGCGGGTCCTGCCGGGCGGTTTTTGTCGCATCTCAGATCGCCCCGACGCGCGCGCTGTCGCGATGGGCGAGGGCGTCGAGTCGGCCGACGTCTGGGTGCTTGCCGACAGCCCTGTCGAGGTCTCAACCCTGCTTCCGTCCGCGGAAAGCCCGCGGATCACGCGTCTCTTGGGAAACCTTCCCAGCCGCGCCGCGGATAACCTTTTCTGGTTCGGCCGGTATCTTGAACGGGCTGAGGCGACGCTGCGGGTTGTGCGCTGCCTGAGCGCGCGATCTGTTGATCCGGATACGCCGCCGGAGCCTACTTACCGATCCCTCGACCGCCTCATCGGCGTCCTCGTCGGTTGGGGCGCGGTCGATCCGGCGACTCCGGGGAGAGGGCCAATCCCAGCCAGCGAACAGGGCCTGCGCAGCGCGGCCAATTATGGCTCCGTGCTGTCGCTCGCCCGTTCCGCCCGCGACGCGGCGTCGGTGATTCGAGAGAGGCTCACCTATCAGATCTGGGCCTTGATTGACCGTCTGGAAATCGCGCTGAAGCCTGCAAGGGCGCGTCCATCGGCGGGCGAACTCATCGATCTTGCCGACGAAGCGTTGACGACCATTGCAGCCCTTTCCGGCTTGTTCGACGAAAACTTCAACCGCGGCGCGGGGTGGGTGTTCTATGTGATGGGCCGCTGCGTCGAACGAGGAGCGAACACCTGCCGCCTGTTGAGGCAATTTGCCGGACATGATGCAACCGAGCCCTCGCTGGGGGTGATGCTCGATCTCATCGACTCGCAAATTACCTACCGCTCGAGGTACCTCGTCGGGATGGCGCTGGCGCCTGTCCGCGATATGGCTTTGCTGGATCCGTTTAATCCTCGCTCCGTCGCGTTCCAGGTCAATCGAATTGACGAAGGGCTTGGCACGCTTCCCGTGCTGCGCCGGGACGGGATGCTCGAGGAGCCGCGCCGGCTGACGAACCTTCTGCAAGCGGAACTGACGACCGAACGCGCCGAAGCGCTCAACGATGCGCGGATTTTAACGGTCGAGCACAAGCTACTCGCCTTGGCCAACGCGATCGCCGTCCGTTACTTCCTGCAAGGCGCGGGAGAAGGCCGGGCGGAGAAGTTTACGGGGTTCGAGTGATCTACTCGATCACACACCTCACGCGCTACACCTATGGCGCGATTGTCGAGCTCACCAACGGCGTGCTGCGCCTGGCCCCTGCTTCCGGCAACGGACAGGAAGTCGAACGCTTCGGTATCGCGACCGATCCCGTTTCACAGCGCCTGACCGAGCGCCTCGATCCGTTCGGCAACCGCGTCTTCAATTTACGGATCGAAAAACCTCACCGACAGCTCTCCATCATTGCATCATCGCGCGTCGAGGTCACTCGAGCGCCGTCGCCCACGCGAAGCCCAGGCTGGGAGAGTGTCGCCGCGGAGGCGATCGCGATCAGGTCGCTTGATGCGGACTGCCCCGCAGTCGCTCTCTATCCGTCCCGTAGCGTCGCGCTCTTCGACGAAGCGACAGCATACGCCAAACGTAGCTTTACTCCGGATCGTCCCATCTTTGACGCTGCGCTTGAGCTCGCGCAACGTATTCGTTCTGACTTCGTCTACGACCCGGAGGCGACAGAGGTCACCACGCCGGCGGCCGAAGCCTTCGATCGTCGCCGCGGCGTTTGCCAGGATTTTGCTCATATCATGATCGCTGCGGTGCGTGGCGTCGCCCTGCCAGCGCTTTACGTAAGCGGATATGTTCGCACCGTCCCCCCGCCAGGCAAAGAGCGCCTCGAGGGAGCAGACGCCACTCATGCCTGGGTGTCCGTTTGGTGCGGCGCGACCCTCGGTTGGAGGGACTTCGACCCGACGAACGGAGGATCGGTCCAGAATGACCATATCGTTGTTGCGAGGGGTCGCGACTACACCGACGTCTCACCGGTCGAAAGCATGATTCTGTCCTCCGGCCGGCACCGGCTCGAGGTCGAAGTTGATGTCATTCCCGCGAGCTGACATGGGCGCTGATCTCCCCAAAACTGCCGGCTTCGACGCCCGCAGCGCCGCCAGGGAGCCGTTTGGCCGCTCGCGCTGGCGCCGTCGCTTCGAACATGCTCTAAGGCTGGCGCCTCTAAGGAGAACCTCTCGATGGCGGACCATTTAATCCCGCATTTTCACAATGATCTCGGGGTCTCTTCAATCAAGGTTAGCGTGAAGGAATTCATGTGCACGGGCGCCAGCCCACCGTTCGACCATCCTCACATTTTCATTGACATGGGCTCGGACGGCGAGGCGATCTGCTCCTACTGTTCGACTCGGTTCGTCTATGACAGCGGGCTCAACACACCGTGCTTGCCCGCCGAGTGTGAATTGCGCGAAGTCGCCTGACGCATTGTCGCCTCGCGCGATCATCGCCGGCGCGGGCATCGGCGGACTTGCTACAGCGATAGCGCTATTGCAGGCAGGCTTCAGGGTCGCGATATACGAAAAAGCGAACACGCTCGAGGCGTTCGGAGCTGGGCTGCAACTCACTCCGAACGCGACACGCATCTTAGCCAGCCTCGGCGTGCTCGATCGGGTGCTCGAGTTTGCCTCGCGGCCCCAGGCCGTTCGTGTGCTGCGAGGCTCCGATAACATCGAACTCACGCGAATGCCGCTTGGCGACGCAAAACGTCGCTGGGGGGCCGCGTATCTGCTCATTCATCGCGCCGACCTGCAGCGCGCGCTGGTCGAGGCCGTACGGAGCCAGGCGGGGGTCGAACTGTCGCTTGGCTCGACGGTCCTTGACTTCGCAGACAAAGGGGGCCGTCTTTCAGTCGTATTGACAAGCGGCCTGACCCAGGCCCGCGACGAGGCCGATCTCCTGATCGGCGCCGACGGCTTACGCTCCCGTGTTCGCGACCGATTGGGCTTCGGCGCTCAAGACCAGGCTGAATTTACCGGACGCGTGGCTTATCGCGCAATCGCCAACGCCGATATTCTCAACCTTCAGCGGATACGACAGAACGATATCATCCTGCGCCTGGGAAGAGACGCGCATTTCGTCCACTATCCCTTGCGGGGCGGATCGATCATCAACCTGGTGGCGACCATCGCATCGGCAACGCCGGGAGGCGGCGCCGATCATCAAGCGGACGAAGTGGCCAGGCCCTCTCTTCTTGAACCCGCGTTCAGGGATTGGTCCAAGGAAGCGCGTGCGCTAATCAACGCCCCAGTTCAATGGCGAGGTTGGCCACTCTATAGCCGTCCACCGATTCCGTCGTTCTCTGCCGGACGTGTTGCGCTCGTAGGCGACGCGGCGCACCCGATGGTCCCGTTCCTGGCGCAGGGTGCAGCCCAAGCCATCGAGGATGCGGGCGCCCTCGCCCGCTCCCTCGCGCAAGTCGAGGACATCTCCGCCGCCGTCTCCCGCTACTCGCGCGATCGCGTGGCGAGGGCGGCCCGAGCCCAGCGCGAAGCGCTCAAACTCGGCCACATCTATCATCTGAGCGGTCCCCTAGCGTTCGCGCGGGATTTGACGATGCGCGCACTCGGACCGCGCCGTCTGGCCGAGCGCTATGATTGGCTTTACGGCGGCTGACGCCAAGCGCATGGCGGGTGCGCATGTTGCAACCGCCCGGCTCCATATCGCGCAGTCCACGGCTAGCGTAAAATCTGGCTCAAGAACAGCTTGGTGCGTGCATGCTGCGGATGGTCGAAGAAGGCTAGAGGCTCGTTGACCTCGACGATCTCGCCCATGTCCATGAACACGACGCGATCGGCGACCTGGCGTGCAAAACCCATCTCGTGCGTCACGACGATCATCGTCATACCCTCTTGCGCCAGCGCGCTCATCGTATCGAGCACCTCCTTCACCATTTCCGGATCGAGCGACGACGTGGGTTCGTCGAAAAGCATGATCTTCGGGGTCATGCACAAGGCGCGCGCAATCGCCGCGCGCTGCTGCTGGCCGCCCGATAGCTGGCCAGGATATTTGTGCGCCTGGTCCAGGATCTTCACGCGCGCAAGCAGTTTCGTCGCCAGCGCCTCGGCGTCGTCCTTGCGCATTTTGCGCACCCAAATCGGCGCGAGCGCGCAATTCTCCAAAATCGTGAGATGCGGAAACAGGTTGAAACTCTGGAACACCATTCCGACTTCCCGTCGCACCTCATCGATGCGCGTGATGTCGTCGGTCAGTTCCACCCCATCGACCACAATCGATCCGCGCTGGTGCTTCTCGAGCCGATTGACGCACCGAATTAGCGTCGATTTGCCGGACCCGGATGGACCGCAGACCACGATGCGCTCCCCGCGGCCCACCGTCAGGTCGATGTTCCGGAGCACGTGAAAGCTGCCATACCATTTGTGAACGCCGGTAAAGCGGATCGCGGCGGCGCCTCGATCGGCGTCAGCCAACGAGATCGACGTCACTTGTGGGCTTTGGCGAGAATTCGCTCAACGTGAGCCGAATAGCGCGCCATTCCGTAGCAGAAACAGAAATAGAAGATCCCCGCGAAGACGTACCCGGTCACCATGATCGTCGGACCGGCCCAGACCGGGTCTTTCATTGCGTTGTTCATGGCTTCGAGAAAATCCGTCACGCCAACGACCGAGACAAGCGTGGTGTCCATAAAGAGGCCAATGAAATTGTTGACTATGCCAGGTATCACCAAAGTCAGCGCCTGGGGCAATATGACGAGCGCCATCAGGCGCGGATAGTTCAGTCCAAGCGCCATCGAGGCTTCGTATTGTCCCTTTCCCAACGACTGCAGGCCGCCACGCACTTCTTCCGCCATATAGGCGGCGGAGAATATGACGATGCCCGCCAATGGGCGCAGCAGACGATCCGGCGTCCATGCTTCCGGCAGGAACAATGGCAGCAGATTGTTGGCCATGAACAAGACCGTAATGAACGGAACGCCGCGCACGAACTCGATGAACACGACGCTCGCCATTCTGACGACTGACAACGGCGAACGGCGTCCAAGCGCCAGGAGCACGCCAAGCGGCAGAGAGAAGACGATCCCGACGACAGCCGTCAGCAGCGAAACGAAAATGCCTCCCCATAGCAGCGTGTCGACGACAGGCAGACCGAGCACGGATGAGCCGTGCAGAAGAATGAGGGCCAGGATCGGATAGGCGACAAAGAACAGGAGCGCGCCCAAGGCCCGCCGCGGCGCGTTGGTCCACAACAGCCACGCAACCAGAAGGGCGCCGACCGCCTCGACGAGATCCACTCGCCAACGTTCGGCGACGGGATAGGATCCGAAGCGGAGGTAGTCCCACTTCGCAATGACGAACGCCCAGCAGGCGCCATCCTGACGCTGGCGACAGAAGGCGCCATCGCTCGCGCTCCAGACCGCGTGCGTCGTGGCCCAGGCGACCACCTGCGGCAAAAAATACGCAACGAACGCAATGCAACCAATCGTGACGAAACTTGATCCGATCGACGAGAAGAGATTGGCCTGGGCCCAGGCGAGCGCGCCGCTCGACAGCATCGGCGGCGCTTCCTCAGGCTCCGGGGCAACCCGAACGTAAGCTGGCAGGTCCAAGCTCACCGCTCTTTCAGCGCGTACCGCGCGTTGAAGGCGTTGAGCGCCAAAGCAACGCTGAGCGAAATGACCAGATAGACCGCCATGGTGATCGCCATCACCTGCACCGCCGCCTGCGTCTGGTTGAGAACCGTGCCGGCGAAAATCTGCACAAGATCCGGATAGCCGATGAACACCGCCAGCGAGGAATTCTTGACGACGTTGAGGTATTGCGACGTGAGCGGCGGCGTGATGAGTCGCATGGCCTGCGGAATCACCACCAGCCTCATCGACGAGCCGCGATGCAGGCCGAGCGCGCCGGCGGCCTCGACCTGGCCAACCGGCACGGCCAACACGCCTGCGCGAACGATCTCCGCGATGAACGCGGCGGTGAAGGTGACAAGTCCGACCACAAGCGCGGCCATTTCCGGGATGATCTGGAGTCCACCTTTGAGATTGAAGCCGGACAGACGCGCGACATCAAACGAGAACGGCGCTCCGACCATGGCTGTCACGACCGCGGGAAGTCCAAGCACGAGCGCGGCGGCGACAAGCGCGGTCGGCGCTTGCGCGCCAGTCCTGTCCTGTCGCCGTTTCGCCCACACGCGAAACGCGGCCGCAAGAGCGACAGCCGCCACGACCCCGGCCACAAACCAGGACGCTGGCGCTTGCGCGATGGGCATCGGCAAATAGAGGCCGCGATTGTTAAGAAAGACGACATCGCCGACGCTGATCGACTGTCGGGGCCCTGGCAAGGACTTGAGAACCGCATTGTACCAGAACAGCAACAGCAGCAGCAGCGGTATATTGCGCATGAGGCTGGTGTAAACGAGCGCAAATCGTGAAAGCAGCCAGTTGGGCGAAAGGCGCGCGACGCCAATGACGAAACCCAACAGCGTCGCCAGCGGAATGCAGATCACGGCAATGAGAAGAGTGTTGAGCAGCCCGACCCAAAAGGCCTGTCCATAGGTGGACAGGTTGGAGTAGCTGATCAGGTGCAGATTGATGTCGAAGCCGGCGACATCGTTCCAGAATCCGAAGCCCATCGGAATGCCGCGGGCGCGCATATTGACCACGGCGTTGTAGATCGCGCCGCAAGCCAAGGCGGCGATGCATCCAAGCAGCAATGTCTGCCAGATTAGCCCGCGCTTTCGCTCGTCGCTGAGCCAAGACGAGGGCTTGGCGCGCGCCAAGTCCATTCCCTGGGTCCTAGATGGTTTACCGGTCTGCCAAGGACAACGATTCCGTCCCGCCGCTCACCACATGTCGAGAGCGACGCGCGCCTCATCGGACATGCGGCTTTGATCCCACGGCGGATCAAACACCATGTTCACCTTCGCGCCGGCGACGCCAGGGACGGCGCTGACAGCGGTTTCAACCCACACCGGCATTTCGCCGGCCACCGGACAAGCGGGCGCGGTCAAGGTCATGTCGATGCTGACAAAACGGGCGTCATCTATATCGACATTGTAGATGAGCCCAAGCTCATAGATATCTGCGGGAATTTCCGGGTCGTAGACGGTTTTCAACGCCGCAACGATGGCATCCGTCAACTGGCTCAGTTCTTCCGGCGCCATCTCCGAAGGCGGCGAGAAAATCGCGTTGCGATCGACTGGGCCCGCGGGAGTTTCGACCTCGTTCGCATGGCTCTGCGCCTCGTCCATGCCCATCTCCCTACTGGAACAGCTTTCGCGCGCGGACAAGGGATTCCGCCAGCGCCTCGACCTCGTCAAAGGTATTGTAGAGCGCAAACGAAGCCCGGCACGTGGAGGTCGCCCCGAATCTTTGCAGCAAAGGCATCGCGCAATGGGTGCCTGCCCTGACGGCGACACCCGATCGATCGATCAAGGTCGCGATGTCATGCGCGTGCGCGCCCTCCATCGTGAACGACACGATGGGACCTTTCCCCTCCGCGGCCCCCATAATGCGCAGCGAATTGATCGACGACAGAAGTTCATGCGCATAAGCCCGCAACGCTTCCTCGTGCGCGCGGATGCGCGCTCGTCCGATCGCCTCCGTATAGTCGATTGCCGCTCCAAGGCCGATCGCCTGCACGATCGGGGGTGTGCCAGCCTCGAACCGGTGCGGCGGATGGTTGTAGGAGACCGTCTCCCTGGTGACCTCCTCGATCATCTCGCCGCCGCCCTGGTACGGCGGCAAAGCCTCGAGACGTTCGCGCTTGCCATAGAGCACGCCGATTCCAGTGGGCCCGTAGACCTTGTGGCCAGTGAAAACGTAGAAGTCGACGTCCAGGTCCCGTACGTCGACGTCGAGATGCACTGCACCTTGCGAGCCATCGACGAGCACCGGGATCCCTCGCGCGTGCGCGATTCGGACGATCTCCTTGATCGGCGGCGCCGTCCCGAGGACGTTGGACATCTGCGTGATCGCGACAATTTTCGTGCGCTCGCTGAGTTCGCGTTCGAACGCCTCGACCGAAAAAGAACCGTCGTCGCCCACGTCAACCCAGCGCAAGACCGCGCCCTTGCGCTCGCGGTGGAAATGCCAGGGCACGATGTTCGAGTGATGCTCCATGACGCTCAGCACGATCTCGTCGCCCGCGCCGATGTGCTTAAGGCCAAAGCTCGCGGCGACGAGATTGATCGCCTCGGTCGCCGACCGGGTAAAGACGATCTCCTCGGCCGAGGCGGCGTTGAGGAACCTCCGCACGGTCTCCCGCGCGCCCTCATAGGCCTCGGTAGCCGCATTGGCGAGATAGTGCAGCCCGCGATGGACGTTCGCGTATTCATGCTCATAGGCGTGCGTCAGACGCTCGATGACCTGCCTAGGCTTCTGGGCGGAGGCCGCATTATCCAGATAGACGAGCGGCTTTCCATAGGGGCGCTCCGCGAGGATCGGGAAATCCGCGCGTATCGCCTCGACGTCGTAGGCGTCGAGCGCAGGCTGTACGAACTTGTTCACGTCTTGGCCTTTCCCGCCCCAAGCCATTCGGCGAGCAGGGCGCGCAATGGGCCGACCAGCAGCTCGTCTTCGATTCGGTCGATGGACTCCCCTCCGAAAGCCTCGAGCAACATCGCCTTGGCGTCTCTGGTCGAAATGCCGCGCGACTCCAGATAGAACACCTGCTCGGGATCGAGCGATGCGACCGTCGCCCCATGTCCGCACACCACGTCATCGGCAAAGATCTCAAGCTCCGGCTTCTCATTCATCTGCGCTCGCGGAGACAGGAGAATCGCTTGCGACTTCATCGCCCCGTCGGTTTTTTGCGCCGCCTGTTCGACGATGATTTTTCCCTGGAACACACCGATTGCGTCGTCGTCGACGATGGCGCGATAGAACTCGCGGCTCGTCCCGCCGGGCGCCGCGTGAACGACTTGCAGCGTCGTATCGGCGCGCCGGGAGCCGTCGATCAGCGCCAGTCCGCCAAGCGACGCCCTGGCTTGATCTCCGGTCATCCTGACGAAAATCTGCCGGCGCGTAAGCTCGCCGCCCGAGACGAACCCGAACGCGCTGAGCTCTGCGCTCTTCGCGAGTTCACAAATCTGGGTTTCGACATGAAGCCCGGGCTCGTCCCCGACGACCGCGACATGGCTTACCTTGGCGCCCTCGGCGAGCCTGATGATTGTCGTCGCGTGTCGCTGCACACCCTGGTGAGCGCCGTCGAATATCTCGACGAAGGATGCCTGCGCCCCGGCCTCGAGCGCGATCGCGGTGCGCGAGTAAACCGAATAGGACGAAGTCGCATCGGCAAGATGGAGGACCGTGATCGGCTCGGCGAGCCTTGCCTCGCGAGAGACCGCGATTGTGAGACCTGACGGGCTCAGCGCCTCGTTGAGAGCCGCCAATGGATCGTCGACCGCTTTAGAGCCGACCGGCCCTTGCACGATTGCGACGCCTGCGGAAACGCCTGCAGGGAGAGGATCGGAAAGCTCGGCGATGAAGCGTCCGCCGAGCAGGACCACTCGCGCCCCTCCCGCAAACCGCTTCTGCTTGGCGAGGCGGCCGCGGGCCGCTTCGACGTCGGCCCGGGTCGGCGCGGGCAGGATCGGCGCCGCATCGGCCATCGAGGCGCGCAAGTCAGTGTAGTGCCAGGCCTCAACACGCCGCGTCGGCAGCCCGGCCGCGGCGAACCGAGCGAAAGCGGCGGCGCGCGCAGGCGACGGCTCACGCCGCTCCTGCTCCGCGAATTGTCGCGCGAGCGTCCTTTCGGCAGCGGATCGATTGACGACATGCGCGGTCATCGGCGAATCACGCAGCCTCCTCCGCGTAACCGCGGTAACCCGTGCGCTCGAGCTCAAGCGCAAGTTCGGGGCCGCCGGCAGCGACGATCCGGCCCTTGGCCATCACGTGCACCACATCCGGCTTGATGTAATCCAAAAGCCGCTGATAGTGCGTGATGACGAGAAAAGCCCGCTTCGGATCGCGAAGAGCGTTCACGCCTTCCGCGACAACTCTGAGCGCGTCAATGTCGAGGCCCGAGTCGGTCTCGTCGAGGACGCCGACCCGTGGGGTCAGCAGAGCCATCTGCAGGACCTCGAACCGCTTCTTCTCGCCGCCGGAAAAGCCGACATTGAGCGGCCGCCGGAGCATCTCCTGATCAATCTTGAGCGCGCTCGCCGACTCGCGCACGCGGCGCATGAAGTCGGGCGTCGTGAGATCGCTTTTTCCGTGCGCCCGACGCTGGGCGTTCAACGACGCCTTGAGAAATGTCATCGCGGTCACGCCCGGAATCTCGGTCGGGTACTGGAACGCCAGAAACACACCCTTCAGCGCGCGCTCGGTTGGCCCAAGCTCGAGGAGATTCTCTCCGTCAAGCAAAATCTCGCCGGACTGGACATCATACGCCGGCTTGCCCGCCAGCACATAGGCGAGCGTCGACTTGCCGGAGCCGTTCGGACCCATGATCGCCGCAACCTCGCCCGCTCGGACAGTCAGATTGAGGCCGTCGAGAATCAGCTTGTCCTCGATGGAAACCCTGAGGTTCTTGATTTCAAGCATCCACATTTCCTCGGCTGGCGCGGCCCGAGTTGGCCGTCATCCGACGCTTCCCTCGAGGCTGATCGAGATGAGCTTCTGCGCTTCGACGGCGAACTCCATCGGCAATTGCTGCAGCACGTCGCGCACAAAACCGTTGACGATCAGCGCCGTCGCCTCCTCCGCCGACAGCCCGCGCTGGAGACAATAGAATAGCTGCTCTTCCGACACTTTCGACGTGGTCGCCTCGTGTTCGATCACGGCGGAGGCGTTCTTCGCCTCGATATAGGGCACGGTGTGGGCGCCGCATTCGTGTCCGATCAAAAGCGAATCGCAATTGGTGAAATTGCGCGCTCCCGTCGCCAGGCGGTGCGCCGAAACCTGCCCTCGATATGTATTCTGCGATTTGCCCGCCGCGACGCCCTTGGAGATGATGCGGCTCGTCGTGTTGCGGCCGAGATGAATCATCTTCGTTCCGCTGTCGACCTGCTGGTGGCCGTTCGAGATCGCGATCGAATAGAATTCGCCGCGCGAGGCCTCGCCGCGCAAAATGCAGGACGGATATTTCCAGGTGATCGCCGAGCCGGTCTCGACCTGGGTCCATGAGATCTTCGACCGGGCGCCGCGGCAGTCGCCGCGCTTGGTGACGAAATTGTAGATGCCGCCACGGCCCTCGGAATCCCCAGGATACCAGTTCTGCACCGTCGAGTATTTGATCTCCGCGTCATCCAGCGTGATGAGCTCGACAACGGCTGCGTGCAGCTGGTTCTCATCGCGCTTCGGCGCCGTGCAGCCTTCGAGGTAGCTGACATAGGCTCCCCGGTCGGCGATGATCAGCGTGCGCTCAAACTGTCCGGTATTCCGCTCGTTGATGCGGAAATAGGTCGAGAGCTCCATCGGGCAGCGCACGCCCGGCGGCACATAGACGAACGAACCGTCGGAGAAGACGGCGGAATTGAGCGTCGCGTAGAAGTTGTCCGTGATCGGCACGACCGTGCCCAGATACCGGCGCACGAGGTCGGGATGATTTCGCACCGCCTCGGAGAACGAGCAGAAAATGACCCCGGCCTTGGCGAGCTCCGCCTTGAAGGTCGTCGCGATCGAAACGGAATCGAACACGGCGTCGACCGCCACCCGGGGCTTCTCGACTCCCGCGAGGATCTCCTGTTCGACCAGCGGGATGCCGAGCTTCGCGTAAGTCCGCAGTAGCTCCGGATCGATCTCGTCAAGCGACTTTGGCGCCGGTCCTGTTTTCGGCGCCGCAAAATAGTAGATGTCCTGGTAGTCGATCGGCGGATGACTGACGCGCGCCCATTTCGGCTCTTCCATCGTCTGCCAGCGACGGAACGCCTCGAGCCGCCATTCCAGCAGCCATTCGGGCTCGCCTTTCTTCAGCGAAATAAACCGGACGGTGTCTTCGCTCAGGCCCTTCGGTGCCCGATCCGACTCGATCGCACTGACGAAACCATATTTGTACGCGTCGACGTCAATCGAGCGCACGCGATCGACGGTCTCCTGGTCGGCCGCCATAGTGACTTCTCCTCGCCTTGACGGTTTCAAGGACCGCCGGTGGGGGTCGTGATAGCCCCCGGCTCAAAGGATAATCATTCCGACCGGGTGCTCGCGTCCCCTATATGGCGTTCATGCGCGCCGATTGCAAATGTCCGTCCGGCCGTGACAAGCCGCCGTTTGCGCCCATGTTATACATAACATATCAGTTCTAGTGAATATGCCGGCGCAGCCGCCCAGTCTGGCTCGCCGGAGGGCGCCGGCCTTATGCCGTGGCCTCGCCACGCAATTGGGCCGAGAGCTTCCTCAAATCGATCGGCTCCGCGTCGCGCTCCGCCGAGATATAGGCCCGGCGGTCGTCGGCGCGCGCCGAAATGTCGGCGAACTTCATGCGCATCGGCGTCGCGATGGCCTCGCCAAACGCGATCGCCTCACGGTCAGCGATGGAGGACAGGAAGGCGATCGTGCTGGCGGCCGAAACGCCCGCCGCGGCGCGAATGATCCCCTTGTCCAGCTCGTTGGCGAGCCGCATGGCGAACAAGGTCGAACATTGCGACAGCACGGTCGGGTCGAGTTCCGAAGGCCGTTGCGTGACGACGCCGAGCGAGGCGCCGTATTTCCGCCCTTCCTTGGCGATCCGGCCGATCGCCAGGCGGGCCGGCCCAAAGGTCTGCTTGTTGTCGGAGGAAATATAGCGGTGGGCTTCTTCGCACAGTACGTTGATTTCATAGGTCCCGGAACACCAGAAGGCGATCTCGAACGCGAGCCGGGCCAAGACGGACACGACCGAGTTGGTGACTTCATTCGGCAGACCCGCGAGCCGGACGATGGTGACCGGCAGCCCTCGGGTGGGGATGCGAAACAGTTTGGATATCACCTTGGTGATATCGTCCTCCACAACCAGCCTGCCGAACATGAATCGATAGCGCGGGTCGCGATTGAGCCCCTCGAGGCGATAGCGCAAGGCCCGCAAATCCGAACGGGGGAACCGCTGGTCGAGCATGCCAAGCCATTCCTCGATCACTGCGACGACGTCGATGATGCGATACGGAGAGGGCGTATCAGCCGATACGGAATTCCCCTCGGCGGCCGGCAGTCGGCGCACCGCGCTGGTCCCGACGCCCGAACCCACTTCCGCCTGATATTTCGCCCGTGCGACGCGGATGACCTCGTAGAGCGCATCCCGCTCGTCCGCATGCGGTTGGCGGCCGCTAAACACGACATCGGCCAGCTCATCGAACTTGAACATCCAGAATGGCAGCTCCAGGCTTTCCGAATCGACGATCTGCGCCAGTCCGGGAAAATGAGCTGCATATTCGTTGTGCGGATCAAAGATAATGATGCGGAGCTTCGGCTTCACGGCCAACGACGTCTTCAACAGCAGACTGACCGAAGTCGTCTTGCCGACGCCTGTCGACCCTAACAGGGCGAAGTGACGCCGGATCAACTCGCCCACGTCGATCTCTGCGGGAATATCCTCGTTTTGGCTCAGCCGACCGATCTCGACGCCTTGTCGGCCGCGAAACGTATAGATGGCTCGGAGATCGTCAGCGCGTATGCGATGCGCGGGCGCGCCCAGCGAAGGAAATGAACGCACGCCGCGATGGAAAAGAGGCGCGCCGTCGGACCCGTCGAGAATTTCACCGTTCAATTCGATCGTGACGCGAGCGGTGTTGGCCTCATGTTCGGACCAGCGGCCGTCGTCGGTCGAAACTTCGCAGACCGTGCCTACCAATCGCGAGTTCCGGTGGACGATGGTGATGAGATGGCCGATCGACCAGTCGCCCTCGTTCGTCCTGAGCGGGCAGCTGATCACACCCTGCGTTCCGTTCAGAGCCACAAGGCGCCCGATCACGCGCGTTGGCTCGGATTCGCGACAGTCAGCCTGGAGCGGCTTCCCGACGCCATTCGGTTCGGCCTCGGGTCCCGCCCCGACCGGCCCTGGCGCGCGCGAAGCTCGCCCATCATCCGCCTTGCCGACCCGTTCGAGCGCGTCGCGAAAAAACTGGCTCTCGGTGCGAAGCGAATGCATGTCTGACCGATCGGCTGGCGCAAGGGGCAAAGGCATGTAACGCGCAAGCTTGCAGGCGGGCCCGTAAAGAATCCGTTCGGCCGTTCAGTGTGTTTTGAAGCGTATGCCCGTCTTCGGATGAAGCTCGGCGGAGCGTCCTCCGCGCCTAGCGAAGCTCAAGCCGAGGCGCGGATCTCCGGTTCGCCGCCGATCAGTCGGGCAAACAGCCGCACGCGCGACAAAAGCCGCTCGCCGCTGAGTGGACCGAGGGCGGCCGGCAAATTCAGGATCACCCGGCCCTTTGCGCACGCCATGGGCGCGCGCGGCAGGACGCCTGGCATCGCGGCCGAAATGTTATAGGCGACCCGCATCGCCGCGCCGAGAATTCGCGCCCGATCGAGTTGCCGCGCCGTCACGAGCGCGCGTGACTGCGGCGAAACCAGATTTTCGTTGGACATATGCCGGTAGGAGGCGGCCAGAGCGAGAAACGCGCGCGAGGGATGATCGACGCCGATGAAGGCGGCGTTCGCCACCAGATCATAGGCCTGGACCCCGCGATAGTCGGGATGGGCGCGCCAGGAAATGTCCGACAGCAGACATGCGGCGTGGCGCAGCCGCCGATCCTGATCGTCCTCCTCAAGATGGGTCGATTCGATCAGGCGGCTTGTCCACGCGTAGAGCTCTTCGCCATGCTCCGGCGCCCGCGAGCGCAACTGGTTGAACTCGCGCGCGGACACAATGAGCGGATCCTCCGCCTGCTCCTCGGGAGTGAGCTGCGAGTAGATGAGGCCCTCGCGAACGCCGAGGGCGGAAACGACGATCTCTTTTGGATTAAACCTGCGGATGATCTCTTCCAGCACCGCGGCGCCGTAAGCCAGGAGCGGCCTGCGCGCCGACGGGACCGCCTCGATCGACAGCAGCGCGTCCGCCTCGATCCGTTCGACGAGCGCGGCGAATTCGAGCGCGTCGCGCGAAGGGATGATGTAATTGTGCATCACGTTCATCGGATACTGCCGCTGGCGCATATGCAGGCGCGCCAAAGCGCGCCATGTGCCCCCGACAGCATAGAACGTGCGGCCGGGCAGCGCCTGAAGCGCCTTCACCGTCGCGAGCTTCTCACGCACGATCTTGGCGGCCTTCTTCGGCGAACGCTCGGAGAGGTCCATCAGCGACAGGCCGCCCAACGGGAGGGTCACCCCTTGCGCGCACTCTCCCTCCCGAATGTCGGTGAGCTCGAGCGAGCCGCCGCCCAGGTCGCCGACGACGCCGTCGGCCTTGTAAATCGAACTTATCACGCCAAGCGCCGACAACCTGGCTTCCCGCTGGCCGCTCAAGAGCTCAATTTTGCACCCGAGCACGCGTTCCGCGCGATTGAGAAATTCCGCCCCGTTCGCCGCGTCGCGCACGGCGGCCGTCGCGATGCTGCGCAGATCACGGACCCGCATCGTGTCGCAGAGAACGCGAAAGCGCTGAAGCGCGGCCAGCGCCTTGAGGACGCCGTCCTCCGGCAACAGCCCGGTCATCGCCACGCCTTTGCCGAGGCCGCACAAGGCCTTTTCATTGAAGGACGGCGTCGGTGTCCGCGAGAGCGACTCGTAAGACACCAGGCGCACCGAGTTCGAGCCGATGTCGACGATCGCCACCGGCTCGCCCGGCAATTGTCCTCGCGCGCCGCCGGGCCGGCCTGATCGTGTCGGGACCGTGTCGAGCATAACCAATCCTGCCAGGCGCCTCGGACCGGCGCGCGAGGGCGTCTATCAGAGGCGCCGACGCAGCGCCATCGGAAAGGATTCCACCAGCGCCTTGCCGCGACCCGAAAGGCTCGGATTGGTCATGAAATAATTGTGGGCGTTAAACGGCTCCTCCCCCTCCGCCGGAACGATTCTCTCGCTCGAGCCGTCCGGCAGAATCCGAAAGCTCTGCTGGTTGTCCATCAGATTGGCCTCCATGATCTGGTCGAGGACGTGTTGATGAACCGTGGGATTGAGCAGCGGAACCAGAGCCTCGACGCGCCGATCAAGATTGCGGGTCATGAGATCGGCGGATGAAATGAACGCCCGGGCCCGGGGGCTCGGGAGCCCATGACCGGCGCCGAATGCGTAAATGCGCGCGTGCTCCAGGAATCGGCCGACGAGCGACTTGACCCGAATGTTGTCGGAAAGTCCCGGGACGCCTGGCCGCAGACAGCAAATTCCGCGTATCACGATGTCGATCTGCACGCCTTCGCGGCTGGCCGCATAGAGCGCGTCGATGATCTGGGGATCGACGAGCGCATTGCATTTGATCCAGATCTGGGCGGGGCGGCCAAGCCGCGCGTAGTCGATTTCATCGGCGATATTGCGCAGAAGCGTTTTCTTCAGCGTGATCGGCGAAATGGACAGCTGCTCGAGGCCGTCCGGCTCGGCGTAGCCGGTGATGAAATTGAAAATTCGCGCGACATCCCTCCCGATCGCCGCATCCGCGGTGAAAAGGGAAATGTCGGCGTAAATCCTGGCGGTCACCGGATGATAGTTCCCGGTGCCAAGGTGACAATAGTTGACCAGCGATCCGCTTTCGCGCCTCACCACCATCGACAGCTTGGCGTGGGTCTTGAGCTCGATGAACCCATAGACGACTTGCGCGCCCGCGCGCTCGAGATCCCGCGCCCAGCGGATATTGGCCTCTTCGTCGAAGCGCGCCTTCAATTCCACCAGCGCCGTGACCGATTTTCCAGCCTCCGCGGCCTCGATCAGCGCACGCACGATCGGGCTGTCGGCCGAGGTGCGGTAGAGCGTCTGCTTGATCGCGACCACATTGGGATCGTGGGCAGCCTGATTGAGGAACCGCACGACGACGTCGAACGATTCATAAGGATGATGGACAACGAGATCCTTCTGCCGGATCGCGGCGAAAATGTCGCCGCCGAGTTCCTTGACGCGTTCGGGAAAGCGGGGGTTGTAAGGCGGAAACTTGAGCTCGGGGCGATCGATCGCCACCAGTTGCGACAGGTCGTTGAGCGCCAGCATTCCCTCGATGGCCACGATCCCGGACGGAACCACGTCGACGTCGCCGGCGACGAAGGCGCGCAGCGACTCCGGCATGCGGGCTTCGATCTCAAGACGGATGACGCTCCCGCGCCGGCGCCGCTTGAGCGCGCTTTCGTACAGGCGGACGAGGTCTTCCGCCTCCTCCTCGACTTCAATGTCGCTGTCGCGAACGACCCGAAACGCCCCCTCCCCCAAGACTTCGTGGCCCGGAAACAGAAGCCCGATGAACGCGACGATCAACCGATCCAACATCACGAAGCGCGCGGCGCCTCCCTGGGGGCCGTCAGGCAACCGCACGAAGCGGTCGACGCTTCCAGGAATGCGCACGAGCGCGCTCATCGTCTCCGCGTTACGCGGATTGAGGAGTTCGAGCGCCAGCGTGAATCCCAGATTGGGGATGAACGGAAACGGATGCGCCGGATCGACCGCAAGGGGCGTCAGAATCGGGAACACCTGCGCGAGGAAGTAGTCCTGCAGCCATTCCCGTTCGCGCCGGGTCAGATCGCCGACCTCGAGGATGACGACGCCGTTGGCGGAAAGTTCGGATTGCAGCGCTTTCCAACGCGACTGCTGCGAAGCGACCAGCGAGGCGACGCGCTCGCTGATGCGTTCAAGCTGCTCGGCGGGCGTGCGCCCGTCGTCGGAGATTTCGGCGACCCCGGTGAGCACCTGGCCAACCAGGCCCGCCACGCGGACCATGAAGAACTCGTCGAGATTGGCGGCCGAGATTGAAAGAAACCGTAGACGCTCGAGCAGCGGATGGCTTGGGTTGGCGGATTCCTCGAGCACCCTTCGATTGAACTCGAGCCACGACAATTCGCGATTGATGAAGCGCTCGGGCGACGATAATAACGGCGGTGACTCGTCATTCGCCGCGCTCGTCGCGGTCGGTGCAGCGGGCTCCTTTTTCGTCGCCAGCGCGGGGGCCAAACAAATCTCCTTTTCCTTAAGCGAAATATTGATCCGATCGCGCCGGGCCGCAAGCGTGGTTAAGGCGCTTTGCTTAACGGGCGTGGCCGTCCCGGGGACGCGAATCGGGCGACGCTTTTACAATTGCGGACTGAGCAATATATTTCATATATATTTATAGTGTTTTATACGTCCACGAGACGTCAGGGCGTTTTGGCGAAACGAACCCAATCCTCGCTGTCGAGTGACGGCGCCGCGCCTCTTGGCCCGGGTCACGCACGCTCAGGCGCGACGCTCAGCGAACGGGCAAACTCGTCGAGCGCCCGCGGATAGATCCGGTGCTCCTCCTTGAGGACGCGCGCCGCAAGGACGTGGGGGTCGTCGCCCGGAAGAATGGGGACGCGCGCCTGGGCGAGGATGGGGCCAGCGTCGAGTTCGGCTGTCACCAGGTGAACCGTGCAGCCGTGCTCGGCAAGGCCTTGCGCGAGCGCACGCTCATGGGTGTTGAGACCGCGCAGGTTGGGCAACAGCGAAGGATGAATATTGAGGATGCGTCCCCGCCATCGCTCGACGAAGGACGGGCTCAAAAGCCGCATGAACCCGGCGAGGCAGACAATTTCGACCGAGGCGGCGGCAAGCTGCGCCTCGAGCGCGGCCTCGAACGCCGGCTTGCCCGCGTGGGCGCGAAAGTCGATCGCCTCGGCGGCGACGCCGAGTTCTCGCGCCCGGGCAAGGCCGCCCGCAGCGGGGTCGTCCGACAGAACCAGCACGATTTCAGCCGAAAAGTCCGGCATTCGCGCGGCCTCGATCAAGGCGACCATGTTCGAGCCCCGGCCCGAGACGAGAACCGCGGTTCGCACGCGGGACGTCACAGCCTGAGCCTGCCGCGGGTCACAAGGCGCCGGCCTTCGAAGGGAACAAGCTCTCCAATCAGGACCGGCTCGAGGCCCGCCCCCGCCAGGGCGTCCCGCACTTCTCGCTCGCTCTCGGCGGAAACGAACGCCGCCATCCCGAAGCCGCAATTGAAGGTGCGCAGCATCTCCGCTTCGTCGAGCCCGCCGGCCGAGGCGAGCCAGGCGAAGACCGGCTGCGGCATGAAGGCGTCGAGATCGAGCGAGATGGCGAGACCGTCGTCGAGCGCGCGGGGCAGATTATCCGGGTAGCCGCCGCCGGTGATATGGGCGAGCGCGTATAGGCCTCGGGTTTGCTTGAGCGCGTCGAGCAGCGGCCGCACATAAAGGCGGGTTGGGGTGAGCAGCGCGGCGGCGAGCGACCGGCCCGGATCGAACGGGGCGGGAGCGTCCCAGCCGAGGCCGGACCGGGCGACGACGCGCCGCACGAGCGAAAACCCATTGGAATGAACGCCGGACGAGGGGAGGCCGAAGACAAGGTCCCCCGGCTTCAATCCTGGCCGGGGCAGGAGCGTCCCGCGCTCCGCGGCGCCCACGGCGAAGCCCGCGATGTCGAAATCGCCCGGAGCGTAAAGGCCGGGCATCTCCGCCGTCTCTCCGCCGATCAGTGCGCACCCCGATTGCGCGCACGCTTCCGCTATGCTTTGCACGACAGCGGACGCGACCTCCTCATCGAGCTTGCCGGAAGCGAAATAATCCAAAAAAAACAGCGGCTCGGCGCCCTGGACGACGATGTCGTTGACGCACATCGCCACAAGGTCGATGCCGATCGTATCGTAGATCCCGCTCTCGATGGCGATCTTCACCTTGGTGCCGACGCCGTCGTTGGCGGCGACCAGGATCGGGTCGACAAAGCCGGCGGCCTTGAGATCGAACAGCCCGCCGAATCCGCCAAGCTCCGCGCCCGCTCCCGAACGGCGCGTGGCGCGAGCGAACGGACGGATCCGGTCCACGATCCGGTTGCCGACATCGATGTCGACCCCCGATTGGGCGTAGGTGAGAGGTTTTCGGCTTTCGGGCATCCGGGCTCGCTGGGCTTTCGTGACGACCGGGGTAATTGCCCGCCAGGCAACGCGCAAGGGCGGTCGGTCAGACTCGGGTCAGGCCCGGTTTCCCAACCTCGTCGACTTCGTGCTATCCGTGCTCGCAGTCGTCCCAGGCGCGTGGCGAAGTCCAGGGAAAGGGATGGCTGGGCGGTGACGCTGGGGCGTCAATACTTGATGAATATTGGCAACATCCTCCACAATTTACCCAATTTCATCACGCTTGCGCGAATGCTAATGACTCCGCTGGCGGTCATGATGATCATCTCGCAGCGGTTCCTTCCCGCGTTCCTGATTTTTATTCTGGCCGGCGTGTCGGACGCCGTCGACGGCTTTATCGCCAAGCGATTCGAACTCCGCAGCGAGGTCGGGGCCTATCTCGATCCTCTCGCCGACAAGGCGCTCCTGATCTCGATCTATGTTTCGCTGGCGATCTATGCCGGTCTGCCGGCCTGGATCGCGATCACGGTCGTATCAAGAGACGTTATGATTCTCGTGGCGGTTCTCGTCTCCTGGCTGCTCGACAAGCCGGTTGAGATTCGCCCTGTCTGGGTGTCGAAGCTCAATACGGTCGCGCAGATCACCCTTGCCGGCGTGGCTCTCGGGATCCGCGCCTACGGCCTCGAAGAGCCGCTTCTGCAGAGTGTGCTTCAATGGACGGTCGCGGCGACAACCCTGGCCTCGGGCGGCGTCTATATCGCCCAATGGCTGGACCATATGAGCCGATAGAGCGCCGAGCCATGCTCCACAGTCTCGCGGCCGTCACGGTTCTTGTCCCCAGCTACAGCGAGGGGCTGGCGTTCTTCCGCGATATGCTGGGTTTCACGGTGCTTGAAGATACGCCCCTTTCTGCCGAGAAGCGCTGGGTTGTCGTCGCCCCGTCGCTGAGCCCAGGCGCCGCGCTCGTGCTCGCGGTTCCGAGCGAGGAGCGTCAGAGAGTCCGCATCGGCGATCAGACCGGAGGGCGCGTCGGCTTTTTTCTTCACTCCAGCGACTTCTGGACTGACTACGACAATCTGCTTCGACGCGGCCTGAAATTTCTGGAAACGCCGCGCCGCGAACCTTACGGGCTGGTTGCAGTCTTCGTCGACCCCTGGGGCGGCAAATGGGACTTGCTGCAGCCGGTCAGCCGGGCTCTTGAAACGCCATGAGGGTCTGCCGGTGAACCTCGAGCGCCAGGTCCTCTTCTGGGGCCTCGGAGTGGCGGCCCTGCTGCTGATTGTTTATTTGCTCGGCTCGACGATAACCCCGTTCGCCGCCGGTATCGTTCTCGGCTATCTTCTCGACCCCGTCGTTCTCAAACTTCAGAGGTTCGGGTTCAATCGGCTCGGCGCGTCACTGCTCATTCTCACCGTTTTTGTCGTGACCGTGGTGCTTTTTTTCATTCTCGTGTTCCCGGTGTTGGGAGGCCAGTTCATCGCCTTCGCCCGACACCTGCCTGGCTACGCGGTGCGACTGCAGGTTTTCGCCGTGGCGGAGGGCAATGCGTTCATCGCAAAATATGGCGGCCCATGGCTCGAGGCCATGGGAATCAATCCGCAATCGTCGAGCACGCAGATTCAGAAGTCGGTCGGCGACTTTGTCACGCAGAGCGCGCAATGGCTTCTCGATACGTTGACCAAGCTCGTGTCGGGCGGCGGCGCGTTGTTCAACTTCCTGTCCCTCCTGATCGTAACCCCAGTCGTCGCCTTCTATATTCTCGTCGACTGGGACCGGATGATCTTGAAGCTCGACTCCTGGCTGCCGCTCGACCATCGCGAAACGCTGAGAAAGATCGCCCGAGAGATAAACCACGCGCTGGCGGGCTTCATCCGCGGCCAGTCGCTCGTCTGCCTCTTCCTGGCGCTCTGGTACAGCATCGGCTTGACGCTGATTGGACTCGACTACGGCTTTCTGATCGGCGTCGTCGGCGGGGTCTTGAGCTTCGTGCCTTATGTCGGGTCGCTGACTGCGCTTGTGCTGTCGCTCAGCGTCGCCCTGTTTGAGGGATGGCCAAGTCTTACACTGTTCCTGCTGGCTCTCGCCGTTGTGGGAGCGGGTCAATTCCTGGAGGGCTACGTGCTCTCGCCGCAGCTCGTCGGCGAATCGATCGGGGTCCACCCGGTCTGGTTGATGTTTGCGCTCCTCGCTTTCGGCCAGCTGTTCGGTTTCCTCGGCCTGCTCATCGCCGTTCCGACCGCGGCGGCGATTGGCGTGCTGGCTCGCCACCTCATTGGCGTCTATCTGACGAGTCCGTTCTACCGAGGCGGCTCGGCGCCGGAGAGCCGATGATGGCTCCGCCTCGCCAGCTGACATTTCGCTGGCCGCATTCGCCAAGTTTCGCGCGCGAGGATTTTCTCGCGGCGCCGTCGAACCATGAGGCGTTGACGGCGATTGAGCGCTGGCCGAACTGGGCTGGGCGCATGTTGATGCTCGTCGGGCCGGAGGGGGCGGGGAAGAGCCACCTCGGAGCGATCTGGGCCCGCGCCGCCGACGCGATCGCTCTCTCCGGACAGGAGCTGGACGAACAAAGCGTTCAGGCCTGCGCTGAGGCGCACGCCATGCTGATCGAGGACGCCGACGGCGCAGGGCGGGCGGAGGCGCTCTTCTTTCATCTGATCAACACCGTCATGCAAAACGACGCATGGCTGCTCTTGACCAGCCGCGCCGCTCCCGACGCATGGGGCCTCGACACGCCCGACCTTCTGTCGCGACTTCGATTGGCCCCGGTCGCGCGCCTCGCCGCCCCGGATATCGAACTGACCGAGGCGGTTCTCTTCAAACTGTTCAGCGATCGCCAGCTCGAGGTGGAGCCCCACGTCATCAGTTATATCGCGCTGAGAATCGAGCGCTCGCTCGGCGCCGCCCGCGCGCTCGTCGCAGCGCTCGACAATGAAGCTTTGACGCAAAGCCGGCGTATAACTCGCGCCATGGCGAGCAACTTGCTGCGCGAAACGGAATCAAACCGCGAATCGCCCTAGCCAAGCCACAAATCTATGTTTAGACTTAATTAATTAGCGTCGCCCGAGTGGGAGATTGTGGGAAGCGCGACGCGGACAATCGATCCCAAGATCGCGGAGGAGACGATGCGGAAGTCTCTCATTCTTCTTGCCACCGCAGTGGGCGGCGGCGTGGGCTACGCGGCGGGCGTGACCGAGGTCGCCACCGGCCCCGGCTCAGACGACCCATCGACCTGGCGCTGGCAGGTGTCCTCGATTCTGACCGCGCAGGACGACGCGGCGATTCGGCGGACGGAAACCGTCGCCGCCGTGTTCAACCAACGTTACGAGCGCTACACGCCCTTGGGGCTGCCGCAACCGCGAGACGGATCCCCCTAGACGGGTCCGGCCTAGCGAGTCGCATCCAAGGCGCTGATGTTTTGCGCGCGCGCCCAGATGCGTTCGAAATTGCCCTCAAACGAGTCGACGGTCGCCGGATCGGTGATGAAGATCGCGTCATTGTCCTGACTGGCGAGCCCGGAGCGTGAGAAGTTGCCCGAACCGGTTCGCAGCACTTCCCCATCGATGGCGTAGGCTTTCAGATGCATCAAGACGCCCTCGCCCTTCACCCGCGCCGCGACATTCCGATGGATGAGCAAGGTCTCCATGAGTTCGCTTTGCACAGGCCCATGCTCGGCGAATTGTGATTTATCCATGTAGAGACGGATGACGACGCCGCGCTCCGCGGCATCCGTCAAGGCTGTGATGATGCGCGGGTCTGACAGAACATACGCCGCCATATCGATGGACAATTGGGCGCGGCCGATCTCCCGAATATCGACGCTCTCAAGGTTTTCGCGCGGAGCGTAGTGGATCTCCGGCTGGGGCCCCTCCCGCTGGGGGCCTTCCGCCCGGGTCCCTTTCTCGGCCCAAGCCACGCCGAGCGCGATCATTCCCACGCAGGCGCTTAAGAATAAGCGAATCGCCAAGTGCCCGACTCAGAGGTGCTTGAACCTAACACAACCTTATAGTTGTATTCGGTTGCGAAGGCAAGCGGGCGGGGATGGCGCCATCGACCGCGCTGCGGCGAACGCGGAGCTTCAATAAAGGGGCGTTGCGCGCTAGTATCGAAAAGCCGCCAAGCGGCTCGCGGCGCTATTTTCTGAGAGGCCCATGAACGCGGTCCCCGAGATTACGCGGCGTCATTCAGTCTGTCCGCATGACTGCCCCTCGGTTTGCGCTCTCGACGTCGAGGTGATCGGGGACAAGCGCATCGGCCGCATCCACGGGGCGCGAGACCAGAGCTACACCGCGGGCGTGGTCTGCGCCAAGGTCGCCCGCTATTGGGAGCGGATCCATCACCCGGACCGGCTCACCCAGCCGTTGCGCCGGGTCGGTCCCAAGGGAAGCGGACAATTCGAGCCGATCGGATGGGACGAGGCGCTCGATCGCGTCGCTGACAGTTTCCTTTCCGTCGAGCGCGCGCTCGGACCCGAAGGCGTCTGGCCCTATTTCTACGCCGGCACGATGGGCCTTGTGATGCGCGATGGAATCGAGCGCCTCACGCACGCCAAGCGCTACTCCCGCTTCCACGGCACGATCTGCGTCGGCGTCGCCTGGCCGGGATATGTCGCTGGAGCGGGTGAACTGATGGGCGCGGATCCGCGCGAAATGGCGAAATCCGATTGCGTCGTCATCTGGGGCACGAACGCGGTCGCCACCCAAGTCAATGTCATGACCCACGCGATTCGCGCGCGCAAGGAACGCGGCGCGAAGATCGTCGCCATCGACATCTACGAAACCGAAACGATGCGGCAGGCCGATCTCGCATTATGCGTCCGGCCGGGCACGGATGGAGCGCTCGCCTGCGCGGTGATGCACATCCTGTTCCGCGATCGCCTGGCCGATTGGGACTATCTTGAGCGATACACCGACGCGCCGCGCGAACTCGAGGCGCACGTGAAGGCCCGCGATCCTGTGTGGGCGAGCGCGATCACCGGCCTCAGCGTCGCTGAAATCGAAGAATTCGCCGCGCTCGTCGGGCGGACGAAGCGAAGCTTCTTCCGACTCGGTTACGGCTTCTCGCGTCAGCGCAACGGCGCGGTAAACATGCACGCGGCCCTTTGCATTCCCGCCGTCACCGGCGCCTGGGCGCACGAAGGAGGCGGCGCCTTCCACAGCAATAGCGGCGTGTACAAGCTACAAAAAACGATGATCGAGGGGCTCGACGCCCGCGATTTGAGCGTGCGCCGTCTCGACCAATCCCGGGTCGGCGCAATTCTGACCGGCGAGGCCGAGGCGCTGAAAGGCGGCCCGCCCGTCCGGGCGATGCTCATTCAGAACACCAACCCGCTCGCCGTCGCGCCGCATCAGGAAAAAGTGCGCCGCGGCTTTTCGCGCGACGATCTGTTCACCTGCGTTCACGAACAGTTCATGACCGACACGGCGCGCTACGCCGACATCGTCTTGCCCGCCACCATGTTTCTGGAGCACGACGACCTTTACACCGCCGGAGGCCATCAGCACCTACAATTCGCCCCCAAGGTGATCGACCCGCCCGACGGCTGCCGCACCAATCACCAGGTGATCGCCGAACTCGCCCGAAGGGTCGGCGCCGAGCATCCCGCCTTCTCGATGTCGCCGCGCGAGATCATCGACTGGACGCTGCGGCAATCGGGCTACGGCGATCTGACGCGGCTTGAGAACGAGCGCTGGCTCGACTTGCAACCGCCCTTCGCGGAATCGCACTTCCTCGACGGCTTCGGCTTCCCGGACGGAAAGTTTCGCTTCAAGGCGGATTGGCCGGACACGCCCGCCGCCAATGACGGAATGCGCGGCCCCTGGCGCGCGATGCCGAGTCTGCCTGACTACTGGCCCGTCAACGAGGAGGTCGACGAAGATCACCCGTTCAAGCTTGCGACCTCGCCGGCCCGAAACTTCCTCAATTCGACCTTCACTCAGACGCCGACCTCACTCGCGCGGGAGCAGCGGCCCGAAGTGCTCATCAATCCGTCGGACGCGGCGAGGCTCGGGCTCGCGCAGGGCGACGTGGTGCAACTGGGCAACGAGCGGGGCCGGACGCGCCTGCACGCGCGCTTGTCCGCGGGCGTGCGGTCCGGCGTCCTGATCAGCGAAGGCGTCTGGCCGCCCGCCGCCTTTCTGGACGGCTGGGGGATCAACGTGCTGGTCGGCGACGACAGCGTGGCTCCGCACGGGGGCGTGGCGTTTCATGACGTCAGCGTATGGGCGCGTCGGGCATGAAGGGCGGCGCCGCGTCGCGCTTCCTTTGCCTTGGTCGGCGCGATATGCGAAAGCCCGCCTGTTGAGTGTCAGTCCCCCGCGCGAGCGAAAGACAATGAAGAAACCGTCCGGCGCGCAAACCGGCGAATCTGCGCAGAGTCTCGTCGATGTCGCTGCGATCGATCAGCTCGCGAAGATCGTGTCGAAATACGATCTGAGCGAGATCGAGATCAGCCTTGGAGAGCTGCAAGTGCGCCTGGCGCGCGAGCGAGCGCCGTCGGCTCATGCGAACGCGGCCGCAATTTCTCAGGCGGCGCCCATCGCGGCCAGTCCTGCGGCGGGCGCCGCAATCGCCCCGCCCGCCGCGGAGCCGGTGCTAGCCGATCTCGCGGGCGCGGTGAAATCACCGATGGTCGGCACCGCCTATCTGCGGGCCAGTCCCGAGACCAAGCCGTTCGTCGAGATCGGCTCGGCGGTCAAGGCCGGAGACAAGTTGCTGCTGGTCGAAGCGATGAAAACCTTCAACGACATTGTCGCACCGCATGGCGGCAAAGTCGTGAGCATCCTGGTCGCCGACGGCTCGCCGGTCGAATACGACCAGCCGTTGATGATCATTGAATGACCGCGATTGAGAATCGCGCCGCGGGGTTTGCGAACAATCGGGGAGCCCGCCCCGATGTTCGATAAGATCCTGATCGCCAACCGCGGCGAAATCGCGCTCAGGGTCATGCGAGCGGCCAAGGAGCTCGGGATTGCGACCGTCGCGGTCTATTCGACCGCCGACAGAGATGCGATGCACGTCAAGCTCGCCGATGAGAGCGTTTGCATCGGCCCGCCGCCGGCGCGCGACAGTTATCTCAATATTCCCGCCATTGTCGCGGCATGCGAGATCACCGGCGCCGACGCCGTTCATCCAGGCTACGGCTTTCTGGCCGAGAACGCGCGTTTCGCGGAAATCCTGGAGGAGCACGACATCGTGTTCATCGGCCCCAGGGCCGAGCACATCCGCATGATGGGCGACAAGATCGAGGCCAAGCGCACCGCCCAGAGTCTCGGGATCCCTTGCGTCCCGGGCTCCGAGGGCGGCGTCCGGGACGAAGCCGAAGCGCTCAAGATCGCAGCCTCGATCGGCTATCCGGTGATCGTCAAGGCTGCGGCGGGCGGTGGAGGCCGCGGCATGAAGATCGCCCGGGGTCCCGACGACATTGCGGATGCGATCGGCGCCGCCAGGATCGAAGCCCGGACCGCGTTCGGCAACGATTCCGTCTATCTCGAGAAATATCTCGCCAAGCCGCGCCACATCGAAGTTCAGGTGCTCGGCGACACGCAGGGCCACGCCATTCATCTTGGCGAGCGCGACTGCTCGCTTCAGCGTCGCCACCAGAAAGTCTGGGAGGAAGGCCCCTCCCCTGCCCTCAATCCCGAGCAACGCGAAAACATCGGCGGGATTGTCGCCAAGGCGATGGCTGAACTCGGCTATGTCGGGGCTGGCACGGTCGAGTTCCTCTACGAGGACGGGAAGTTCTTCTTCATCGAGATGAACACCCGGGTGCAGGTCGAGCATCCGGTCACGGAGATGATCACCGGCATCGACATCATCAACGAGCAGATCAAGATTGCGGCCGGCTCACCCCTCTCCGTGGCCCAGGACGACGTTCGATTCCTCGGCGCCGCCATTGAATGCCGAATCAACGCGGAGCACCCGCGCACTTTCCAGCCTTCGCCAGGCCGAATCGCCTACTTTCATCCCCCAGGCGGCCTTGGCATCCGCGTCGATTCAGCGGCGTATCAGGGCTATGTGATCCCCCCCTATTACGACTCGCTGGTTGGCAAGCTGATCGTCCACGGCCGGACCCGGACCGAGGCTTTGATGCGGCTGAGAAGGGCGCTCGACGAATTCGTCGTCGAGGGCGTCGAGACGACGCTGCCGCTGTTTCGTGAACTCGTTCGCAATGCCGACGTGCAGAACGGCCAGTACGACATCCACTGGCTCGAGGATTTCCTGAAGAACGAGGCCAAGGCGGAAGGGTGAGGAACGGGCGACTGATCTTTTGGTCGATCAGTTCTCCGGCACGCCTGCCGCCCGCAAATCATTCAGATACGCGGTGCGTTGCGGCTCAATTTGGGGCGAAAAGCCCTCTGTCGCGATCGAAAACTTGGTCCCGGCCTTGAGCGCGTCGGCGACCGCCGCGCGCGCCTCGTCGAGGCGGCTGAGGCGCACGCAGATTGCGGCGTAGAGCGCCGGAAAGTCGGCCTTGTAGCGCGACGCGGCCTTGAGCGCGTCATCGTAGCGCCGGCCGACATAATAGGCCCAGGCGAGGTTTCCGTAGTACCATGGAGGCGGGTTTGGATCGTTGATCACCGCCCGCTCGGCCCAGACCATAGCTTCGCTGGCGTCGCCGGCGTTCGCCAGATTGGCTGAAAGCGACGAGCGCGAAATGGTCTCGTAAGGCGCCATCGCCATGGCGGCCTTCGCTTCGTCGATCGAATGCGTGAAGTCGCCGTCGTGATATTGATAGAGAGACGCCATTAGCTGATGCAGCAGATA
The DNA here is from genome assembly GCA_036489975.1 of Roseiarcus sp. Classification (GTDB taxonomy): domain Bacteria; phylum Pseudomonadota; class Alphaproteobacteria; order Rhizobiales; family Beijerinckiaceae; genus Roseiarcus. The sequence goes on from DASXES010000024.1 coordinate 165,892, forward strand.
GGTCGCCAGATGCGATTGCGACGACGCGGCTTTGGCGAACTGCGCCTGGGCCCAGGCCTGTTCGATGTCCTCGCGAGAGTGTTCGTTCAGATTGTACCAGGTCTTTGCGAGGAAGCACCATGCGAGCTTCACCTGCAAAAGCCCATCGTTCGGATATTTCTTGAGGCCCTCCTCGAAGATGGCGCGCGCCTTGTCATTGTCGGCCTGGGTGAAGCGCAGGAAGAATGACGCGCCACGAAGGTAATAGTCATAAGCGTCCAGGCTGCCTTCGTCCTTGCTCCATGACCGGCGCTCCTCCTCGACATAGAGGCGCCCCAAAAGCCCCGCCAACGCGTCATAAATGCGCGTGGCGACGTCCGGCCCGGGGGCTTTGGGGTCGACGCCCTCGTCATCGTACCGCGCCGACCACAGCTCGTGGCCACTCGCGCCGTCGAAGAGTTGCGCCGTATAGCGCAGCCGGTCGTTCACTTTGTCGAGCGCGCCGGCGATCACATAGCGCGCGCCGGCTCGAGCCGCCGCCCGCCGCACGTCCTGATCCGCCTCGTCTGGCGCCGCGCCCGCGAGCACGTGCATGTTCGGGAAGGCGCCCATCAGCGTGGTCAGCTCGACGGCCATGTCCTTGCCCAGATAGTCCCATCCGGGCTCGCCGGTGAGGTTGGCGAATGGCAGCACCACCATGGAGAAGCGCGGCGCGGCTTCTCCGCGGATGGGGCGCCACTGAATCGCTGCGGCCGCCGCGATCAGGCAAAGCGCGACTGCGGCCGCGAGGACCGGCCATAGCGCGCGGCGTGTCCGCGGGATCGCATCTGGCGGTGGGATGGGCGGGTCCGGAGGCGAGGTGGCCGCCGTGGCCGCGACAGCTTCGGCGGCGACTCTGCGGGGCGACAGCGGCGCGGTGAATCGGTAGCCTTCGCCCGGGACGGTCTGGATAACGCTCGGTTGTTTCGGGTCGGGTTCGACCTTCTTCCTGAGGCGCCCGACCATCACGTCGACGCTGCGGTCGAATGGAGCGTTGCGCCGGCCGACCACGGCGTCGAGCAGAAAATCGCGGCTCAGCACCCGGCCGGGCCGGCGCACCAATTCACGCAGGAGCGCGAATTCGCCGCGCGTTAGCGCGATTGGCTCGCCGGATTCGCGGTTTAGGGTGCAGGCGTCGAGATCAAGAACGAGCCCCGCAAAGGCAAACGCTTCGTGCCCTCCCTGTTCCGGGCTCTTGTCGGCGTTCCTCGCCTCGGCTGGCGCGTCAACCATTGGGGCCCCCTCGCGGGTCCGCCGCAGATTTTAGACGGTCGACATATGACGCTTACAACAATTACCCGCCTGAAACATCGCGGTCGAACGCTGTTTACATGACTTTGCCAGTGATTTTCGTGCAACGAGGCGGCGTAGCCTTGACGCAAACGGAGGCTCGAATATGAAAACTCTCGTCTTAGCGATCGCGCTTCTCGTCGGTTCAAACTTCGCGGCCACGGCGGCCGACCTGACGCTCAAGCACAGATTGATAACATTCGGCGTCGGTGAAAAGGACGGCGAACAACACAATCTCGGAGTAACCATCGCCCCGGACGGAACGCTGGGGACCAAGGACTTTTACGACAAAACGGATGAACACGGCAAGGGCACGGGACACAGCACATATTATTTTCCCGACGGATCCATCGTGGCGAATTATACCACCACGGTCACGGGAAACGACACCGGCGGCCATGTTGTCGGAAAATACAAGATCATTTCCGGAACAGGCGCATACCAAGGCGCCACCGGGACAGGCGGATTCGAGGGCGACTGGGGCGACAAGAGTCCCCTCAAGGGCGCTGGACTGTTCAACGTTGAATTGGATGTGAAAACGCCTGGAAGCTGAGGCGTCACGAGCCGCGGCGGCTGGACGCAAATCGCCCGCCGCGGTTGCCTCCCAAAGGGGCGCGGTCCGCCGTCGCGGCTCCCCCGCGCGGGCGGCTCGGTCTCGCTCGCGCGCTTGACGACCAGCGCAAGCGTCGCGCCCCTCCCGCGCCGGCGGCCGACGACGCTGGATCGACATATGTCTATATGTATATAAAACCGAATGTGAGCGGCTGTCTCAATCTTTTTCGAGTTGCAGAAAAATGAGGTTAAGCCGTTGAAATCGCTTCGTCGCGCGCAGTATCCTACACCGCTCTGAAGCGTACAATGCCGCCAGGCGCTCCCGGCCCCCTCGGCATGAGGGCGGAACTAAACGGGTCCTTAAGCTTCTGATTCCATTGGGGCGCGCCGCTAAAATGCTGGTTAGGCAAAGGCGTTAGTCGGCTGCAATCGCCACCAGTTCGATGAACGCCCCCGGGCGAAAGCCCTCGGCTCAGCCCAAGCGCTGCAGAGCCGCGCGCGCGTCGCTGTTGTTGGGATTGACCGAGACGGCGCGCTGGTAGGCTTCGACCGCCTTCGCGTGATTGTTCAATTTTTCGTAGCAGAAGCCGAGGCCTGTCCAGGCTTCTGAATTGTTGGCGTTGACGTTGAGCGCGGCGTTGAAGTCCTCGATCGCCGCCTCATACTTGCCGGTGGCCATCAGGCTCTGGCCCCGGGCCTGGTAGGGCTCGCCGGCGAACGGATCGCGATCGATCGCATTGTTGAAGTCGGTGATCGCCTGAACATTGTTGCCCTGGCGCTGATAGATGAGGCCGCGGGCATGATAAGCCTGTGCGCCCTCCGGGTTCAGCCGGATAGCCTGGTTGAGGTCGTTCATCGCGCTGGCGTAATCGCCGTGCGCGCGCTCGAGATTGCCCCGGCCGAGATAGGCGGCCGCGTCGTTCGGATTGACCGTGATCGCCTGATTGAAGTCCTGCATCGCCAGATCGTCCTTTTTGGTCTGGCGGTAGGCGAGCGCCCGATTGGTGTAGGCGCCGGAGAAATGCGGATCGAGTTCGATCGTGTGGCTGAAATCCTCGATCGCGTTCGAATACTTGCCGAGCTTGGCGTAGACGACGCCGCGCGTGTTGTAAGCGGTCGCGTCGGTTGGATGGCGCTGGATGACGTCGCTCAGGGAAGCGATATTGCCGGCGTTCGAGGCCTGGGCGCCAGGTTCGGCGTCGACCTCCGCCACGTGCGTATTAAATCCGCCGAGGGTCTCGCTGCATGCCGCAAGCGTGAGCGCGATCACCGCCAGTCCAGCCCGCGCCCAAATGGCTCTACCAGTGATATGCGAAGCCAAATCCACGAACCCCGCCGCTCAACCGGCCTCCCCGGCCTGCTGGCGCTAAACGCCGACGTCCTGGGCGGCCATCTTTGCGCCGCCCCTTGACTTGGCGCAGATCAGCTGGCCGACCGCGGCGCGCCCGGGACCGGCTTCGGCTTCATCGGAAGGAGGCCCTCGCGCTGCAATTTCTTGCGGGCGAGCTTGCGCGCGCGCCGAACCGCCTCGGCTTTCTCGCGCGCCCTCTTTTCCGACGGCTTCTCGTAATGCCCGCGAAGCTTCATCTCGCGGAATATCCCCTCGCGCTGCATCTTCTTTTTGAGCGCCTTCAGGGCTTGATCGACATTATTGTCGCGAACCAGTACCTGCACGGAATGTCCTGTGTTTTGAGGCCGGGCCTCGAAAGATCTGAAAATGCCGCCAGATTAGCCGCGGCCGCTGCACGCAAGTTGCGCGGCCTTTAGCAGAGAGGCTATTCCTTGTCCAGAGCGCTTGCGGGCGTGCAGCGGATGACGCAGAGCCCCTGGCGCATCCGACCGTGGCGTAGAACAGTCAAATGGAACCCTGGCGATGAACAGATTCGAGCGGCGTCCGATCGATGCGGGCGAAGCGAAGATTGAATACCTCAACGGCGATTTCCGCATCCTGCGTCCGGGCGCCTTCGTGCGCTGCGCGGTAACCGGCGAGCCGATCCCCCTCGACGAATTGCGCTATTGGAGCGTCGATCGTCAGGAGGCTTACGTCAGTCCGGCCGCATCGATGAAGCGGGAGTCCGAGCCTCGCTAGCCGCCCCGCGGGCGACCGCACGCATTTGAGCGCCGCGCCTGGTCTCCCTGCCCCTGACACCCGTCATCGGATAGGCGGGGCATATTGAATGCCGCCGGCGTTCCACAATTGATTGAGTCCGCGCGGGATGGCGAGCTGCGTTTTCGCGCCGAGGTTGCGTTCAAAGACTTCGCCATAATTGCCGACAGAGTGGATGATGTTGGCCGCCCAGGCGTTTGTCAGCCCGATCTGTTCCCCGAAATCTCCACTTGTCCCGACCAGGCGCTTGACCTCGGGCTTCTGAGACCTGAGGGCTTGATCGATGTTGCGCGAACTGACTCCGAGCTCCTCGGCGTTAATCATTGCGAAATAGACCCACTTGACGATGTTAATCCACTGGAGGTCGTTGCCGCGCACCACGGGTCCGAGGGGCTCCTTGGAGACTATGTCGGGCAGGATAACCTGGTCCTTTGGCTTGGCGAGGCGGAGCCGCAAGGCGTAGAGCTGGGATAGGTCGCTGGTCAGGACCGAACAGAGACCGGCGTCGTAGTTCTTGATCGCCTCCTCGGCGGACGAGGAAATCACCTCCTGGAGCGCCATGCCGTTGCTGGTGAAGAAATCGGCGAGATTGTCGATGGTCGTGGTGCCGCTTTGCACACAGACTTTCGCGCCGTCGAGTTCGAGGGCCGAATTCACGCGCAAGGCCCGCGGGACCATGAATCCCTGCCCGTCGTAATAGGTCACGCCAACGAAGGTGAGCCCGTACTCGGTTTCGCGCCCCATTGTCCAAGTCGAGTTGCGGGAGAGAACCTCGATCTTGCCGTCCTGGAGCGCCTGAAACCGGGCGTCCGCCGTCAACGGCACTAGCTTGACCTTCTTCGCGTCGCCGAAAATCGCCGCGGCGATCGCACGGCAGAAATCGACATCAAATCCCGACCAGATCCCGCGTTCGTCGAGATAGGCGAACCCGGGCAACCCTTCGTTGACCCCGCAGGCTAGCTGCCCCCGCGCCTTGATCGCATTCAAGGTCGGCAAGGATCCGGCGGAACAGGCCAAGCCCGCCATCGCTAATACAGATGTCGCCGCGGCCCACCGAAGCGCCGCTCGTCCCAGCCTCTCAAATTGGCGCCGTCGACCCATGCGGAAGCTCACCGTTGAAGCTTGGACGACATTAGCTGAGGCGCAGGCTTGAGAAAACAGGCGCGCGCCCCTTCCGCGCGAACGCGAAGGCGGCTATCCGGCCCTCGTGGGCGTCCGGAAGCGTGAGCGGAAGTCCAGTCTGAGGCCCGTCCTCTCACACTGCGATGGACCAATTGGCGCTACGGCGGCGAGGGCGCCGAAGTTCTAACCGGTGCGCCGTGGTTGCCCCGCAAGCGGAGCAAGAAGCGCCACGTCGGAGTGGCGCGGATCGAGGTCAGACGGAGCTGCTGAGACGCCCCTGGCGCACAGCATGGCGGTCAAACTGCGGAAGAGGCGGAGAGGCGCCAGGATTTAGCCAAGCATTGACTTTACCCTTGCCAACCTCCCACCCGTCTGTTAGCCGAAAACTGAATTCGTCTGGATGAAGTCGGGAATTGGGTCCGCGCTTCCGGCGGGTAATTCTGCAAAGTATACATTGCAGCGTTGGGCTGCGGCGCCAAAACGGCGCAACCTATGCCAGTTGTTTGTGACGGCATACCGAGCGTGAGGATGTTGATGCTGCCAAATATCGTTCTTTTTTCGGGCATAGACTCCGCGAACAATGCATTTGGTCTTTGGCGGACCGACGGTACGGTAACCGGAACGTTTGAACTGACCACCAGCGGGCAAGCTCCGGTCCCCGGCATACCTGCGATTAATGGTGAAGCGGCCTACGGATTCCTGCCCGACCCTCCGTGGTCTTTGGACCTGACTGTTTTCAATGATCAGGTGCTTTTCGTCGGTCGATCTACCGTAACCAACTACGGCTTGTGGACGACCGACGGCACAGGCGCCGGCACGCATGAACTCACCGGCATCGTCGGGGCGAATGCGGCGGGGGTCTTGGCCGCCGCCGCGACCAAGACGAACTCGCCCGACTTCACCGTCTACAATGGCGAAGTCCTGTTCAATGGCCGCGACAACGCCTCAACGCCTCTCCAAAGCCTCTGGACGACGAACGGAACAGCGGCCGGCACCCATGAGGTGACCGGCGTCAACGGGGCGTTGTCGACCGGGCTCAACCCGGGAGTCAACCCGACCGACATGACCGTCTTCAATGGCAAGGTTCTCTTCAACGGCGTGGACACTGCGGGCCATCAGGGACTTTGGGTGACCGACGGCACGGGGCCGGGAACCCAGGAGCTGAACGTCGGCGCGGCGGCTTCGGCGACTGGCATTGACCCGACCGACATGACGGTCCTCGGCGACGAAGTGCTGTTCAACGGCGTCGACTCCAGCGGGCTTTCCGGACTTTGGGCGTGGAACGGAACCAGCGCGACGGAAATCCTCGCGGGAGGAGGCGCTTCGAACACGGCGGGATTGAACCCGACCGATATAACCGTCTTCGGCGACGAGTTGCTGTTCAACGGCCTCGATGCGAATGGCCACGCGCAATTGTGGGTGACAAACGGGACGGCCGCCGGCACCTTCCAACTGACCGGGGTCACCGGCGCGAGTGCTTCCGCCAGCGCTTCGGGTATCGCTCCGAGCGGTCTCACGGTCTACGACGGCAAGGTCCTTTTCAGCGGGCGTGACGCGACGGGTCAGTTTCAGTTGTGGGAGACAGATGGAACCGTGGCCGGCACCCAGGAGGTGACGACCGCGGCGAATGGGTTTCGACAAGGGCTGAGCCCGAGCAACATGGAAGTCTACGGCGATGAAGTGTTGTTCCAGGGGTTGGACTCGAATGGGTATTTCCACACTCTATGGGCGACGAACGGCACGGCAGCGGGGACGCACGAGGTCGTGCCGCCCGGCAGCGCCAACACGTTCTCGTTCGGCTTCAGTCCGACTGATATGACGGCGATCGGAACCACCACCACAAGTGAGACTCCAGTTCCTGCTGACATCCTGTGGCGGAACGCCTCGACCGGGGGCGTCGAGCTCTGGAGCCCGAACGGCTCGGGGGGCTTCACCTACGAGAACCTCGGCGCTGTCAGCACAAGCTGGCAAATCCAGGGGACAGGAGACTTCACCGGCAGCGGCGAAGACGGCATTCTGTGGCGCAACGCCTCCACTGGAGGGGTCGAGCTCTGGAACGCGAATGGCTCGGGCGGTTTCACCTACCAAGCCCTGAACCCGGTCAACACCAACTGGAAGATCCAGGGAACCGGAGACTTCACCGGCAGCGGCTCAGACGACATTCTGTGGCGCAACGCGTCCACTGGGGGTGTCGAGCTTTGGAACTCGAATGGCTCGGGCGGTTTCACCTACGAAGCCTTGAACCCGGTCAACACCAACTGGAAGATCCAGGGAACCGGAGACTTCACCGGCAGCGGCTCAGACGACATTCTGTGGCGCAACACGTCCACTGGGGGCGTCGAGCTTTGGAACTCGAACGGCTCGGGCGGCTTCACCTACGAAGCCCTGAACCCTGTGAACTCCGCCTGGCAGATCGCGGGAACTGGGGATTTCACCGGCGACGGCTCAGACGACATTCTGTGGCGCAATTCATCGACCGGGCGTGTCGAGCTCTGGAACTCTAACGGCTCCGGGGGGTTCACCTACCAGAACCTCGGCGTTGTCAGCAAGAGCTGGCAGATCGCAGACGCCGGCGATTTCACCGGCGGCGGGGCGGACAGCATCCTGTGGCGCAATTCGTCAAGCGGGGCTGTCGAGCTCTGGAATCCGAATGGCTCGGGCGGCTTCACCTACGAAGCCCTGAACCCCGTCAGCACGAGCTGGCAGATCTTCAAGCACAGCTGATTTTAGCG
>DASXES010000025.1:0-68771 GCA_036489975.1 Roseiarcus sp.
ATGCCCGCAACTCCGGCATAGCGTGAGCGGCGCATAGCCGCGCCGGTTCAGGAACAGCATCGCCTGCTCGCCCCTCCCCCTCGCTTCCTCGATGGCGGCGATCGCACGCGGCGACAGCCATCGGCCGCGCGGCGGGCCCTCGCGTTTGAGGTCGACCAAGGCGATGTCGGGTAAGCGCGCCGGGCCGAAGCGAGCGGGGAGATGGAGCCAGCGGTAACGGCCGCTCTCGGCATTGAACCGGGTCTCGATCGCCGGCGTCGCGGAAGCGAGCACGATCGGCGCCTTCTCGAACCGCGCGCGCACCACCGCCATGTCGCGCGCGTTGTAGATGACGCCCTCCTCCTGCTTGTAGGCGCCCTCGTGCTCCTCGTCGACGACAATGAGGCCGAGATCGGCAAACGGCAGAAAGAGGGCGGAGCGCGCGCCGACGATCGCGCGCGCCTCCCCGCTCGCCGCGGCGGTCCAGACTCGCTCGCGCTGGCGCTCGGTCAAGCCCGAATGCCACTCGGCCGGCCGTGCGCCAAAGCGAGCGGCGAAGCGGTCGAGGAACTGCGCCGTCAGCGCGATCTCCGGCAGGAGCACGAGCGCCTGGCGCTTCTGCCTCAACGCTTCGGCGATCGCCTCGAAATAGACCTCGGTCTTGCCCGATCCGGTCACGCCCTCGAGCAGGGTGGCCGAGAAGACGCGCTCGGCGACAAGGCGGACGAGATCGTCGGCCGCGACGCGCTGGTCAGGGTTGAGGCGGGTTGGATGGAAATCCGGATCGAGCGGCGCGACGCTCCGCTCCGGCGCGAGCGCGACGGCCTCAAGCGCGCCCTCAGTGACAAGGCCGTCGATGACGCCGGTCGAGCACTGAGCGCGCGCCACCAGCGCCGCCTTGGGCGTGGGGCCGCCGCCAAGGGCCAGCGCCGCGAGCACGCGCGCCCGCGCTTCCGTCATGCGCGTCGGCGCCTTGCCTGTCGCGATGAGGCCGAACTTGGGCTGAGGCGGTGCGGCGATCTCGCTGGCGCGGATCGCCATGCGCAAGAGCATGCCGCGCGGCGCCAATGTCCAGCGCGCGGTCCAGTCGATGAAATCGCGCAAAGGTTGTCGAAGGAGCGGCCAGTCGAGAACCTCGGCGATGGATTTCAGATTGTCGCCGCCGCCAGCGCGCGTGGCCCATACGACGCCGGTCGCAATGCGGGCGCCGAGCGGCATGCGGACGAACGCGCCGGGTTCGAGCTTAAGCCCTGGGGGCGCGCGATAGCTGTAAGCCGTGTCGACGGCGACCGGCGCGAGCACGTCGACGACGATGCTCTGCGGCATTGCGTCATCGGCGGCGTTGGCGGGCGGCGGCGGCATGATTCGGGTTTAGCACGCGCGCCTGACCGTGGCCGCAAGCGACCACCAATTGTCGCGCCAGGCCGATTGACGGTCTCATTTGCCATCAACCGTCAGACGTGATCCCTATTCTGCGGAAACATCCGGCGGATGGGAGGCCGTCAGGCCGTACCGCAACGGGGACGAAACGATGACGCAGAAAGCGCCGGCGGCCGACTCCAAATCCGAGACGCCTCAGCATTTCGATGTGGCGATCGTCGGCGCCGGAATCTCGGGCATCGGCGCCGCCTATCACCTCAAGACCCAATGCCCGGGCATGAGCTTCGTGATTCTCGATGCCAAGGACAGCTTCGGCGGAACCTGGATCACCCATCGCTATCCCGGCATCCGGTCGGACAGCGACCTCTATACCTTCGGCTATCGCTTCAAGCCATGGCTCGGCAAACCGATTGCGACGGCGGAGGAAATTCTCGCCTATCTCGGCGAGGTCCTCGACGAAAACGGCCTCGACTCTCACATCCGCTATCGCCACAGGATTGAGCGTGCGCGCTGGTCGAGCGCCGACAATCTCTGGACGCTGGAGGGAAGCGAGAGCGGCGGCGCGGCCGTTCGCATCACCGCGAATTTTCTCTGGATGTGCCAGGGGTATTACCGGCATGAGAAAGGCTACACGCCCGAGTGGGAAGGCATGGAGGCTTTCGCAGGGCGGATCGTCCACCCGCAGTCATGGCCGGACGATTTCGATTGCGCCGGCAAGAAGGTCGTGGTCATCGGCTCCGGCGCGACCGCGGCGACGCTCATTCCGGCAATCGCCGGGCGCTGCAGCCACGTCACCATGCTCCAGCGCTCGCCGACCTATTACATCACCGGGCGCAACGCCAATGCGCTCGCTGACACGCTGCGGGAGCTTGAGGTCGACGAGACGTGGATTCACGAAATCACCCGCAGGAAGGTCCTGTTCGATCAGGCTGCTTTCACGCGCCGCTGTTTCAGCGAACCGGAAGCGGTCAAGACGGACCTGCTCACAGCGGTCCGCGCCTATCTCGGCGAGGATTACGACGTGGAGACGCATTTCTCGCCGAACTACTGGCCCTGGAGGCAGCGCGTCGCCTTCATTCCGGACGGCGATCTGTTCCAGGCGATCCGCGCGCAGAGAGCCTCGGTGGTCACCGATGAGATCGAAAGGTTCACAGCCTCCGGCATCCTCACCAAGTCCGGCAAGCTCATCGAAGCCGACATCGTCATCACCGCGACGGGCTTCAATCTGAGTGTTCTGGGCGACATCGACTTCGCCATCGACGGCGCGCCGCTCAGGTTTTCAGACACGGTCACCTACCGCGGGACGATGTTCGTCGGCGTCCCCAACATGGCGTGGGTGTTCGGCTATTTTCGCTCGAGTTGGACGCTGCGGGTCGATCTGGTCGGCGACTTCGTCTGCCGGCTTCTCAATCACATGAAAGCCAAAGGGCTAAGCAGGGTGGTGCCGACCCTGCGCCCCGAGGACAGGGACATGCCGCTGACCCCGTGGGTGGACCCCGAGGACTTCAATCCCGGCTATGTCCTGCGCGGCGGCCATCTGCTGCCGAAACGAGGAAACAAGCCGGAGTGGCGCCACTCGCACGACTACGAGGTCGACAAGAGCGCGCTCATTCAGGTTGATCTCGACGACGCGGCGCTCGTTTACGGCTGAGCAGCCATCGAAGGACCGCGCGGCCCAACGAGGCCCTTACTCCTTGGCGGCTTCCTTCGCGGCTTCCTTGGCCGCCGCCCGGGCGCCGGGCGCCTCTACCCGCTCGGCGATGCGGGCCGACTTGCCGCGGCGATCGCGCAGATAATAGAGTTTCGCGCGCCTGACCTTGCCCCGGCGCACGACCTTCACCGAGTCGATCATCGGCGAGTAGACCGGAAACACGCGCTCGACTCCCTCGCCATAGGAGATCTTGCGCACGGTGAAGCTCTCGTTGAGGCCGTGGCCGCTGCGCGCGATGCAGACGCCCTCGTAAGCCTGCACGCGGGTGCGCTCGCCTTCGGCGACCTTGACGTTGACGACCACCGTATCGCCGGGCTGGAAAGCCGGCATTTTCGCGCCGGGCAACTGGGCCGCGTGCTCGGCCTCGATCGTCTGGATAACGTTCATTTTCATAACTCCTGCCGTGTCGCCGGGGACGGAGCCCCGGACGAAGCGCTTCGGCGCGCTGTTTTCAGTTGAGGCGCGGCTCATATCGCAAAGGGCAGGGAAAGTCGAGCGCCGGCGGCGTGGCGCGTCCGCCGGCCGCGGCGAGACCGCGGGTCATCGCCTTTCGCGCTTCCAGCTTAAGGGGTCTCCCGGTTTCGCACAGCTTTTTCACCCGCCCTGATTGATTGCGCGACTCTCCTATGGCCGCTAAACCCTCGGCGGCGCCTCGCGAAAAATGATTCGCGGGCGAGGCCAACGTGACGAACCCGCAGGCCCCAAACCTGCGCCGAAGCCCGACGAGGTCGCGACGATGAAATTCGAGCGCTTGCGCCTGACCGGCTTCAAGAGCTTCTGCGACAACGCCGAATTCCGGATCGAGCCGGGCCTGACCGGCGTCGTCGGCCCGAACGGCTGCGGCAAGTCGAACCTCGTGGAAGCCCTGCGCTGGGTGATGGGCGAGAATTCGTTCAAGAACATGCGCGCCTCGGGCATGGAGGACGTCATCTTCGCGGGCTCCGGCCGGCGTCCCTCGCGCAACAACGCCGAGGTCGGGCTCGTGCTCGACAATGCCGACCGCCGCGCGCCCGCAGCCTTCAACGATTCCGAGCGGATCGAGGTCACGCGGCGCATCGAGCGCGACCAGGGTTCGACCTACCGTGTCAACGGCAAGGAGGTGCGCGCGCGTGACGTGCAGCTCCTGTTCGCCGACGCTTCGACCGGCGCGCGCTCGCCCTCCATGGTCCGGCAGGGCCAGATCGGCGAGATCATCTCCGCCAAGCCCCAGGCGCGCCGGCTGATCCTGGAGGAGGCCGCGGGCGTCTCGGGCCTCCACTCGCGCCGGCACGAAGCTGAGCTCAGACTCAAGGGCGCCGAGGATAACCTCACCCGCCTCGAGGATGTCTTGAAGCAGATCGACGCCCAGGTCGACAGCCTCAAGCGTCAGGCGCGCCAGTCGAACCGCTACCGCGAACTGGCCGGCGCGATCCGCCGTCACGAAGCGCTGGCGAAGCTCATCGCCTGGCGCGAGCACGAGGCGGCGTTCGCGGACGCGCGCCAGCGGCTCGACGCCGGCCTCATCGAGGTCGCGGAGCGCACCCGCGCCCAAGGCGAGGCCGCGCGGGAACAGGCGATCGCCGCCGCCGCGCTTCCGTCCTTGCGCGAGGAGGAGGCGCGTCGCGGCGCGGCCCTGCATCGCATCGCGCTCGCCCGCGACGCGCTCGCCGCCGAAGAGAAGCGCGCCAAGGAGCGCGAGGCCGAACTTGACCGCCGCATCGCGCAATTCGCCGGCGACCTTCAGCGCGAGGAGGCGCTGATCGCGGATGCGGCGGGCGTCATGGACAGGTTCGCCGCCGAGGACGGGGCGCTCGCCGAGCAGGAAGCGCGAGCGGACGACGCGGCTGAGGCGCGCCAAGCGGAGGAAAGCGCCTCGCGCCGCCTCGCAGGCGCCGAGGCCGCGTTGGCCGAAGCGCAAGCCGCGGCCTCCGATCGCGCCGCGCGCCATCGGGCGCTAACGACTGTCCTCGAGGAGGAAGGGCGCCGCCTCACCCGGCTAGAGGCGGAATACGCGACAATCGAGCGCGAGCGCAGCGCGCTCAGCCCGGCGAGCTTCGAGGACGAGGAGCGCGAAAGGCGCGCGGGCGCGATCGCCGAACTGGCCGATGCGCTGGCCGACGCCGAGCGCGAGGCGCTTGCGGCGGAGCAGCGTCACGCCGAAACGCGCGAGACCGAGGCGCGCCATCGTGGCCCCCTGGCCGAGGCCGAGCGCGCCGCGCAGAGGCTGGAGACGGAGGCGCGCACGGTCGCCGGGCTTCTGGGCTCGGATGCGAACGGCCCGTGGCCGCGCGCGGTCGACGCAGTCAGCGTCGCGCGCGGCTATGAGGCGGCGCTTGGCGCAGCGCTGGGCGACGATCTCGACGCGGCGATCGACGAGGCGGCGCCGGCGCACTGGTCGCTGATCGACCCCGCCGAGGGCGATCCCCTGCTGCCGGCCGGCGCCGAGCCACTGGCTACGCGCGTCTCCGCGCCGCCTGCGCTGGCGCGCCGCCTCGCCCAGGTTGGCGTGGTCGCGCGGGCGGACGGAAAGCGTCTTGCGCGCGCGCTCAAACCCGGCCAGCGGCTGGTGTCGCTCGAAGGCGATCTCTGGCGCTGGGACGGCTTCGTGTCGGCCGCCGAAGCGCCGACCGCGGCCGCGCGGCGCCTCAAGGAAAAGAACAGGCTCGGCGACCTCGAGCGCGAAGCGGAGGCGGCGCGCCAGATCGTCGCAGGCCTGAGCGTCGAAGCGGCCAATGCGGCGAGCGCGGTCAAAGAAGCCGCCGCCTTCGAGGTGGAATGGCGCGGCCGGGCGCGCGCCGCGCGCGCGGCCTCAGACGCGGCGCGCGACGCATTCGCCCAGTTCGAGCGCGCGCGGGCGCAGACGCTGTCGCGCCTGTCGGCGGTCGACGAGGCCTTCTCCCGCGCCGGCGCCGCGCGCAACGAGGCCGCGGAGCGGAGGGCAAGCGCCGAGGCCGCGCTCGATGAGCTTGGGCCGGGCGAGCCCGTCGGGCAGGCTCTCGATGAGGCGCGGGCGGCTGCGGCGCGCGAGCGCGCCGCTTTCACTGAGGCGCGCGCGGCGGCGCAATCGATCGCCCGCGAAATGCAGGCGCGCGCCGCGCGGCGCGCCGCGATCGCCGCCGAGCGCTCGTCCTGGAGCGAGCGGCTTGCCCATGCGCAAGGCCGCATCGCCGAACTCGCCGAACGCAAGGCGCAAGCGGAGCAGGAACGGACGACCCTTGACGACGCGCCGACCGATTTCGCCCGAGCCCGGCGCGCGCTCGCCGATGAGCATGGCCAGGCGGAAGCCGCGCGCAAGGAGGCCGCCGACGCGCTGGCGCTCGGCGAAACGGCGCAGGCCGACGCCGACCGCGCCGCCCGCCAGGCGCTCGAAGCGATGAGCGCCGCCCGCGAGCAGCGCGCGGCTTCAGAGGAACGTCTCGAAGGCGCGCGCGCGCGCGACGATGCGCTTCGCCACGCGATCGCCACCGAGCTCGATTGCGAGCCCTCAGGGCTCGCCGCGCTCGCCGATCTCAAGGCCGATGCGCCGCTGCCCGGCGGCGTCGAGGTCGAGCGCAAGCTCGAGAACCTGCGCCAGGAGCGGGAGCGGCTCGGCGCCGTCAACCTGCGCGCCGACGAGGAGCTCGTCGAGGTGCTGGGCGCCCGCGACAAGCTCATCGCCGAGCGCGACGACCTGACCGAGGCGATCAAGCGCCTGCGCGGCGCGATCGGCACCCTCAATCAGGAGGGGCGGGAGCGTCTGGTCGCCGCCTTCGACGTGGTCAACGGCCATTTCAAGGATTTGTTTTCGACCCTGTTCGAGGGTGGAAACGCCGAATTGCAGCTGATCGAATCCGACGATCCGCTGGAGGCGGGGCTCGAGCTTCTCGCCCAGCCGCCGGGCAAGAAGCCGCAGACACTGACCCTGCTTTCCGGCGGCGAACAGGCGCTGACGGCGCTCGCGCTCATCTTCGCCGTGTTCCTCACCAACCCCGCGCCGATCTGCGTGCTCGACGAGGTCGACGCGCCGCTCGACGACTACAATGTCGAGCGCTTCTGTGATCTGCTCGAAGCCATGCGCAAGCGCGCCGACACCCGCTTCGTCGCCATCACCCACAATCCCGTGACCATGGCGAGGATGGACCGGCTGTTCGGCGTCACCATGGCGGAGAAGGGGGTTAGCCAGCTCGTGTCGGTGGAGCTGGCGCAGGCGCAGGAGTTTGCGGAAGCGGGGTAGGACTTCTGGTCTTGCTCAAAATTCCTTGGGAAGGCCTGCGTCCTTGAGGACGCCATTCGCGGTATGGCGCGATTTGATCTGGACCGGGACCACGACGCGCCTGCCCTGCTGTGTGATCCAGATGTCGTGGTCGCCCTTGCCATGGCGATGAAACGCGCAGCCAGCTTGGCCCAGCCGCTCCCGAACGGCTTTGCCGAAATCCTTCACGCCGCCGCGGTGGCGCGCATCGAGGTGTGCGCAATGATCTCGATTTGGACTTCGCGGCCTTCGCCCTCCAGCAGATCGCTGACCGCGCTCGCGACATTGCGGCAAAACGCCTCGAAGTTCTCGCCCTCGACGTGCAGGCCGTCGAGATCGGAATGCTCGACGTACCAGACGCCGGCCTCATTGTCGTGAGCGGCCTTGACCACAGCGACACGCATTTCTTGATTCCTTTGCTTGTCCAGACACCATAACACGTGCGCAGAGCTTCGTCCCCGCGGCGCGCGGCCGGACCTCGGGACCGAGCCGCGCCACCGCTTGATTGAGCAAGGATCAACGGCGGCGGGCGTGCGGGTGAACTGTGCAGCGCGTCTGTGAGCGTCGACGGGGCTGCCGCGTTCCCGGTTCTCGTGCGAGAACCGGCGGGTTCTTGGACGCCTTGGGGACGCCCTTCCATGAAATACTGGCTCGACACCGAGTTCATCGCGCAGCCGTACACAATCGATCTCATCAGCGTCGGGGTCGTCGCCGAGAACGGGCGGGAGTTTTACGCCGAGAGCAGCGAGGTCGACTGGTCGAAGGCTAATCCGTGGACGCTCGAAAACGTGCGCCCGCAGCTCGACGGCAGGGGGATGAGCCGCGAAGCCATCAGCTACGCGCTGCGCGATTTCGCCCATGGCGACGAGCATCCGGTGTTCTGGGGCTATTTCCCGGCCTTTGACTGGGTCGCGTTCGTCGGACTTTTCGGCGCGCTCGAGGAACTGCCGTTTCACTTTCCCCAGCTCTGCCTCGACATCAAGCAATGGGCGATCGAGCTTGGCGATCCGGAGCTTCCCCGCCAGAAGGAAAGCCGCCACCACGCGCTTGCCGACGCCCGCTGGACGAGAGAGGCGTGGGGATTCCTCGCCAGCCTCCATCCCGCCGGCGCCGACCGCCGCGCCGCCGGACGCAAGTATCCCGGCCAGCCGGGCGCCCAAAGGGCATGAGACGGGAGCGCCTCTCAGGCCGGCAAGCGATCCGCGACTTACGTCGCCCGCTCCAGCCGCTCCCCGATCCACAGCTTGACCAAAGCCTGCAGGGTTACGCCCAGGCGTTCCTCGTCCAGCGCCTCGACGACCCAGGCCATGCCAGGCGCCGATCCGCCAGCGCCGAGAAAGCGCGGCTCGTCGCGCGGCCTCGCTCACTCAATTTTCACACAATATTAATGTTAATAATCAGGGCCGATGCGCGATTTTAAGGACGGAACTAAACGGGGTCGCAACCCTCTGAAAACATTGGGGCGCGCCGGTAAAATGGCGGTTAGGCTGCGTGCGGTCGAGCCCGCCCAAGAGACGGCCCCTCTAGCCGAGCCGATTTCGGCCGACGGCCAAAAGCGCCGGCGAAGCCGGTCTCATCCCCGCCCCTTCCACTTGATCGAGCAGCCGATCGAGGGGATCTGGTTCTCCGGGGCCGGCCCGCCGGCGGCGATCGCACGCATCGCTTCCAGGAGTTCGCGGCGGGCGTTCGGCGGAGGCGGCGAGGCGCGGCCCTCGTCCAGCCGGCCGCGATATTTGAGCTTCGGCTCCCCGTCGAAGCCGAAGAAGTCGGGCGTGCAGACGGCGCCATAGGCGCGCGCGACGCTTTGCGTCTCGTCGTGCAGATAGGCAAACGGGAAGCGGTGCTTTTCCGCGAACTCGCCCATCTTCGCGAAGGAATCCTCCGGGTAGCTTGCCGCGTCGTTCGATGAGATGGCGGCGAAGCCCACGCCCTCGCCCATGAGCAGGCGCGCATCGGCGACGAGCCGGTCGATCACCGCCTTCACATAAGGGCAGTGGTTGCAGATAAAGACGATCACCGTCCCCTTCGCGCCCGCGACATCTTTCAGCGCGTAAGATCGGCCGTCCGTCGCCGGCAGCCGGAACTCGGGCGCGCTTGTGTCAAGCGCAATCTCAGTCTGCGCAACCGCCATCATCGCCTCCGTCGTTCGCCGCCCAACTCTATCGCGTCCAGGAAGCCTCCGGAAGCAAGCCACCGCGATCTGGCGGCGAAGATCTGGCGCGGCCAGTTCCTGCTGATAGCGATAGCCTGGCGCGGGGTATGCCCTTCGAGGCGCTTTGCCCAGGAGGCGCGCACCTGACTAAACAATCGCCAGTCGCCCGCAACGGCGCCGCCGGACCACCGCCCGCCGTAACCGACCGCGGCGACTGGCATAATTCTTGAGTAAAGAGTTCGCGCTATGGTCTTGCTTGCAGCGCGTCGGTTATAGCGCGTCGGTCGGCGAAACGACGGCCGGAAGGTTCGTTCAGGAGAGGAAAGCAGCGGGGGCGTCCGAATAAGGAGGTCCTCATGTTGGACAAGCGTATCCTGGCCCTGGCCGCCGCGCTGGCGACCCTGCCGCAATTCGCTCTCGCCGGCGAAAGCCGCCCCTGCGTCGACATCTCCGTGCCGAAGAAGGCGATCGAGGCGCACAACGGCAAATGGATCGAACTGACGCCGGAGCAATGGGAGTTTTTGCGCGGCATCTACGCCATGAACCCTTCGACCCCGCCGGGATTGCCCTTCGGCGACAAGGCGGCGCTCGCCAAGGTGGACGGCGATTCCGGCGGCCTCGTCTTCTTCATCGACGGCGACAAGGCCTGCACGCCGATGCCGGTCCCCGATGCGCTGCTCGGCATGATGGACGACGTGGCGACCGCGAAAATCAACCACGAGGGCAGCGGCCTCTGAATTCGCCCTTCGCGCGACCGGGAAGGCGCGTCGAGCCATTTCGCGCCGGGGAGAGCCGAGGGCGTGGATTTCGCGCAACCGCGCGGCGGACGCGCATGCCTCATGAAGCCCCCGCGCCCGCAGTGAGGTCGAAGGGTCTCTTTTCCCCGTCAGGAGAAGATCTTGTGCACGGCCCAGCTCGGCGAGACGATTCCGAGATTGTCGTAAGCAAAACCGCCAGAGCCGTCAGGGTTCCAGAGCTCCGTGGCGCCGTTCGTGTTGCGCCACAGAATCCCGGACCGGCCGGCGCCGGTGAAGTCCCCCGTCCCGACGACCTCCCAGCTCGTGGAGACGACGCCGAGATAGTCGTAGGTGAATCCGCCCGAGCCGTTCGGGCTCCAGAGCTCCGTGGCGCCGCTCGCCTTGCGCCACAGGATGCCGGACTGGCCGTCGCCGGCGAAGTCGCCGGTCCCGGCGATCTGCCAGCTCGTGTTGACGGCGCCGAGGTCGTGATAGGTGAACCCCCCCGAGGCGTTCGCGTTCCAGAGCGCCGTGTCGCCGTTCGTGTTTCGCCACAGGATGTCGTCCGAGCCATCGCCGTTGAAGTCGCCGGTTCCGGCGATCTGCCAGCTGTTGTCGACGGGACCCAGGCCAACATAGGTAAAACCGCCGGCGCCGTTGGCGTTCCAGAGCTCCATATCGCCGTTCTGGTTGCACCACAGGATGCCGTCCTGGCCATTGCCGGCGAAGTCGCCGGTCCCGACGATCCGCCAGCTCGTGTTGACGACACCCAGATTTTCGTAAGTGAAGCCGCCCGATCCGTTCGCATTCCAGAGCTCGGCGCTCCCGTTGGCGTTGCGCCATAAAATGCCGGCCGCGCCGGCGCCGTTGAAATCGCCGGTCCCGGCGATGCTCCAGCTCGATTTGACCGCGCCGAGGTTATCATAGGTGAAGCCGCCGGAGCCATTGGCGTTCCACAGCTCGACGCCTCCGTTGGAGTTCCGCCAAAGGATGTCAGCCTTCGCGTCGCCGTTGAAATCGCGGTTGCTCACGGGGGCGAGCGACACCCGCTGGTCGGCAAATTGCGCATATTCCACTCCCGACAAGGTGTCCCTTCCGCCGTTCGCCGTCGCGATCGTGACGGTTCCATCGGAATTGTGCACGATTGTCGCGCCAGCGAGCGTGGCCGAGAAAACCGCGGTGTCGGTTCCCTGGCCGCCCTTGACGCTGGCGCTCTGGGCGGCCGTCGTGCCGAACACGATCGTTTCATTCGACGTCAGTGCGGAGAGATCGGCGGCGACGCCGTTCTCGATCTTGAACGTCTCAACATTAACAACCGAGCCGGCGCTGAAGGTCATGCTGGCCTGCACATCGATCGTATCGTCGCCGGCGCCGCCATCGACGTAATCGGGCGCGTGGGCCAGGGCGAACACGTTGTCGCCGGAACCGCCCCAGAGACTGTCGCCCTCCGTCCACAAGATGTCATGGTCGGAAATGATCTCTTTATCTCCTTCGACGATCCCGTTGTTGACGATGTTCGACGTGTGCAGCGAGCCGGCCGAGATCCGCACAAACCCGTCGTTTTGAAAGGGTCCGGTCCAGACCACGGCGCCGTCACGCAGGCCGGTGCTGGTCGTGCCGATATCGAGCGTCGCCCCGGCCTCGACATGCCCCACGCCGGCCACCGTCAGCGTCCCGACGACGGCGCTGACCGACGTCGTTCCGCTATAAAAATCCATCGCATTGGCAAGCGACACATCGGCCGTTCCCCAGAGCTCGCCGCCGGAAGCCTGGACCAAGCTGTTCCCCAGAGCATGGCTGTTGCCGACTTCGAGAACGCCAGAGCCGCCCAGATCGAGGGCGTTTGAAAAACTGTTGGCGCCGTTCAGCTCGACATAGCCGTCGAAAACGAACAGCTGGGCCGCGGGGTCCGAGATCGTGAAGGACCCGCTCGCTTTCTCGATCAGGCTGACGAAGGGCCCCGAGAACCAGATGTTATGCGCGACGACAGGCGAACTGATGAAGACCGCGTAGCCGCCCGCGAGGTCGATCGTGACGTCATCGTCGGCCGTCGGCGCGGCGCCCGAAGTCCAGTTGTCGCCATCGGTCCAGTCGCCGGTCACGGCGGCCTTCCATGAAATCTGCGAAATCTGACTCATGAATCGATTCCCCCTGAACGAAAGCAGGTTTCAGGTGCGCGGACGTGCTCAGCAATCTCCGCGATCTGTTCCGGGACCGTTGTGCGCGCTAACGACATCCGCGCTTCGGACGCCGCCCTCCGCCGAACCTGCGGCCCGTAAAGCATAACGGCCCTTGGCCCCGAAACATCGAGAATAAATGGCCGGGCGCCGCCACCGGTGACGCGCAAGGGCATCCAAAAGGCCGCCATCATCATCAGTCACCGAACCGGTTTGGCAATAGGTAGAACTACCTATTGCAGCGCGGGTCTCCGATCGCCTTGTTCCGCGCGCGGCGGACGCGCCCAGGCGACCTCGTTGACGAGCTTGCGCATCATCGCTTCGCCAAAGGTCCTGAAATCGTCGATCTGCACCACGAACGCGCCAGGACCGCCGATCACATTTTCGCGATAATACTGGGCGAGGCCGCCCGGCGGATTGGTGTGCATGGCGAGATAGCCGCCCATCATCGCCGCCTTCTTGTTGTAGATGGCGAGCCCGTTAATCACCGCGCCCGCGCCGACCGCCGCGTCGCGCGCTTCGGTCGCGAGGCGGCCCTGGTTGCTGGTTCCGTCGCCCGCGACGTCGATGACCCGCCGGCTCGCGTCAAAGGCGCTCTCGGCGAACAGGGCGAAGGAAAAATCGATGGCCGCGCCAATCGCCGTCCGCCCGACATAGGAGCGCGGCGCCGCGGTGATCGCGGCGGCGAACGCGCGCGCGTCCGCCTGATCGTGGATCATCGCCCAGTCGACAACGACCCGCTCTTCGCCGTCGCCCGCCCACTCGACATACGATAGAGCAATTGCGCCATGCGGGCCGGTGGAGATGGCGTCGAGAAGCTGCTGGCTCTGGATCGCGTCCGCATAACCGCGCCGCTCGAGCGCGAACTCTTCATCGTCGATGCTGCGCGAGACGTCGGTGGCGAGCACGACTGCAGCGTCGACCGCGACAGGCGGGCCCGCCGCCCTGGCCCGCGGCGGATGAAAAGCCATGAGCGCAAGCACGACCGCGACGCAGGGTGCAAGATCGATCCGCAAGCCAATGCGCATCCAAGCCTCCAGCCGCGGGATCATACGGCGGCGGAGGGCGCGCCGGAAGGGTCAGGGCGCGCGATCACTTTGATGTGAGAGATGGTCTTTGGATGTGAGGGACGGCCCTGGATGTGAGGGACGGCTTTGGCCGGTCATCGCGGGCGGGACTGAAAGCCTCAAGCGAGCCGAGCCCCCGACGGACTGGAAGACCACGCGAGAAGAGGTCGAAATCAAGGACGACCCGAAAAGGGCCGCCGCGAGCGGTGCGTCCGCAGCCCATCCTCACGAATGGGGACTTACGTCGCCTTATGACGCATCCTTGACTTCGATCTCCTCTCGCCCCTTCGTTTCGCGCCGCGCTCAGGCAATCGCTTGCGCTCAATTCGCCGCGATCGCCCCCCTCAGCGTGTGGGATTCGCCATCCAGCAGAGTGTAAACAATGTCGTTGATGCGCCACTCGCCCCGTTCGAACACCATGGCGTAGGTCAGCCGCTCACGCGCGCCGTCGCCGCGGGCGAACTCGGCCAGCACTCTCGCCTGGTCGCCGGTCTCCGAGATCGGCGCGACCTTGAGCGCCACCAGGTGGGGCGCCTCGTCGCTGAACGGCTCGCGAGTGGCGGCGGAGGACGCGCCGCCGATGACTTCGTCGGCCGCGATCGAGCGCAACAGCGATCGCGAGAAGAAACGCGCCCTCAGCGTGTTGTCTCCCATGACGCCGGCGCCGTGGCCCACCAGGGCCGTTTCATCAGCTGCGTAAGCAGCCTTCACCGCCGCCTCGGGAGAGTTCCGGTTGATGCTCGCTTCGGCGGCCAGCGCGAAGGTAATGAGGCAGGTCGCAGCGACCAGGATCCTCTTCATGACCCAGTTCCTTCCAATTCGTTAATTGGGAGTTAACGCTGTGCCGCTGCGTCCGCTGTGATCCAGATCACACTCCGAACAGGGTTTGGCGATCGGGCGAGGAAACGCCACGCCCCACGATTGCGGGCGGGGTCGCCGGATGGCGCTCACACTTTTCTGTAGGACATTTTGTGCTTGTGGCTCTGCGCCGCGGGGCGCTCCCAGGCGATATTTATTAAGAAGGCGCTCCGACACCGCGGCGATCGAAGCGAGCCGGCCTGCTGGAGCAGCGGGCCCCCTCGCGGACCCCTCAACGCTTTCGGTTCGCGAAAGCCTTGGCGAGAAAGAGGCCGCCGTGGCGCAAACCCTCGCCGTCGATGCCATGGCCGATCCCGAGCGAAAGATGCCACTGGGTCGGGATCGATGCTTGGGCAAGCGCTTCCGCCGCCACGAACATGGCCTCGAGAGGGATCAGCGGATCCTGGTCGCCGTGGACGAGCAGAATGGGCGGCGGGCGCCCATGCGCGTCGCGGGCGGTCGCTTCGCTCAAGTGCTCGGGACCGACCAGGAGGCCGGAAAACCCAAGGATCGCGGCCGGCGCGCGCGGACGCCTCAAGCCCACATGGAGCGCCATCATCGCGCCCTGGCTGAAACCGACCAGCGCGAGCTTCGAATCGTCGAGCCCGAGGCGCTCGAGTTCGGCGTCAAGGAAGGCGTCGATCGCGCCCCGCGCCTTGACCGCGCCGTTCCAGCGCTCGGCGCCCCCGCCAGGATCGTCAGGGGGCCGGTTGGAGAGCGCGAACCACTGCCGGCCCATCGTCCCCGGGCTGCGATCGGGCGCGTTTGGCGAAACGAACCCAGTCTCGGGCATGAGCGCGCGCCATTGACGGCCAAGCTCGATAAGGTCGTTGCCGTCGGCGCCATAGCCGTGCAGGAACACGACCAGCTGGCTGGTTCGGCCGGCGGCCGGGATTCGGGGCCCGTCCAGGGCGGCGCTCATGCGTACATTCGCTCCGGGGATGATGCGGGGGTCTGGCTTATCGCGAACTGTCGGCGAGGGCCATCCCCGAGCGCGCCTTGACGCCCCGATAATATGCCCAGAGCATGCGCGCGGCGACGCCTCTCCACGGCCGCCAGCGCTCCGCGATCCGCTCGAGCCTCGCGACGTCTGGGCGCCGCTTCAGGTTCAAGGCGAGCCGGGCGGCTTCCTGCAAAGCAAGGTCGCCGGCGGGGAAGGCGTCGGCATGGCCAAGGCAGAACAGGAGGAAAATGTCAGCCGTCCATGGACCCACGCCCTTGACCGCGACCAGGGCCTTATGGGCGTCCTCGGCGTCCAGACCGCCGAGGCCCGCAAGATCAAGGCCGCCCTCGGCGATGGCCGCAGCGACCGCCCGCAACGCGCGGATCTTGGCGTTCGACAATCCGCAGGCGCGCAAGTCGTCCTCGGTCGCCTTTGTGATCTCGGCCGCCTCGAGGGGCGCGATGCGCGCCTGCAAGCGGCCGAAAATGGCCGCGGCGCTGGCGGTCGACACCTGCTGCGCCACGATGATCGCGGCCAAGCCGGGGAAGCCCGCCTCCCTCAGGCGGAGCGGCGGCGGCCCGCCGATTGCGATCAGGCGCTCGACCAGCTCCGGGTCCTTGGCGCGCAGGCGCGCGGCCGCTTCGCGAAGCGTCGCCTCGTCGACGATCGGGGGCCCGGGATGGTAGATCCTTGCCTTCGCCGGCCGCGCGCGGCGGCCCGGCGCGCGCTTGGCGCTGTTCAGGCGCTCA
Organism: Roseiarcus sp.; assembly: GCA_036489975.1. GTDB lineage: Bacteria > Pseudomonadota > Alphaproteobacteria > Rhizobiales > Beijerinckiaceae > Roseiarcus. Next base: position 15,964 of record DASXES010000025.1, read on the forward strand.
GCCGCCATGGGCGATAGCGTTCCGCCCACCGCGGCGGTTCTGCGTTTCGCGCCTTCGCCGAACGGCGCGCTCCATCTCGGCCACGCGTACTCCGCCCTGATCAACGAGCGCCTCGCCGACGAACTCGGCGGGTGCGCGCTGCTGCGCATCGAGGACCTGGACCAGTCCCGCTGCAGGCCGCGATTCGAGGCCGCCATCAGAGACGACCTGGCCTGGCTTGGGCTTCGCTTTCCCATGCCGCCGCGCCGACAGAGCGAGCATGGCGAAGATTACGCCAAGGCGCTCGCGCGCCTTGATGAGCGCGGCCTTGTCTATCCCTGTTTTTGCAGCCGCTCGGAGATCGCGCGCGCCTCGAACGGACGGCGCGACCCCGACGGCGCGCCGCTCTATCCCGGAACCTGCCGCGCCCTCTCCCGGACGCATGCGCGCGACCGCCTCGCCCGCGGCGAAAAGGCCGCGTTCCGCCTCGACATGGGGGCCGCGCTCGGCGCCGCGCCGCCGGATCTTGGCTGGACTGAATATGGCGAGGGCGCCGTTCCCTCGCAGCATCCGGCGACGCCGGAGGTTTGGGGCGATGTCATCCTCAAGGGTCGCGATCTGGCGGCGAGCTATCACCTGGCGGTCACGGTCGACGACGCGCTGCAGGGCGTGACGGACGTCGCGCGCGGGCGCGACCTCATGGCTGCGACCGCGGTCCATCGCCTGCTGCAGACGCTGCTCGGCCTTGGCCAGCCGCGTTACCGGCACCATCGGCTCGTTCTCGATCCCTCCGGAACGAAACTGTCGAAGAGCCGTCAATCTGTGTCGCTCGCCGACTTTCGCAGGGCAGGCTTGGACCCAGGCGAAGTTCGCGCGGCGTTGGGGTTCGGTTCAGTCGCCGAGGGCAGGCTCTCGGCAGAATTCGGCTGAAATTCAGCCGTCGCGGCGACCGGCGCGGAGGCGGGCCTGTCCGCAGACATCGCCACGGCGGAGGGGGCTTCGCCCATGAGCTGATCGATACGGTCGCGTTCCCGCTTGAACGCGGCAAGCATCTTGCCGTCAAACTCGCGGGTGCGCGGCAGTTTGATCGCCATCGGATCGACGAAGTTGCCGTTGATGATAACCTCGTAGTGCAGGTGCGGGCCGGTCGCCAGTCCCGAATCCCCGAGGTAGCCCACGGTTTGCCCCTGGAGGACGTGCGCGCCTTCGGAGATCCCGCGGCCGAAGCCTGACATGTGATTATAGGCGGTCACATAGCCGTTGGCGTGCTGGATCTCGACCCGCCGGCCATAGCCGCCGTCCCATCCCGCCTTGATGATGACCCCGTTGCCCGCGGCGAAGATCGGCGTGCCGATCGGCGCCGCCCAGTCGACTCCGGTGTGCATGCGCGCATAGTGCAGAATCGGATGATAGCGCATCCCGAACGGCGAGGTTATCTCGCCTTCCGCGATCGGCTTGCGCACCAGGAACTTGCGCATCGAGCGGCCGTTTTCGTCGTAGAAGTCGACCTTATTGTCGTCGGGCGTCTGGAAGCGGTAATATTTGAATGTCTGGTCCCGGACCGTCACCGAAGCGCAGAGCAGCTCCGGCCTCGGGTTGATGTCGTCGGGATCGGAGTAGAACGCTGCGATCGAGTCGCCGGGCGCCGTTGCGCGCTGGAAATCGACGTCGTTGGCAAAAACCCTTGTCATCACGTCGATGATCGATCGGGGCACCCCCTGTTTGAGCGACGTCTCGTACAGGCTTTCGTAGAGGCTCATCCCGCCTCCCGAACTGTCTTCCTGGCCGGCTTTGGGCTTTCGCGGCGCCTGCGCGGTCTGCAGCGCCACCGGCCTGTAGCCGCCGTTGTCGGTCACCGCGACAGTCGCCTTGAGCTGGTCGTCCGCGTACACCGAGATCCGCGCTATGCCCGCCTTCTCCCCCCGAACGGCCGGCTCCTCGGGCAGGATGATGATCTTCTGCCCTTCGCCGACAGGCGACTCCCCGTGCTTGAGTCCGAACGCGGCCAGGATGGCCTGTGCAGCCTCGGGGCTTGCGCCATTGGCCTTGAGCACGTCCTCGAAGCTCTGCCCGTTGCGCATCTGAACGAGCTTTTCGCTCGGAGACGCGTCCTCGGGGCTCGCCTTGACGACATTGCTCACATTCTCGGGAATCATGCGCACTTCGATCGAAGCGAAGGGCGTGCTGGGGCTGACGCTCCCGACGGTCGCATAGGCCGAGAGCTCGCGCAAAGCTTCGCCGGCCCGGCTGGTCCGCATCAGCAGGAGCTGCGGCGGCAACGATTGAGAGGCCGCCTTTTGGGCGTCGGGGGGCGCTTTCAGCGTTTCGACGACTTGAGCTTCCGCCTCGGCCTGGGTCAGGTCGCCCGAAATGTGTTCCGCGTCGCTCGGCGTGAGATCCTCGACCCGAAACGTCACCTCCGCATTATCCTGGACGGGGCCGGGATCGGGCGGCGCATCGGCGACGTCCGTTCCGCCATTCGTAATCTTGAGGGCGTTAAACGGCGGCACCGCGTCGGCGAAACCGGTCGGCGTCAGGGTCAAAGTGGTTTCGAGGCGGGTGAAAGGCCGCGCCTTCACCACTTCCCGATCCCCAACCTTGATGATCGTCGGGGCCTTGAATGTCTGTTTATCAGAAACAATGTCGACAGGCCGCAGGAGCCGGTCGCCCTTGCTGGGATTGATTCCGCTTTCCTGTGAGTCCGCGGGGCTTGCCGGCGCGGCGAACTCCGGCGCCTCGGCGAAATCGTATTGGCTGTCAAAATCGAGATAGAGCGCAGCGCCGATCAATGTCACGCCGCAGAGACCGGCCAGCGACGCCCCGGCGAGCCAACGCAGCGAGGCGGTGCGCCGCTCGTTGCGGTCAAGCCGATCTTCACCCAATCGAATCGGCGGCTCGACTCCAAGGTCGGGGCCGACCGTCGAGCGGTCCCCGCGAGAGCCGAGCCGCGGAAAAGCAGCCGCCAGGGTCGTCAAAACTGCTGTTTAGCTCGCTTTCAGAACTGTGATTCCCGCCCGCTCTTCACGCCCGCGTTGAATCAGGCGCCCCGCGAGATTTGTTAGCGTGCGCGGCCCGCAAGCGCAAGCACGTCTCCCCGGCCGCGTCTCTCCATTCCTCACATCGCCCTTGCATTTTGCCTGTTTCTTTCCCTAGTACGCAACGGCACGGACCAGGGAACCTCATGCAACTCATCGGTATGCTTGATTCGCCTTATGTGCGCCGGGTCGCGATTGCGTTGATCATCGCCAAAACTCCGTTTATACATCGGCCAATCTCCCTCTTCCGGCATATCGATCAATTTTCGAAGCTCAATCCGCTCCTGAAAGCGCCGACCCTCCTCACCGACGAGGGAGTGGCGTTGATGGATTCGAACGTCATCCTCGATTATCTCGCCGGGGTCGATCCGCGCATCGCCGCGCTGGCGCCTGGGAAGGCGCCTGAGCGACTGGTGGCGCTGCGGGCGACCGGCGTCGCCCTGACGGTGATGGAGAAAGCGGTGCAGCGCGTCTACGAACGCATGCTGCGCCCGGCCGAAAAGCAGCACGAACCCTGGGTTGATCGGGTTATGAGCCAGTTGACGGCGGGTTTGAGCGCGCTGGAAGCCGAACTGGCCGGGTCGGGGTGGATTGCCGGCGAACTGGGTATCGCCGACATCACCGTCGCCTGCGCCTTCGGCTTCACGCAATCCCTTCTGGCGGATGCCGCGGAGACTGGCCGCTATCCCAATCTCGCGGCGTTCTGCGCTCGGGCCGAAACGCTTCCGGCGTTTCGCGCCGCGCCGGCGGAGGATGGCGTGACCGCCTCCATGGCCGGCGATTGACGAAACAGGATCAGCGCCGGAAAAGCTGCCGGATCGCGATCAAAGGAGCGCCACGTGGCTGACCAAAGCGAGACGATGCGCGCCGTTGTGGCGCCCCGCCCGGGAGGCCCCGAGGCGCTCGAGATTCAACTGCGCCCGCGTCCGGTTCCGGCGGGGGGCGAGGTTTTAATCCGGGTCGAGGCCGCGGGCGTCAATCGCCCCGACGTCCATCAGCGCCAGGGCCATTATCCGCCGCCCCCCGGCGTGACCGATGTGCTCGGCCTGGAGATCGCTGGCGAAGTGGCGGCGCTGGGACCCAACGCCAGCGTTCACCGCGTCGGCGCGCGAGTGACGGCGCTGGCGCCCGGCGGCGGCTACGCCGACTATTGCGTCGCCCATGAAACCAATGCGTTGCCGACTCCCGCCGGCTTGACCGCGATTGAGGCGGCGGCGATCCCGGAGACCTATTTCACCGTCTGGACGAATGTGTTCACCCGCGGGGCGCTGAAAGCCGGGGAAACGTTGCTGGCGCACGGCGGGGCGTCCGGCATAGGCACCACGGCGATCGCGCTCGCCAAGGCGTTCGGAGCGCGCGTCATTGTCACCGCCGGATCGGACGAGAAAGTCGCGGAATGCGAGCGCCTCGGCGCCGATCTCGCGATCAATTACCGCAAGGCGGACTTCGTCGCCGAGACCCTTCGCTTGACCGGCGGGAGGGGCGCAGACGTCATCCTCGACATGGTCGGGGGCGACTATGTGGAGCGCAACTACGCGGCGGCGGCGCTGGACGGGCGCATCGTGCAGATCGCGTTTCTGAACGGCCAGAAGGCGACCGTCGATCTGAGGCCGATCATGGTGAAGCGCCTCATCCACACCGGTTCGACCTTACGCCCGCGCTCACCCGCGGAGAAGGCGGTGATCGCCGACGCGCTGCTGGCCAAGGTTTGGCCGCTGCTGGAGGCGGGGCGGTGCCGGCCGGTCATCGACTCGGTCTTTCCGCTTTCGGAGGTCGCAAAGGCGCATGAGCGGATCGACAGCGCGGCGCATTTTGGCAAGATCGTGTTGACGATGTGAACGTCGCCGCCAAACAGCGACTTGAAATGCGCTCCCGGAGGTCGCATCTTTTAATGGCGCGGGCCCGAATCAACCCCGCGCGGAGAGGAATGCGACGCTGATATCCACGCCTCACTCCGCTGTAGCGGCCTTAAGCCGCAAGCCCGCGCCCGCGAACTCGCCGCCGGCCGACCTTTTGTCGCAGATCATCGTTGAAGCCCTCGAGGACGCCAAGGCGGAAGAGATCGTGTCGATCGATCTTCTCGGCCGCACGACTCTCGCCGATCGAATGATCATCGCCTCCGGCCGTTCGAGCGTGCACGTCGGCGCGATCGCCGACCGGGTCGTCAAAGCCTGCCGCGACGCCGGTTATCCTTCCCCGAAAGTCGAGGGGGCGCCGCTTTGCGACTGGGTCCTCCTCGACGCCCAGAACGCCATCGTGCATATCTTTCGCCCGGACGTCCGGCGGTTCTACAACCTCGAGAAGATCTGGAGCGCGGATCGGCCGGGGGAAACCGCCCGGACGTGAACCGGCCGGGAGCTTGATTGGTGCGCCTCATCCTGGTTTGCGTCGGCAAGCTGAAGGCGGGGCCCGAGCGTCTCCTTTTCGATCGCTATTTCAAGCGTTTGAGCGAGGGCGCGCGGAGCGCGGGCCTGACCGGCGCCGACCTTCGCGAGATCGGCGAGTCGCGCGCCCGCCGGCCGGATGAGCGGCGCGCGCAGGAGGGGGCCGCCATCCTCGCCGCCGCGCCGAAGGACGGCGCCCTGGTGTTGCTCGACGAGCGGGGCGCCTCGGCGACCAGCGAGGAATGGGCCGCCGACATCGGACGAGCGCGAGACGCGTCGCGAGCGGCCTATGCGGTGGCGATAGGGGGACCGGACGGCCTGGACCCGTCGCTCGGCGCCCGGGCGCATTGGACCTTAAGCTTCGGGGCCATGACCTGGCCGCACCAGTTCGTGCGGGTCATGGCCGCCGAGCAGCTTTATCGGGCCATAACCATCCTCACCGGGCATCCCTACCACCGAGGCTGACTTCGGCCCGACCGCTGGACTTGAGGGCCGTTAACAAGCAAAACACCGCCTGGGCTCGACGATCGCTGTTGGCGGCCGCGGCGTGATCAGCTGGGGTACGGAAAGACTGATGAGCGGAACGTTTCTTACGGAGACGCCCGGGCCCGCGGAATTGCTTGCAAGACGCGTCCAAGAGAGTCTCCAGGTCATCCTTGCGGGTCTCGAAGAACGCATGGCTCTCACTTTGGATGAAACGGAGGATTTGAGGCGCGACCTCGGCATGCTGCTGCATCGCGAACGCATGCAAATCGCAAGGGCCGAGGTCGATAAGGCTGAACAGATCCTCGGCTACATGGTGCGCCCCTCGTTCGAGGACTGTCTAAGCCTGTGGTTTGGAAAATCAGAACATACCGACCAGGAGATCTGGAACCAGTTCGGCATCGAGGTCGCCCTCGCGGCTCGTGGGGATTACGATCATTGGGCGCTGGACATCGAGCATCCCCGTTTCCTGGTGGCTCTGGTGATCCTGCTCGATCAGTTCCCCCGCAATATGTATCGGGAAACGGCCAAGATGTACGCGTGCGACGCGCACTGCCGGTCGCTGGTGAAGCGGGGACTGCGGACCGGCGTCAGCGCCCGTCTGGCGCCCATCGAGCGAATTTTTCTTTGCTTGGCTTTGACCCACTCCGAGGTTCTCGATGACCAGCATCTTTGCATGCAGGAGTGGGAGCAGGCGATGGCCGTGCTCGAGCCGGACGACCCGCTCAACGTTTTCCACGAGGTCTTTCACAGGCATGTTGCTGTTATCAAGCGATTTGGCCGATTTCCGCACCGGAACAGGCTGCTCCAACGCGCGAATACTGCGGCCGAAGAGGATTTTCTTGCCGATAATTCGTTTCGGTTCGACCTTCCGCTTGTCCGTCGGCCAGACGGCGCGTTTGTTTTCGCGGGCGCTGTGAAGAGACGGACCGTCAGACTGCTCGACCATGAATACGAGACTCTGATGCCCGATCCCGAGGCGGCGCCGCGCGGCGGATTTGAGTTCAAATATGCGGGGCCCGAGGACGTGTTCTCCAAAGCGCACCTCCAGCTTGAAAGGCAGGGGTACATCCGCATCGGCGACACCATTCCCGACTTCACGGCTGAAACGAGCCTCGGATCGCTAAATTTCCATGAATTCCTCGGCGACTCCTGGTGCGTTCTCTTCTCGCATCCGGCGGATTTCACGCCAGTATGCACCACGGAGCTGGGGGCCGCCGCCAGGCTTGAGCCCGAGTGGGCCAAACGCGGGGTCAAGGTTATTGGCCTCAGCGTAGACAGCGCCTCCGATCACCAGCGGTGGATAGCCGACATCAATGAGACGCAGGGCGCGGTCGTCAATTTCCCAATCATCGCCGATAAGGACCGCGAGGTGGCGACGCTGTTCGGCATGCTCGACCCCACGCACTTCCGCCACGGACCGCACCTCGGCCAGACGCAGACGGTGCGCAACGTGTTCATCATCTCGCCCTCGAAAAGGGTGGAGCTGATTTTGTGCTACCCGGCCTTCGTGGGCCGCAGCTTCGACGAGATCCTGCGCGTGATCGACGCTCTCCAGCTCGCGGCCAAATACCGCGTGGCCACGCCAGCCGATTGGAGACCGGGCGACGACACGGTTGTGCTACCCTTCATCCCGGACGCGGAGGCGGATCACATGTTTGGGGATCAGAACGGTTTCCGAAAGGTTCGATCATATCTTCGTTACGTGCACGATCCCTCGTTGCGACGTTTGTAAGCGATGGGGCAGCTCCCGCCAACCTCGGGAACGGCCTGAATTTGACCCGGATTTGGTGATCCATGCCCGCTGTGCGGCGAAGACGAACATGGATAAATCTCGCGGGGGCGGCCGTCCTGGCCGCCGGCTCCTGCGCCGGCAATGCGCTTGCCGACCCTGCGCTTGTCGACCCTGCCCCCGCCGCCCCGCCCGAGCCGACCGATCAACAGCGCGCCGACAAGGCGATCGAGCTGCGCGGCGTCGAGGACACGCTGCGCCAGTCGGACGAACAGCGCCGGGCGATCGAGGCCGAAATCGAGTCCATCGGCGCTGACCGCGCGCGCCTTTCCGAAGCCCTCATCGAAACCACCGCCAAGGTGCAGGACGCCGAGCGCGGGGCCGCCGAGGCCACCGACCGGCTGGCGAGCCTGAACGCCACGGCCAACCAGCTCTCGGCCTCGCTTGAGCGCCGGCGGGGCGTGATCGCGGATGTGCTCGCCGCCCTGCAGCGGATGGGCAGCAACCCCCCTCCCGCCATTCTCGTCAAGCCCGACGACATGTCGGAGGCGGTGCGCGCGGCCACGGTTCTGAGCTCCCTCATACCGCAATTGAAATCGGAGATCGAAGCGGCGCGCCGCGACCTTGACGCCCTCGCCAAGACCCGGGAGTCGATTGCCCGCGGGCGCGATGAACTGGCCGAGAAGGGCCGTGTGCTCGGCGCCGGCAAGGCGCGCCTCGCCGCGCTCGTCGACGCCCGCCAGCAATCCCTGGCCTCGGCGCAGGACGCGCTCGGCTCCCAGCATGAGCGCGCGGACGAGCTCGCCAGGCGCGCGACGTCGCTCAAGGATCTCATCGCCCGGCTCGACAGCGAAGCCGCTGCGCAAAAGGCCGCAGCCGCCGCGGCGCACGCGGCTCAGGTCGCGGTGGCGGACGAAATCGAGGCGCGGGCCAAAGCCGCGCGGGGGAGCGATCCGGCGCGGCTCAAGCCCGAAATCGCCTTCGCCGACGCCAAGGGAGACGTGCCGCTGCCGGCCGCGGGGGCGATCCTGAAGACATTCGGCTCGCCGGACGGCCACGGAGGGACGGAGCGGGGCGTCTCGCTCGCGACGCCTGCCGGGGCGACCGTCTCCGCGCCGGCCGATGGCGCGGTCCTTTTCGCCGGCGCATACCGAACTTATGGGCAACTCTTGATAATCGACGCCGGCGGAGGATATTATGTGCTGCTCGCCGGAATGGGACGAATCAATGTCGTGTCCGGCGAGTTCGTCCTCGCAGGAGAACCGGTCGGCGCCATGGGCGACGGATCTGTTCGTATGGCGACGGCGGCGGCAGTTGGCGCCGCGCGGCCGGTGCTCTATATCGAGCTGCGCAGGGACGGAACTGCGATTGATCCGGGGCCGTGGTGGGTGAAGTCAGACATCGAGAAGGCGCGCGGATGATTCGTAAAGCTGGTTACCTGGGACTTGGAGTCGTGTTGGGAGCGGCGGCGGCCGCCACGGCGCCGCAGGCGCTGATGTTCGTCAGCCCGGCCGCTTACGCTGCGGCCGCGGACACCTATCGGCAGCTCAACCTGTTCGGCGACGTGTTCGACAAGATCCGCAACGATTATGTCGAGAAGCCCGACGAATCCAAGCTGATCGACGCCGCGATCAACGGCATGCTGTCCTCGCTCGACCCGCATTCGAGCTACATGGACGCGAAACAGTTCCGCGACATGCAGGTCCAGACGAAGGGCGAGTTCGGCGGCCTGGGCATCGAGGTGACGCAGGAGGACGGCCTCATCAAGGTCGTGACCCCGATCGACGATACGCCGGCGGCCAAGGCAGGCGTCCTCTCGGGCGACATCATCACCGCGATCGACGACCAGTCGACGCAGGGGCTGACGCTCGATCAGGCGGTCGAGAAAATGCGCGGCTCGATCAATTCGGCCGTGAAGCTCAAGGTCGTTCGCGGCCCCAAGAAGGAGGCCAAGGACTTCACCATCGTCCGCGATCTCATCCACGTCCAGTCGGTGCGCTCGAAGGTCGAGGACAACGACATCGGCTATATCCGCATCACGCAGTTCACCGAGCAGACCGAAGACGGGCTGAAGGCCGCGATGGACAAGCTGCACAGCGAGATTCCGGCCGACAAATTCAAGGGCTACATCCTGGATCTGCGCAACAATCCCGGCGGCTTGCTCGACCAGTCGATCGACGTGGTCAACTCGTTCATAGACCGAGGCGAGATCGTCTCCACCCGCGGCCGCACCCCTGACGAGACGCAGCGCTTCGACGCCAAGTCTGGCGGCGACCTCTCAGGAGGCAAGCCCTTGGTCGTGCTCATCAATGGCGGCTCCGCCTCGGCGTCGGAGATCGTGTCGGGCGCGCTGCAGGATCACAAGCGCGCGACGCTGATCGGCACCCGGTCGTTCGGCAAGGGCTCGGTGCAGACGATCATGCCGCTCGGCGAGAACGGCGCGCTGAGACTCACGACGGCGCGTTACTACACGCCGTCGGGCCGATCGATCCAGGCCAAGGGGATCGAGCCTGACATCAAGGTCCTGGAAGACGTGCCTGACGACCTCAAGGGCAAGGATGACATGAAGGGCGAAGCCTCGCTCAAGGGCCATCTCGCCAACGGCAAGGAGGACACGAGCGCCTCGCAGGCCTATGTCCCGCCGGACGAGAAGAACGACAAGCAATTGACCGCCGCGATCGACCTCCTCCACGGAGTCAAGCCTGCCGAGCCCGCGGTGAAGGCGGATGCGGCCCCGGTGAAAACCGATCCGCCCGCGGCGCCGGCGGCGTCCGCGGCCCCCTCGACCCCGGGCCAGACGGCCCCTGCCAAGCCGAACTGATGCGGGGAGGCGAGGGTCTCTCGATGAGGAAAGGTCTCTCCTACCTGGCGTGTGGAGTCGCCGCCGGCGTTGTCCTGGTCGGCGTCTCCGACGGCGTCCTGAGCGCCGCCGCCTCGAGCGCGAACGACAAGCTCGCGCTCTTCTCCGAAGTGTTCAACAAAGTGCGCGACAACTATGCCGAGAAGCCCGACGACGAGAAAATGATCAAGTCGGCGATCGACGGCATGCTGACGTCGCTCGATCCGCATTCGAACTATTTCGACCCCAAGGCTCTCCAGGAATTCCAGACCAGCATGAAGGGCGAGGAATTTGGCGGCCTTGGCCTCGAGGTGATGATGGAGAACGGCCTGGTCAAGGTCGTGAGCCCGATCGATGATACGCCCGCGGCGCGCGCGGGCCTGATGACCGGCGATCTGGTCACCCGCATCGACGACACCGCAGTCAAGGGCCTGACGCTCAAGGAAGCGGTCGACAAGATGCGCGGACCGGCAAAGTCGCCGGTCAAGCTGACCGTCGAGCGCGGATCGGCCCGTGATCTCAAAGAGTTCACGATCGTTCGCGAGATCATCCACGTCCAGTCGGTGCGCGCCCATGTGGAGAAGGGGGACATCGGCTACGTCCGCGTCACCCAGTTCAACCAGGAGGCGTATGACGGGGTGCGCAAGGCCTTCGACCATTTCCGCACCGACCCCGGAACCGCGAAGTTGAAGGGCTATATTCTTGACCTTCGCAACAATCCCGGCGGGCTGCTCAATCAGGCCGTCGAGATAACCAACGCCTTCGTCGACAGCGGCGACATCGTTTCGACCCGGGGCCGCAATCCCGACCAGGGTCAGCGCTACTCGGCCCGCCCAGGCGTCAATCTGTCGCAGGACAAGCCGCTCGTGGTGCTGATCAACGGGGGCTCGGCGTCAGCTTCGGAAATCGTCTCCGGCGCGCTTCAGGATCTCAAGCGCGCGACGCTGATCGGCACGCGCTCGTTCGGCAAGGGCTCCGTTCAGACCATCCTGCCGCTTGGCGAGAACGGGGCGCTCAAGCTGACCACGGCACGCTACTACACGCCTTCAGGTCGTTCGATCCAGGCCCACGGCATCGATCCGGACATCCGGGTCGTCGAAAATATCCCCGACGACCTCAAGGGCAAGGTTTCGAGCCTGGGCGAGGCCTCGCTGGTCGGCCATCTGAAGGCCGCCGGCGAAGAGGAGGAGAAGGGTTCCGACGCCTACGTTCCGCCGGATCACGACAAGGACACGCAGCTTGCCGCCGCCGTGGCGTTTTTGCATGGCGCCAAGGCCGAGACGCTGCGCAGCCCCGACCCGGGGGCGACCGTAACCTCGAAATGAGGTTCGCCCGCTGGCGGCTCGCCGCGGTCGCCCTGATCGCCGCGCCCGGCCTGGCTCAGGCTGAGGAGGGTGCGGGCTGCGGCGGGTTCAAATGGCCGCTTGACCAGGAGCGGGCGGCTCTCACCCGCGCCGACAAGCCTTCGGTCGCCAATGGCGGCGCGCTGGCCTATAATGTAGCGGCGACGCTCGCGCTTCAGCCGCTCGCGGGCGCGGGCCTGCCAAAGGCGCCCGAACGGGCGCCGAAGTGGCCTTCAGACTTCGCCGGGCATTTCAGCCTCGCTGCGCCGGCGAAGCCGGGCGTCTATAAGGTCACGATCAATCCCGGCGGCTGGGTCGACGTGCTCGACGGCGGCGCGTTCCTGCATCCCATCGCCTTCAGCGCCGCCAAGGGGTGCGAGGGCGTCCGCAAGAGCATGAAGTTCGACCTGCCGGCGCGCCCGCTCGCGGTCCAGTTCAGCGGCGTCCCGCGCGATCAAATCTCGGTGATCGTCACGCCCGAGGAATAGCCTGACGGCGCGCGCCGCGGGAGTTGGCCATGGCGCACCCTTCTCAAAAACTGGGCGGACCAGCAGGTTTCGCTCCAAGAGCGGAATTTGTTTGCGGATAAACAGAAATCAGGCTAAGCTTGCGACCATGAACAATTCACGCCCCCATGGCTTCGACTGACGAAGCGCCGATCCGACGCGGCTCAACGCTAGGACCCTGAGGCGGGAGCAAATTGCATCGGCGCGGAAACCCGCGTAACCCATTGAAAAGTCTCGATTCGGACGAGAGATTCCAAGGAATTCCAAGCCCATCCAATAGGTCCGGGCGAGGGCTATCGCGGCGAAAGGACCCAAAACCAAGAAAACCCGAATCGGCCAGGGATCGCGCCGCCCCTGAACGGCGGCCGCGCCTCAGTGGCGGAAATGCCGTATCCCGGCAAAGACCATCGCCACGTTCGCTTCGTCGGCGACAGCGATCACATCGGCGTCGCGCACCGATCCTCCGGGCTGGATGACGGCGGCGGCGCCGGCTTCGATTGCCGCGACAAGGCCGTCCGGAAACGGGAAAAAGGCGTCGGAGGCGACGACCGATCCCCGCGTGCGCGGCTCGGGCAAGCCCGCCATCTCGGCGACTTCCTCCGCCTTGCGCGCGGCGAGGCGCGCGGAATCGACCCGCGACATCTGGCCCGCGCCGATTCCCACCGTCGCGCCGTTCTTGGCGTAGACGATGGCGTTCGACTTCACATGCTTGGCGACCGCCCATGCGAACATCAGGTCGGCCATTTCGCTTGCGCTCGGAGCCCGCTTGGTCACGACCTTGAGCGCAGCCTCTTCCAGCACGCCATTGTCGCGATCCTGGACCAGCAGTCCGCCCGCGACCGTTCGCACGATCAGGCTCCGCGACCTCGGATCGGGAACCGATCCGGCGAGCATGAGCCTCAGGTTCTTCTTCGCCGCGATGATCGCCAGCGCCTCGTCGTCCGCCTCCGGGGCGATGACCACCTCGGTGAAGATCTCGGCGATCTTGCGGGCCGTGGCCGCGTCGAGTCTCCGGTTCAGCGCCACCACCCCGCCAAAGGCCGAGACCGGATCCGAGCTCAGCGCCTTCTCGTAAGCCTCGAGCAGGGTCTTTCCGGTCGCGACGCCGCAGGGATTGGCGTGCTTGATGATCGCGACCGCCGGGCCTTGCGCGGGGTCGAATTCGGCGACAAGCTCGTAAGCGGCGTCGGTGTCGTTGATGTTGTTGTAGGAGAGTTCCTTGCCCTGGATCTGGCGCGCCGTCGCGACGCCCGGGCGCGCCTCGGCGGTGAGATAGAGCGCCGCGCGCTGCTGCGGATTCTCGCCGTATCGCAGCGCCCCGAAGCCTGGGTGCAGGACGCCGCCGAAGGCGCGCCATTTCGGCGCGGACTCCTCGGTCTCCTGAGCCAGCCAGTTGGAGATCGCCGCGTCGTAGGCCGCGGCGCGGGCGAAGGCCTTCTGCGCCATCCTCAGGCGAAATGCGAAGCTGGTCATCCCCTCGTTGCGCTCGAGTTCGTCGATCAGCGCGGGATAGTCGTCCACGTCGACAATGACGACGACGTCGGCGTGGTTCTTGGCCGCGGCGCGGATCATCGCCGGGCCGCCGATGTCGATGTTCTCGATTGTCTCGTCGAACGACGCGCCACGCTTCAGCGTCGCTTCGAACGGGTAAAGATTGACGACGAGGAGGTCGATCGGCGCGATGTCGTTGGCGATCATCGCCGCCTGGTGCGCCGGGTCTGATCGGATCGCCAGCAGGCCTCCGTGCACCCTGGGGTGCAGCGTCTTCAATCGTCCGTCCATCATCTCCGGGAAGCCGGTCATCTGCGCCACGTCGACGACCGCGAAGCCGGCGGCGTTCAACGCCGCCGCCGTGCCTCCGGTCGAGACAAGCTCGATCTCGAACGGCTTCAGCGCCCGCGCAAGATCGACGAGGCCCGCCTTATCGGAAACGGAGAGGAGCGCCCGCCCGATTTTGATGACATCCGTCGCCATTGGCATCAATATCCTGGGTTCGGTCGCGCGGCTTTGCTGCACCGCAATAGCACGGCTTGGGCGGTCACGAAATCGGCACGGGGGAAGCGCTGCTCACCAAAATGTCATGGCTTTTGCCTTACCCCGGACCATTGCCGCCGCCCCTGGCGTTTCCTACCTGACAATCAGTCACCGGATCGAGACTTCAGGAGCCATCCATGCTGAAGACAATCGCGTTAGTCGGCCTTGCCGCCGCCTTCGCCCTCCCGTCGGCCTCAGCCTTCGCGGTCCGCGGCAACTCATCGTCCTATGGGACGGAGGGTTATGGCCCGACCGTTCCCACGCAATCGCTGACGCCCTTCCAGCGCTCGTGGAACCACGCCAACGAAAGCAAAGAGCGCGCGAGAGCGGGGGCGGCGTGGCTTCGTCATCACGATCGTGGCCCTTATCGGCCCTGATAAGCGTCTCAAACCTAGAGGAAAGACCGATGTTCAAAGCCAGTGCATTCATCGGCGCCGCCGCAGTCGTCGCCCTTTTGGCCAGCCCGGCGCTCGCCCAGCAGGGTAACTCATCGTCCTATGGCACAGTCGGCTGGGGGCCCGTGATCCCCACGCAGTCCCTCACCGGCTTCGACCGCGAATGGAACCACGCCAATCAATCCAAGTACCAGGCCTATGACAGCGCCGAATGGCTTCGCCAGCATGGGAAGGGCCTGTTTCCGTTTTTCTGACCGGGGAGCCGCTCAGTCGCCAGAGGGGTATTTCGGCAGAAGCACGAGGCCGGCGCCGACGTCCCGGATCGCTCGCCGCACGGTCGTTGTGAAGCCGGGATCGAGCGGTCATTGACGGCTCGAATAGCGCTGCAGGAACTGTCGCGCTCGCTCCGTCTTGGGCGAATCGAAAAAGGCGCCCGGCGCTCCTTCTTCGACGATCCTGCCGCCGTCGAGAAAGACAATCCGGCTCGCGACGTCACGCGCAAAGGCCATTTCGTGCGTCACGACCACCATCGTCATGCCTTCGGCCGCGAGGCCTTTCATGACAAAGAGCACCTCGCCGACGAGTTCGGGATCGAGGGCGCTGGTCGGTTCGTCGAACAGAAGCACGTCCGGCGTCATCGCCAGCGCCCGGGCGATGCCGACACGCTGCTTCTGGCCTCCCGACAGACGGGCGGGATACTCGTCGCGCTTGGCGGCAAGGCCGACGCGCTCGAGCAGCGCCAGAGCCTGCGCTTCCACCGTCCTGCGGTCGCGCCTGAGCACATGGAAAGGCGCGGCCATGACGTTCTGCAGCACGGTCAGATGCGGCCAGAGGGCGAAGTGCTGGAACACCATGCCGATCCGCGTCCGCATCGCTGCGAGTTCGCGATCGTTCATGAGCGCGCCGCCCCGGCTCAGCCCGACGCGTTCGCCGCCCAGCATGACCGTGCCGGAATCGGGCCGCTCGAGCCAGTTCAGGCACCGCAGCAATGTGGACTTGCCCGAGCCTGACGGCCCGAGCACGCAGACCGTCTCGCCCCGGCGGACGGACAGGCTGACGCCGTCGAGCACCACCTGGGATCCGAACGACTTCGTGAGCCCGACCGCGCCGAGCATCACCGGCCCCCCGGCGTCGTCAGCGACGAGCTTCGGCGAGTCGCCCGGCAAAGGCCACTCCGGTTTCGATGACCATGCAGAGCATCCAGTACAGCGCGATCGCCGTGATGAAGGAGACGAAAGGCACGAAATAGGTGGTCTGGATCGAGGTCGCGGCGTGCGTGAGCTCGGCGACGGCGATGATCGTCAGAAACGCGCTGTCCTTGATGATCTGGATCGTCTGGTTGCCGATCATCGGCACGGCTGCGAGCGCGACGGGCGGCAGGATGATGCGCAAAAAGAGCCCGAGCCCGTGGAAGCCGAAAGCGTGTCCAGCCTCGATGGTGTCGGCGGGCAGGCTGCGCCACGACGCCCGAAGCAGTTCGGCCATATAGGCGATGTTGTAGAGGATCAGCGCGATGAGGCCCGAGATCCAATTGTCCATCCGCAGGCCGATCGCCGGCAGGCCGAAATAGATGAAGTAGGCGAACAGCAGGAAGGGCACGCAGCGCATCGCGTCCACATAGAGCGCGGCGAGCCGGCGCGGGAACACAGCGCGCCCGTTGAGCGCCATCGAGAGCATGGCGCCCAGGACCAGCGAGAAGATGAGCGACAGAGCGGAGAGAGTGACGGTATTGGCGAACCCGGACAGCATCTCCTGCCGGTTCTGCCATACGATCGCAAAGCCGCTCACGCTGGCCTGCCGGCGATCTCGCGCCGGCGCTCGATCGTGCGCTGCGCGATGACGAACGCGGAGACGATGAGGCTGTAAAGGACAAGCGCAAGCGCGAAGGGCGGCAAGGGATCATAGGTCCGGGCGCCGACGCGCATGGCGGCGCGCGTGATCTCAACAATGCCGATCACGGCGACGGCCGGCGTGCTTTTCACCTGCAAGGTCATTTCGTTGACCAGCGCCGGCAGCGCGGCGTGGAACACCTGCGGAAGGACGACCAGCCTGAGGCTCTGCGCCCGCGACATTCCGAAGGCGGCCGCCGAATCGAGCTGATCACGGGGAAACGCCATCAGGGCGCCGCGCCAGATCTCGGTGTTGAAGGCTCCCGTCGAGAGGGTCAGCGTCAGGATCGCTGCGGAGACCGCATCGAGCGAGAGGCCGACATCCGGCAGGGCGAAGTAAATCAGCAGAGCCAGCGTGACCGCGGGTGTCGCCCGGACGACGCTGACATAGCTGATCACAAGAGGGCTGAGAACGGGGATGCGGTACCATCGGGCGAGCGCACATCCCAGTCCGAACGGGACGCCGAGCGCGATGCTCGCCAGCGACAATGAGATCGTCGAGAGCGCGCCTTTGAATATGCTGTAGACATCATACCCAGTCATCGGGCGCTTTCGCTCCGCTTCTTTTCGGCTTGGCGCCGGAAGGCGATCGCGTCCGGGGTTCGGCCGATTACTGGATGGTCTCCGGCATGGACTCGAAGCTCGCGCCCAGCCACTTCTTCTGCAGCTCGTACATCTTGCCGTCCTTGCGCGCGGCGAGCAGCAGCGAATTGATGTAGGCGATCAGCGAGTCGTTCCCCTTGGCCGCCGCCCACGCGATGTAGACGGGTTCGGCGATCGGCTGGCCCATCGCGAACACGCCGGGCTTCTCCTTAATGAGCGCCTCGAGGTTGATCTGCGTGTTGACGACGGCGTCGAGCCGCCCCAGCGCCAGGTCCTGGTAGGCCTCCGGATAGCCCTGATATTCGACGATCTGCTTGACGCCTGCGCCGCCGGCGGCTTTGAGCTTGGCGTCGAGCGCCTGAAGCTGCTTTTCCATGGCGCTGCCGGCCTCCACGCCGATCGCCTTGCCATTAAGATCGGTTGTGCTCTTGATCGCCGTCCCGCCGGTCTTCGTGAGGTAATAGGTGGTGGATTCGGCGATCGGGCTTGCGAATTGCAGCGTCTTCTTGCGCGCGTCGGTCACCAGCACCGCGCTCACCGCCATGTCGTACTTGCCGGTCGTGACGCCCGGCAGGATGCCCGCCCAGGGGATCGTGTCCTGATGCAGCTTGAAGGGGGCGTTGGCGGTGATGAGCTTCACCAGCTCCGTGTCGTAGCCGGTCGGCGTCCCGTCCTGAATGAACTCGAACGGATGGAAATCGTCCTCGGTGGCGATGTTCATCATGCCGCGCGCCTTGATCTCGTCGAGCGTGCCCGCCGAAACGCTGAAGGCTGACAGGCCTGCGGCGATCAGGAGGGTCGCCAGCGCGCCTCGCGAGAGGCGGCGGACGGCGCTGACATCGATCACGGCGAACTCCTGGGCTAGGCGGCGCGTTCGTCGGTATACTGAGCAATTGGCGTGCCAAAACGACGCGCTTTTGGCTGCGCCGTATCCGCGCGCCGTCCCGGCCAACGCCTGGGCTGCGCCGCTGTCAAATTGGGCAGTTCCGCCGCGATCTGCCGCGCAATGAGGCGGCTCGAACGAGCGGCGCGCCGGCGCCGGCGGGCCGTCACCGGGGCCAGGGCGCCACGCCCCGTCCAATGAGCCCCGCGCGGCCTTCAGCGTCGAGCATAGCGAGAATGACGCCTGGACGGGCGGCGGGACTGTCGAGGTCGAGCCCGAGCTTGAGCGCCTCGAAGGGCAACAGGGGATGGAGGCCGACGAACGCATCATGCGCCTGCGGCCCGAAGCGGACTGCGGGCGCGGACTCGCCGAGCATCGCCAGCATTTCCGGCGCGAAGCGCAATGACGCGGCGCCAAAGCCGCAGGCGTCGAGCACTGCGCTGTCTCCGATCGCCGGCAGCGGCCGCGCGTCCGTGACCGATTGCGGCCCCACCGGGGGCGCGGCGGGCCGAACGATCCATCGCTCCGGCTCGCCGGCCCGCCGCCAGCCGAACATCCGGCCATTGCCGCCGGCGGCGGAAACGAGCGCGCTGCCGGGGATTCCCGCTCCTGCGGCCAGCATCTGCGCCGCTCCGGCCATCAAGAGATTGAGAACGAACTGGTTGGCTGATCGCAGCGCAGCCGCGGCGTCCGGCGACAGCGGGGGAATCCGGTCGAGCAGCGCGGCATTGGCGGCTGTGACGCGGCCATGAAGGTCGTCCCCGCCCGCAAGTCCCGCGGCCATGACGGCGAGGATATCGACAGGCTCTGTGAGAGACGCCGCAAGAGCGGGGCCGAGCGCCATGTTGACGCTCCCGCAATAGGCCTCGCCTTCCGGCGTCACCCGGCCGAACCGGAAGGCGACCGCCGCAGGGCCGTCGTTCAGCGGGGCGATCCGTGCGGGCGCGAGGCCCGCGCCATCCTCCGCCTTCAGGCACCAGGCGCCGGGGCCGACGACGAAGGCGAGCGGGGTTACGACGCCGAAGTCCTGGGCGGGACGCAGCGCGATCTCGCCCGCGAGAATGGCGCCCCGCGCTGACTCCGGGCCGTCCCGCCAGCCTTCCCTCGCCGCCGCAGCGGCGGCGACGGCGAGCAGCGGCTCCGGAATCTCCGCCGGGGCCTCGAAAGGCGGTCCAGCGTGCAGAAGCGTCGCGGGGGGAAGGTCGACGAGGGCGCCAAGGGGCGCGGTCTGCGTCCATCTGGGGCGGGCGGCGGCGAGGCGCTCAAACGAGGCCCGCGTCGCCGGCGAAGGCCGCCATTCGTTCATGTCCGAAGCCTTTCGCCGCGGAACGGCCGGGACCGGGTCAAACGAGCTTCAACAGCGCCCGCCCGATATCGTTGTTCTCTTCAACGAGCCTGACGAGATAATCGAGAAACCGCGCCTGATCCTCAGGGGGCAAGGCTTCGATCGTGCGTTTGTGCGCGCGGTCCACTGCGGCTTTGACGCGGGCGACCGTGGCGCGACCTGAACGGGTCAGGCAGACCGTCTTGCGCCGCCGATCCTGGGCGCTGACCTTGCGCTTGACGAGGCCCCGCTGCTGCAGCCGGTCCAGAACGTCGGCGGTGCTGGTCCGGTCGAGCCCAATCGCGTGACCGAGCGCCGTCTGTTCGATCGCATCCATTTCCTCCAGCGCCGTCAACAGACTGAACTGGACGGGAGTCACCGCCTCGCCTGCGCATTCCGTGGCGAAGAGGGCGAGATGGATCTGGTGCAGACGCCGGATCAGGAATCCCGGACGCTCCCGCAAGGCCCTGACGAGGGGGCCGCGCCCGGACCGACCGTCGGCGTCTGGCGAACTCGCTGCGGACGCGGTTCTGGCCACGGCTCCGGACCCTCCTCGTTTGGCCGGCAGAGCTCTCATTTCCGCTGGACCGGAAGTCACCGGCGATCGCTCCGGAACAGACGGCGCAATACGCCCCTCGCGATCTCGGCCGCAATCGCCATCGCCGACAAGGCGGGGGCCGCGGCCGGCGCTCGTCCTTCCGCCACAGCGGTCAGAGCGCAGGCGAACTGGTCCAACACCCGGTCGAACACGTCCGCGACGATGGCCGGCCGTCCGAACTGCGCGAGCGGACCCTTGAGGCGATAGGCGAGCGCAATGTCAACTCGACTGCCCGCGTCCGCCGGGGACACCGCAAAGTGCATCTCTCCGTCGGCGCTGGAGCGGCTAAGCGGATCACGGGCGGCGCCGCGCACCCGGCCCGAGCGGCGCTCCTCGTCATAGTCCACGACCGCCTCGCCTCTGAAAGCGACCCTGATGGGCCCGAGTGCAATCGTCATGCGGCCGGCAAAGGGCGTCCCCGGCGTCACGCTTTCCGGATCTGTGAGCGAAGCGCCCGGCAGACAGGCGATGACGGCGGGCAGGTCGCGGAAAAGCGCCCAGACGCGGTCGGGAGGAAGCTTGAGATCGAGCGTGCGCGCAAGCGAGGGGGCGCCCTCGAACTCGTTCGGGATCTCAACCGGCGCGGCGCTGTTCCCGGCAGGCGGGGCGGCGGCGGCGGCCGGCAAGAGAGCGACGAGGGACGCGTGGCCCTCCCGCTCGCGCGCGATCACTTCGGCCGCGGGTGGCGCAAGAAGCACATCGGCGATCGCAGCCACGATTCCTGCGTAGCCGGTGCATCGGCAGAGGTTGCCCGCGAGCTCCTCCCGAATCCGGGTTTCGTCCGCCTCCGGCAGTCTGCGCACGATGTCATAGGCGGTGGCCAGCATCCCCGGCGTGCAGTAGCCGCACTGCAGGGCGTGATGGCGGGAGAAGGCCTCCCGCAAAGCCGCCATCAGCGGATCCCGTCCGTAGCCCTCGATGGTGCGGACGTCGGCGCCGTCGCAGCTCACCGCGAAAGTGAGGCAGGACCGCACCGGCCTGCCATCGACCATCAGGGTGCAGGCTCCGCAGACCCCATGCTCGCAGCCGATGTGCGTGCCTGTCAGCAGCAGGTCCTCGCGCAGGAAGTCGGCGAGGTGCGTGCGCGGCTCGACCTCGGCCTCGCGCGGGCCGCCGTTGACGGTCAGCGAAACCGCAGTCATGGCATGGCCGCCTGCGCCGTCTCGCCTTGCGCGATCGCGATCGCGCGGCGCAGGGCGGCGGCGTGAAACACCAGCGAGCCCTGCGGCCGGCCGGGCAGCAGACTTTCGAGCACGGCGCGATGCGTCTGCGGACCGGCGAACATCGCCTGCGCGTCGGGGACGACGAGGGGCGCCCGTTCGATGGCCCCGATCACGATGCGGGTCTCTTGCCGCTCCGTGTCGATCAGCACAGCAGCGCTCGCCTTGGCGAACTCGCCGCGCTTGCGCACGAATTTCCAATAGCCCCAGCGTGCGGCCGGCCCACGCTTCGGCACGCGGACCGCGGCCACGATCTCGCCCTCTCGAAGCGCCGTCGCGAGCGCGCCGGTCACGAATTGCGAAAGCGGCAGCCGGCGCGCCCCTGCCGGGGAGCAGAGCAACACCTCCGCGCCGAGGGCGGTCAGCGTCACGACCCAGTCGGCGGCGGGATCGGCGTGCGCGAGGCTTCCCCCGATCGTGCCGCGATTTCGCACCGCCCGATAGGCGATGCCTCGGGCGATGGAGGCCATCCATCCGGGCGTCGCGTCCGGGGCGAGGCCGTCCTCGATCTCGGCATGGGTGACCGCCCCGCCATAAACGAGCGCGTCGCCTTCATCGGTCGTCCGCCGCATATCGACGGCGCGCGAAACGTCGATCAGGCGCTCCGGGCGGACAAGCCGGAGATTGAGCATGGGCCCGAGGGACTGGCAGCCGGCGGCGACCTTGGCCAGCGGCCCGGACGACCCGAGGGCGCCGATCGCCTCCGCGCTGCTGGCGACCGCGGTGTAGGCGAAAGCGGCAGCCTTCATTCGGCGGCCCCGTTCGCGCGGGCGAGCGCGGCCAGCACATGCTCCGGCGTGATCGGCAGCTCGCTGACCGCGACGCCCAGGCCGGCGAGGGCGTCGTTCACGGCGTTGGCGATCGCCGCCGGCGGGCCGATGGCGCCGCTTTCGCCAATGCCCTTCTGGCCGAAGCGCGTCAGCGGCGACGGCGTCTCCATGTGCAGGATCCGGATCGGCGGGATTTCCCCGGCGCCTGGCAGCAGATAATCTGCGAAGGTCGCGGCCATCGGCTGGCCCGCCTCGTCGAAAGGCATCTTCTCGTAAAGCGCGGTGCCGATCCCCTGCGCCGCCCCGCCCAGGACCTGGCCGTCGACCACCATCGGATTGATGAGCACGCCGCCGTCCTCGACGATCACATAGTCGAGGAGGCGAACGGTTCCGATCTCCTCGTCCACCGAAACGAGCGCGGCATGGCACGCGTAGGAGAAGGTGCCCGTGTCGCGCAGCGGCTTATAGCCTTCGGTCGCTTCCAGCGGCGTCATCTCCGCGCCGGGCGGCAGGTTCTGCGGCGCCGTGAACCAGAGGCGGCTGATCTCGCGCAGCGTCACCTCCGCCGCGCCGAAACGGGAGCGCGCGGCGCCGTTCTCGAGCAGGATGTCGGAAGGCGGCGCCTGCAGCAGGTGGGAGGCGATGGCACGCACGCGCTCGGCGAGCCGCGCCGTCGCCGCCGACACAGCCCCGCCCGCCATCACCGCGCAGCGCGAGCCCCAGGTCCCTGTGGAATAGGGCGTGAGCGCCGTGTCGCCGTGCACCAGCTTGACCTGCGCGACCGGCACGCCGAGTTCTTCGTGGGCGATCTGCGCCAGCGTGGTTTCGAGCCCCTGGCCGTGGCTCTGCACGCCGACCCTCAGCTCGAGGCTGCCGTCGGGCGTGAGCCGCGCGGTCGCCTGCTCGGCGCCCGGAACCATGGGAATGCCCCAGCCCGCATAGACCGACGTGCCATGTGCGCCTTGCTCGCAGAAGATCGCGAAGCCGACGCCGACGCGCTCGCCCGCGCACTGGCGCCGTCGCACGGCGCCGACGTCGATTGCGGCTGCGGCGCGCCGCAGAGCTTCGGGATAGTCGCCGCTGTCGAAATATTTGGACGTGATATTGGTGAAGGGCATCGCCTCCGGCGGGACGACGTTGGCGAGGCGCATCGCGTGGGGCTCGATCCCAAGCTCGCGCGCGAGCGCGTCGATCACAAGCTCCATCGCGAAACACACCCCGGCGCGCGCGACGCCCCGATATGGCAGGATCGGCGGCTTGTTCGTGGCGACCGACCAGGTCCGGCAGCGATAGCCGCCCAGCCGGTAGGGGCCGGGAAGGATGGACGCGACCTGCGCCGCTTCGAGGCAGGCGGAGAACGGATAGATGGAATAGGCCCCGGAATCGACAATGGCCTCGCAGTCGACCGCCAGCAGCGATCCGTCCTGAGCGGCATAGCCGGTAATCTCGTAATGATGCTCGCGGCAGTTTGCGCCCCCGGTCAGGTGCTCGCGCCGGTCCTCGATCCAGCGAACCGGCCGGCGAAGCGTCAGCGCCGCCCAGGTCGCGAACACTTCCTCCGAGCTCAGCACGCCCTTGTAGCCAAAACCGCCGCCGACATCGGGAGCGATCACCCGGATTCGGCCGTGGTCGATCCCCAGACAGTCGGCGAGGCCGGTGCGCACCACGTGGGGCATCTGCGTGGATGAATAGAGCACGACCTGCTCGGCCTGCAGGTCGTAATAGGCGACGACGCCTCGGCCCTCGATCGGCGCCATGCACTGGCGCGAGGTGCGGAATGTCCGCTTCACGATGGCCGCCGCCCCGGCGATCGCGGCCTCGAAGCCGATGTCCACGGCCGTCTCGAGAAAGACGTTCTCGGTCCAATGTTCGTGGACGAGCGGCGCATTCGCATCGCGGGCGCGCGTCATTTCGGAGACCGCCGGCAGCGTCTCGACGTCGAGCAGCACCGCTTCAGCGAGGTCTTCCGCTTTCGCGCGCGTGGAGGCGAGGCAGGCGGCAACCGGCTCCCCGACATGCCGGACCTTTCCCTCCGCCAGCACAGGCTGGATCGAACGGCGAAAGCCCGGAAGGCCCGAATAGGCCTTGATGCCCGTCACGCCCTCTAGGTCGGCGCCGATGAAGACGCTCGCCTCGAGGCCTCCGGGCTTGATGACAGAACGGATGCGCCCGTGCGCAACCGGACTGCGCACAAAGGCGATGTCGAGCATTCCCGGCAGCTTGATGTCGGCGACAAACCGGCCCTCGCCAGCCAGGAGCCTTGCGTCCTCGCGCCGCGGCACGGACGCGCCAACGCCTTCGCGCGCGCTTCGGTCTTTCTCGGCTCGCGCTGGGATCATCGTCCGGAGCGCTCGACGAAAGCCCGCATCCGCGCCGCCCCGCTCAGGCCGCGACCGCGTCGGGAACGAGAGGCGAGTCTGCGTCGAAGCGGACTCCGTCCTTGAGGCAGAAGCGCGGGCGGATTAACCGGTCTGCGATGACCTCGACCCCGCTGTTGTCGAACAGCCGAAAGCGGCCGTGCTCGATCTCGATGACGCTGACGTCGGCGACCAAGCCGGGCTTCAGCGTGCCGATCTCGTTCTCCATCCGCAGCATTCTGGCGGGATTGGCGGTGGTGGTGGCGACGATATCCTCGATCTCCATTCCGAGGGTGAGCAACTCGGTCATGGCCACGGTGAGGTTGAAGGGCGCGATGCCGAAAAACGGGTTGGCGGCGCGCTCCTCCTCGCGCTGACCCGATTGCGGAACGCGCACGTTGTAACCGTGGAGATCGGCTCCGAGGGTGAACGGACGGATGCCCGAGTCGAGAACCTTCTTCGCCACGGCGAAGCTGAAATGCGATCCGTGCCCGACATCGACCCGCACGCCCCGTTTTATCGCCTCGAACACGATCGGATGGACCTCGCCCTCCTTCGAAACGAATCCTCCGGGATGGCGGGTGAACGGATGGGCGAGGATGTCGCCCTCCTCCATGATCGGCACGAGTTCGCGGATCAGCTCATCGGCGTCGGGCACCGGGCCTTCCTCGAGGCTCGACCAGAGCTGCCCGAGATGAATGTAGAGGGGAAGCCCGGTCGCCCGCGACATCTCCTTGCCGGTCTTGATGACCTCGAGGCCCCAGCGCGACTGACCGCCGATCTCGGCGTGCGCCTTGATCCCCTTGACGATGTCCAGATTGTCCTTCGCGACGCGGATCGTGTGGTCCTTGTTGACCCCGTTCGGCCCGTAGAGGTCCGGATAGAGGTGCCCTTCCAGGCCGCCCACCAGATAGCAGGAGATGAAACAGAGCACCCGGGACTTCGATGTGGCGGCGACGTAGTTGCGAAACCCGCCAATCGTCATGCAACTCGGTCCGCCCTGGTCGACCAGCGTCGTCACCGCCGACCGCACGCCCACCATGTCGGCGTTGAGGCCGAACTTGCCCGTGACATGCTCGTAGACATGCGCGTGCGTGTCGATCATCCCGGGCAAGACAAGCTTTCCCGAGACGTCTATGCGCTCGCCCGCCTCGGCTTCGGAGAGGTCCGGCTCGACGGCGGCGATTCGGCCGCCCCGTATTCCGATGTCGTAGCGCCCGTTGCGTCCGGCCGCCGGATCAATGACCGTGCCGCCGGCAAGCACGATATCGAGGGCAGGACTCTCGTTCATCGATCAGGCCCCTGTTCGATAATCGCTCGTTCCGCCGCGGGACAGATGGGATTCGCCTCGCGATTTATCGGCTGGCGGGGAAGCGCGCGCCCCATGGATTTCCTGGCCACGATAATCATTATACTGACGATTTTTCAAGGCGCTTTTTTGAGCATCATGAACGCTTGGGCGCCACGAGCAATTCTCGGCGCCACGAGCAATTCTTGGGCGCCAGCAATTCTTGGGCGCCAATTCTTGGGCGCCATGAGAAAGTCTCCGAGCCTGGCCGGTCCTTCAGTTGGCGCCCGGCGCCAGATTCCAGACCGTGCGAGCGCCGAGCGGCGGATCGCGCCGCAGCGCGGCCGCGTCAATTTCGATTTGCTCGCCCGCCTTCCTGGCGGGATAAAGCTTGAGCGCAGGGACGCCCCAGCCTTTCGACGGGGCGCCGCTGCCGAGATCGAAGGACAGAAGATGGCGGGGGCACACGAGCCAGCCTCCCTCCACTCGTCCCGAGGAAAGGTCGCCGCGCTCGTGCGGGCAGAGGCCCTGCGCGGCGCGAAAGGTTTCCCCCGTCCGCACGATCACGAGCAGATTGCCTTCCACCACGACCG
Organism: Roseiarcus sp.; assembly: GCA_036489975.1. Lineage (GTDB taxonomy): Bacteria > Pseudomonadota > Alphaproteobacteria > Rhizobiales > Beijerinckiaceae > Roseiarcus. The sequence goes on from DASXES010000025.1 coordinate 42,219, forward strand.
CGTGCGGCCTGCCCTCCACGACATCGGCGGCGGGAGCGACGGGGCGCCAGTCCGAGGAGGCGCCATCGTCCTCGCGCGCGGTCATGGAGAGACCTGTTCTCCGAGTTCCAGATTCGGTCGATCCAGCGTCGCCAGACCCTTCGGGACGCCATCGTCCGTCCAGCTCCTTCTCCAGCATCGGCGTCGAGAACAGCCCGACGATTCTCTCCTTGACCTTCGGATCGAGGCTCGCCCGCCAGCGCGACGACTGAAGCATCACTGCGCCGATCACGACCGGCTCCACGCCGATCCGGGTCATGAGCGCCATTCCCGCTGCGATGGAGGCGCCGCTCGAAATCACGTCGTCGATCAGCGCCACCCGACGCCCTTCGAGGACCCGGGTCATGCGCGGATCGAGATAGAGCGTCTTCTTCTGGTCCGGCGTCGTGACCGACGAAAGGGGGGCCGAGAGCTCCTCGCGATACCAGAATTTGCGCGAAGTGCCGAGCGGGACGTAGCGTTCGTGGCCAAGGGCTCGCGCGACCGCGCTCGCAAGAGTGAGACCCAGAGTCGGCAATCCGACCACGACCTCCGGGCGGAACGGCTCGAGGCGCCGGGCGAGGTCCCCGGCCAGCCGGTCTTGCGCTGCGAAGCTGGCCTGATTGATGATCAGCGACGCCAGGCCGCGTTTTCCATCGGCCAACATCCGCACGGGCAGGACCAACTGTCCGCCGCCGTCGAGGTCGACAACATAGCTGTCTTCGCCGAGGCCGGAGGAAAGAGCGCCCGCAGGATCAATCCGCTGCCAATAGTCGTGCGGCCTCATGGGAAGTCAGTCCCTCGTTCACCGGCTAATGCTATAGGCTGGGGCAAGCTGGAATGTCGACTTCGCCGTCGAGTGCGTTGCGGCCACGCGGAATGCCGACACGATCGAGCAATTTGGCCCCACGCTGGCTCCTCGAAGACAAACCCTATGCGACGTCCCCCGAGCCTGCGTCGTTCGCGGGCTTTAGCCGTCTGCAAACACGAATCGACCTTCACGCGTCCCCGCCCCTCGCGCAGATGGCGCTCAATACATGGCTCGAGCGCAAGCGGCGCCGCGGTTACCGACTCCGCACCTGATTGCCGGCTCTCGGCTCGGTGTGGGGTGCGGCTGGGCTCAACGACGCTCCTTCGACCGCGCTGACCCGGCGCGGCGCCCGTCCGGGCCGACGCGTGCGCTCAGTACGCTTCGTCGCGTCCCACCCCAATTCGTGGTACAGTCACCGTTATGAACGTCGCTGTTCTCAAACCCATGTCGCTCGCTGAATTCCTCGAATGGGAGGATCGGCAGCCCTTGCGCTACGAATTCGACGGGATCGGTCCCGTTGCGATGACCGGCGGGACATTCGCACACGCCGTAATCCAGCGGAACCTCGCTTTCGCCTTGACCGGCCGTCTTCGCGGCAAGCCCTGCCAGTTCCTTGGCAGTGACCTCAAGTTTCAGGTTGCCGCAGGCCACATCCGCTATTCTGATGGCATGATTCTTTGTTCCTCCCTCGACCGCGCCGCAACGGTCGTCCACGAGCCTGTCGTTGTCTTCGAAATCCTCAGTCCGAGCACCACGCGGGTCGATCGCCTCATCAAGGCGCGGGAATACCAAGCGACTCCCTCCGTCCAACGCTATGTCATGCTCGAGCAGGATAGCATCGGTGCCACGGTCTACGCCCGTGCCGGCGCCTCATGGACGCATGAAATCCTTGTTGCGGACTCGAGTCTTTCTCTGCCTGAGGTCGAGGTTGAGGTTGCGCTCGCCGAACTCTACGACGGCCTCACTTTCGAAGCAGACCCGCAGTCCGACTCCGACCGCTCTTAACTCAGCGCAGCGCGGCCGCCCGATCGGCGCCTTTTGCGTCCTCTTGCACAGCGTCCCGACTTGCACGCGGCGCGAGATCGACGGGATGGAGCATGTTTTTCTCGCCGAGTTTCTTCGGGCGTCGCGACGGCGGAAGTTGCCGATGACGGAGAATGAAAGAACAGACTGAAAGCACGGCCGCCCGTCCGGAGCAAAGGGTGGGCCCGTTCGGTGGCTTCGCTGGCCCGTCCGGATTCCGACGCATTTCCCGCCGCCATTGCCCCAGCCGGTCCGTCCGCGCTCTCCCGGACGGTCACCGCCAAAAAGGAGGCCGCCCTAAGGCGGCCTTGAGTCTAGGGAGGAAACGCCCAAGGAGGGCATATACGGGCGTGAACCCGCACCGCAACAATGTAGTGCTGCGATGCAGCAATTGCAAGCACGGTTCTGTTGGTATCATTGGCTGGTCGACTGGCGTAGCGGGGCCAGGGATCGGAGATATGTTCATCCAGGATGAAAATAGAGGTCGGATACAGACGCCATGAAACTGGGCTGAAAGAGACCGATTTCGCATAGACGCCCGTCGCGGCAAGGGTTCGGCCGGTCGAGCCGCTTCGCTGGTCTCTCCCAGCCCGCTGGCACGCCCTTGCCCCGCCGGCCGCCATGCGAGGGTTGGGAGGCTGTTCAGGAACAATTCCGTTCCGAGGGGCAGCGAGATGAGAAACCTCCGAAGCCATCCAACACAAAGACGCGACCACTACCAGGAACTCACCGACAAGATCATCGCCGCGATCGAGGCGGGAGTCGCGCCGTGGCGCAGACCATGGGACCAGAACGCCTGCGGTGGATCCAACATGCCGATAAACGTCGCGACCGGCCGTCGCTATCGCGGGGTCAATCTCTTCGTGCTCGGCATGTCACCCCTTGCTTTCACGAGCGGCGATCCCCGCTGGTGCAGCTACCGGCAAGCGGCGGCGCGCGGATGGCAGGTGCGCAAGGGCGAAAAGGCGACGCCCGTCTATTTCTATAAGCCGATCGAGATCGAAGACAGAGCCGGGGACGGCGGTGGCGAGTCACGGCGCATCCCGATGCTGCGAAGGTTCTCGGTCTTTCACGCTTCGCAAATTGATGGCGCCCCCGCCTTTGGGCCATCAACTGCGGCGAAGACTGTCCCTGAGCGCATCCAGGATGTCGAGCTCATCCTTGAGGCGAGCGGCGTGCCGGTTCGGATCGGTGGCGAACGCGCCTTCTACAGCCCGGCGCTCAACATCATTCAAATGCCGCCGGACGAGGCCTTTCGCGGGCCGGAACAGCGCGCGGCCGTGGTCCTGCACGAACTCGCTCACGCCAGCGGTCATCCCACGCGGTTGAACCGCGATCTGAGCGGCGGGTTTGGATCTGTTCTTTACGCGAAAGAGGAACTTCGAGCCGAGCTGACCTCCGTCGCCGCCGGATCCATGATCGGATTGCCCTGCGACATTCCCAATCACGCGAGCTACCTCCAGTCCTGGTTAGCCATGCTCAAGCAAGATCGTCGGGAGATTTTTCGCGCCGCGGCTGAAGCGCAAAGGATGGTCGATTATATCCTCGGCTTCCATCCCGATTATTGCGAGACGTCTGGCGAATCCATAGACGCCGAGGACGAGGGCGCGACGTCGATTGTCTCTCTGCTCGCAGCTTGAGACGGGCGAAACTATGCGCGAAATCCTGCGCTTCGACCGTTCACGATGGTCATCGGGCCCGATAACGGGCCGCGATAAATCTAAGGGCAAGACCGCCTAGCCGCGCGTCTTCCTGAAACCCCTCCCTTTCATCCTCCGCGTCAAGACGACAGCCCACCACGCTCATGCGTCGAGGTTCGCGCTTGCACGCGCTTCTCACGAGCGCTCCCCTATGAAACACGACCAGTTCACCCTGCCCTTCCTCGACACCACGATCCTTACGGAGGGCTTCGGCCTCTATGGCGGATTCCCGACTGCGAAATCGCCTGCCCCTGCGCAGATGAACCTCAAGGTCGAAGAGGACGAAGCCCTCGACGCGCCCGCTCCCACACAACCATCTCTTCCAGCGCAGGACTACCGGCTCTCCGGCGATCGCCATCTCGCCGAAGGCTGGAAGGCGCGCGCAGAGGACAACCTCGCCGCGATCCGGCTCATGACGACGATCGAGGCGGAAGGCCGTCACGCGCGCCCCGACGAGCAGGAGAAGCTGGCGCGTTTCACTGCGTTCAGCACGTCTGACCTAGCCGACCGGATCTTCCGCCGCGCCGGAGATGCTTTCGCGCCTGCCTGGGAAGATCTCGGCGTCGAAATTGAAGAGCTCGTCTCGCGCGAGGATCTCATTAAACTCAAGCGGGCCACCCAATACGCGCACTACACGCCAGAGTTCATGATCCGCGCGATCTGGCGGGCGTTGCGCAGGATGGGGTTCGACGGCGGGCGCGTCCTCGAGCCCGGTTGCGGGACGGGCCTGTTCTTCGCCCTTTCGCCCGAGGCCCTCGCCGGCCAGCTTGCGTTGACCGGCGTCGAAATGGACCCAACGACCGCCCGGATCGCCAAACTCCTCTACCCGAACGCCCGCATTCGCAACGAGGACTTCACCAAGGCGAGATTGCCGGAGCTGTACGACCTTGCCATCGGGAATCCCCCGTTCTCCGATCGCACCGTTCTCGCAGAAGATCCAGCGGGAGAGCTGCGCCTTTCCCTGCATGATTACTTCATCGCCCGCTCCGTCGAGAGGCTGCGCCCAGGCGGTCTTGCGGCTTTTGTCACCTCGCGCTGGACGATGGATAAGGTCGATGGCAAGGCGCGAGCGCACATCGGCGCCATGGCGGACTTGATCGGCGCGGTGCGCCTGCCGGAAGGCGCGATGCACGGCCGCGCTGGAACCGAAGTCGTCGTCGACATCCTGTTCCTGCAAAAGCGGGACGCAAGAACCGCGCCTGCCGGCGCAGCGTGGGACAGTCTTGCCGAAGCCGTGCCGACCGACGGCGGCGACACGGCGCTGTCGATCAACCGCTACTTCGTCGAGCACCCGGAAATGGTCCTCGGGACCCACGCGCGCACCTCAAGCGCCTACGGGCCGGTCTATACGTTGAAGCCGGTCCTCTCGACGCCTGGCGCGCTCGCCGACCTTCTGGCCCAGGCGCTCAATCGCCTACCGCGCGATCTGTTCAAGGCCGCTGCAACTGAGGCGAAGACTGCCTTTCAGGCGACGGTGCGCGTCGGCACCGCCGCGGAAGGAGCGGCAATCAAGGAGGGCAGTTATCTTGTCCTTGAGGGCGTCCTCGTTCAGATCATCGACGGCGAGCCGCAGCCGGTCGCCGTGCGCGACGGCCGAGGGACCGAAGGCATCCCGGCGAAGCACGCCCGCATCATCCGTAGCATGATCGCGGTCCGTGACGCGGTTCGCGAAGTTTTGCGCACGCAGGCAAACGATGAGCCCTGGGGATCGGTGCAGATCCGGTTGCGCTCGGCCTATGCGCTCTTCGTCCGCAACTTCGGCCCGATCAACCTGACGACGATCAGCGAGACCGTCACTGCGGACGGCGACACACGCGAGACCTTCCGTCACCCGAACCTTCAGCCCTTCCTCGACGACCCCGACGTCTGGCTCGTCGCCTCGATCGAGGACTACGATCTCGAAAGCGGAACAGCCAAGCATGGACCGATCTTCCGCGAGCGCGTGCTCCATCCGGAGACGACGCCGCTGATCGAGACGGCCGAGGACGCGCTCGCGGTTGCGTTGCATGAGACCGGTCTCGTCGATCTCGACCGCATCGCCGAACTTCTCGGCCGGTCGCGCGAGACGACGATCGCCGAACTGGGCGAACGCATCTTCCTCGACCCCGAAGCGACCGTCGCGCGGGAGCGAGACGTTTGGGTGACCGCCGACGCGTATCTATCCGGCAAGGTCCGCAACAAGCTCGCGGCCGCACAGGCTGCCTCGGCGCTCGACGCGCGCTATCAACGCAATGTCGGGGCGCTCGAAAAGACCCTGCCCGAGGACCTCAAGCCATCCGAGATCACCGCGCGCCTCGGCGCGCCATGGATCCCCGCGGATGTCGTCTCCTCATTTGCGGACGACGTGCTCGGCGTCAAAACGCCGATCTATCACACGGTCGAGATCGCGAGCTGGTCGTTCAGCGTCAACGCCTTCGCTGCCCTGGCGAGCTCCTCGACCGATTGGGGGACCGCTCGCCGGCACGCCGGCGAGCTCCTGATGGACGCCCTCAACGCCTCGCTGCCGCAGATCTACGACGAGTTCGAGGAGGACGGGGTCAAGAAACGGGTCCTCAACGCCGCCGACACCGAAGCCGCCAAGGACAAGCTCGCCAAGATCAAAGCAGCGTTCGAGACCTGGGTGTGGAAGAACGTCGAACGCGCCGACCGGCTGGCCCGGATTTACAACGACCGCTTCAACAACCTCGTCCCCCGGCACTTCGACGGCTCGCACCTCACGATTCCCGGTGCCTCAAGCGTCATCAGCTTCTACGCCCACCAGAAGCGGGTAATCTGGCGGATCGTCGCTTCCGGCACGACCTATGTCGCCCACGCGGTCGGAGCGGGCAAAACCTTCAGCCTGGCCGCCGCGATCATGGAGCAGAAGCGGCTCGGCCTTATCACCAAGGCGATGATGGTGGTCCCCGGCCATTGCCTCGCCCAGGCGAGCCGCGAGTTCCTGCAGCTGTACCCGACGGCCCGAATCCTAGTCGCCGACGAGACCAATTTCGTCCGCGACAAGCGCCAGCGCTTTCTGGCCCGCGCCGCGACCGCGCAATGGGACTGCATCATCATCACTCATAGCGCGTTCAAGTTCATTCCCGCCCCGGCCGAGTTCGAGCGCCGCCTGATCGCCGATCAAATCGCGTCCTATTCTGACCTGCTTGAGCGCGTCGACGGCGCCGACTGGCTCTCGCGCAAGCGCATCGAGCGGATAAAGGAGGGGCTCGAAGAAGACCTCGAGCGCCTGAAGTCGTGCAAGGACGACATGTTGACCATCGCCGAGATCGGCGTCGACCAGCTGATCGTTGACGAAATGCAGGAGTTTCGCAAACTCTCCTTCGCCACCAACCAGACGACGCTGAAGGGCATCGATCCGGAAGGCTCGCAGCGAGCTTGGGACCTCTACGTCAAAGTCCGGTTCATCGACTCGACAAACAATCCTGGCCGGGCGCTGATCGCCGCCTCCGGAACGCCCATCACCAACTCGCTCGCCGAACTCTTCACTGTGCAGCGCTTCGTCCAGCCGCACGCGCTTGAGGATCTACACATCCACCAGTTCGACGCCTGGGCCGCAAGTTTCGGGGAAACGAGGACCGAGCTCGAGCTCCAGCCGTCCGGCCTCTACAAGCCAGTCACGAGATTCTGCGAGTTCGTCAACGTGCCCGACCTCATGGCGATCTATCGCATGGCGACCGACGTGGTGCTGAAGTCCGATCTTCGCCAGTATCTGAAGCTGCCGGCCATCGCGGGAGGACGGCGGCAGATTGTCGCCGCCCCGGCGAGCGAGGCCTTCCTCTCTTATCAGCAGCATCTCGCCCAGCGGATCAAGGCGATCGAAGCACGGACCCGCAAACCGGAGAAGTGCGACGACATCCTGCTGTCCGTCATCACCGACGGCCGACACGCCGCGATCGATCTCCGCTTCGTCCGATCAGGGAGCGGCAACGACCCCGACAACAAGCTCAACGCCCTGATCGACAGGGTGTTCACGATCTGGGAACAAACAGCGAACAATCGCTATACCCGGGCCGATGGCGTGTCCTATGCCCTGCCCGGTGCGGCGCAGATGATCTTTTCCGACCTCGGCACGCTGGCCGCCGAAGAAACGCGCGGCTTCTCCGTCTATCGCTGGATCAAGGATTCCCTCGTCGCCCGCGGCGTGCCGGCGAGCCAGATCGCCTTCATGCAGGACCACAAGAAGTCCTCGGCGAAACAGCGCCTGTTCAACGCGGTCAATGGCGGCCAGGTCAGGATTCTGATCGGCTCATCCGAGACCATGGGCACCGGGGTCAACGCCCAGCGGCGCCTCAAAGCCCTCCACCATCTCGACGTGCCGTGGCTGCCCTCGCAGATCGAGCAGCGCGAGGGCCGGATCGAACGCCACGGCAACGAGAACGACGAGATCGAGCTCTACGCCTACGCGACCAAGCGCAGCGTCGACGCGACCGGTTGGCAGATCCTCGAGCGCAAAGCCCGCTTCATTGACGCCGCCATGTCAGGCGACCGCTTAGTCCGGAGGATCGAAGACGTCGGATCGCAGGCGAACCAGTTCGCGCTCGCCAAGGCGATCGCGTCGGGCGACGAGCGGCTCATGCGCAGGGCCGGCATCGCCTCCGAGATTGCCCGCCTCGAGCGCCTGCGCGACAGCCACTTCGACGACCAGCTCGCCATCCGCCGGAAGATCGCCTTCGGCGAAAGGCGGCTCGAAGACGCGACGCACCGGATCGAGGCGATCACGCAGGACCTCGGCCGGCGGGTTCCGACCCGCGGCGACGCCTTCGCGATGACAGTCGCCGATCGCCGCCTGACCGAGCGCAAGGCCGCGGGCGAGGCGCTGATCGCGCTTGCACGAAAGATGAAGCCGAAGAAGCCCGGCGCGACCGTGGCCGTCGCGGCGATCGGCGGCTTCGCGATCGTCGCGCGGACGAGCTACTTCGACGACATCGACCTCAGGCTCGACCGCGCCGCCGCCGGGTCGGACCCCATCCCCCTGGAAAAGGATATGACTCCGCTCGGCCTGATTTCCCGGCTCGAATCCGCGCTCGGGCGGTTCGAGGTTGAGCTTGCCGAGGAGCGCCGCACCGTCACCGAAGTCTCAAACTGGCTGCCCGGCTTCAAGGCTCGCCTCGGCGACGCCTTTCCGCATGAATCGGAGCTCGAGGAGAAGCGCGCCGAAATGGCCGCACTCGACGCTTCGCTCGCCGCCACCGGCAACGACGCGCCAGGCCCGGCGATCAACGCCGCCGCCTGATCGGCCGGTTCGCGCCATCGACGCGCACCCTTCTTATCGCCGCTTACGGAATCGTCTCGCATTTCAAGTGAAAGCGAGCGTCAGCGGGAAAGGCACTTCAAAGTAGAGAGGGAGAACAAAGGACACCGGAAGCACGGGACGCCCGGCCGCAGCAAAGGGCGGGTCCGTTCCGCCGCTTCGCTGGGCGGCCGGCTCCCGGCGCTACGCGCCGCCTTTGCCCCGGCCGGATCGCCCGCGCTCTCCTGGGTTTCATCTTCGAGGAACCGTCTCGAGGACGAGAAATCAGGAGAATCCAGATGGAACTGCGGCGCGTCGATCCCCGAATCCTCAAGGCAAACATCCACAACCCGCGCAAAATCCAGGCCGGCGAAATGTCGGACGCAGCACTTGCCGCCAGCATAAAGACCATCGGCATCCTGCAGCCGCCCACCGTCACCGAGAGCAATGGCGAGCTCACCATCACCTATGGCGCGCGCCGCGTCCGCACCGCCATACAGATCGGCCTCTTCGTAATCGACGTCCTGGTCAAAGCCCCCGACGACCACGACCAGATGCGAGCAGTGAGTGAAAACGTCGTACGGGCGCCTATGGCCACGATCGACCTCTGGCGCTCGATAGAGAGCCTCGCCTCCGAAAACTGGACCGAAGAGGCCATCGCTTCCGCGCTCGCTATTCCGGTCCGCCAGATCCGCAAGCTCCGGCTGCTGGCGACCGTCCACCCGGCTATCCTCGATCAGATCGGCGCAGGCGACATGCCGAGGGAACAGGAATTGCGCACCATCGCCTCGGCGCCGCGAGACGACCAGACCACGGTCTGGAAGATGCTCAAGCCCAAGAGGGGCGAAGGCGCAGTCTGGTGGAAGATCGCCCAGGCGCTCGAAAAGACCCGCTTCTTCGCAAAGGACGCCAAGTTTGGCGAGGACGAGCGCGCAGCATTCGCGATCGTCTGGCAGGAGGACCTGTTCGGCGAGGGCGACGAGGACAATCGCTTCACCGTCGAGGGCGAGGCTTTCACGTCCGCGCAGCGCGCCTGGCTCGACGCCCACATGCCGAAAAACGGCGTTCTTCTGGAAATGGACCAGTCTGGCCAGGCCAAACTGCCTCCCAAGGCGCAACGCACCTGGACGAAGCCGAAGAAGGGCGACCAGATCGGCTACGCAATCCATCCGCGCGACGGCACGATCCGCGAAATCGTGTTCCACACGCCCCAGCAGGACGCGAAGAAAGGCAAGGACCAATCGAGCCGCGACGACGAGAACGACGCTCCCACACCGAAGAAAACCCGGCCCGAGATCACTTGCAAGGGGACGGAGATCATCGGCGCGTTGCGCACCGACGCGCTGGTCAAGGGTCTCGAAGAAAACGCTGCCGATGACGCGACTCTGATCGGATTGCTGATCCTTGCCTTGAACGCCCGCAACGTCTCGATCCAGACGCACGACGGTTCCTCCAATGCAACCCGCACCAAACTCGTTCAGTCGATCACCGAAGGCGGACGCCTCAGCCAAGACGTCGAACGCCTGCGCGTCGTCGCGCGCCAGACGCTCGCCAATGTCCTCTCCTGCTCGCTCGGCCGTGGCGACAGCGGTCTTCCAGCCCGTATCGCCGGCGAAGCCATCGGCGCCGACGTCCACCTCGGCCATATGGCGACCGAGGACTTCCTCGCCTGCCTCTCAAAGGCGGCGATCGAACGCGTCGGATCGAGCCTGAACGTCCAGCCGCGCCAGCGCGTCAAGGACACCCGCGCCGCCGTCGTCACAGAAGCCGCCGGTTCGACCTACGTCCACCCGGCAGCGCTCTTCGCCCTCTCCCAGGCTGAAATCGCTCACCACTCGGAAGCCCCACGCGACTATTCGTGGACTTACCGAGACACGGACGACGGATCCGACGAAACGTTCGAGGAGGCGGACGGAGCGCCTGGCGAGCAGGACGATCCGCTCGAGCCGGACCCCGACGCCGAACTCGACAGCGCAGACTCCGACGAGAACGCGCATCTCAACGACGAAGATCCGCCGATTGTCCACAACCGCACTCGAGGCGCCCGCTGCCACGCAGCGGCGGCCGACTAAGCCCGAACATTCCCATCGTCAAGAACGCGGGCCCCGCATTCCCGGCCGCCCGCGTTCGCACCGGAGTGTTACCCCATGAGCCTCGCGGATCGCATCGCCTCAGGCGTCGCCAAGCATCTCTCCGGGTCTCGATCTCCGGCAGCCACTCTGCGCGACCTCATCGAGAAAGCGTTTCGGCGCGGCTATGAGCCCGGTCGATCGGTCCGACTGCCCACCGACTCGCCGCCCCGCCTCCCACCAGAACTGACACAGGAGGCGCGTCATGGTCCGGGCTGACGACCGCTCCCATCGCGCCCGTCTTAGAGCAAAGGCCGACCTTCGCGCGATCGATCTCATTCTCGCATACGAACGCGCCGCCGGTCGACGGAACCCGCGTGATCGCAATCCGAAACGATGGAGCAAGACCGCCTGGCGCCGCTATCTCTACACCGCAGCTCACGCTCCAAGCCTCGTCGACCTGGAGCGCATCTTCGGACGATAGGACCAACCCACAAAAGCCCGCCGCCCACTCATAGACGGCGGGTTTTTTTATTACCGATGCAGCGAATGCTCTAGGAACTTGGCCTCTGGAATGTCGTGACCATCGCGGAACAACCACCCTTTGGCGCCCGGATCGAGAGCGAACTGAATTCGATTGCCGTGCCACGACAGAGTACAGCCCCCTTTCGATCCCGGATCTCGATAGAGAGGCCTGATTACGGCTTCCGAAATCCACGCGATCTCTCCGTTACCCCTCAGAATCTGAACAAACCCATTGTCCTTCCGCAACGGCCAGGCGACGTAGACCAAACCCGACGCCTCCCCTCGCTTTTCACTGTCCTCCGACGGACCTGTGAACACCGAAGGAAACCCTTTCCCTTCCCACGCGTCTTCCGGCGTTAACTTCAACGTCGCCGCGTCGATATGATAACATTGATATTCGGACAGCGGACTACCCGGCTGAAGCCGCTCCCCGGCATGCGCGCACTTGCCAACGGTTGCCAACCCCAGCGCCAGCGCCAATCTCGATAGCATCCTGAACATCTCTTTTCTCCTATTGTTGCAGAACGCTTTGGTTCGCGGTCGCGGACCCAAGTTTGTTGATGATCATCTGGCGCCACTGACCCACCGTGCTTGACGAATTCAGACCGTTCGCCGCCAACGAAGCAGCGCTCAACCCCGTGAGTTGGGCAATATTGGCGTCATCTGACGCGGCGGCGACACCGGGACCCGCGCCGGCGCCAAATTGATAGACCGCCCGCACATCAAGGACCGTCGGATTGCTGATGGCAAACTCGCCGTTCTGCAAATTAAGGGCGTCCTGCTGCAACTCAAGGCCGCCGCATAGGCGTCCGTCGCAGGATCCATCTCGCCCGCGCTTCCAGAGACAATTGTCCCGGCAATGCTAGGATCGTACGCCACCGCGCCCTTGATGTCCGCGTTGTAAGTCGAGCCAATCATTTGGAACGCGCCGGTCGCACTCCCGCCTGGCGCCGCCCCTACATTCTGGCAATTCGACTCCATCGCGCAGGTCGCGGCCAGCGCCGTCGCGCTAATGCCCATCGCTCCCGCCGCACTGGCCGCAGACGAACCCCAACTCTGCGCCATCATCGTGTTGTAAGCGTCGCCACTGCCGGCGGTGCTACCGCCGCCAGGGCTCGTGCTCCCATCGCCCGCACCATTTCCATTGCCGACGTCCGCCGACCCGCCAAGCAACGATCCACCCGCGGTCGGAAACGTAAACTGCGGCAAGCCCGGCTCCGCAAAGGTTGGCTTGACCTGTACCGGCAGCCCTTGCGGGAGAACGACTTGCGGATCGGCGCTCGCCGCATGCGCAGCAAGCACTCCCGACGCCCCGACAATCAACCATAGCCCTCGCCGCCCGCCAGGCGGCGGTCCATTTTGCAAGCAGACTGTTTTTCGCGATCTCGCAGACATGAAGCCTCCTGTTGGTCAGAGGCCTCGATGGTCCGCACCAATGGCGCGAACACGAACGCCGAAATTCGCTCCCTTTTTCACCCCATCCGCCGACCCGACGATCGAGGGTCAATGCACCCTTCCCGCCCGCGCGCGGCTCCGTCGCCGCCGGCTTGTCAACGACCGGCGGCGTCAAGGACCAGGTGCAAGGACTTCTGGTGCGGATAAATGATGTCGTTGATGAACCACTCGCCCGCGGCCGAATGGAGCATCAGAAAAACAACCGACCGATCCGACCCATCATTCAGCGTCATTGTCGCTGCGACGCGGCTCGGCCCATCCATCTTCGCCGAAACGGACTTGATCCCGCCGCCGTCCTGCTCGCCCGTCAATGAACACGATTGCGGAATTCACGATCATCGGCCGGGTCGGCGAGATCCAGCAGGTCGGCACAACCCTGCGCGTCAGCATCGCGTCAAGTTACAGCCGTAAGGACAATCGCGGCGAATGGATCGAGCGCACCCGTTGGAACGAAGTCACTGTCTTCGGCGAGTCCACCCGCGGCTACGTCAAGCGCAACATCGTCAAGGGCGATCTCGTCCTCGCCTCGGGTTCGATGGGCCAAACCAAGTGGGAAAAGGACGGAGAAACGTTCTACGGCGTCACACTCGCCGGCGAACGCATCGAGCGCCTGTCCAAGGGTCCGAACCATCAGGGCAACAGTCCGGACGAGCCGCAGGAGCAGCGGCCGGCGCGCGGCAACGATGACGACATTCCTTTTTGAGCGCTTCGAAGCGGGGAGGCTTTGGCCGCCCCGCCTTTCTCGCCGCCGCGACATCGAAGGGGACGCCAATCCATGGCCTATCAGATTTACCGCATCGGAGAATGGGAACGGATCGGCGCCGTATCGCTCGCCACCTGGTGGGCGGCCTATCCGCAGTTCCTCGACCCCGACAACTGCCCATTCTGACGAGACGCGCCCATGACCGCGAAAACGGATGTCCCTCGCCCCCCTCGCCCGGACGCGAGAGCGAACGCACGCCGACCGGGGGGACATCGATACTCGGCCGAGGCGGTCAATCGCGAAATCGCCAAGGATCGCCGCATCAAGCCGAAGGAAGCCCGCTTGATTCACGCCTTCCTAGGAGGCGCGGCTGAGGCCTTCAACCAAAGCCAGGGAAGACCCCCATGCGCAACCGTGCTAGTCTGTCACCTATGAACCTGACGGCGCCGAAGCCGATGACCCTCGCCGAATTCCTCAAATGGGAAGAGCGGCAGGACCTGCGCTACGAATTTGACGGCGTCGAGCCCGTCGCCATGACAGTGCAGCGGAACCTCGCCATAGCTCTTGGGGGCAGGCTGCGAGGCAAGCCCTGCAAGTTTTATGGGAGCGATCTCAAGATCCAGGTCGCCAAGAAACATATCCGCTATCCCGACGGGATGGTCGTGTGCTCCCACGTCGACCGATCCGCGAAGGTGGTCCATGACCCCGTGGTCATCTTTGAGGTGCTGAGCCCGAGCACCGCCGCCGCCGACCGCATCGTCAAGGCGCGTGAATATCAGGCGACGCCCTCGGTCCAGCACTATGTCATGCTCGAGCAGGCCCGGATCGGCGCCACCGTCCATGTTCGCGCCAAGGACGGATGGAACGTCCTTGTGCTCAAGGACGACGATACGCTCGCCCTCCCCGAAATCGGCCTCGCGATTCCGCTCGCCGAATTCTACGATGGCCTCACCTTCGACGACCATCCCATCGAAGACAACGATAACGAACAGACGCCCCCCGCCGCCTGACCGGTTGAACCATCAACGGCGCGACTCTGTTTGAGGTTCCTGGCGCACGATCTCGCCATCGGCGATGAGGAACGCATTCGTGATCGGCGGTTCGCCGTCCGGACTCGTCCGGGCGTCGACTTTCCCCCTCAGGGTTTATCACCTTAAGCCCCTCCAAACGCGCGCGGACGCATGTCCAAGATCGATCGCCACAGCGACTTCACGCCCTCGCTCTCGACACGGGAACAGCGCATTGTCATGCGCATCCTCGGGTGCAGCGTCGAGGAGCTCGGGACGGACAAGGCGATCAAGCGCGTCGAAACCGAATTGCGCCGCGCCAAGCGCGCCCGCTCGCGAAAGCTCTATGGATTCTGGAGCGCCATCCTCGTCCGAATCGAAACGGAAATTGAATCGAACGGGCGACGGAACATCAGCCCAGCACAAAGCGCCCAGCCCATAGCCACGGCGGGTCACGACGGGCGCGCACAGGATTAGGGGCGCGCGATGTTCGCGGTTGGGGCAGAGGCCGTTCGGACCCCCACCCCCGAGAGGCATCCGCCGCCGACTGTCCCCCGTCGCGGCGTCAGCCTTCTGCTCGACCCCATGGCCTCGGGTGGGTCTCGGCGTCAACGTCCTTCTCGTGATCCTTTGTGGATAGGCATCGACGGCGCCGTGGGCTGCAGCGAGGAAGCAGCCTGCCAGAACGCCATGACACTGAGAACACATGCTGGGAAATGCAGCGCCGCCCATCGGCCAAGGGTCCCCATGTTTCCGTCTCATCCCCGAAGGGGCCCGGACGATGGCGGCGCAACCCTGAAACCTTCCGGATCAGCCTAGAAACGACCGCCCCCGACTGCCGAGGACTTCCCCCGACAGTCTGAGCACGCGTATGGCGGCCGCCTTGTCTTCACGAGGGAGAACGCCTGAAACGGCCTCAGCCATGCGCGTGACGGCGCCAGCTCGGCGGAATCGGACGCTTCCTATCTGGGAACAGGCCGAAACCCGCGCCTGGTGACGGTTTCCGCGACGCCTTCAAGGAGCGGAGGCAAGGGCGGCGCCCTCCAATTGGGGGGAGCGAAGCGGATCCCACGCTTTGGGGTGGACGTCGCGGTCAATGTGCGATGGCCATTGTCGAAAATCCTTCTCATCTCGCGCCTTCGAGAGCGCCGCAACGAGACCCATCACCAGCTCATATCCCTCGGTTATGCGCGGCTTAAGCCCAACCCATTCGGCCGGCAACGGCTGCGCACGACGATTTTCCCCTTCGGCCCCCCAGGAATAAGGCCAAGAAAGAATTGCTCATGAAGAGGGGGGCCGAATTCCTCGCGAAACAAAATCGCCTCCCGTCGCCGTCCTCCGCTGACGCTTCGGCCCTTCGCTTCGCTCCGGGTGCAGGCCGCCCGGGCCGGGCTTCTTTCAGCCGCACCGAGGGACACGAGCTGGCGATGGGCCAGCGGCCCACGGCGCAAGACGAGAAGGATCTTCGACAATGGCCACGAACCGCTCCAAGCCCGCCCACAAGCGCGAAACCCGCATCCCCGTCAGCTTCGAGACCGCCGCCCAGCTCTGCCCCCACCAGGGCGTCGCGGAAAACGTCGCCCAGGCCTTCGGCCTCATCGTCCCCGAATACGACGCCATCCGCACCGAGCACACGACCGCCGTCAAGCGCATGGCCAAGGCCTTCGAAGGCTCCCTCAACGACAAGGCGACCGCCATGCACTTCCAGCGCATTGTCGGGTCCCTCGTCTCCTCCGCAGTCGGGGCGGGCCGCTTCTACTCCGAAAAGGTCACTCAGGCCCGCGACGCCACTGCCCGCGCCGCCGATGGCGGCAGCGACGAACATGGGACCCCGATCGGCCTCGATAGCAAGGCGCAGCGCACCCGCGAGTTCGCAGCCGACATGGCGATGCAGGCCTTCGCCCTCCTCGCCGCAGCCCACGGCGCCATCGACGCCTACAAGGAGCTCACCGGAGAAGACTGGAAAGCCTACGAGGCTCCCGTCGATGCCGGAGTCGAGCAGAAGGCGGCCGCCTCTCAGATGGGAGCCTTCGGGGGCTGACGCCCCGAGGGGCGGGGTCCGAACGGCCTCCGCCCCAACCGCTCCGTTCCCGGGCGCCGCGAGTCGCGCCGACCTCGCCTGCGACGGTCCCATGGCCATGGCAACCCAGGCCCTCGCCGAGCGCGTGAAGACCGGCGAACGCATCGTTTGCATGTGCTGGTGCTGGCCCAAGCCATACCACGGAACTCTCATCATTGACGAAATCAAGCGACGGCTAGAATGAGCGCGGTCAATCCAGTCAATTCGGCCTGTCTGTTGTCAAATCCGCCAGCCGGCACATTTCGACAGTTTTTCCTTCCGCCGTCCGAACTATCACCGGCTGAACCCAACATCGGTCGAGCGCTTCGAGCATGGCCTGGCGCGCCGCGCTCTCCTTCGCATTCCACCATTGCGTCGTGGCGACGCCGGCGATGAACACCGCCACGGCGCCAGCCGCCACCCATGCCGCCAGTCGCCATGCGTACAGACGATGGCGCGCTTTCTGTTCGAAGATCAGCCATTGAGGGCAACCTTCCACAACCGCCTTCGACATTCGGGCCTGGATCCCCGCAACCGATTGATCGACCATCTGTTGGGCGTGCGCGCTCGCCACACCGGCGTCCTCGGAGGCGCGATGCGCCATCGCGAGCGCATTCGAGGCCGCCTCGACCAAACGTTCGACTCGAATCCGATCGGCGTCGCCTTCCCGACGCACCTTTTCCAAAAGTGCCTCAAGATCGCCGAGCGTCGCAAGATTGGTCCGCCCCGTCTCCTCGATCGCCTTCAGAAGCGCCTGCACGAACCGGCCCTCCAGCGCGTCCGCATGCAGGCCCCAATCGAGCGCGGCCCGCTCGACCCTCGCAATCTCTTCGGCAAGACCGCAGTTGCGACGCCCTGCCGGCGTGGCCGCCCCGGCGGGGAGCATCTCGAAGACGCCCCCCTCTCCACTTTCCCGGCGACGGCGCTCACCCGCCCGTTCCTGTCGCGTCGGACCGAGTCTCCGGCAACCAGGTCGGCGGAATTCGGGCCGCCATTGTCGGAAAGTCCACGTTCCACCACTTCCGAACCCGAGCCCGGTCGAACAGCGAAAGCGTCCTCCCGTCCGCGCCCGGCTTCCCGGTCATAGCATCGGCGAACCGGAGCTTTCGATCCGTAACCTCCGCCATACAGCTCAGGAGCGGCATCGTCAGCAATTCCGCCCCTTTCACCGTCGCCCGCGCCACGCTCGGATGCCTGTCCATCTGCTCAAACGCGAAGTCGACCGACCTCCCGGTCAGAACCAAGCCTCCGTTCCTCACGATAA
Source organism: Roseiarcus sp. (assembly GCA_036489975.1). Classification (GTDB taxonomy): domain Bacteria; phylum Pseudomonadota; class Alphaproteobacteria; order Rhizobiales; family Beijerinckiaceae; genus Roseiarcus. Next base: position 60,083 of record DASXES010000025.1, read on the forward strand.
GAACCGCCTCGGGCGCAAACAAATCGTCGCGGTCGAAGCGATCCAGATAGTCAAGATCGGCTATGTCCGGCCCCACCACATGAACCACGACCAGTCTCACGCCCAACTCTTCCAGCGTCGCCGCCACCGGCACATCCTTGATGAGCCTCGCCAGCAGCGTATCGCCGCCGCCCACATCGAGCACGGCGTCGTAACACCGCTCGCCGAGTTCGATGAACCTCGCCTCGAGCCACGCCTTCACATCCTCGGGATCGGAAGACCGGGGCCGGATCGCATCCGTGTGGAACACCGACATATTGTTCGTCTCATTCAATTGATCGGCGTCCCAGATGGCGAAGTTCCCTCCCCGCTCCTGCAAATGCTGCGTCAGAGCATTCAGAAACGAAGTCTTGCCGACGCGCTGACGCCCGACGACAATCATCAATACGGGCTTCCGCCCGGCTTCATTATGGTTTTCCAAGTCTCTTTCTCCAATCAACATCGATCGGGTTGTTGGGATCTCCCACCCGGTCTCTCACCCACGAGTCAAAACGCGCCAACAACCGTTGCTTGAGCACACGCGCCCACCCAACCTCGTCCACCCCCGGCAACTCCCAGGACCGTTCCTCGCCCGGCCTGATAAACAGCCGGATATCGAGCGGCTCTCCCTTGAACTCCACCGTGAAAAACTCGGCTGGAACCTTGTCCTCGAAGCCGCCCGTCAACACCGGACCTCCCGGCATTAGCCGGATCGCGCCGCCCTCATCTCCGCCTCCGACGATAGCGACCGCTGTCCCCGCCTTCGGCGGGGAGACCAGCGACGGCGGAGGCGGCGGCGGGGGAGGCTGCCGGTCAGACAGCGGCGCCGGGAACGATCCCGTGAAACGAGACGGCATGTTGCGGCGCGGGTCGCGGGCGCGCTCGAACGCGCGCGCCGCTTCCGCCTTGGCTTCCAGCGCAGCAAGCCGCGCCTTCTTCTTCTGCACGCGTAAGAACGTCTGCCGCGCGGTCCTCGCCGTAATCGCCTTCCCCTGACAAAGCTTCAGGTTGAGAGCCGCGAACCGCGCCAGCATGGATTCCCACGGAATTCCAAGCCCGCTCAGTTTCTTGGCTTCGATCAGTTCATCGTGCTGATCGAATAGGAACCAGAACAGCGACGAATGGCATGGAGATCGACGGGCTGCGGCGACGACCGCGTCCCTTCCAGACCCCACGCTCATCCGAGCCCCACCTCCCGGCTGAACGGCTTAAACGCCGTCTCCATCGCCCAAGCCACATCCTCGTCGCCTGCCGCTGGAACCCGAAAGGCTCCCGGCCCGGAACCCCCGGTTTCGAGAAAGCGATGAGACCCGCGATGTCCCTGTCCGTCGCGACATCGGATCGAAGCGCCGGCATCCGCGCCACATGCGCGCCATGCTCGATCGCCCCAACGTGGTGGCGTAGGCGCAGCGCCCCTTCCTCATAGCGACACAAGCCGGTCCCAACAGTGTCCCCATCCGCCACCGCCGAATTTACGCCTCGCGCGCGCATGACCTCCGTCAACCAACGCGCCCAGAGCGTCTTTCCCGACTTGCATCGGCCCAAGGCCAGGATCAGGCGTCGGCGCGGAGGCGTCGCTTCAATGTTCATCGCTGCATTCGTCGTCATGGGTCCATCCCCGTGGTGAGGAGTGCGACCTCGCCTCCTCACCGACCCATCAGACGCGCCAGCGGCGCGAACGGGAAATCGCTTTTTTTGCCTCCGGCTTCGCCCCCCGGCATCGCCGCTTTCGCGGCTTCCCGACGCTGTCAGACGCTCCGCGCTTCACTCGGTATTCAGTCGAGTCTCAGTCGAGCTTCACTCGCGCTTCAGTCGGCTGGCTCGAAAAACAGCTACATGGACGAATGCACCTGTGGTGCAGGTCCGCCCGCACGGCGGACGAAGAAAGACTGCCTCCGGCGGGCGAGCGAAAAACGGAAGGACCGCGAATTTAGCGTTCCTGTTCGCGCAGACGCCCCTCATCCTCGAAGGACGATCGGGAATGGTTCCCGAGCGGGAGGCGGCCAAGAGCACGCCTCGCACGCCGCTCTGGCGACGCAAGCCAAGCTTCTGAAGAGGATCAGGTTATGTCATCGGAAACCAACGCGCATGACGGCTAGGCTGCCGGTTTGCCGACTGAATTCAAGTTCGATGAAAGCCCCGTTCGCGCCGTCATGAAGGACGGAGAACCTTGGTTCCTCGTCAAGGATGTCTGCGACATCCTCGAACACTCCAATCATCGCATGGCTGTGGCCAACCTCGATGACGATGAAAAGGGGGTAAGCATTATTGACTCCCTTGGAGGTCCCCAAGAGACGACGATCATCAACGAATCCGGCTTGTGCCTTCACAAGCCGAAAGCCTGAGGCCAAACGCTTCCGCAGATGGGTCACGGGCGACGTCCTGCCCCGAATTCGCAAGACCGGCCGGTACTCCATCCCAGACACGCCCTTCATGGGCCTCTCGGGGGAGGAAGTCGAATACGAACGCTGGCTCCTCGAACGCGCCCTTCTCGACGCCCAGGTGATCGCCGTCGAAATGCAGCGCATCGGCGTCCACTTCCAGCAGATGATCACCGACGACCCGGAACTCGGCGCCGCCCGGGCGGGCGAACACCTCACCGAATATCACCACGCCATCCGCGACAACGTCTACCGCGCGATCGACTTCCTCAGGCGCGCCGAGCCCGGTTCACGCTGGTATCGCGGAAAGACAGCACGTCCGGCGGGCCGTCCCAAGAACCTGCGCGATATTCAATAATCGCTGTCACCGAGGGCTCAGTCTTTTGACCGAGCCCTCGGCGCCATCCTCGTCCCTATCCTCGTGCGCCGGCGTCGTATCTCGGTTTCCTGTTCGCGCCGATCACTGCCACCGTTGGCTCCGGATCCAACTGGAGAGCTGACCCATGGCCGCGACCGCCCGCGAACCCCTCGAGACCGCCCTGACCCGCGTCGCCGACGACCTGATCGCGCTCCGCGAGGCGGTCGACAAAATAGACCACGGTCAGAACGCGCTGCTCGCCAACGGCGAATCCCTCTCAGGACAGATCGAAAGCCTGTCGGGCTTGATCGCCCATATGATCGAGGTGCTGACGCCGGAAAGGCTCGAACAGGAAGGCCCCAGCATCGCTGATCTGCTCGCCCGCATCCTCACCCAGCAATCCGGCATGATCCTCCTTCTGCGCGAGACGCATGCCATCCTGGCACGCCTCGATCCCGCCGCGCGCGTCGCGCCTGACGCCGCTCCTGCCAACGGCGCCGGCCACGCCTGACCATGCTCAATTTCGCAAAGCTCTCCGCCGCCAGCGACGGCGCGCTCATCCGCGCCTACATGACCCAGGACAAACCCGAGCCGGAATCGCTTCAAGTCCACGGCGTCGCCACCGACGGCCGAGACCTCGAAACGGGACAGCGGCTGACGGCCTATTACATCGGCCGGGGTGAGCGGGCGAACTGGCGACCAGACATGGCGCCAGCGGTCGCGGCGGCGCTCGGTATCGCCAGCACGCGGTCCGAGCCACGCGACGGCCAGCTCGACGCCCTGTTCGAAGCCCGTCGCGCCGATACGGGCTCCGACTGGAGCGAGCATGTCCGGAAAAACTCCGGCTTCGACTTCGTCTTCGCCCCTCACGAGTCTGTATCGCTGGCGGCCGAGTTCGCCCCGACCGAGGCTGAACGGAAGATCCTTCGCAACGCCATCCACGCCGCGAGCGACGACGCGCTCCGCTACGCATCTCGCGATCTCGGAGTCGCCCGCAAGGGGCACGCGGGAGAGAAGGGCTCCGAGCAGGGCGAGATCGGCTGGGTGACGTTCGCCCATGACGCCGCGCGGCCGACGCTCGCCGTCCAGAACGGGCCCAATGGGGCGACCTATCTCATGGACGCGCCGATCGCCGGCGATCCGCACTATCACCTGCACAATTTCATACCGAACCTCGTCGTCACGGACGACGGCCGGGTCGGCTCGATCGACTCGAAGGCGCTGACCGCCCACAAGGTTCACGAATACGGGGCGTTCTTCCAGGCGCGCCTCGCCGATCGGCTGCGGGCGCTCGGGGTTCGTGTCGGTGTGGATGCCGACGCCGAAGCCGTCGTCGCCCTCGACATCCCCGAAACCGCCGTCACGACCTTCTCGAAGCGCGACCGGCAGGTGATCGGCGACGAGAAGCGCTACGCCGAAGACAACGCCATGGCCTGGGACGAGCTGTCGCTCGAGCGCAAGAAACAGCTGCTGCACGAAGCCAGCGCCACCGGGCGGCTCGGCAAGACGAAGGAGGAAGCCCATTCCGTCTGGCGCGAGCAGGCGGCGGCGATCGGTTGGACGCCACAAACCGTTCTCGGCGCAACCGCGCCGGCGGAGCGGGGCGCGGCCGAGCGGCACGAGTGCGCCTATGCTCTCGCTTCGGCCTCGTTGTCGGCCGAGTTCCTGACGGCCGCGGTTCTCGACGCCGAGCGGCTGCGGGTCCATGCCGCCCGCGGCTTGATCGAGGCCAGCGCGATGGGCGGCCGGGATGACGTCGATGCCGTCGTGGCGTTGTTCGAAGCGCGCGGCTTCGTCCATGACGGCGGTTCCGTCGCCCTGATCTTCGGCATCCATGAGGGAAAACTTCGGTTCAGCCATACTGAGCAACTCCGGATCGAGCGCAACGTGGCGGAAAAGTCGCGCGCCGCCGCGATCGACAAAACCGGCGCCCTCCCCGACGCTGCGATACGGACGGCGATCAAGGCCGCCGAGGCGGGCGACGCCTCGATCCGCTTCACGAGAGAGCAGCGGGCCGCGATCCATGCGCTGGGCGGCGGCGGCAACCTCTCGCTGCTCACCGGCGTCGCGGGATCGGGCAAGACCACCCTCCTCAAACCGCTGGTCGACGCCTGGCATGAAGACGGACGGAAGGTGATCGGCATGTCGACCGCCTGGCGGCAGGCGGACGCTTTGAAAGAGACCGGGGCCGACGAGACATGGGCGCTCCAGCGCTCCTCAATGCGATCGACACCGGCGAATTCGAGGCGGACGCCACAACCGTTCTCGTCGTCGACGCGATCAGCCAGATCGGGCCTCGTCCCATGCTGCGGCTGCTCGAGCTGCAGGCCAGGACCGGCATGACGATCAAGATGCTCGGCGACCGGGAACAGGTCCAGTCGATCGAGGCCGGCGACACCATCGCGCTCCTGAAGCGCGTTCTCCCTAAGACCGCCCTGCCCGAGGTTCTGACCGCCGTCCGGCAGAAGGCCGACCACGACCGCAAGATCGCCGCCCTGTTCCGCGAGGGCGAAGCCGAAAAGGCCTTCCTGAAACGCGAGGACGGAACGGCCAAGCTGCTCGAGGGCGATTACGACCAGGTCGTGCGCCAGATCGCCGACCTTTACATCGCCCGCGACGACGTCCTGAAGGGCCCAGGACCCGGGCGCCGGGATCACCATCACCACCCTCACCAGCGCAGAAGCGGGCGACATCAGCCGGGCGATCCGCGAGCGCCTGAAGGCGCGCGGCGAGATCGGGACCGACGAGCAGACCTACAAGGCGGTCGTCTATCGCGGCGACAAGCCGGAGTTCTTCAACCTGCCGATCGCCACCGGTGATCGGCTTAGGATGTACCGCAAGACCATGACCCAAATCGACGGCAAGCGCGCTACGATCGGCAATAACGGCGACATCGTCGAGGTTGTCCGCAAAACCGCCGCCGGCGTCGTCCTCAGGAACGCGCGCGGCCAGACCGCGGAGATCGACTGAAAGCGCCTATCCGATCCGGGGACCGGACGGCTTCTCCTCGGCTTTGGCCGCGCCTTCACGATCGACGCCGCCCAGGGCATGAGCACCAGGGGCGAGCACATCAACGCCCTTCCCCACGGGACAGGCGCGACTACACCTTCAAGACCTATACGGCCGAAAGCCGCGCGACTAGCCGCACCCACACCCTGATCGCCAAGGCCGCCGTCCATGCCGCAGTCCAGCGCTCGCGGGCGCTCGGCGACGTCACACCCATGACCGAGGACGATCTGTGGGAACGCGTCGCAAGGGACGCGTCGGCGAAACCGTACAAGGCCCTCGCCCTCGATCTCGCCGGCAAGGCCTATACTCGGCACGACAAGGCCGTCGAAAGGGGGCTCGCGACCCATAACCGAATCGAAAAGGCCGCGCAGGATCGGCCGACCTTGCGCGTCGAAATAAAAGCGGCCTACGAAGAGGGGTGCGTTCGTCAGGCCTTCACGCGCCAGCGCGACATGCTCCTCGACCTTGCCGGCGTCATTGATGATCGCCTCAAGCGCGCGCTCGAGGCGATCGCCGATCACGCCAAAGCCATAGCGGCGGCCATCCGAGCGAAACCGGAGGCCGGCGCTCCCGCGGTCGACGACCCCCGCAACCAGCCGCCGGCGCCAGCACCAACCTTGCCGGGGCCGGGGATTTCGTAAGCGCAAGTCGATTGGACAAATGTCGGCGCGGTCGTCAGGCGGCTGCGCCAAGGGTCGCTCTGTCGGATACCCTCATGAGCACCGGCGCACCCGACGAGATTCGAACCGTTATTTCGAATCGATCGCCCTATCGTCAACACAGCCAGGAAATTCAATTCCTAGGCCGCGGACCGTGGCTGCCCGGAAAGCGGGCAGAGTCTGCAGCGGTCGCAGAGGAAGGTTCGCCTACTCATGACCAAAGCCGCCAGTCGGTTCCAGGCCTTAAAGAATCGGGGCCGACTACTCAGCGCTCTCGCCTTCCCGAACCCGACCGTCGTAGAACCACCCTTACGAGACCTTCTCGGCCACGGAGCGGCCTGTCACCATAGGCGATGGCCGAACATGCTGTGCGCGACCTCGCGGCCAATCCCCCAACCGAATCCATGCACGACCGAGCGTATGAGGCCGGCGCCCTGATCTGGTGCGAACACAGCGATGGCGCCCAGGGCGAGGCCAGCGAGAATGAACAGTCTCACGAAGACGCTCCGTGAGGTTGAGGCAGGGTGAAGAGACCCGCGCCGGCGCATAGGGCGCGCAGGTCGGCAACCGAATAGGTCCAGCGGGCCGTGACGCGCAGGAGCGGGACGCCGATCTCCGCGAACACCGCGTTGACGAAGGCGTCGCGCTCCCGGCGCTCGAGCCGCAGATGGGTCCGATCGTCGACCTCGATCACGGCGACCGGATCGAGGCTGAGCCCATCACAGATCACGAAATCAACGCTCTTGGCCATGACGCCGTTGAGCGCCCGGCGGCGTAAGGTCGGATTGCCACTAAGAGCCGGCTCCGCCAGTTCCGCGAGGCGCACCTGTGCGAAGGCGCGGTAGTTCCGACCGATCGCCACGTCGAGGGTCCGCAGGAACGACTTTTCGTTCGCACTCAAGAATCGCCCGCGCCGATAGCCGGCCCGGCCTTTTCGACCGAGGCCTCCGAGCGAAACGACGATGACGGCAGCAAGGGCCGCCACATAGAACAACGCCGCTGGACGATCCATGAGCGCGCTAAATCCCGACCACCAGTGGGCGCTGAAGGCGTTCAAGACATAGGCCAGCGTCCCCGTCATCTGATCCCACGCATTGGACAGGGCGTAGAGAAAGAAGCTCACGACGGCGACGCCCCGTTCGATCGCGGCGCGGCGGTCTCCTCCGCCGTCAGGCGCTCGGCGGCTACCTGTCGCTCGACTTCAATGCTGTTGGCCAGGTCGCGGATCTGGCGCACGATGGCGTCTGGCGCCGGTGCCGCTCGGTCCGGCGCCTCGATCGCCTGCCCCGCCGCGAGCAGCATTCCAGCTGTCCGGCGCGCTTCAAACTGCGGTGAGCCGACGCTGGCTTCGATCGTTTCGAGGAGGCCCACCATGTCTTCCGCCGGCCCTTCGACCGGCCTGAACACCGCCAACGGCGTCAGCGGGGCTTTCGGAGGCTCGCGGGTCGCCGCCATCATCATGGCCTCGAGCGGAGCGTGCGGAGCGAGTGCTGCGATATCTTCGCGCGACAAAGGATTGTCGCCGGCCGCCCGGAGCGCGGCCTCGATGCAGGCCTCGCCGCCCAGGCCCGCCGCGACCGAGTCAGCGAACGCCTTGACCATTGCGGTCAGCGTCGCCGAGCTTTTGGCCCCGCCGCGCCCAAGCCCCTCCTCAATTGCCCGCAGGACGGACGTCACTTTGGCCGTCGTCGCCTTGAGGACGGCTGCATCGGGAGGCGGAAGGACGACCGGCCGGTTCAGCCGCATCGCCCCATGCGGGTCGATGTCGGCATGGAAGAGCTTCGCGTAGATCCGGCGGCCACCGAACAGGATGATCGCCTCGCCCTCGATCAGGCTCTGCAGGTCTCGCCAGTCAACGCCGGCGACCTCGCGGACTTCGGCCGAGCGGCTTTCGGCATATTCGCCCGTACCGCCGCCTTGCCAGGTCGTCGCCTGGGTGACGTAGGTCTTGCCGGCGGTGTCCTCGATCCATTGCTTTGTGCGGTTGGCGTCCTGCTGGCGCATGGCGATCGTCAGGTTCCCGTTGCCGAGCAGCGACTGGGTCTTTTCCCCTAACCGCGCCCAGATGCCGGAGACCTCCTGGAAGCCGAGCCAGAACATCATGTTGAGGCCGCGCCCCATGGCGAGCATGCGGTCCATGCCGCCGGTCGCGTAATAGGCGACCTCGTCGAGCACGATATGGAAGGGCGCGACGCCCATGCCGGGCTTGTTGGCGACGATTGCGTCATAGTCGCCCTCGAGCCGCGCCCCGAGCATTTGCGCCA
>DASXES010000115.1:0-9057 GCA_036489975.1 Roseiarcus sp.
GCGGCCACTTCTCGGCGTTGCTCGGGGCTCAGCCGACCAACGCCCGAAAACCAGACGGAAAATTCATCGGCCTTCATCGAATCAAGCTCCTCAGCCCAGACCCTAGCCTAACTCAAATCAACAGGTATCGCTATAAGCGCCGACAATTTATTGCGAAAAAACAGAAACTACGATAGGCTCGCCCCATGATCGATCCTGTCCACGCCAGCGGCAGTTCAGCCGCTTCCCGCTGCGCCTCCACCCGCTCCGCCGCTGTTCCCGCCGGAAAGGGCGGCGCGAAATTTCGCTCCCCTGAAAACCCTTTGTAACCCATTGATAAGTCACGATTCGGACGAGAGAATCCAACGAAATCCAAGGAAATCCAACCCCGTTCGAAGGGGCGTTCAGCGCCAAATGGCCGGGGTCCGAGAAAACCCAAATCGGCTCTATTTCCACGCAGTGTCCACCTAAAGCGCGACCGCCAGATACTTCGCCTCCATGAACTCCAGAATTCCGTGCCGCTGGCCACCCTCGCGGCCGAGGCCGCTCTGCTTGACCCCGCCGAACGGCGCGGCAGGGTCTGACATCAAGCCGCGATTGAGAGCGATCATCCCGGCCTCGATCTGCGAGGCGACGCGAAAGCCGCGAGCCAGATCGCGCGTATAGACATAGGCGGCGAGGCCGTGCTCCGTGTCGTTGGCCTTCTCGATGACCTCGCTCTCCGTTTCGAAACTCGAGATCGGCGCAACGGGGCCGAAGATCTCCTCGGACGCCATTTCGGCGTTATGGGGAACGTCCTTCAGCACCGTGGGAAGATAGTAGAAGCCCTGCCCGCCCGGCGCCGGGCCGCCGCAGATCATCCGTGCGCCGCGGCTGACCGCGTCCGCGACCAGCCGCTCGATCTTGTCGACGGCTTTTCGCGTGATCATGGGGCCGCATTCGGTGTCGGGGCTCGCGCCGGCTCCGACCTTCAGCGCGGCCATGCGTTGTCTCAAGCCCTCCGCAAAAGCGTCGTACAGAGCGGACTGGACGTAGATCCGATTGGCGGCGGTGCAGGCTTCTCCGGCGTTGCGCATCTTCGCGATCATCGCGCCGTCCAGAGCCGCATCGAGATCGGCGTCGTCGAAGACGATGAAGGGCGCGTTGCCGCCGAGCTCCATGGAACAGGAAACGACGCTCCGGGCCGCTTCAGCAAGCAAGGTTCGCCCCACGCCTGTCGAGCCGGTGAACGACAGCTTTCGAACTCTCGGATCCCGCAGCATCCCCGCCACGACCGGTCCGGGAGCGGACGTCGTCAGCACGTTGACGACGCCGGGCGGAACGCCCGCTTCCTCGTAGAGAGCGGCGAGCGCATAAGCCGTGAGCGGGGTCTCGCTGGCGGGCTTCAAGATGACTGTGCAGCCGGCGGCGAGCGCCGGGGCGATCTTCCGGGTCGCCATGGCGGCCGGAAAATTCCACGGCGTTATGAGAACACAGATTCCGATCGGCTCGTAGTCGACCACGATGCGATTGGCGCCCGACGGCGCGACGCCGTACTCGCCGCTGATCCGCACGGCTTCCTCGGCGTTCCAGCGGAAGAACTCGGCCGCATAAGCGACTTCGCCGCGCGCATCGCGCAACGCCTTGCCGTTCTCCGTGGAAATCAACACGGCGAGAGCTTCGGATCGCTCGTTCATCAGCTCGAAGCAGCGCCTCAGGATCTCAGAGCGTCTGCGGGGCGGCGTCCGTCGCCATTCTTTCGCGGCCCGAGCGGCGGCTTCAACCGCCGCCGCGGCGTCGGCGACCGTCGCATCGGGGACGGCGGCGATGACCGCTTCGGTCGAGGGATCGACCACGTCGATCAGGCCGCCTTCGGCAGCCGGCAGCCATTCACCACCGATCCACAGGCCGCGCGCGTGCGTGGCGAGGTTCGAAGAGTCCCTGTCCACTTTCAGAATGTGCTGGGGCGCGTTCATTGGTGGTCACTCCCGATCAAATTCATAGCGGACCCCGCGAGATCGCCGTCAAAGGCCGCACGGACGAGCCGGGTCATCGCCGAGAGATCGAAGGCGCGCGGATTGTTCTTGATGAGGCGATCGATTCCCATGGCCTGCTCGGCTGTCCAGTCGAGGCGGTCTCGCGACAGGCCAAGCTCGGCCAAGGTCGCAGGGATGCCGATCGCTGCGAAGAGCCGCTGGACTTCTGTGATGGCGGCGTCCGCCATAGCCTCGGAATCGCCGCCGGGCGGCTTAGCGCCAAGCGCATCCGCGATTTCGGCCATTTCCGGAGCTGCGGCTGAGCGATTGTAGATCATCACGTAGGGCAGCATCGTCGCCACCCCGAGCCCATGGGGCGTGTGTGTCAACGCCCCCACAGGATATTGGATCGCGTGCGCCGCCGCGGTGCCAGCGGTTCCAAAGGCGCAGCCGGCCGCAAGCGAGCCCATCATCACCTCCGCGCGGGCTTCGGCGTCGGAGGGGCGCCGGTAGGCCTTCTCCAGACTTCGTCCGAGAAGCTTGATGGCGAGAAGAGCGAAATGATCGCTGAGCGCGTTCTTTCCAATAAACACATGCTTCTGCGGCAGGCTCGGATCGGCGTCTCGGGTGACGGCTGTGAAGGCCTCGATCGCGTGCGTGAGCGCGTCCGCTCCGGCAATAGCCGTCAGGCCGGGCGGGCAGGTCATTGTCAATTCGGGGTCGCAAATTGCGGCGACCGGGATCAGATAGGGGCTGGAAATCCCGACCTTCAGCGTCCGGTCGGGGTCGGATACGACGGCGACGGGGGTGACCTCGGAACCGGTGCCCGCGGTGGTCGGCGCGGCGATGACCGGGAGCGTCGGACCGGCAACTTTGAATTCGCCGTAATAGTCCTGAAGCCTGCCCCCTTGGCTGAGCAGCAGCGAGGCGCATTTGGCCATGTCCAGGCAGCTTCCGCCGCCGAGCCCGATCACCATGTCCGGTCGGAACGCGCGGGCCTCGTCCACGCACACGGATACGGATTCGAGCGGGACGTCAGGCTGTACGCGGTCGTGAGTGAACACATCGATGGAGGACGCCTTCAGCGACTCGATGATCTCCGCAAAGGCGGGAGTCTGTGCAAATCGCTCGTCCGTGCAGACGAGCGCGCGCCGGCCATGCCTTGAAGCGACCGGTGCGATCGCGCGGCGCTGACCCGATCCGAACAGGATTTCGCGGGGCAGCCTCGCGACAGCAAACAAGGTCATAGAAAGCTTCCTTCGCGCGCGGCGAGATGACAACGGAATGGACTGCTCACCTCGCGCCAAGGGCGAGGTTCGAGCGAAAATCTGTCAGGCCGCGCCGACAAAGCGCGCTGGGCCGCTCCGTCGCCCGGAGCGCTGACGGGTGTCCTTGGATCGGCGGGATGAGGCGATCGAATGCGATCCAGATATTCAGACAGCCGGACGCCAAGGCCAGGCGTGAGGCCTGCGTCGAGGACGATTAAGGCGTCCCCCTTGTTGCAAGGAAACTCCGCATCAACGTCGCCGCGAATTTCCGGCGGGAGCGGACTGCCGACGAGGGCCGCGACCGTGAGTTCCACCGCCACTCCGAGCCGGTACCCCTTCGCGCCGCCGAACGGCACAATCGCCCCCGTTCTGGCTTGTTCTGCGTCGGGGGTCGGACGTCCCTGATCGTCGCGCGCCCACCCTTCGGAAAGGGCTTCTCCGCTCGGCGCGAAATAGTGGATCTTCCCCATGGAGACGACGCTGCGCTCTTTTCGGGCGTTGCGCTGCTCGAGCAGCGCCAGGGTCATTCCCTCCGGCTTCGCTGTCTGCATATGAGATCTTATCGGATATAGGATTGCATATCGGACAGCATCGTGATATCGAGGTTCCTTGTCAAGGGGGAAGCGATTTTTACGATGACCGTCGGTAACTCTTCCGAAGCCGGTTCAGCGAGCACCTACATCCATCGGCCCAACAGCCTTGTCGAGGATGTATACGAGGCGATTTTCGCGCAGCTCATGGCTCTGAAGATCGCGCCAGGTTCGCGGATTACGGTCGACAATCTCGTCAAGGAGTTCAACGTCTCGCAGACGCCGATACGCGAGGCGCTCGGACGTCTCGAAGGCGAGGGACTCGTCCAGAAAACGCATCTGGTCGGCTATCGCGCCGCCCCTCAGATCACGCGCCGCCGGTTCGACGAGCTATACGAGCTGCGGCTGCTGCTCGAACCGCACTCCGCCGCGAGGGCGGCGGTGCTGATGGACGACGTCAAACTCGTGGCGATCCGCGAAGCGGCGGGAATCATGGCGCGACGGGACGGTAACGACGAACGTGCGCGCTATTCGAATTTCGCCCGGCAGGATGCAATCTTTCACGACACGATCCTGAAGTTTGCGGAGAACGAGCTCATCCGACAGACGCTCGCGTTCCAGCACACGCACTTTCACATCTTCCGCCTCATGTTTCACTCGCGAGTGACTGAAGAGGCGCTCGACGAGCATGCGGCGATTCTCGCGGCGTTTGCGGCCGCCAATTCGACACATGCCGAGGCCGCAATGCGCAGGCATATTGAGTGCTCGCGCGACCGCCTCCTGCCCGCCTTCGAATGAGGAGGTGACGATGTCGGCGCACGCGCGGATCGAAGAAAGTCGAGTGGACGCTTTGGCCGCAAGCGCAATCGTCGCGAATTCTGTGGAGCCGGTGCTGCGGGCGGAAAACCTTACGAAGCAATATGGCCTCGCGACCGTATTGTCCGAGGTGAGTCTCGACGTCCTGCCCGGTGAGATCCAGGCGATCATCGGAGAGAACGGCGCCGGCAAATCCACCCTGATGCGCATCCTTTCGGGCTATGTCGAGCCCACGGAAGGCGCGATCTGGATGGAGGGCCGACAGCTATCTTTCCTCCGGCCGAGCGAGGCGCAGGAGGCCGGTATCGCTCTGGTCCATCAGGAGATCCTGTTGGCCGACGCCCTCACCGTGATGGAGAACCTCTTCCTCGGCAGAACGCTCGGACGTTGGGGCCTTGCCGACGACCGGCGCATGCGGCGGCTGGCTGCCGAGAAGCTGGCGGAAATCGGTTGCGCGGTGTCCCCGAGCGCCATCGTCGGCGCCATTCCGCTTGCCGACAAGCAATTGGTGCAGATCGCACGCGCGCTCCTCGATGAGCACAAGGTCGTGATTTTTGACGAGCCCACCGCGGTGCTCACAGGCGAGGAAGTGCGCCGGCTGCAGGAGGTCATCCTTGGGCTGAAGTCGCGCGGCATCGCGGTGCTCTACATCAGCCATCGGCTCGATGAAGTGCAGCAGCTCGCGGATAAAGTGACGGTGCTGCGTGACGGCAAGCTGATCGGCTCCTACCCGGGCCGGACGTTGAGCCAGATGGACATGGCGCGTCTCATGGTCGGACGCGAGCTCGCCGCGCTCTATCCCGAAAAGGCCAGCAAGCCATCGGGGGAGCCAGTTCTCTCAGTCCGCAACGCGCATGTCCCTGGCTACGTCGAAGACGTATCGTTTACGCTTCGCAAAGGCGAAATCCTCGGCTTCGCGGGCATGATCGGCGCCGGTCGCACGGAGCTGTTCGAGGGACTGATCGGGCTGAGACCGGCCAGGGCGTCGGTCCAGCTCGACGGCAAGCCCATTCATTTTCAATCGCCTCGGGCGGCGCTCGATGCCGGGATCAGTTATCTCACCGAGGATCGCAAGGGCAAAGGGCTGCTCCTGCAGGAACGGCTGGCCCCGAACCTGACGCTTTCGGCTCTCGCCCGCATTCATCCCGGCCTCTATCTGCGCCGCAGCCGCGAAGCCGCTGCGATCAAGGAGGCGGTGGCGAAATACGACATCCGCGTGAAGTCCTATAGCGCGCGGGCCGGAGAGCTCTCCGGCGGCAACCAGCAGAAGCTTTTGCTGGCCAAGGTCATGATGACCAATCCTTCGGTCGTGATCATCGACGAGCCGACGCGAGGCATAGACATCGCCAACAAGGCGCAGATCTACGCATTCATCCGCGCGCTGGTGACCGAGGGAAGAGCCTGCATCGTAATCTCGTCCGACATGCAGGAGCTGATCGGCGTCTGCGACCGAATCCTTGTGATGCGCGAAGGTCGCATCAGGGGCGAAGCGTCAGGCGACAAGATGACAGAGCACGAAATCGCATTCTTGGCCACCAGCGAAGTCGTCGGCCCCATCGGCGCGGGAGATCTGATGTGACGCTTCTCGCTGATCTTTCGCCGGTCCGGCGCATCCGGGAGTTCAACCTCACCTGGAGCGATGTTGGTCCCTTCCTGGCGCTGGTTGCGCTCCTGGTCATCGGCTTTGCAATCAACCCCGAATTTCTCTCCACGACGAATCTCGCCAACGTCATAACCCGCAGCGCGTTCACTGCGATCATCGGGGTCGGCGCGACTTTCGTGATTTCCTCCGGCGGCCTCGATCTCTCTGTCGGGTCGATGGCGGCCTTCATCACCGGCGTCATGATCATGTTCATGAACCGGCTCGCGCCGGACCTTGTGGGCTGGGCAATACCCGCCGGAATGGCGATGGCGGTTCTCGTGGGCCTGTTCTGCGGGCTCGGCAACGGGCTGATCGTCACAGTCGGCCGGATCGAGCCATTTATCGCCACGCTCGGCACGATGGGCATCTTCCGTGCGCTCATCACTTACCTGTCGGACGGGGGCTCAATTCCGATCGACAGGTCGTTGCGGGATCTTTATCGGCCCGTCTATTTCGGCACGGTCGCCGGGATGCCGATCCCGATCCTCATCTCGCTGGTGGTGGCGGCCGCCGGCGCATTCCTCCTCTACAAGACAAAATACGGCCGCGAGTGCTCTGCGGTCGGCGCGAACGAGGATGTCGCCCGGTACTCGGGCATTTCGGTCGTCCGCACTCGGACGGTTGCCTATGTCATTCAGGGCGTCTGCGTGGCGATCGCCGCGATCTGTTACGTGCCGCGTCTCGGAGCGGCGACCCCGACGACGGGCCTGCTTTGGGAACTGCAAGTCATCACCGCCGTCGTCATCGGCGGCACCGCCCTTCGGGGCGGTAAAGGCCACATCTGGGGAACCATCGCGGGAGCTGTCATCCTCGAGTTGATCGCCAACCTCATGGTGATTTCGGACCTCGTGTCGGAATACCTCGTGGCAGCGGTGCAGGGAACGATCATCATCATCGCCATGCTTATCCAAAGATTCTCGAAATAACCGTCTGCGGACCCAGACGGAAGCGAATGAACCGGTCCACTCAGGGAGGAACTCAATGCTGAAACGAAATCTCTTCGCCGCCATAGCCGTCGGCTCCATGCTGACGGTTGGGGGGCACGCGATCGCGGCCGACAAAAAGGTGATCGCAGTATCGATCCCCGCGGCCGATCACGGTTGGACCTCTGGCGTAGTCTATCACGCGCAGGCCGCGGCCAAGGAAATCAACGCCGCTTTCCCCGGCGTCGAGGTGATCGTCAAGACCTCGCCTTCCGCGGCCGCTCAGGTCAGCGCGCTCGAAGATCTCACGGCAAGCCGCAAGATCGACGCGCTCGTGATCCTGCCATACTCCTCTGAGGAGCTGACGACGCCGGTCAAGACAGTCAAGGAATCCGGCGCGTTCATCACAGTCGTCGATCGCGGCCTCAACGACCCGACGATTCAAGATCTCTATGTTGCGGGCGACAATATTGCGGTGGGGAAAACCACCGCTAAGTTCCTCGTCGATAAACTTGGTGGCAAAGGGGACCTTGTTGTGTTGCGCGGTATCCCGACCGTCATTGACGACGAACGGATCAAGGGCTTCCAGGACGGCATAAAGGGGAGCGGGCTGAAGATCCTCGACATTCAGTATGCACACTGGAACAGCGACGAAGCTTTCAAGCTGATGCAGGATTATCTCGCCAAATATCCTCATATCGACGCCGTGTGGGCGAATGACGACGACATGCTGCTCGGCGTGCTCGAGGCGGTCAAGCAGGCCAAGCGGACGGACATCAAATTCGCGCTCGGCGGCAACGGAATGAAAGACATCGTCAAGAAGGTCATCGATGGCGATAAGATGACGCCAATCGAAACGCCCTATCCGCCCGCTATGATCAAAACCGCGATTTGGATGACTGCCGCCCACCTTATCGGCAATGCGCCGGCCCGCGGCACGGTCAAGCTGGACGCGCCCCTGATTACAAAAGCGAACGCCAACGAGTATTATTTCCCCAACTCGCCATTCTAAAACCGTCAAATGGGGGCGCCGCCCTGTGGCGGCGCCCCAGCGACCGAAGCAAGGAGCTACCAATGTCTGGCAAGAAAATTCTCATGCTGACCGGTGAATTCACCGAAGAATACGAGATTTTTGTCTATCAGCAGGCGATGGAGGCCGTCGGCCACACAGTCCATGTCGTCTGCCCGGACAAAAAAGCTGGCGACCTGATCAAGACCTCGTTGCACGATTTCGAGGGCGACCAGACCTATACCGAGAAGCTCGGCCATTTCTTCACGATCAACAAGACGTTTTCCGAGGCCGAGCGGCAGCTGAATCAGTATGACGCCGTCTATTGCGCCGGAGGACGCGGTCCCGAATACATCCGGACCGATAAGCGCGTTCAAGCAATCGTTCGGCATTTTCATGAGACGAAAAAGCCGATCTTCACGATCTGCCACG
This sequence comes from Roseiarcus sp., assembly GCA_036489975.1. Lineage (GTDB taxonomy): Bacteria > Pseudomonadota > Alphaproteobacteria > Rhizobiales > Beijerinckiaceae > Roseiarcus. Next base: position 8,555 of record DASXES010000115.1, read on the forward strand.
GCGTCCAGATTCTGGTGGCTGTCGATGGCGTCGTGCGCGGCAAGAAGGTCGGGGCTCTTGGAGCCTGCGAGCCTGAAGTGACGCTGGCCGGAGGCACGTATGTCGACCTCTCGCCTACCGAGGCTTACGTCGACGGCACAATGGTGTCCGCGAAGGGCTGGACGGCGCTGGCGGCTTTTATCCGCGAATGCCTGAAAGTGCTCGGGACGGAAATTCACCACGGAGAAACGGCTGGCGCGCGGCTCCGAGAACCGGCATAGCGCGTTTGAAGTTATGTCGAGGATCTCGGGCTTGCCGTGCCTTGCCAGCGCTTCCTCAAGCGCCTCAACGCAAAGGAAGCCTCCATCGTGATCGAAGTGTCAATCGGCGTCCAAGATTGGGTCTGACTCAAATTTGATGAATTCGAGGCGCCGGTTTGGCTCTGATTCGGGCTGGGGATCAGAGCGATGGGGGATTTGACGTTTCGGAGCTTGTTCCGCGCGGATTCGTGGTTGAGAGCGCGG
>DASXES010000116.1:0-1973 GCA_036489975.1 Roseiarcus sp.
CAGATTCGCTGGACCGAACTCACGCTGAGCCCCGCCGCCTTCGACATCAGAACGCCGGTCCAATGAGTCGTTTCCCCGGGCGGTTCCGCGAGCGTTAACGCGACGACGCGCTCAGCCGCCTCGACGCCCAGCGGCTTGATGGGCGAGGGACGCGTCTGTCGCGCAGCAACCCATCGAAGCCCTCCTCGATAAAGCGCTCCTGCCAGCGCCAAACACAGGTCTTGGACTTTCCGGTTCGTCTCATGATCGCGTTCGTGCCGACGCCCTCGGCGGTTAACAGCACGATTTCGGCCCGCCAAACGTGCTTCTGTGGGGCGTTGCGATCTTGAACGACGGATCTGAGCCGACCGGCATCGCGAACGAAACGGATAGCGATTTTCCTGCGCGCATCGCGCAGACTCGCACATCCGCCACGCATCGGGAATCTATCTAGGACTCAAATGTCAGGTTCGGTCCACTAGCACGGCGTTCGAGGTGAACTCAGTTCCATTGTCCGAGACGATCACGCCCGGCTTGCCGCGCCGCTCGATCAGCGCCGTCAGCTCGCGGGCTACGCGTCGGCCGGGGATCGAGGTCTCGGGGATCGCCGCCAGGCATTCCCGCGTCACGTCGTCGACGATGTTGAGGATCCGAAACCGCCTGCCGCAGGCGAGTTGATCGTGGACGAAGTCGAGAGACCACCGAGCGTTGGCGACTGCCTCGACGAGGATCGGCGCCCGCGTTCCCACGGCGCGCCTCCGAGCCCGCCGCTTGCGCACCATGAGGCCCTCCTCGCGATAGAGCCGGTAGATGCGATTGAGTCCGGACGGCTCGCCGCCGGTCCGCAGCAGGACGAACAGCCGCCGGTAGCCGAAACGCTTCCCCTCGTTGGCGAGGTCGCGCAGCTGCGTCCGGAGTTCCGTATCCGGCGGCCGGCAGGATCGGTACCGGATCATCGTACGGTCGGCGTTCACGATCGAGCAGGCCCACCGTTCCGACAGGCCCATCGCGGCCTGCAGGTGCGCGACACCTTCGCGCTTGGCGGCGGGCCCTACCATTTTTTTGCGAGCAACTCGCGCAATGCGGCTGCATCCAGCATCTGCTCGGCTAGGAGCTTCTTCAGCTTCGCGTTCTCGTCCTCGAGTTGCTTCAGACGCTTGGCCTCGGAGACGTCCATGCCGCCGTACTTGGCCTTCCAGTTGTAGAGCGTCGCCCCCGAAACCCCGTGCCTGCGCGCCAAATCGGCAGTCTTCGCGCCGGCCTCGTGCTCCTTCAGCACGCCGATAACCTGCTCTTCCGTAAACCTCGATCGCTTCATCTGTCCGTCCTTCAAGAGGCCGGACTCTAAATCCCCGTGCAGGAAAATCTCAGTCGCAGGTCACGCCAAAGAATATCTGTTTCGCATCGCCCGTGGACTCGCCGGCGGCAAAAGCCGCTCTCAGGCCCGTGGTCACGCCAGAGCAGCCGACCTACCAGGCAGCTCGAATCCGCAACCCTTCAAGCGTTCTGAGCCGCTGGAAGACGCCTTGAAGCTTATGAAGAGCGACGTTTCGCAAAGGGAAGCGGCAAAGCAGGCGGGAGTGTCGGCGGAGACGTTGCGACGCTTCCAGAAGGCCAACGCAATTTCCCAAAGGGAAGGCCGTCGCTGGGTCATCTCGGATATCCGACCAGTGTCGGTCGTCATGGCGACAGGGGGCAAAATGCGCACCGTCGCGGTGTCGCATGATGCGGCCGGCAACATCAGTCGCCATTGGATTGCGATCAACCTGTTCTTGGAAACCAATGATCCTTCGCATCTCGCGGACTTCGTCGGTTGTGATCCGGCGTGGAAAAATGATCCCCTGAGGCGGGGGATCGGCGTCCAAGATTGGGTCTGACTCAAATTTGATGAATTCGAGGCGCCGGTTTGGCTCTGATTCGGGCTGGGGATCAGAGCGATGGGGGATTTGACGTTTCGGAGCTTGTTCCGCGCGGATTCGTGGTTGAGAGCGCGG
>DASXES010000084.1:0-24879 GCA_036489975.1 Roseiarcus sp.
CTAGAGAAGGGAAGTGCGGCGTCGGCTGCCAGAGCCGATGGCGGGCGTGCCTCGAACGTTCTTCTCGATCTGCCCCTTCTCCCAGCCGGACGCCGGGTTGCAGAACTCGGCCTCAAACAGGAAGTGGCTGACCATCGCTGAGAAGCGCGCGTTGGCCTGGCGCTCCTTGCCCCGGCCGACCTTATCAACCGCAGTGCGCCTATTGTCGTAGATGCCGTGCCTCGGCACGCCGCCCAGCACGCGGAAGGCGTGATTGTCGGCGTCGAACAGCATCTCGTGGTCTGCTGCGGGTAGGCCCGGAGAACGAAGGCGCGGCCATAGGAGAGCTTGAAGTGGGCAACCTGGTCCGCTCGCGCCGATGATCGCCCAAATCTTCCGACCAGTCGAACTGGAACGCCTCGCCGGCCGAGAACGCCAAGGGCACGAACACGCCGCGGCCTGTGGTCTTTGCTCCAGCTGCCGAGCAGCCTGCCAGTCGCGCGCGAAGGCCGCCACGCGATTGTACGAGCCGTCGTAGCCGAGGGCGGTCAGATCGGCGTGCAGATGCTTCGTCGTCCGCTTCTGCTTGCGGGACTTCCCCGCCTCCTGCCGCAGCATCTGCGACAGCTTGTCGGCGTAAGGGTCCAGGCTTGCTTGGACGGTCAGGGATGTTGAACTTCGGTTCAACGGTGTCCGAGCGCAGGTATTTGCGGACCGTGTTCCTCGACAGCCCCGCGCGCCGCGATATCTCTCGGATCGAGAAATGATCTCGATAATGCCAGCGTCGGATGACGCTCAATAACTCCATGTCGATCACTCCGTCGTCCCCCGGACAGGCCAAGGGGGAAAGGTTCGAACATGGGTCAGTTCTCGGTGGAAAAACCCGAGCTGCCTGGGTCAGTTCTCAGTGGAAATCAACACTTCGCTCTCGAACTGCCTGACGAACATCTTCGCCCACGGCGCCGGCAAGGCCGATCTGTGCGGCGCAGCGTTCATATTGCACCCGCGAAGAGAACCGCGCCAGCCCTGGATTCACCAGCATTGGAAGACACTCTTGCGGATCGAGCCATGCACGCCCCAATTGGCGTCGACGACCTGGGTCACGCCAAAATCGGCGGCGACCGACATGAGCGCGATCGCCTCGTCCTCGCTGAGCTTGTGGGCGGTCATGAGGAAGCGGCGAAGCTTGCGGAAGGCGTCGCGCATCGCCCGGTCGACGCTCGAATGCTGCGCGATCGTGGTCTGGGCGTCGGGGCCGAGGCTCGCGAGATAATTCGGATAGGTGAAGCCATAGACCGACCATTGCTGGTTCGTCTCCAGCATCGGATGGTCCAGCCCTTCGAGCGCCGTGCCGGCGAGCGCGTTCTTCTTGTGCAGAAGAAATTCGAAGTCGCCGGTCAGCGACGTCTCGATCGCCGTGCCGCCGAGTTCGCTGTCGCCCTGCGCGGCGTGGGGATCGCCGACCGAGAAGAAGGCGCCGTCGACCGCGACCGGGTAATACATCGTCGCGCCCCTGCCGATGCGCCAGTCGTCGATGTTGCCGCCGGTGTAGGACGGCGGCACCGAACTGACGAAATCCGCTTCCGATGGCGCAAGCCCCATGGTGCCGAAATGGAGGCGCGCGGGCACGCGCACATTGGCGAGCACGTTCTCGCGGCGCTTGACGAGGCTATGGTCGACCCGGACGCCGGGATAGTCGATCCTGGAATGGACGAGCCCGTCCGGGTCGGTCTGCGGGCGCCAGACGTAATTGTAGACGGCCTTGGCGTAAGGCTCGCCCGATGTGTCGAGTTCGAAGATGGTGATGACCTCGCGCGGGCGCGGCTCCTCGATCAGGTCGTGATAATGAAATCCCCAGGACGCCGCGGCGTTCGAGCCGAAGCACCGCCCGGCGTAGCAGGCGCTGCAGCTCGGCCTCGGTCGGACGTCGAGGACGCGAACCTCGAGAATGTCGCCGGGCTCGGCCCCTTCGATTGCGACCGGCCCGGTGAGGAGATGCACGCCGAGGCCTTCGCCGGGGCCGAATTTGAGCTTGCCCTCGGTCGGCCCCGCTCCACGGCGGCGCATGGTCTTCTCGTCCTTGGTCCAGTGGAAGATCGCCTCGGCCGCGGGATCATCCTTGATCATGCGCTCGTAATCGTCGTTGGCGTGGTGGGTCAGCGTCTCGATCGTCGCGCGGTCGCCTGGCTTTAAGGTCAGAGCCGGTTTGACGACCTTGCTGAAATAGCCCCAGTGCACGGTCGCGGGTGAAACCGGGAGCTTATGGTGATTCATGTCGGTCTCCGATTGTCCCGCGCGCCTTCATGGGGCGGGCGGCGCGTCGCCGCGCATCATTCGTGCGCGGTTTCCTCGGTCATGATCTGAAGGAATTGCGCGGTGCGCGGGTTTTTCGGACGGGACAGCACGACATCCGCCCGCCCGTCCTCGACGATCGAGCCGCCGGCCAGAAACACCGCGCGATCGGCGACCTCCTTGGCGAAACTGATCTGATGGGTCGAAATCATCATGGTGAGGCCGTCCTCCACCGCAAGCCGGCGGATGACGTCGAGGACTTCGCTCACGAGTTCGGGGTCGAGCGCCGAGGTCGGTTCGTCGAGCAGGAGAATCGTCGGATTGGGGGCGAGCGCGCGCGCGATCGCCACGCGCTGCTGCTGGCCGCCCGACATGTGGCGCGGCAGCGCGTCGGCGCGGTCCGAAAGCCCAACCCGATCGAGCAGCTCCTGCGCCCGCCGGTCCGCGTCGGTGTGCGAGAGGCCGTGCACCCAGCGCAGCGGTCCGGCGATGTTCTGCTTGGCGGTCAGATGGCCGAACAGGTTGAAATTCTGAAACACCATGCCGACGCCGACCGTCGCCCGTTCGTTGGCGATGGCGCGCGCCGACAGCGGCCGGTTGTGGGCGTCGAAGCCGATCTCCCGGCCCGTCACCTTGATCGCGCCGCTGTCCCAGGATTCGAGATGATTTATGCAGCGCAGAAGGGTGCTCTTGCCTGAGCCGCTCGGCCCCATAAGCGCGACAACTTCGCCGATGCGGACATCGAGATCGATCGACTCGAGCACGGTCTTTCCGTCGTAGGACTTGTGCAGCGCCTCGATTTCGAGCGCGGGCCGGCTGCCCGTGAGCCCGGCCATGCGCTTTTCGCGATCGATGGAGAGGCTGAGCCTCAAGGGTGCCAGCGGGGCCGCCGCAGGCGAGACGACGGCCGTAGTTTGAGGCGGCGCCGTCGCCGCGGCCGCGCTCGCCCGCACGGCTTCGAACGGCTGGCGGCGCCAGGGCAGAAGCCGCGCGAGCCGCGCCTCAGGCGTCGGCAGATCGAGATCGAGCAGGACTTCCACGATCACCTGGATCACGGCGACCGCGCCGGTCAGCACGAGATACATGAGGCCCGAGGCGAAGAAGATCGAGAAGAAATCGAAATTGGCGGAGGCGAGCTGCGTGCTGCGCAGCGTGAGTTCCTGCACCGAGACGACGGAGGCGAGCGACGAATTCTTGAGCGCGCTGACCGCCTCGTTGCCGAGCGCGGGAACCATCGAGCGGATCGCCTGCGGCGCTACGATGCGCAGCATCACGACGGCCGGCGTCATGCCGAGCGCCTGACCGGCGATGATCTGCCCTCGATCGACCGCGATGATGTTGCCGCGAATGATCTCGGCGATGAAGGGCGCTTCGTTCAGCGCGAGCGCGAGGCCAGCCGCCTCGACCGCGGTCAGCTTGATGCCGATCATCGGCAGCGCGTTGTAGCAGAAGATCATCTGCAAGATGAGCGGGGTCCCACGAAAGATGATCGCATAGGCGCGCGTGATGACGGCCAGGATGGGAAACCGGCTGAGCTGCATTCCGGCCAGCACGATCCCCATCACAAGGCCGCCGCCGAGGCCAAGAGCGGTGATGAGAAGCGTGTAGAAGATGCCGGTCAGCAGATAGGGCTGGCTGAGATAATGGAAGAAAAGTTCCATTGACGCTTTCAGCTGCCGGAACGCCTGAGACGGGCGAACTCGCGCGAGCCGCCCGTCTCGGGAATATTAGTCCGCGAGAACCAGCTTCGGCGCTTCCATCTGATCGACGGGCAGATTCCACTTCTTCATCAGCTCGGCCTGAACCCCAGACTTCTGGATCTCGGTGAGGGCCGCGAAAACCGCGTCGCGGAATTCGGTCTTGGTCGCCTTCTCGAGCTTGTCCGGATAGGCCTTGACCGCGCCGTCGACCGTATTCACGTCATTGACATAGGTGTCGGCGCGTCCCGACAGAATCGCCTGAATGCAGTTGGCGTTGTTGTCGTAAAGCTGGATGCCCGGCGCCGGCTTGCCAGCCGCCTTGCATTTTTCCTCGAGCGCCTGAACGAGCGGCACTTCGACGAAGCCCGTGTTCTCGGCCGCGGTCGCGCCGCACATCGAGAGGTTTATGCCGTCGATCTTCTTCGGATTGCCCTTGGCGACCAGGACGCCGTCATAGACCTTGAGATAGGTGATGAAGTCAGCCGCCTTGGCGCGCTGCTTGGTGGCGTAGATATCGGAGATGACGATATCGGCCTGGCCCGCCTCGAGCGTCGTGAGAAGAGCCGCGAAGGTCACCGGTTTGTAGGTGAGCTTGAATCCGAGACAGTCGCCAATCGCCTCGCCAAGATCAATGTCGAAGCCGACATACTTATTCGGATCGTTGGGATCGAGCGCTTCATAGCCGGGCGTATGAGGATTGACGCCGTTGACGAGGGTCTTGCCCTTGAGCGAGGGATATTTCGCCTGAAGCGCGGCGCAGGCCTCCGGCGTCTTCGCCATCGCCGGATGAGGCGCGAGGATCGCCAGTACGGATCCCGCGATTATCGCGATCAGCGTCCCTGCGACCATGCTCAGCGATGCCGGACCAGCGTCGCGACGGCGAAACTGAACGATCCTCATGTACGACTCCATGGCTTCGGATGCGGAACATTGAGTTCGGCTCCCAAGCATAGAGCGGGCCTGGCGCAGTCCCGTTGTCCTCGACCGCACTGATTGTTGTAAAACCAATGGGCGGGTCTTCGGGCTGAGATCAATCTTGCCCAGTTTATAGACAGTGTTCGCTTAAACTCTGTTCGGTTTGACAATCGAAGAGCAATACGCGTCCGCTCTCGATGACTGCACGCGCTTTCGCTAACTTTGAAACCCCCATCGGAACAACGGCGCCCGATTCCGGCCGGGAAGCGGGCTTGGCTCAGCGTCGTGAGAGGCTGGCGCGGGAGACCGCCCCCTCCGCCTTGTGGTTCGCCAGGCGCACCGCCGTGCCGCTCACCAGCGAATCCGAGGGGTTGACGATCACCTCGTCCGCAATATTGAGACCGGTCAGCACCTCGACGCGGTCGCCATAGTCGCGCCCGATGGTGATCGGCGTGAGTTCCGCGACGTCGTTGCGCACCACGGCGACCCGCAGCCCCTCGCTTCGAAACAGCAGCGTGTTGGCCGGAATCACCACTGAGCGCCTTCGCTTCTGGAGGGTGAAATGCACGAAGGCGTAGGCGCCGGGCAGCAGCTTGCCGTCGGAATTGTCCACGTCCACCTCGACCAGCAACGTGCGGGAAGCTGGGTTGATTGCGCCGTCCGTGCGGGCGAGCACGCCGTGGAACGCCTGTCCCGGGTATTCGTCGAAACTGACCGTCGCGGTGTCGCCCGGGTGGAGATCCGGCGCGTCGGTCTCCGGCGCCGCGACAAAGATGCGCAGCGTCCGGGTCGAGGCCATGTGGAACAGCTCCGTAGCCGGGCTGCCCGCCCCGGCGTTGATCAGCGCGCCGACGTCGGTGTTGCGAGCGGTGATCACGCCGTCGAACGGCGCGGTCACACGCTCGAACGCGATCAGCTTCTCCAGGCGATCCACCTGCGCCTGCGCCACGCGCACGTTGGCGCGCGCGACGTCGACCGCGGCCGTGCTCCCCGCATAAGTGAGGCGGTCCTGGTCGCCCTGTTGCCGGCTGGTCCAGCCTTGCCGCACCAGCTCCGAGGTGCGGCCGCTTGTCACCTTGGCGAGGTCCATGTTCGCCTCCGCCTGCGTCACGGCCGCCTGATTCTGCGCCAGTTGCGCCTGCGCCTCACGCAACTGCTGGTCGAGTTCGGGCGTCTCAATCTCAGCCAGCACGTCCCCGCGTTTCACGTGGGCGCCGATGTCGTAATTCCAGCTTTTTACGTAGCCGCTGGCGCGCGCATAAATCGGCGTGTCGATGAACGCCATCGTCTGGCCCGGCAGCACCAGCGTCTGGTCGGGCGCGTCGCCGACCGGATGCACGACCTCGACGAACGGTGCCGCCGCCGCAGCAGTCTCGGCGTCCAGCGCCGCCTCGGCGACCCCGCGCTCGCGCATCCCGTTGTAAATCAGGCCGCCAAGTAGCGCGGCCGCAATCGCCACCCCAAGCAGCAACATCCCGCCCAGCCGTGCGCGCCGCGGCGCCGGCTCGTTGGGCGTCGGCCGGGCGAGATCGTCCGCGCTCGGGTCCTTCAGCATCGTATGGCGAGGCTCCTCACGCGGGGCCGGCCGCCACGCCGCGATCCCCGGCCGGCTGAGGCGCGCGGCTCGCATGCAGCAAGGCGAAGACGGCCGGAACGAACACCAGCGTCGCGACTGTTGCAAGCATGAGGCCGCCGATCACCGCCCGACCCAGCGGGGCGTTCTGTTCGCCACCCGCGCCAAGCCCAAGCGACATCGGCGCCATGCCGATGATCATCGCGAGCGCCGTCATCAGCACGGGCCGGAACCGGGTGAAGCCGGCCTCCAGCGCGGCGCGGGCCGCATCGCCGTGCTCGGCCAGTCGCTCTCGGGCGAACGACACCAAAAGGATGCTGTTCGCCGTCGCAACCCCAATGCACATGATGGCGCCCATCAGCGCCGGCACGCTAAGCGTCGTCCCGGTGAGAAACAGGAAGAGCACAATTCCCCCCAGCGCCCCGAACAAGGCCGTTATGATGATGAATGGGTCGAGCCAGGACTGGAAGTTCACAACGATCAGCAGATAGACGAGCAGGATCGAGAAGCCCAGTCCCTCGGCCAGGCTGACATAGGCGCCGCGCATGGTCTCGAGCTGACCGCGGATGGTCACGAAACTGCCGCGCGGCAGGTGACCACGGTTGGCGTCGACAATGCGCGTGATGTCCCTTCCCACCGCGCCAAGGTCGCGCCCCTGCACGTTGGCGTAAACATCGACGACGCGGCGGATGTTGTAGTGATCCACCGCCGCCATCTCCTGCGAGCGAGAGATCGTGGCGACATCGGCGAGAATCGCCTGGCTGCCTGACGGGCCGGTGATCGGGATGTTCCGGATGTCGTGCAGAGACTGAAAGTCGTATTGCGGCGCCTCGGCCGAGACCTGGTAGTTCACCCCGTTCGTCCAGTTGAGGAAGAACATCGGCGCGGTCTGGAAGGTGCTGCTCAGCGTCGCGAGGACGCTACCCGCCACATCGCGCTCGGTCAACCCGTTTTGCTCCGCCTTGGTGCGGTCTACGTCGATCTCGAGGTCCGGGTAGTCGAAGCGCTGCTGGATGCGCGCATCCACCACCCCTGGCGTCCGACGCATCTCATCGAGAATCCGGTCGGCGACGACGCGGTTGTCACGCACGTCGGCGCCGTCAATCTGGATGTCGATCGGCGAGGGCATGCCAAAATTAAGGATCTGCGTGATCATGTCGGCGGGCAGCGAATAGAACGTCACGCCGGGAAACGTCTGCGCGACCATCTGGCGGATCGCCGCGAGGTATTTGGCGGTCGGGTGGTGATCGGGCTTGAGCGACACCATGATATCCGCGTCCGCCGCGCCGATCACGCCGGTCGCGGTGTGAGTGAGGTTCATGCCGCTGTACGGCAAGCCTATATTGTCGACGATTGTGTCCAGTTCTCGCGCCGGTATGACCCGCCGCATCGCGGTCTCGACTTCGTCGGCGAGCCGCGCGGTTTCCTCTATGCGGGTGCCGGTCTTAGCGCGCATATGAAGGATGAACTGACCGCTGTCGGTGTTGGGGAAGAAGTCCTGTCCGAGCCAGGGCGCAAGCGCAAAGAGCGCCAGACAGAAGGCGAGGAACGCCGGTATGAAAAGGCTCCGATGGCGCAAGAGAAGCGTGAGCAGATCGCGATAGGCGTATCGCGTCCGCTCGAAGCCGCGCTCGAAGCGGCGCTGGAACATCGCCAGGGGATTGCGCGTGGGCGCCGGGGCGTGCCCCTTGTGGCGCAGCAGATACATCGCCATCGTCGGGACGAGCGTGCGCGACAGGAAGTAGGACGCGAGCATCGCGAACACCACCGCTTCCGCAAGCGGCATGAAAAGATAGCGCGCCACGCCCTGCAGCAGGAACATCGGCACGAACACGATGCAGATGCACAGCGTCGATACGAGCGCCGGCACCGCGATCTGGGAGGCGCCGTTGACGATCGCCTCGCGTAGCGGCTGCCCGTCCTCGAGGTAGCGCTCCATGTTCTCGATCGTCACCGTCGCATCGTCGACCAGGATGCCGACGGCGAGCGCGAGGCCGCCGAGCGTCATCAGGTTGATCGTCTCGCCCAGCGCGCTGAGCGCCATCACGGACGTCAGGATCGACAGCGGTATCGACACCGCGATGATCAACGTGCTGCGCCAGCTGCCGAGGAACAGGAGGATCATCAGCGCGGTCAGGCACGCCGCGATCACCGCCTCGCGCACCACGTCGGCGATAGCCGCCTTGACGAAGATCGACTGATCGCCGATCGGCCTGATGTGGAGCTGCGGCGGCATCGTCTGCGCCACCCGCGGCAACAACGCGCGGATATTGTCGACCACGTCGATCGTCGAGGCGGCGCCGGCTTTGAGGATGGTCAGAAGCACGCCGCGCTTGCCGTCCATCCGCACGATGTTGGTCTGCGGCGCGAACCCGTCATTGACCGTAGCGACGTCACGCAGATAGATCGTCGCGGCGCCGACCGTGCGGATGGGCAGGTCGTTGAGCTGTTCGATCGTGCGCGGCGCCGCGTTGGTGCGCACGTCGTATTCGAACTCCGAGATCTTGGCCGTGCCGGACGGCAGCACCAGATCCTGTGCATTCACCGCATTCAGAACGTCCGTCGGCGACAACCCCTTTGCCCGCAGCCGCGCCGGATCGAAGGCGATCGTGACCTGCCGCTGCTTGCCGCCATATGGATAGGGGACCGTGGCGCCCGGCACGGTGACCAGTTGCGTGCGCAGGAAGTTGAGGCCAAGGTCGTTGAGTTGCTGCTCGGAGAGGTTGTCGCCAGATAGCCCGAGTTGAAGGATCGGCACGTTGGAGGCGCTGTAGTTCAGGATTTCAGGGGGCTCGGTCCCCGGCGGCGTCTGCCGCAGCAGCAATTGCGAGGCGGCCGTCACCTGCGCGTTCGCAGTGTCGAGGCTGGCGCCCGGTTGGAGAAAGATCTTGACCAGGGCGATGCCGTTATAGGTGGTCGACTCGATGTGCTGGATGTTGTCGACCAGCGTCGTCAGCGACCGTTCGTAGGCGGAGGTCAGCCGCCCCTCCATCTCTTCGGCGTTGAGGCCGGTATAAGTCCACACCACCGCGACCACGGGGATGTTGATGTTCGGAAAGATGTCCGTCGGCGTGCGCAGGATCACCAGCGGGCTGACAATCAGGATCAGCAGCGCCAACACCACAAAGGTGTAGGGTCGATCGAGTGCGATTCGGACGATCCACATACGTGGCCAATTTCCTAGCGGTTAGAACCTGGACGCGGGCGGCCCCGTGATCCAGTCAGCGGCCCGAAGCGGCCAATAACCTCCGATGCGCTTCGGATATGTCCTCCTAGCGGCGCGCCGCATTGGCGTCTGCCGCGGAGTCTTGGACAAGCCTGTTGCGCTTTCTTGGACTAGGCAAGGTCGCGAAGCGAATCAACACATTGAGAAGTGCCGACCCTGTTCAGGTTGTGAAGGCGCGGCGATCTGGCGCCCCTCGTCGGGCTCGACAGCGAATCGCCCTATCCAGGACGCTCAGCTCATGGCTGGCCGTGCCGCGGAGTCTGTAAGGCCTTCGCAAGGTCGCCGCGATCTCGACCAGGGGGCCTCGCACGCGCTGCGCAGCGATGGTCAGCGGGTCTCGGCTGACAGTCGCTCGGCGCCGGGAGCATATTTTCGCCAGTTGTGCGCCTCGCGGAAGCCCAGAAGCTCCCGCGCCTTTCGGTTGGACATCGGAGCTTCAAAGTCGCCTAATTCGCGCCTTCGCGGCGTCAGCGGCGCGTGCTTCGCCAGGAACGACGTCGTGGGCTCGTTTGCGATGATCTCGTCGTTCGCGGCGTTGAAAACCTGAAAACCGAGACCATCCTTCTCAAGGCAAAGATCGACGATCTGAGCGAGGTCGCGGACGTCGATATAGCTCCACGCGTCGCGCTTGCGGGCGAGCGGCTCGGCGAGGGCCGCCGGGAACCGCTGATAGTCCGCAGGCTCGATCACCACGCCGATCCGAAGCGCATAGATGTCGGCGCCTGTGCGAGAAACGAACGATCGAGCGATCTTTTCCCCTACCAGCTTCGAGAGGCCGTAGCTGTCGGTCGGATCGGCGTCGTAGTCCTCGTCGATGGGAAAACTGGTGTAATCCCGGTCGCCCTCCGCGAAGCAGACGCCGTAGGCCGTGATGCTGGAGGCGATGACGACCTTGCGAACGCCAAGCTTCATCGCCGCCTCGATCACGTTGTAGGTCGAGAGCACATTGGCCGCGAACATCGCATTGTCGGGGCGCATCAGGATGCGCGGAATGGCGGCGAAATGCACGACCGCGTCGAGGGGCGCCGGAGGTCCGCCTCGTCTCAACTCGTCAAAGCCGAAGTGCATCGAGAGGGCGTCGAAGGTTTCGCCGCTGTCGGCGAGATCGACGAGAACCGTGTTGACTCCCGGCGCATCGAGCGGCTTCAAGTCGACATTCAACACCTTATGGCCGCGTTGGACGAGATAGGGAACGACTGTCCGGCCGATCTTTCCGCTGCCGCCTGTGAACGCAATGCGCTTGCCCATGAACGCTCTCAGCCTCCCTTCAAGCTTCGCCTCGATCGAACCTCCAAGTCGGCGCTATTCGAAGAGGCCGAAGCCAGGCGCGGCGTGCTTGCGCACATTGTCCATGTCGAGCTCGAGCCCGATTCCGGGTTTGTCGGTGAGCGCGATGTGCCCGTCCTTGACGATCGAGCCGGAGCCATCGGGAGCGATCACATAGCTGTCCCAGATCTCGCGCTCCTCCAAGGCATGCCATTCGAGCACGAGAAAGTTCGGCACGGCGGCGCAGACATGACAGGTCGCCATCGTTCCAAGCGGCGTCGAGACGAGATGGGGAGCGAACGGCAGATAGTAGACTTCGGCGAGATTGGCGATTTTCTTGCTTTCTGCGAGGCCGCCGCATTTGGGTACGTCCGGCATGACGATGTCCGCCGCCTGCTGCTGCAGCAACTCGCGGAAGCCCCAGCGCAGATAGAGGTTCTCCCCGACGCAGATCGGCGTGCGGCTTCGCGCCCGCACCTGACGCAGCGCGTCGACATTCTCAGCCGGGATCGGCTCCTCGAGCCACAGGAGATTGAACGGCTCCATTTCCCAGGCGATACGGCAGGCGCTCGGGACGTCATAGCGCGCGTGAAGATCGATGCAGAGGTCGACATCCGGCCCGACGGCCTTTCGCACCGCCGCGACCCGTTCGACCATCGAGCGCACCTCCGCGTTGTTGACCGTGTGATTGGCCGCGTCGAACTTCGCCGGATGGCGAAGGTTGTCGATGTCGAATTTGAGCGCTGTGAAACCCTCCTTCACCATACGTCGCGCGCGCGTTGCGCAACCTTCCGGCGAGCCCGAGGAATCATCGCCATCGCCGCAGTCGGCATAGAGGCGGATGCGATCGCGGAACTTCCCGCCCAACAACCGGTAGAGGGGCTGGCCGGCGGCCTTCGCCGCAAGATCCCACAGCGCAATCTCGATGCCGCTGAGCGCAATCAGGAAGACGCCGCCCTGCGGACCCGAGAAGACATGATTGCGGCGGAGCTTCTCCCAGCAATATTCGACATTGCGCGGATCCTCGCCGATCAGTTCGGCTTTGAGCTCGGAGATCAGGCCGACGATCGCGCCGGCGCCCGCGTCGGGATTGGCCTCGCCATAGCCCGATAATCCCTCGTCGGTGTCGATCCTCACCAGCGTCGCGGCGCCGTGGTAGGCGACGACCGCCGTCTTGATGTCCACGATCTTCATACACGTTCCTCCCGGTCCCGCGATTTGACCGCGCCCCGCGCCACGTTCCTGCAGGCACCTCCCGGATCGAACGAGATCTCTTCCGGACGCCGAGTTCGTTGGCTCTCTGCCCGCTGCCGACTTGTCAGATGAGTATATAAGCGTGTAAGAGGTCAGGCAAGCGCATCATTGGGAGAAGACGCGGCCATGCATGAGCGGCGATTGGGATCGTCTCCGGTATCCGTTTCGGAAATTGGGCTTGGGACCTGGGGCATGTCCGGCGCGTTCTGGGGCGCGGCCGACGACGCCGAATCGATCCGCGTCATCCACCGGGCGCTCGATCTCGGCGTCACCCTCGTCGACACCGCCGAGGCGTATGGCGGGGGCCATGCCGAGGAGGTTGTCGGCAAGGCGCTCGCCGGGCGGCGCCAGCATGCGGTGATCGCGACCAAGGCGGCCCCGAACCACCTTGAGGCGGCGGAAGCCGTGAAAGCGCTGGAAGGGTCTCTGAAGCGCCTGCAGACGGACTATGTCGACGTCTATTTCATCCACTGGCCGAACCCGGACGTGCCGCTCGGCGCAACGATGGAGGCGTTCGAGCGCTTGCGCGCGCAGGGACGGATCCGGGCGCTCGGCGTCTCCAATTTCGGCCCGAAAGAGATGGACGCCGCGCGACGGCATGGCGTCATCGACGTGCTTCAGCCGCCCTACAACATGCTGTGGCGCGAGGTCGAGGCGGCGACGCTTCCCTATTGCCGTGAGCAGAATATCGGGGTCATGCCCTATAGCGGCCTTGCGCAGGGGCTGCTGACCGGCGCGCTGTCGCGCGCCACGACATTCGTCGAGGGAGATGAGCGCCGCACGACGGTCCTTTTCCAGCCAGGGACCTTCGAGCGCGCCCTCGACGCGGTCGAGGGCTTGCGCCCGATCGCCGCGAAATATGGCAAGTCTGTCGCGCAACTTGCGATCCAGTGGCTGACCAGCCGGCCCGGCGTCAGTTCGCCGCTGCTCGGCGCAAGGACGGCGCGTGAGATCGAGGAAAACGTTGGCAGCGTCGGCTGGACAATCGCTGCGGCCGACGTCGCCGAGATCGACCGGCTGACCCTCCCCGTGTGGAAGGAAATTGCCGACAAGGGCGACATGTTCGGCTACTGGGCGAAGCAGCGAGCGGCGAAGGCGAAAGCGTAAGCGCGCGGGCCGGCGGTCCCGGGCGCTATCCCACCTCCACCTCGTCGGCCATGAGCAGAAGCGTGTTCAGCATCAAATGCTCGCGCATCGCCGCTGCGGCGCGCTGCGGGTCGCGAGCCGCCAAAGCGTCGTAGATCTTGCGATGGTGCCTGGTCGCCTCCGGCAGCGCGCGGGGAGCGCGATTGCTGAGCCGGCGGCTCGCCGACTGCCACCAGCGGGAGGAATACATGAACCGGTCAAGGATGCGGTTGCGGGTGGCGCGGCAGATCTCCATGTGGAACTCGAGATCAAGCTCGAGATAGCGGTCCGGATCGTCGATATGCGCCGTCATGGCGTCAAGAAGGTCAGCGAGACGGGCAAGGCCGGCGTCCGTGAGCGTCTGCGCGGCCTTGGCGGCGATGGCGGGTTCGAAAACGATGCGCGCCTCGTGCAGCTCCTTGAGCAGTTCGTGGACCTGCGGGGAGGGCAGCCATTCGACGAGCAGAGGGCTCATGTAGTCCCACTCGTCCGCGGGCCGCACATTGATGCGCCGTCCCTGGGCGATTTCGACCATGTCGAGCGCGCTCAGGATCTTCAGGGCCTCCCGCGCGACGGCGCGCGACACGCCGAACTCAATGCAGATCTGCACTTCCGACGGCGCGAGCCCGTCAGGCAGTTCGCCGCCGGCGATCCGGCGGACCAGCACGCTCGCGACCTGCTGGGGAAGAGGACGGAGCTTGACCTGCATTACTGATCTCTGTAACCTGATCTTATCGGACAAGTTGATAAGCATATAAGATTGACGAGAGCAAGCGTGTCCGACGCTCGCTGACCCCGAGCGGGCGGTGAGGAGGAAACGATGTGTGCAGAGACACTGTGGTCAGCCTCAGCGCCTTCTCACGGCGAGAGCGCGCTTTCGGCCGGGCAAGGCAAGCTCGGCGCGCTCGATGAGCGTAGCCCGCCGCGGGCGCCGTGCAGCGGGCGCTCGGGCGCCGCTTCGATCCGGCGAGAGAGATTTCCTGAAATTTCATAACAAGGCGCGGGCCAAGTTCGCCCCGAGCGCTTCTGGGAGGTAGCAGCCATGTTAAAGAATCTGTCGAGACGCCAGTTCCTGCAAAGCTCGGCCGTGATCGCGGCAGGCGCCGGCGTCGAAGCGCCGGGGATCGCGCGTGCGGAAGCAACCGAGATCAGGGCGCTGCTCATCACCGGCGGTCCCCTCTATCCGAAATACTGGGAGCAGATCGCGCAGGACTTCAAGAAGAAGACCGGAATCACGGTCAATTACGACCTGCTCGAATTCACTCCCCTCACCTCGAAGACCGTCACGCTCGGGGCGGCGCGCAGCAGCCTCTATGACGTCTACAGCACGCACACGGCCCAGATCGGTTCCTTTTTCAACCATTTTGCGCCGCTGGACGCGTATTTCAAATCGTCCGAGCTCGAGGATTTCTACCCCGTCGCGCTCAAATATCTGCGCAATCCCAAGACGGACAAGCTCGCTGCGATCCCGCGCAACATGGACGCGCGCGTCCAATATTACCGCAAGGACGTCTACGACGTGCACAGCCTCAAGCCGGCCGTGACCTGGGAGGATCTCGTCCATGTCAGCCAGACCCTCACGGGCGGCGGCCACTACGGCCTCGTCGTGCCTGGCCAGGGGGATCCCGCGCAGCGCACCTTCAGCGACCTTCTGTGGCAGGCCGGCGGCGAGTGGGTGGACGAGAACAACAAGCCCTCGTTCAACGCGGCGCCCGGCATCGAGGCGCTCACCTTCTATCGCGACCTCATCCAGAAATACAAAGTCACGCCGCCCGACGCGGTGAGCTACCAGTGGGATGAGAACTCGTCCGAATTCTCCTCGGGCGCCGTCTATGACACGTTCGACTGGCCGGGCGCTTTCGCGACGCTCTCCAATCCGGCGACGTCGAAGGTTGTCGGCAAATGGTCCACCGCGCCCTATATCCGCAACAAGCAGGCGATCTCCTGCGCGATTTCGCACGCGATGGCGCTGAACAGCCTGTCCAAGAAGAAGGACGCGGCGGTCGAGTTCATCAAGTTCTCCGTCGCCCCCGACGCGCAGACGCTGAACTTCCAGGAGTTCACCAACTTTCCAAGCCGCCAGTCGGTCGCCAAGGAGGTCGTCGCCGCGGCGCAGGGCGAAAAGGCGGTGTGGCTGGGACAACTCGAGCAGACCATCGCCACGGGGAAGGAATGGCCGAAGCTGCCGGGCTTCTCGAAGGTCTGCACGATCATGTTCTCGGCGATCGAGAAGTCGCTCAGCGACCAGGCGACGCCCGCGGACTCTTTGAACCAGGCGGCCAAGGAAGCCCTCGACGCGATGACCCAGGCGGGAGCCTATCAATAGAATGGCGGACGCCGCCGTCGCGCTCAACCAACCCGGACGGCGCCGTCCCCGCGGACCGCTGACCTCCGCGTGGACGGGTTATGCCCTGGCGGGGCCGGCGCTCCTCGTCATGGTCGCGATCTTTCTTTATCCGCTCGGCTATTCGTTCGTGATGAGCTTCTTCCGCTGGGACCTGAGCGCGCCGTCGGCGCCTTTCATTGGCCTCAACAACTACAAGGAGACGCTGACAAGCCCGCTCTTCCAGCAGTCGCTGCGCAATCAGCTCATCTTCACCGCCGCGACCATCACGATCGAGGTTACGGCAGGGATGGGCGTCGCGGTCTTGATCAACGGCAAGATGCGCGGGCTTCGGGCCGCGCGAACCTTGCTGCTTATTCCGCCGATGATCGCGCCAGCCGTCGTGGGCTTGAACTTCCGCTGGCTCTTCAATTCGCAATACGGTTTCATCGACGCGCTGCTTACCGATCTCCATCTGCCTGCGATCCCCTGGCTCTCGGATCCGAACTGGGCGCTCGCCTCGATCATCATCGCCGACGTCTGGCAGAATACGCCGCTCATGGTGCTGCTCTTCCTGGCGGGACTGCAATCGCTGCCGCAGGAGCCGCTGGAGGCCGCGGCGGTCGACGGCGCCTCGCCCTGGCAGATCTTCTGGTACATCACGCTGCCCTTGATGCGGGCGGTCATCGTGATCGCGCTCATGCTGAGGATCATCGACACGTTCCGCACCTTCGACGTCGTCTGGCTGATGACGCAGGGCGGCCCCGGGGGCGCCTCCAGCCTCGTCACCGTCTACGCCTACCTCCTGGCGTTCCAGGGCGTCGATTTCGGTCATGCGGCGGCCGTCTCGTATATCGCACTGGCTATCTCTCTCGTTCTCCTGGGCGTGCTCTACGGCCTCCCGTGGCTCAGGGAAAGGTGATGGCGGCGACGAGCGAAGAGAGGGTGGCCGCGGGGTCCGTCGAAGTCCTGCAGCCTCCCAGGCGGCCCTTTCAGGTCGGGCTTGCCGCGCGCTACGCGGTGCTCATCGGAACGATCGTCCTGACGCTCTTTCCGCTTGTCTGGCTCGTCATCACGTCCCTGCGCGTTCCGTCCGACATATTCGCAGTCCCGGTGCACATCATTCCGGCCTCGGTGACCTGGCGCCAGTACGTCAATGTCTTCACCCAATACAATCTTGCCGGCTATCTCTGGAACACGATTATCGTCTCGCTGGCGACAGTCGTCTGCGTGACGGTGCTCGCCGTCCCTTGCGCCTATGCGATGGCCCGGTTCCGGCTGCCCGGCCACCGGGTCATCGTGGCGCTGCTGCTCATCATGCGCATGATCCCGGTCGTCGCGCTCGCGATTCCCCTCTTCGCCGTCTTCGCGAGTCTCGGGCTCCTGGACACTTTGACGTCGCTGATCCTCGCCCATACGGCGGCGAAGCTGCCCGTCGCCATCTGGCTCCTCATCGGCTTCGTCCAGGACGTGCCGAAGGAGATCGAGGAATCGGCGGCGATGGACGGCGCCGGGACGCTGAGGACTCTCGTCCAGATCGTCACGCCGCTCATTGCGCCGGGCCTCGGCGCGAGCGCCGTCATCACGTTTCTCTTCACCTGGAACGATCTCCTGATCGCCCTTACGCTCGCCTCGAGCGAGAACGCGCAGACCCTGCCGGTCGGCCTCACCAATTTCGTCTCCCAATACGGCGTCGACTGGGGCGCTATGTCAGCGGCAGGCGTGCTCATGGTGATCCCCACTCTGATTTTTGTCTGGTTCGCTCAAGGGCTCCTGGTGAAGGGGCTGGTGACGGGCGCGGTGCGGGGCTAGGGGGAACGCATGAAGATCACCGCGATCGTGCCGTGGCTGGTGAGGGTCGAACAGTCCTACTGGGGCGAATATCTGTTCGTCGAGGTGCGGACCGACGAAGGTCTCTCAGGGTGGGGCGAGATCACGACGACCACGAAGATCGCCAACCGCGCAGTGGCCGGGATGCTGCGGCAACTCAACGATCTTCTCGTCGGCGACGATCCGACCCGGATTGAAAGCCTGTGGCACAAGACCTTCCGCGCCTTCACCTATATGGGCTCGCGCGGCGCGGCCTCGCATGTGGTGAGCGGCGTCGACATCGCGCTATGGGACCTTCTGGGAAAGAGCCGTGGCCTGCCGATTTATGAGATGCTGGGCGGCCCAGTGCGCGACGACATTCTCATCTACACCCATCCCGATCAGAGCAAGTTCACGAGCCGCGAAGGCGTCGTCGAGGAAATCCGCGCGATTATCGAGTCCGGCCATGATGCGATCAAATTCGACCCCTTTCCGCATTACGAGGGTGACGCCGGGCATATGCATGGCTATCTCGATGGCGAGCTCTCTAAAAAAGGCGAGCGCGAAGCTGCCGAGCTGACAAAGCTCATCCGCGAGACGACTGGCCCCGATGTCGAAATCCTCATCGACGCGCATGGGCGCTTCGACGTCCCAACCGCGATCCGGCTTTGCCGCGCGCTCGAAGACGCAGGCCAGATCGACTGGTTCGAAGAGCCGGTGCCGGTCGAAAGCTATAATGCTCTCAGACAGGTGCGCGAGCGCGTTAGCGCCGCGATCTCGGTCGGCGAGCGGCTGCATACGCGGTGGGAGTTTGTGCCGATCTTCGAGAACCGTCTCGCGGATTATGTGATGCCCGACGTCACCTGGACCGGCGGGATCACCGAACTCAAGAAGATCGCGATCATGGCCGAGGCCTATTACGTGCCGATCACGCCCCATGACGCGAGCGGCCCGATCAATGTCGTCGCCGGCGCACACGTGATGATGACCGTTCCGAATTTCTATCGCATCGAAACCAGTCGCTACGACCTCAGCCACTACAACAAACTGATCGAGGAGCCGCTCGACAATCGCCGCGGCCGCATCCGGCTCAATGGCAAGCCCGGGCTCGGCGTCGTCATGAACCTCGACTATCTCAGGCGCAACGCGCTCGACGGTTTCGACGACCGGAACCTGTCCAGCTGAATCGTCTCGCAAGTGTTGGAGAAAGACGTTGAACGCCCTTCCGGAAATCAAGGATATTTCGCGGCCTCCCCGCGCGCTTGCCGACGGTCTTGCAAAGATCGGCACGGCGACGCTGAGCAGCGAGCTCTCGCGGCAGCTCGGTATACGCGACACGCACATCCGGGGGCCCCGGCCGCTGGTGAAGGGCCGCACGATCGCCGGTCCTGCGCTGACCCTGCAGTGCATGCCCAAGCGCGAGGACCTCTATAACGAATCCGAATACGAGGATCCCGAGACGCAGCTGCACAGGCACGTGCTCTACCCGACCCAGCCGGGCGACGTCGTCGTGGTCGATGCGCGCGGCGATCTCGCGAGCGGCATATTCGGCGAGATGATGCTGACCTTCTTCGCCGGGCGCGGCGGAGCCGGCGTGGTGATCGACGGCTGCATCCGGGATTCGGCGGAAGCGGCGAAGCTCGATATCGGCGTCTGGGTGAAAGGCGTCACGCCGAACTATCATGCCCAGACGAACATCATCCCCTTCGCCGTCAACGTGCCCATCGCCTGCGCGAATGTGCTCGTTATCCCCGGCGATATTATCGTGGCGGATGATGATGGCGTGGTCGTCGTGCCGATCGGCCTTGCGCCAAAGCTGCTCGAGATGGCCGGCGAACATGTCGAGTGGGAGGAATTCTCCCGCATGCGGCTTTCTCAGGGCGGCGATCTGCGCAAGTACTATCCGCTGAGCGCCGAGGGCGAGGCGGAATACAAGGCATGGCGCAAGGCCCACGGTAGCGCGGAGGGCTACGGTCCGCTCTCATGTCGGCGCCGGAGCGGCCCCGCGCGGCTCCACGGCGTCAAGATCGGCGGCCGTGATCGGCTGATCGACGATGAAGAGGTATGAGGCGGCCGAGGCGACGCCGATCGCCGCGCCCACCACCAGCGCCGGAATGAACGAGCCGGTGTGCTGCACGATCAGCCCGGTGACGGTGGGGGCAAGCGCCCCGCCGAGATAACCGCCAAAGTTCTGCATCGCGCCGATCGACGCGGTGCAGTTCGTGGGCGCGGCGACCGAGCTTAAGGCCCAGGCGCAGGTGCTGGTGACATAGAGGAAAAACAGCGAAGCCGAAATGAAGGCGACCGCGAGCGCATTGCTGGTGACGAAGGCCGCCGCGACGGTGCAGGCCGCTGTCGCGCATAGCGCGATCGTGGCCGGATATTGCCGGCTCTTCACCGGCGACATGCCGCTGCGCACCAGAATGTCCGTGAGATAGCCGCCGAGGATCCCGCCCACGACGCCGAAGACGAAGGGAATGGCGGCGGCGAACCCGGTGAACTTGACGCTCATGTGGCGTTCGAGCTCGAGGTAGCCGGGCAGCCAGGCGGTATAGATCCAGGTGAGATAAATGCAGCCGAAATAGCCGAGAATCATGCCCCAGGTGGTGCGGAAACGGAACAGCTGCTTCCACTCCCTGAGCGTCACGACGGTCCGATCCCCGGGCGGATCGCCGTGGGTGCGATAGGCGATCTCGTCGGCCGTCAGATCGACTTCGTTCGGGTTGCGATAGAAAATGAGCCAGACCGCCGCCATGGCGAGACCGGCCACGCCCATGATCATGAACATGACCCGCCAGCCGTAGCTCAGCATCAGGAAAGTGAGGAGCGGCACGGCGATGGCGGTGCCGAGCGACGAGGCGCAGTTGAAGATTCCGGTCGCGAGGCCCCGGTCGCGCGGATGGAACCAGTCACGGACCACGCGGGCGCCGGTCGGGAACTGCGGCGCTTCCCCCACGCCGAGCAGCAGCCGGGCGCCGAAGAACTGGCCGAAGCCCTGCACGAATCCGGCGATGAGCTGGGCGAGCGACCAAAGGCTGAGGCCGCAGGTCAGGAGAAAGCGCGGCCCGAACTTGTCGACCATCGCGCCGGTCGGCAATTGCGAAAACGCATAGGCCCACAGGAAGGCCGACAAAAGGTAGCCCATGTCGGCGATCGACAGGCCGAGATCGTGGCGGATCAGGAGATTGGCCACCGCAAGCGTCGCGCGGTCGATGTAGTTGATCACGCCGGCCACGACCAGCATGGCCAGCGCCCCGCGCTGGATCGATCTCAGCCGCGGCGTCGCCTTCAACGCTTCCAACATCGTTTTTCCTCGCCTTGAGCGGTTCTTTTGCTCACCCGCTCGCACTAAGAACATAAAAGCGCCGGCGCGGTCGACGCTCTCGGCGCGATCATTTCATTTTTTCCCCCGATGGACGCCTTCACCTCTTCGTTGAACCGGCCCGCCTTGCGGGCGCGCAAACACAAAATGCTGCTCTTGCGAACGGCCCTCTGGCGCTGCAGCAAACTTGTCGTTAAATACTTAGGATTACCGTCGAGAGATGTTCATGCTTGCTCGCCCGCGTCGAAGCGTCCTCTATATGCCCGGCTCCAACGCGAAGGCGTTGGCGAAGGCGAAAACGCTGTCCGCCGACGCGCTGATCCTCGATCTTGAGGATTCGGTCGCCCCCGATCAGAAAATCATCGCGCGCCAACAGGTCGCCGAGGCGGTGCGCACAGGCGTGTTCGGCGGGCGCGAGGTCGTCATCCGCGTCAACGGACAGCATACGACGTGGGGGGAAGAGGATCTTCTCGCCGCCGCCGCCGCCGGCCCGGACGCCATTCTCTTGCCCAAGGTCGATGGGCCAGGCGCGATCATGGCCGCCGCCCGGACGCTCCGCGAATCGGGCGCGCCCGACCGGACGAGGCTATGGGCGATGATGGAGACGCCGAACGCCGTTTTGAACGCCGGCTCGATCGCGTCGGTCGCCGCCGACCCGACGTCGCGATTCGCCGTCATGGTCATGGGCCTCAACGATCTCGCCAAGGAGACGCGGGCGCGGCTCACCCCCGGACGCCCGACCATGACCGCATGGATTGCGACCTGCGTGGTCGCGGCGCGCGCCCACGGCGTCGACATCGTAGACGGCGTCTTCAACGAGATCCGGGATCTCGATGGCTTCCGGCTCGAATGCCTACAGGGCCGCGACATGGGCCTTGACGGCAAGACGCTCATTCATCCGACGCAGATCGACATCTGCAACGAAACGTTCGCGCCCACTTCGGCCGAGGTTGAGCATGCAGCCGCGATCGTCGAGGCGTTCGCGCTGCCGGAAAACGTCGGCAAGGGCGTGATCCAGCTCAACGGCCGAATGGTGGAGCTGTTGCACGCCGACATGGCGCGCAAAACGCTCGCTATCGCCGACGCGATCGCGGCGCGAAGCATGGCGGCGGCTTAGCCTGTCCGCGGAAGCCCTGCAGCCTCGGCGATCAGCTCGAAGGACCGCAGCCGCAGAGGTTTCTCATAGACATCGGAGACGACGATCAGTTCGTCGGCTCGGGTCTCCTCGACCAGCGCCGCCATGCCCTTGCGGACCGTGTCGGGCGAACCGACAATTGAGCGCGCCAGCATCCGCGTCGCCTGCGCCTTCTCCATCGGCGTCCAATAGCTCTCGATGTCGTCGATCGGCGGCTGGCTCAAGCCGCGCGCGCCGCGGAAGATGTTGGTGAACGACATCTGCTGGGTGGTGGCGAGCCGGCGCGCTTCATCGTCGCTTTCCGCCGCGACGATGTTGACGCCGACCATGGCGTAAGGCCGGTCGAGCTGCTCCGAAGGCTTGAAGCGCTCGCGATAGATCTCGAGCGCCACGATCAGATGATCGGGCGCGAAATGCGACGCGAAAGCGTAAGGCAACCCGAGTTCGGCGGCCAGTATCGCGCCGAAATGGCTCGATCCGAGAATCCACAGCGGAACTTCCGTTCCCGCCGCCGGCACGGCCTGGATGCGCTGCCCGGGACCCGCGGGCGCCAGGAAGGCCTGCAGCTCCAGAACATCCTGCGGGAAGTTCTCGGCCGCCTCCGGCGGACGGCGCAACGCGCGCAGCGTGAGCTGATCGGTGCCTGGAGCCCTGCCAAGTCCAAGGTCGATGCGGCCGGGAAAAAGTCGCGCCAAGGTTCCGAACTGCTCGGCGATGACATAGGGCGCGTGATTCGGCAGCATGATGCCCCCCGCCCCGACCCGAATCGTCTTCGTTCCCTCGGCGAGATGAGCGAGCACGATGGACGTCGCGGCGCTGGCGATGCCCGGCATATTGTGGTGCTCCGCCACCCAGATGCGCCGGTAGCCCAATTTTTCCGCGTGGGCGGCGAGGTCGCGAGCATTGTCGAGGGCGCCGCGCGCGTCCGTTTCCTGCGTGACGCGAACCAGCTCGAGAATGGAGAGCGGCGTCATGGGACGCCTGCGGCCGGACGCCTGCTCGTCAGATCTTCCTCAGCCTCACGATCACGTCGATCGCCGCGACGCTCATGCCGTCGGGAGGCGGGATGTCGAACTCCGGCAGCAAGTCCTCCGGGATGTCGGACAGTTCTTCCGTATCCTCGTGGTAGAAGTGGTAATGCGGCCCGGTCTTGGTGTCGTACCAGAGCTTGGCGTCGTAGATCGCGATTTCCCTCAAAAGTCCACAGCGCCCGAATTCGTTGAGCGTGTTGTAGATCGTGCCGAGCGTCGGGGCGAACTGGATCGACCGCGTTTCGTGGAAGATCATCTCGGCGGTGAAGTGCCGGTTTCCCGCGCCGAAGATCGCGCGGGCGAGATCGAGCCTCTGGCGTGTCGGACGCACCCCGGCGGAGGAGAGCTTCCGGACGAGCACGCCGTAGCAGACATCAGGATACGCAGCGCTCTTCGTTTCCATGCACATCACATGCCGCTGGCGGACAGCCGGAACCATCCTCGCCCGCGAACTCCTGAACCTGATTAAGAAGAATATGTAATCCGCCTCGGCAGCATTCGCAACCTCAACGTTCGCCGGGCGGCCGCCTCCCTCGCTGGCGGGCGCGCATGATTTCTCGTAGAGTTCATGTGAGCCGGTTGATGTGAGGTTGTCCTTGGCGATCGCGGGCGGGTGTCTTTGCGGGGCGGTGCGCTACGAGATCAAGGCCGACATGGCCCTCGGCGCGCGCTATTGCTGGTGCCGCGTCTGCCAATACCTCGGCGCGGGAACCGGGGCGGTCAGCGCGCTTTTCCGCGCCGAGGACGTCGCCGTTTCCGGTCCGCTGACCGACTACGTAAGCAAAGCCGACAGCGGCGCGACCATGCACCGGCGTTTCTGCGCCCGATGCGGGACGGATGTGTTCAGCGAGGCGGAAGAGCGGCCGACTCTTATCTTCGTGCGCGCAGGCTCGCTCGACGATCCCGATCTGGCGACGCCGACGGCGACCATCTGGACGAAATCCGCGCCAAACTGGGCCTGCTTCGACCCCAGTCTGCCAGAGATTGAAGGACATCCGCCTGCGCTGAAGGCCTGAGCCCGGCGCGGAGGCGTTTGAGAGGCGACGACAAGGTCCCCCGTCTGTCGGCCCCCTGCGAGGGCGGCCGCGCCTCAAGTTGATAACGTCACATTTTGCGTGCATGCATGGCCCCCCGCGGCGCCGCGCCGCGCTTGGGAGGAAATTGAAGCCGATGTCCCTTTCGCTCTATCAAAGCAGCGTGCCGGTCTACGAGCGCGGGCTCAACGCCTTCCTCGCCATTCTCGACAAGGCGGAGGAGCACGCGACGGCGCGCAAGTTCGATCCGAACGCCTATCTCGCCATGCGACTAAGCCCGGACATGTTTCCGCTCGTCCGCCAGGTCCAGAGCTTCTGCGATCACGCCAAGAACTCGTCTTTCCGGCTTGCCGCCAAGGAGCCGCCCCGCAGGGAAGACAAGGAGACAACCATCGCCGAACTGCGTGAACGCATCCGTGCGACCCTCGACATGCTGAAATCGATCGACGCCAAGGCGATGGAGGGCGCGGAGACGCGCGAGATCGTCATCCCCGCGGGCTCCAACAAGCTCAAGCTCCCCAGCACCGACTATCTCCTGCATTTCGCCATGCCAAACTTCTATTTTCACCTGACCACGGCTTACGACATCCTGCGCGGGAGCGGCGTCGAAATTGGCAAACTCAACTTTATGGGGGCGGTCCCGAACCTCGTTCGGGTTTGAGACGGCGCTTCGGGAGCATCAGCTATGACCATCACCAGACTGCACCCCGGCCCGCGCATGTCGCAGGCCGTGATACATGGCTCGACCATCTATCTCGCCGGCCAGGTCGCCGATCAGGCCAAAGGCAAGAGCGTCGCCGATCAGACCAGGGAGATCCTCGCCACGATCGATCGTCTTCTCGCCGAAGCCGGATCAGACAAGACCAAGCTTCTTTCCGCCACCATCTATCTCGTC
>DASXES010000106.1:0-34720 GCA_036489975.1 Roseiarcus sp.
TTCGTTGATTCGCAACCCGATCCTACCGGCGAACCGCCGGTGACCGCCGCAAGCCGCTCGCTCGCTACAGCGCTATCAACAGCGCGCTTCGCAAGCGCCTTGCTCCCGCCGACCTACACCATCAGATGGGACACGACCGATTCGCCAAGGCGGCGGCCACTTCTCGGCGTTGCTCGGGGCTCAGCCGCCCAACGCCCGAAAACCAGACGGAAAATTCATCGGCCTTCATCGAATCAAGCTCCTCAACCCACACCCTAGCCTAATTCAAATCAACAGGTATCGCTATAAGCGCCGAACACAAACTCAAGCTCAACAAGAAGCAGAGCTTCTTTCGAGACCATCCCAACTGTTGCTTTTGTGGCGGGACGGTCGCTACGACGACCGTGGACCATGTCCCAAACAGAGCTTTTTTCACCAATCGCAGTTGGCCTGAGGGCTATGAATTTCCGTCGTGCTCGGATTGCCAAGGCGGCTCGCGGGTATCCGAGCTAGTCTGCGCGGCGGTTATGCGTTCTGCGCCGGCGCCGAATGGGTTCGACCTCGATGAGGTCGCGAAGCTCTTTCGCGGCTTTTCAAACAATGACCCCGGCGCCTGGAAGGAGTTCAACGGCCCTGAGCGAGCCTCGATGCTGGTTTTGCCCGCAGCGGTGCAACGGCGACTGTACCCACCGGATGGTCGCGCAGTTTTTGATGTGGGTCCGAAAATTCATGCTCATATTGAAAGTTACATCATCAAACTGACGAAGGCGCTCTACTACAAACATTTCGGTCAGATCGTTCCGACACAAACCGCGGTCGAGTACTCCGCGGCGAGCAACGCCGAGATCGGTGAGCCCCGCGAGCGACAGATCGCCTCTATGAGGTTTTCCGGGAGAGCCGACTCTTGTGCACTGGTCAAATGGTCGAACAAAAGCCCCGATCTCCGATCAGTTCCAATATTCCTTTCTCGGCAGCGACCCGCCAGGAGACGCGGTGTCCAAGATCCGCTTCCACCAGGCTTTCATCGTTGCGTCCACCGTCATTAGCCTTGAACGACAGAGGCAACTTGCGGCGCTCGCCGGCTAAAACTTAAACGCCCGTGGCGTCGGCGCTGCCGGCGCGGCGGCGATATCGACGTCGAGCGCGGCCAGCTTCTCGCGAGCGTAGACCAGCGCGGCGGCGAGCAGGGCGAGCTGGCGATCGTCGAGCGCTAAGAGTCGCGCGGCGTTCACCGGGGATCGATTAGCCGAGAGAGCGCAGGCGACCAGCGAAGAAGCCGGGTCCACCATCGGTCGGCGGGCGCGGCGTTCTCGGCGGCGAGCGCCTCCCCCCACTTAGCCCTCAGGGCGACGTTCTCGGCCTCAAGGGCCTTCAATTTGGCCGTCAAAGCGGCGTGGCGTTCTCTGGGGCTCGCGATTCGCAAAGGCTCTGCGTCGCCGGCAATGAAATTGTGGCGGGACCTCCCAGCTCGCCCCCCGAAGGTCGATTTTCAAGCATGACGCGCGCGGCGGCGCAATGCGCGCGAGGCGGCGCAATGCGCGAGGCGGGCCAAGCCGCGCCGCTGAGCAGCAACGGGGCGGCCCGAGGCCTGAGGGCGCGGATCATCATCATTCGGTGGATTGTGTTTTCCACAGCCTCGAAGGGAGCTCGCAGCGTTCCGGATTTTATTAGAGGCTTTTCCACCGTTACTAGCAGCCTTGGACAGCGGAGATACTACCCTTGACCGACCCGAATTTCGTAACGCTCTCTGTTAGGGTGGGCGAAGTGTTTACGCCGGGGGCCCCGATCAACGAGCGCGACTTGTTTGCGGGGAGGATCGACAGCTTAGCAAAATCGTCGATGCGATTTCTCAGCGGGGCTATCATGCCGTGCTGTACGGCGAACGCGGGGTCGGCAAGACGTCGCTCGCGAACATTGCGTCAGCCTTTCTTGCCGACAGAGCGCATCCCTACGTGATCCCGCGGGTCAACTGCGACAGCTCCGACACGTTTTCTTCCCTATGGAAACGGGCGTTCAAAGACATCGTTTTGTCAAAGACGCAGCCGGGCCTCGGTTTCACATCATCTGACCGAGAGGTCGGCGAGCAGTACGCCGACCGAATGCCCGAGTCGATTTCGCCGGACGAGGTTCGCCGCGCGATCGAGGAATTGTCGAGAAACGCGATCTTACTCTTTGTCTTCGATGAGTTTGACCGCCTATCCGACAAGGCCACGGCCGTTCTGATGGCCGATACGATCAAGGCGCTTTCCGATTTCGGAGTGGCCGGGTCCGTTTTGATTATCGGGGTCGCGAGTTCCGTTGGGGTTGCGGGCCACCAATCGATCGAACGCGCGTTGATTCAAATCCAGATGCCGCGCATGTCACCGAATGAGATCAAACAAATCATCCAGAAGGGGATGGACAGGTTAGGGACGATCGCTGACAAAGGGGCGCTTGCCCAATTGGCGTCTCTTTCCCAAGGGCTGCCTTACATCACCCATCTTCTCGCATTGCACAGCACGCGCGCTGCGTTCAAAAAAGCGTCGCTGACGGTTACCGCCGATCACGTCAATACCGGAATACTGACGGCGCTGGACCAGTGGCAGGAGACGATCAAGACATCGTACTACGAGGCGACGAAAAGCGCGCAACCAGGGAACATCTACAAACAAGTACTGCTTGGTTGCGCCCTGGCTGAAATCGACGACCTTGGATATTTCACGGCGGCGTCCGTCCGCACGCCATTGAGGCTTGTTTCGGGTAAATCCTACGATATTCCAAACTTAGAGGCCAAATCCTGGAGCGCGTGGAGCGCGTCGGCGCGGCCCGGCGGCTGAGATATAGATTCGTCAATCCGATCATGAAGCCTTATGTCGTTATTCGCGGTTTCGCAGAGAACCTTCTCGATCGCCAATTGATGCGGAAAATTGAGAACGCGTAGCTAGCCCGTGGAGGTGTATCGTCTGTCCGGCCGATCGCCAGCCGCCGCCTGAGGTTCACGTCGCTGTAGCTCTCGCGAGGCCCGCGCGTTTTCATTGAGGGAAGGACCAACTGCGCAAAGGGGTGCAGAGGTAGAGGTTACCGCCGCCTTCGGCGTGCGACAGCCCGGCATGGTTTAGAAGCTCTCGCCGCAGGGCGGCTTGGCACTCGGCCTTAGTTGAAAATTCAGGGACCAGACCGGTTTGCGCGATCTTGGCGCCCTCGCCGTTCGCCCAGTACAGTTAGAGCATCACCCAATCATTTGTCGAGTCGATCGCCTGCGCGGAGCCGGCGAGCGCCACCGCCGCCACGGCGGCGAGAATCAACGGTTTCATTGAAATGTTTCTCCCCCCTTTTTCGCTGCGTCGCCGCCTGCTGGACGAACAACCCTCATGGCCGAGGCGCTTCCCATGAAGCCTTCTCTGCGGCAGCCAGCCGAGCGAGAACAGGGCGGGAACCGATTCCGGGACTCATTCCGGGACTCTGAGCGCCAATTTGGCGCTTTTCGTCCCGGAATCCGGGACTTTGGCCCTTTTCGTTCCCTCCCGAGGCCGTTCGCGTGAGGCCAAAAACATGTTATTTGTCAATTAGCTAGAATGGTCGGAGTGGCGGGATTCGAACCCACGACCCCTAGTCCCCCAGACTAGTGCGCTAACCGGGCTGCGCTACACTCCGACGGCGCTCCTTATAGGCAGCGCCGCCACGCCGTGCAATGCGCTTCCCGCGCCGGGCGGCTCAAGAGTTCAGAGCCTGCGCAAGGATCCTCTCGGCGTCGCCGATTTCGGCGAGCGCTTCGCGCAGCGCGGCGATCTCGTCATCCGCCAGGTTCAATTGGCTCGCTCGCGCGCCCGGACCTTGCGGAGTCTCGCCGCTGGCTTCGCCGGCGCCCTGCGCCTCGAGGGTCGATTCGCTGATCGGCGCGGACGCGGCGGCGGCCGAGAGCGCCTGAACCCCCTGCTCCTTGAAGAGCTTCTGGACGCCCTTTATCGTATAGCCTTCATCGTAAAGCAGGCGGCGGATAAGCCTTAACCGCTCGATGTCGTCAGGGCGATAATAGCGCCGGCCGCCGGCCCGCTTGAGCGGTCGGATCTGGGGAAAGCGGGTTTCCCAGAAGCGCAGCACATGTTGCGGCAAATCCAGTGAATCCGCGACTTCGCGGATCGTTCGATAGGCTTCGGGGCTCTTTTCCGACGGCCCGTTCGTCGGCGCCCGCGGCGAGAGAATCATGGGCCCTCCCTCAGCGACGACCCACTATCGGCCGATCGGAGCGCAAACGCCAGCGCGCCTTTCGCCCGCAAGAGCCGCCCTACCCTTTTTCGGCTTCCTCGCGCCCGTTGATCTTGGCCTTGAGCACGTTGGACGGCTTGAACACCATCACCCGGCGAGGAAGGATCGGCACCTCGACTCCTGTCTTGGGATTGCGCCCCACGCGCTCGCCCTTGGAGCGCACGACGAACGAGCCGAAGCCGGACAGCTTGACCGTTTCGCCCCGCGCGGCCGCATCGCAGATCTCGTCCAGGACCGACTGCACCAGCTCCGCCGACTCCGTGCGCGACAGCCCGATCTTGTGATAGACAATTTCCGACAGATCGGCGCGAGTCACGGTCTTTCCGGATTCGCGTTCAAGCCTAGCGTTCGCCATATCGAGCCCCAATCAAATTTCCCCCCGCCGCGCGGCGTCCTCGGCCACACGGGCGCACCGGCCCCTTCGCCGTACCTGCATCGGACCTCTTATTGGTTCCGCCAATCCCTCAGAGTCGAGCTTATAATCAGCGCGAATGAAAATCCACGCTTTCACATCGCGGCCTATCCGGCCAGCGCCCGCCGTGACGCGGCCCTCCGGCGTCTTGCTTCCTCCCGCCGTCATGCCCCATAGGCGAGCCTAGCAAATGACGTAGGGAGTGTCGATTGAGTGACTCGAGACCCGACGGGACCCCCCGGGTGGCCCTGGTGACCGGGGCCTCTCGCGGCATTGGCCGCGCCGCGGCCCTCGCCTTCGCCCGGTCGGGCGCGCATGTTGTGGCGCTCGCCCGCACGCAAGGCGGCCTCGAGGAGCTCGACGACGAAATTCGCGCGCTGCGGCCCGCCGAGCCGGAAACGACGACTCTGGTCCCCATGGATTTGCGCGACGTCGCCGCCATCGACCGGCTGGGAGAGGCGCTGCATCGGCGGTGGGGCCGGCTCGACGCGTTCGTGGGCAACGCCGGCGTTCTGGGCCTGTTGACGCCGCTCCACCAACTCGATCCGAAGACATGGGACGACGTGATGGCTGTCAACGTTACCGCCAACTGGCGGCTCATCCGCTCGCTCGATCCGCTGCTGCGCCGCTCCGCCGCGGGGCGCGTCGCGCTGATAACGTCGGGTGCGTCGAGTCGCGCGGAACTGAGGGCCTACTGGGGCCCGTATGCGATATCGAAGGCGGCGCTCGACGCCCTCGCCCGCACCTATGCGGCTGAGACCCTCAATACGTCGAACATCCGCGTCATGCTGGTCAATCCGGGGCCGCTCAGAACGCGAATGCGGGCAACCGCGATGCCCGGCGAAGATCCCTCGACCCTTCGCGCGCCGGAAGAGCTTGCGCCCAAGATTGTCGAGATCTGCTCGCCCGATTGGACCGAGACGGGCAAGCTCTACGACTTTCCCGCGGATCGCGTCCTTAGTTTCAAATCTCCCGCCTGAGCCAGAAGGCAAGCCGCCGGCGGCGGCGGCGCGAGTCGCTCGGGCCCGGTCCATCCGGAGCGCGTCGCGGCGCTCCGTTTTGATGGCGATTATGCGCAGGCGCGTGACGCCAACAATCGCCACATGTGTACGCCGTTCGAGTCTGGAACCCTGTCCAGGCGCGCGAGTTTCCTCCGCAAGTCTGCGAATGAGGAGCCGCCCATGGCACGAGAGCCAGAAAAATCCGCACGAGAAACAGGGAAAGCGAAAAGCGAAACGACCGCCGGCTCGAGGAGCGGCGGAAATGACGAGGCGGCTGGCGCGAAGTCCAGTGCGCCAGAGACCGTCGAACAGCTGAAGACGCAGCACCGCGACCTCAAGGCGACGCTCGCCAAACGGTCGGAAGCCGGCGCCGAGCCCTCGACGATTGTGAAGGAGTTCGCCGTCGCATGGCTTCCGCACATGGCTGTCGAATATGAGATCCTTGTTCCCGCTCTGAACGACGCGGGGGTCGACGAGGAGCAGATCGCGGCCATCGCGATCCAGAAGGACATCATCAATCTGCTGCTCGCGGATCTCTTGCGAGATGAGAGCGGCCAGTTTGGCCAGGCGAAGCTCGAGGCGCTGGCGAAGCAGTTCGACGCGCTCCTGGCCGGCGCGGACAATGGCCTCTTCGCCATTGTATCCGCGGCCGAAAGCTCGATCCCCGGGCTCAACGCGCAGATGAAAGCGCGATACGACCGCACAAAACAGCGCTTCGCCAATATGGACGACGCCATCGGAGAGGCGATGGTCATGCTGGCGCCGCGGCGCCTCTCCGTACCATCAGGCAGCCGGCAAAATCGAAGGGAGTTTGAAATGAGCAGGTATTCGAATGAACGAGGTCGGGACGATCAAGGTCGGTTCGCTTCTGACGACGAGCGGGGATATTCCCGCACTTCTCGCGGCTCCGGCCGCGACCGGGACGAGCAAGGCCGTTTCATGGGTGAGGGCGGCCACTCTTCTCGCGGTCGCTATCAGGACGACGAGGATCGCCGCTATTCCCGCAGCGGCCCGGAGCGCGATGAAAACGGCCGCTTCATGAGTGAAGGCGGCCATTCTTCTCGCGGCCGCTATCAGGACGACGAGGATCGCCGCTATTCCCGCGGCGGCCCCGAGCGCGATGAAAACGGCCGCTTCATGAGTGAAGGCGGCTCGCGCTCCCGCGGTCGTAACGACGATGAAGACGAGCGTTACGGCGGACGGTCGATGAGCCGGGAGCGCGACGACGAAGGGCGCTTCACCCGCCGCAGCGGGTCGTCCGAAGGTCGCGGACAAGGCGGCTGGTCCGGCGACTCGGAAGGTCACTCCGAGGCGTCCCGCCGCGGCTGGGACAATCCCCGCCACGGCGAGAGCGGCTGGTATGGCGACTCCGAGGGTCACTCGCAGGCCTCCCGCCGCGGCTGGGACAATCCCCGCCACGGCGAGAGCGGCTGGTATGGCGATTCCGAAGGCCACTCCGAGGCCTCGCGGCGCGGATGGGAGCATGGCCACGAAGGTGATTACCGGAGCCGGTCGTCACGCAACGACGACGATGACCGCCGGTACGAAAGCCGTCGCAGCGACGATCGCGATGAGCGCGGCGACGGCGGCCGCGGCGGCCACGGCGGCTGGTCGGGCGATCCGGAAGGTCATTCGGAGGCGGCGCGCCGCGGCTGGCAGAACAGGCGCTGACAGAAGTCCTCCAGCGCGTTTCCACAGGACGGCCGGGCCACGCGCCCGGCCGTCCTAATCTCAAGAGCGGAGATGGAATCATGACAGGAGTCGCCGGACGTTCGACCCTAAACGCAGCGCGTCACTTTAAGGGCGCGCATTTCCCCGCGTCCAGGCACGATCTCATTGAGCGCGCCAGGAACGAAGGCGCTGGGCAGGATGTGCTCGAAGTGCTGGAGTCCTTTCCTCACGGCGAGGAATTCGAGACCCTGGCCGACCTCATGAAGGCCTATGGGGAATCCGACCAGGCGCCGCAGACCGGCGTCATCGACATAAAACCCTGATTTGCAGGAAAGCCTTTGGGGGCAGAGCTTGGGCGGAAGTTCCTGCAGCCGGGACCCTTAAGCAAACAGCAAAAAGGGCGGCCAACTTGGCCGCCCTTTTGTCTCTTCGGCGCGGCCGTCTCAGGCCGCTTTCCGGTTCACCCCGCTCTCGGCGATCTGGGTCAGCTTCTTGTCCGCGGCTTCCTCCTCACTGAGGTTGGCCTTGAGGACATTGGCGCAATCGTCGCGGCCGAGCGTCTTCGCCCATGCGACCAGGGTTCCGTAGCGCGTCATCTCGTAATGCTCGACCGCCTGCGCCGCGGCGATCAGGGCTGCGTCCAACACCTGTTTGTCCGCGACTTCGCCGGCGACCTCCTGGGCCTCTTCAAGGATTCCGTCGATGGCGGGGCAATCGACGCTCTCGGGCGTTGCGCCGTGCATCTGAAAAACCTGCTCGACCCGCTTGACGTGATTTCTGGTCTCGGCGAGATGGCTTTCGAAGGCCTGCTTGAGCTGAGGCGCCGACGCCTTTTGGATCATCTCGGGCAACGCGCCCACGATGCGCTTCTCGGCGTAGTAGATGTCCTTGAGCTGGTGGACGAACAGATCGTCCATGCTCTCGATGTCTTTGGTGAATAGGCCCATGTTGGCGCTCCTGAGCTGGCGTTTCTGGTGTCCGGCCAACGCGACATCCCGCCGTTCGTTCCGTTCGCTCCATTCGTTCCGTCGCGCCGGCGCCTCGGATTTTTCTTGCCGCGCGCTTGAAGCCCCTATATGAGGGCCGCTTCGTTTGTGTCCCGCCGGGGGCTGAACGGAGGGCCGCGCGCTTCGATTTGAAGTCAAGCGCCGGCAGGGCCTCGAGGGTCCGTCCTCCCGTGTTCCCGCCTTCGAACGATCCGGTTCGAGCCTTCACCCGGGCTCGAGGGGCTCCGCGCGGGACATGGGCGGCTGAATGGAAAGGCTTAAATCCCATGGCTCTCTATGAGCATATTTTCCTGATGCGCCAGGACGTCACAGCGCAGCAAGTCGAGACGCTGACAGAGCAGATCAAGTCGAAGATCGCCTCTCTCGGCGGCGCAGTCTCCAAGGTCGAGCCCTGGGGCCTCAAGTCGCTTGCCTTCCGCATCAAGAAGAACCGCAAGGCCCACTTCACCCTACTCAACATCGCCGCGCCCTCCGAGGCGGTGGTCGAGGTCGAGCGTCTGCTCAGCATCAACGAGGACGTCATCCGCTATCTCACCATTCGCGTCGACGAGCATGAGGTGGCCCCCTCGGCGATGTTGCGCAAGCGCGAGGACAGCGATCGCGACGACCGCGGACCGCGCGGCCCGCGCGGCGACCGGGATCGCGGCGACCGGGGAGACCGTGGGGATCGTCCGCCGCGCCGCCCGCGTGAAGATGCGAATGTTGGAGCGAACTGATGGCTACCGCGCCCCGCCGACCGTTTTTCCGCCGTCGCAAGTCGTGCCCGTTTTCGGGCGCCAACGCGCCGAAGATCGACTACAAGGACACGCGTTTGTTGTCGCGCTACATCTCCGAGCGCGGCAAGATCGTGCCCTCGCGCATCACCGCGGTCAGCGCCGGCAAGCAGCGCGAACTCGCCCAGGCGATCAAGCGCGCGCGGTTCCTGGGGCTCCTGCCCTACGTGATCCGCTAAACGCAACCGCGCGGCGTCGCCGCGCCTGAACGTTTCGAAGCCGTCGCATTTTCCCGCGGCGGCCGTTGGAGGGGCCGGCCGGCCCCTTCTAACCGCAAGCCAACGCGGGACAGCGCCCGTTATGCTGCATCGATTTGTCGTCGCGATCGGAGCGGGATGCGCCGCAGCGCTCCTGTTTGTCGTCAGCGCCCAGACGAGCATTTTGGCGATGGCGCTCGCCTATCTCGC
Organism: Roseiarcus sp.; assembly: GCA_036489975.1. Lineage (GTDB taxonomy): Bacteria > Pseudomonadota > Alphaproteobacteria > Rhizobiales > Beijerinckiaceae > Roseiarcus. The sequence continues at coordinate 9,496 of DASXES010000106.1, forward strand.
GCCTTTGCCGATCATGATCGCGACGCTCGGCTGGGGACTCGACGCGGGCGCGATCGCCGCGGCGATCTCGGTCGCCGTGCTCGCCGTCCTCGCCGAGCCATTGTCCGCATTGGTGTTCGCCGCCTCCGTCGCCGCTCCCGCATGGGCGATGGCCGCGTTCGCCGTCACGCCGCTCGCCCGATATTTCGGCCGGCAGAAGCCCGACGCCCCGGCCTACCCCTCGGTCGGCGCCATTGTCTCGCTGGCGGCGCTGTTCGGAATGCTCGCCAGCGCCGGGGTGCTGACGACCGTCATCATTCTCTACGGCGGTTACCGCGAAGGCGCGCGTCACGTGGCCGACGCGGTGACGGCCCTCGCCGCCGAGGCCTTCGACGGCGCGCCGGGCAACCTCACCGCCCGCGACTTCGCCGACACGCTGGTGCGGTTTGGCCCGCCGGCCATCGCCGCCTCGACGCTGCTGATGCTGGGGGTCAACCTCTATGGCGCGGCCCGGTCGACCCAGTTGTCGCGCAACCTTCGACGGCCGTGGTCCGACCTGCCGTCCTCGCTCGCGCTGCCCTGGCCGATGGGAATCGTGTTCCTCCTGTGTCTTGGCGGGGCCTACGCCCTGCCCGCTCCGAGCGCGCAATATTTCTCCATCGTCGCCGGCGGCCTCGGGGCCGCGCTGGCGCTGCAGGGCCTTGCGGTCGCGCACGCGCTGTCGCGGGGCCTGAAGATGCGGCCCCTGATGCTGGTCGCGCTCTACGCCTGCTGCGTGCTCCGGGCCAAGTACACCCTTCCGGTTCTGGCGGGCCTCGGCGTCATCGACGGATTCCTCAAGCTGCGCTCACGCGCGGCCCTAATTGCTCCCCCACCCCGGCTGGACACAAAAAGGAGATAGCCCATGGACATCATTCTGCTGGAGCGCGTCGGCAAGCTCGGACATATCGGCGACACGGTGCGCGTGAAGGACGGCTACGCCCGCAACTTCCTGCTGCCGCGCGGCAAGGCGTTGCGCGCGACCGAGGCCAACAAGAAGAAATTCGAGAGCCGCCGCGCCGATCTCGAAGCGCGCAATCACGAGCTCAAGCGCACCGCAAGTGAGATTTCGGGCAAGCTCGACGGGGCGAGGGTCGTCATCATTCGTCAGGCCGGCGAGACGGGGCAGCTCTATGGCTCGGTGTCGGCGCGAGACATCGCCGAAGCGCTGACCGCCGCCGGACACCGGGTGGAGCGCAGCCACGTCGCGATCCAGCACCCGATCAAGACCCTCGGCCTGCATCCGGTCCCAATTCACCTGCACCCCGAGGTCGAATCGAAGGTCACCGTCAATGTCGCCCGCTCGCCCGAGCAGGCCGAACGTCAGGCGAAGGGCGAAGATCTCACCGTGCGGGAGCAGACCTCGATGGACGACCTCGGACTCGAGGTCGGCCGGGCGCTGGCCGAAGCGGGTCCCGGCGAAAGCCTCGGCCGGGAGTAAGGCGCGGACGCGGGCGACAGGACCGTCAGGCGGAGGGTCTTGCGCGCCTTAAATCCAAGCCGCTGATAAAGGGCGATCGCGGAGAGGTTGTCGGTGAAGACGTGCAGGAACGGCGCGGCGCCCTCGTGGCGGAGCCTGCGGACGAGCCAGGACACGAGAAACGCCCCATAGCCTTTGCCGCGATGCCCGGGGCTCACGCAGACCGCGCTGATCTCGACCCATCCATCGAGCCGCATGCGCTCGCCGGCCATGGCGGCGAGCCCGCCATCCACCCGGACGCCGATATATTGACCAAGCTCCTGCGTGCGCGGACCGAAGGGACCGGGGTTGGTCTGCTTTGCGAGACGCAGCATCTCCGGGACGTCGGCCGGGCCGAGCACGACCGGCTCCTCCATCCCCGAAAGCGGCGGCCCCTCCCCGTCCGCGATCATCTGGATGATCGGCGCCTCCCGCATGACTTCGAAGCCCGGATATGGCTCGAGCTTATCAACGCCGACCAAAGCGACAGGCGCCTCCGGCGAAACCAGTTCGCGGAGGGCTTCGAGGGCTTCCGGCGACTCGTCGGCCGTCGCCCCGAAGGGCGCGATGTCGCGCGGGAAACGCAGCGCGAGCGCTCCCCCTTCGGCAAATCGCCGGTCGCCGGTGGTGAGCGCCGACCAGACGGGGCGATCAAGGGCGCTTTCGATGGCGGCGTCCAACATGGCGATATCCTAAGGCCTGTTGCCGGGCTTCCACGGGAATCGCGAGCCGGCTCTCGATTCCTTTGATTTCGCGCGGTTCCTCACGAAAGGCCGGCGCTCAGTCGAGGAGTTCGGGAAAAGCCGACTCGGGCGCCGCGCGCAGCCGGACCGGCGCGGTCTCGGCCGGACTCACAAAAGCGAAGGTCAGTCCGGCGGCAATCGCGGCAAGAGCGCTTGCGACCAGAAGCACCAGCGCGAAGCCGGTGGCGAAACTCGCCCGCGACAATTCGCCCATCGCCGCCCGCAGCGGCTCCGGCGTTTGCGCGACGACGCCTGGAATGTCGCCCGCGACGATCCTCGAGACGATCTGATGGGGCGCATCGCCAAAAGCGTGCGGCAAAGGCAGCGCCGACGCCGAATGAACGAACCGCCGCTCGGTCTCCGAAGACAGCACCGCGCCGAGCCCGGTGATTCCAGTCACCAGGCCGACAAACCGCAACGTGCCGCCTATTCCCGACGCCATGCCGCCGCGCTCCGGCGGAATGACGCTCATCGACACCTTCGCCGTCTCCCCGTTCAATAATCCCGCGCCGCAGCCGGTCGCCAGCATTCCGAGCGCGACATAGGCATAGGGGAGATGAGAGCCCGCCATGAGCGCCGTCGCCACATTGCCGGCGGCCACGATCGCAAGGCCAAGCGTCAGGAGATCGCGGCCGGACATGCGGCTGGCAAGCGCAACAGCGATGCGCGGGCAGAAGAAGAGCGGCAGCGCGAAGGGCAGCATGCCAAGCCCAGCCGCCGCGGGGCTGAGCGCAAACGCGTTCTGCAGGTAGAGCGGCAGATAGGTCATCATGACCTGGGCGGAGGCGGCAAAGCCAAGCATCGCAAAGGCCGAGCCGAGGAAGGTGCGTTTGCGAAAGAGCCCGAAATCCACCATCGGGCGCTTCTGGATCAGCTCCGCGGCGACGAAGAGCGCGATGAGGAACAAGGACGCCAGAAGCTTGGCGCGCGTCTCCGGCGCCGACCAGCCGACGCGATTGGCGCCGATCAGCGCCCAGATGAGGCAGAAGAGGCCTCCGCCGAACGACAGCATGCCCACAATGTCCAGCCGCTGCGCGTCGGGATCGCGGGACTCCCCGATGGACTCAAGCGCGAGCCCCATCAGCGCCGCGCCGATCGGAACATTGACGAGGAACGCCCAGCGCCAGCCGAAGCCCGACGTGATCAGGCCGCCGACGAGGGGGCCAACGGCGACGGCGACGCCGATCAGCGTTCCCCAGAAGCCGAACGCCTTGGCGCGTTCCGCGCCCCGGAATTCATGCCCCAGCACCGCGAGCGCCCCGCTGAGCTGAATGGCCGCGCCGACGCCCTGCAGCGCGCGCGCCGCATTCAGGATGAGCGCCGTCGGCGCGAGGCCGCAGAGGAGCGAGGCCACGGTGAAGACGCCGAGGCCGGCGATCAGCATGCGCCGGCGCCCGTACCGGTCCGCGAGCGCGCCCGAGGGCATCAGCAGCGCAGCGAAGGTGAGGACGTAAGCGCTCACCACCCATTCGATATCGGCGAAGGTCGCATTGAGGTCCCGGGCGATGGAAGGAAGAGAGACCGCGACAATGTTCGAATCGAGCATGATCATGAACGACACGCCCGAGACACAGAAGAGCGCGCGGGCGCGCCGCCCACTCACCCATCGCTCTGGGCGCCGCCGCGCCCCGGACGCGGAGGTCAGGGCGTCCTGAATCATGGCGCGAGGCTCCGGCCGAGCCGCGGGTCATAGGCGATGTCGAGCAGCGCGGCGCGCAGGCTTTCTCCCTGGTCCCTGCCACAGACTGCGAGGAATTCGTTTTGAGCCGCCTGCCAGAGCGGCCGCGTCTCGCCGTGCTTCGACTGGCCGCGAGCGGTTAAAACAATTCGCCGCTCGCGCCGGTCCCTGGCGCCCGGTTCGAGCGCGATATAACCCTCGCGCGCGAGCGGCCTCAGATTGTGGCCCACCGCAGAACGGTCGGAAACGAGCGCGCTCGCCAGTTCGGCGAGCGTCGGCGGCTCGTCGGCGCGGGCGATTTCCGCCAGGATCGCATATTGGGTCGATCGCAGACCGGAGGGCGCCAGCGCTTCGTCGTAGAATTGAGTGAGCCGCCGAGAGGCCTTGCGCGCCGCGGTGGCGAAACATTCGCTGGCGCGGCCGCCGGGCGCGGGCGGTTGCGGCATGACTCGCTCCTTCATGACTGAGGCGTCCGGGACTCAGGCGTCGGCCCACCGCCCCGAAACAACGGGCATATGCCCATAAGTCGCGAGCTTGTCAATGCCGGCGCAGCCATGCGTCTCAGCGGCGCTTATACGCGTTCTATTTGAGCGCGGCCCATCGCGCTTCGGTCCGCGCAACGGCGGGCGCGCATTCGCGCTTCGGCCATGAAGGCGATGATCGGTTCCGAGCATCGAGTCCTGGTATTGCGGGTCGCGCTTGCGGGGACGCTTGCGGTGACGCGCTTACGGTCCGAGTTACACGAATTAAGGGGACAGTTTACTCAATCCCCAATTCGAAGCGTTTTCTCGCCGGCGCGCCCACAAGGAGCGCGTCCTCAGAGAGGGCGAGGGGAATGGGGGTTAAGTAGACTGTCACCGTAACGCCGGTGATGGACCGTAGTGCAGGGAGCCTTCATGAGCGGCCCACCCTTTCCGCAGTCTCAAAAGCGTGCCCGGCCATGACGGCGGGAGAGTGGGATTTCTCGAAAACAACAGCAACACTCTAAGAGTCGACAATCTCTTGCCGATAATCAGAAATAAACGTATGCTCGCCGCATGATCCTGTCCACGCCAGGGCTGTTGGCGTTCCGGCGCCACCCCGCTTCCGCCGTTCCGGCACACCCGGGCAGTGGAAAGGGCCCTCAGAAATCTCTGCCGGCGAAAACCCGTCATAACCCATTGAAAAGTCATGATTCGGACGAGAGAATCCAAGGAAATCCAAGGAAATCCAACGCCTCCTGGACGGGGCTTTCACGGCCAAACGGCCAGGTCCAAGAAAACCCAAATCGTGCTGGTGCACCGTTAATACCAGACCGAAGAGTCCTGGCGGAAGCGCGAATGCGCGCCCGCGCCGTTGCGCGGATCAAGTCGCGCCCAATTGGAATGGGTTGAGAGCCGATTGGCGTCCAATCTTCGCGTCAATTCGGAGGACCGTCTCCGAACCTGTTGCTAGGCAAAGCGAAATTCGCTCAGGTGCTGGTACTCGTCGTCGGGCATCAGCACGCAATCGCTGAAATGGCGCCGGTTGGGCGAATCGGGGAAAGCCTGCGGCTCCAGCGCCAGGCCCGCATGCGCTCCGTAATGCTGGCCGTCCAGTCCCGGCGCCGGACAGTTGAGGGGCGCCGCGCTATAGAACTGAACGCCCGGCTCGGTCGAGAACAGGCTCATCGTCAGGCCGTTCTTCGGCGAGCGGAGCGCCGCGATCTGCGCCAGACCATCCTCGTCCGGCTCGAGCGCGGCGACGAAATTGGTGTCGTAAGGGGTCAGCGTCGCATTGCGGACCGTGCGGGGGGCGCGGAAGTCGTAGGGCGTGCCGGCGACGGCGCGGATTTCCCCGGTCGGAATCAGCTCGTCGTCGGCGGGGGTGTAAAAGTCGGCGAGCAGCGTCAGCTCGTGGTCGAGAATGTCGGGCGAGCCGTCGAGGTTGAAGTAGGAGTGCTGGGTCAGATTGACGATGGTCGGGCGATCCGACACGGCCGAGAGTTCGACCTGGAGCGTCGCGGGCTCGAGCATACGATAGACGCAGGTCGCGGTGAGCGCGCCGGGAAAGCCCGCGTCGCCGTCCGGCGATTCGAGGATCAGCTCGACCGACGACGTGTCATAGGCGCCGAGCTTCCAGATCCGGTGGCCGAATCCGTCCGGGCCGCCGTGCAGCGTGTGCTTCTGGCCGGGCTTGCGGTCGAGCTGATAGGCGACCCCGTCGAGGGTGAACCGGCCGTTGGCGATCCGGTTGGCGAACCGCCCCGGCACCGCGCCGAAAGAGGGCGAATAGGCGAGATAGTCTTCGATCGTGTTGAGGCCGAGCACCACGCGCTGCAGCCCGTTGGAGGCCGGTACGACGAGGTCGCGCACCACCGCGCCATAGGTGAGAATTTTCGCGCTCGCCCCCCCCTGGGACGCGATCGTGACCTCAAAGACCGGCGACCCGCCGATCGCGCCGAAACTCCGTGCGCTCATTTCGTCCCCCATTTCGTGCGCCTCGCGCCCCGTGAGGCGCGCTCGTTCCCTATCCGGCTGCCGCCGGCGCCGCCGCGTCCATGGCGTCGAGCTCGGCGCGCACCGAGGCGAAGACCTCGGCGAACATCGCTTCGGTCAGCACGCCGGTGTTGGTGTTGTAGCGCGAGCAATGATAGCTGTCGAAGAGGCTGATGGCGGGCGTGACCGGATGGCGCGCGCCATGCGCGAACGGAAACCTCGAGAGGGGCGCCTTGAACGCGCGCATGACGCTCTCGTGCGCGATCCGGCCAAGCGCGAGCATGACCTTGAGCCGCGGCAGGCCTGAGATCGCGGGCGTGAGATAGCGGCGGCAGGTCGCGATTTCTTCCGGCGTCGGCTTGTTTTGCGGCGGAACGCAGCGCACGGCGTTGACAATCGCGCAGTCAACCAGGGTGAGCCCATCGTCCGGGCGGCGATCATATGCGCCCGATGCGAAGCCGAAGGCGATCAGCGTCGCGTAAAGAAGGTCGCCCGCGTAGTCGCCGGTGAAGGGACGCCCCGTCCGGTTGGCCCCTCGCAATCCCGGCGCGAGGCCCACGATCATGAGCCGCGCGTCGGCCTGACCGAACGAGGGAACGGGCGCGTTCCACCATTCCGGATAGGCCGCCCGGTTCGTCGTCCGGAACGCCGCGAGGCGCGGGCAATCGGGGCAATCGGGCGCCGGGCCGAAGTCGAACGCCACCGGGGAACGGCGCCTGGCGGTCGAGGGCTACTCGCGCAATTCCTCGGCCGGCTGCTGCACCGGCGCAAAGGACTGGCCCCGGCGATGGTCGGCGGGACGCGGCGGGCGATCGCCAGGATCGCGTCCGATCCTCTGGATCAAATGGGCGAGATCAATGAATTCGTCCGCCTGACGGCGCAGCTCGTCCGCCACCATAGGGGGCTGGGTCGAAATCGTCGACACGACCGCCACCCGGACGCCCTTGCGCTGGATCGCTTCGACCAGCGATCGAAAGTCGCCGTCGCCGGAAAAGAGCACCATCAAATCGAGATGGGGCGCCATGTCCATGGCGTTGACCGCAAGCTCGATATCCATGTTGCCCTTGACTTTGCGGCGTCCCGTCGAGTCGACGAACTCCTTCGTAGGCTTGGTCACAACCGAATAGCCGTTGTAATCGAGCCAGTCGACGAGAGGGCGTACCGAGGAATATTCCTGATCGTCGACCAGAGCCGTGTAGTAGAAGGCTCGAATCAGGCGTCCCTTGGCCTGAAATTCCCGTAAGAGACGTTTGTAATCAATGTCGAAACCGAGAGCTTTCGCGCTGGCGTAGAGGTTGGCCCCGTCAATAAACAGGGCGATGCGTTCCAAAGATGACATATGACGTTCTTTTCACATTTCGATGTTTAAGATAGATTGATTGGCTGTTTGTGGTTAGGATTCACCCAGCCGCGGCCATGACAGTTTCATGAAACCATGATCAAGTCTGAAATTGGACCGGGCTCGGGTCTTATCGAGAATTTCTTCGATTCCTCCGGCGCGGCACACGCACTTCGACTCCGCCGGCCGCCGGCGCCGCGAATGTTTATAACTTAACAATCACAGCATTGTTCCTGTCCAGCGCAAAATTCACTGGATACCCATCAAATTTCGCTTGAGGCTGGCCCGACGGCCGCCTGCGCCTCGGATCCGGATTGCGCGAAGTCGCTTGCCCAAGCGTCCGCTATTCTTAACCGGGCCGCGCGGCAGGTGAGGCGCGACCACGGAAATCAAGAGGATTCCCGCAGGCGCCCCGGGGAGCATTGACGAGCCGACGCCGCCAGCGTTTGGTACGGCGGCGTGGGTCGCCGTGCGGCCCGGGCGGGATGGCGATTCTGGGCCCATGGGCGGCTTCGATTGGGAGGATTTATGAAACTGGCGCGATATGGCAGGGCGGGCAAGGAGAAGCCGGCGCTGGTCGACGGAAATGGAAAATTGCGGGATCTAAGCGACGTGGTGGCGGATATCGACGCCGACGTGCTCGCTCCGCGCGCTCTTGCGCGGCTCGCTAAAATCAAGCCGGAATCCCTGCCTGCGGTGCGGGGAACGCCCAGGCTGGGCCCTTGCCTCAGCGAGGTCGGCAATTTCATCGCCATCGGCCTCAATTATTCTGACCACGCAGCCGAGTCCGGCATGCCGGTCCCCAAGGAGCCCCTCCTGTTTAACAAAGCTCCATCCTGCATCGTCGGGCCTGACGACGACGTCGTCATCCCGAAGGGCTCGAAAAAATCCGACTGGGAGGTCGAACTCGCAGTCGTCATCGGCACGCGCGCAAGCTACGTCAGCGAAGCGCAGGCGCTCACCCATGTCGCGGGCTATTGCATCTGCAACGACGTGTCGGAGCGCGAGTTCCAGCACGATCGCACCGGCCAGTGGGTGAAAGGCAAAAGCGCGCCCACTTTCGGCCCGCTCGGACCCTGGCTGGTCACGCCCGACGAGATCGAGGATGTGCAGGGGCTTGACATGTGGCTCGACGTGAACGGGCAGCGCATGCAGACCGGCTCCACCGCGACCATGGTGTTCGGGGTGAGGACGCTCGTGTCCTACATCTCGCAGTTCATGATTCTCGAACCCGGCGATGTCATCACCACCGGAACGCCGCCCGGCGTCGGCGCCGGCATGAAGCCGCCGCGGTTCCTCAAGGCCGGCGACACCATGACGCTCGGGATCGACGGCCTCGGGCAGCAGACGCAGCACGTCCTGGCCTGGAAGGCGGGCTGAGCCCCCTGAATGAAGCGCCTCAAGTCGTGGACGGGGGCCGCCTTCGCCGCCGTCTACGCGCTGGCGTTCATCGTCCTCTATGTCGACTACGCGCGGCGGGCGGGGACTTGGTTCGCCGACCTTCCGTTGTCGCTCGCCGCCCTGCCCTTCACGCTCGTCATGCGTACGATAAACAGCGGATCCTACGCTTTCGGTGGCGACATGACGGGACGCGTGATCGCCGCAGGCGCCTTCGGCTCGGCGCTCGCCTATCTCGCCGGGCTGGTTGTCGAAACGATCGTGCGCCTCGCGGTGCGGCTGGCGCTGGGCTCGCGCGCGTAGGGGCGGTGATTTTCCGCAATACGGTGCATCGCCCTCATCCCTTTCGAACGCACATGGTCTTGATGAACTCGCCCGGAGCGAGGTTCCGGAACACGGCAATGCCGCCCAAAGTCCGTTGAGCTTGGATACCGCACATGATCTCGTTCGGGACCTCGCCAACAATTGCGACATCGCGTGAGTATCCCCGCTCTGGCCCACAGTCCTGCGGCTGCATGCCCGCGACACAGATCATGGCGACGATTTGGAAGACCATTTGCTCAACCTCCGCGTTCGGCGGGCGCAAGACACGAAAGACCGGGTGGGAACTGCCGGCCGGTCCATATCGACCAGGCCCTCACTTGACGAAGGGAAACGGCGGGGGAGAATCCCAAAGCAAAGATTGGGGCGGGGAGATTCTTTGTCAGGGAACGCCGTCTCCGCCCCGCCTCTCAGTCGCTCTGCGCGGTTTCCCTAGGGCAGGCGACCTTGACGTATTGGTCTTCGCGCATCGCCACACCGGACCCTGCAAGCAGCTCCTGGCTCTGGACGCCGCAGCCAATGCGTCCCGGCGACGCCGAGCTGATGAGGGATTCAACCGCGCTGTGCGCATCACAGTCTGCCGACGCGGTCGTTCCGGGGCAGACGAGGATAGCCGCTGCCGGGGCGTGGTCGTAGCGGAACTCGCTGACCTGGCGCTCCCCAGCGCGTGCACCGGTCCCGGCAACGAGCATCACGATGCAAGCCACAAATGCGTGAACCTGTGCCATTGTCACTTCCCTAGTGGGCTCCCAGAAGCAGGAGCGATCGGCGAGAAGGATCGGCGAAGCCTGTAAGCGGCGGATGCTGGGGGTGTAACAGTCGTGTAATATTCAAGAGACCGGGCCGTGATTCCTCCTATCAAGATGGGTCGACGTCGTGCGGGACAAATCAAGTCGACGGGAAGTTTCGGACGAGTCGCTTTCGCGGCGCACAAGCCTACCGGTGCGCTTCGCGGGCCTCGTCCTCGAGCTCGACGCCTGCACGCTCGCCCGCGACTCTGGCGAGACGATCGCGCTGACGCGCGGCGAGTTCGCTTTGTTGAGGATGTTCGCCGCCCGCCCAGGACGGGTGATCAGCCGCGACGCTCTGCTGGACGCCTTCGCCAACCGGCGGTTCGAGCCGTTCGACCGCAGCGTCGACGTGCTTGTTGGCAAATTGCGGAGAAAGATCGAGGCCGATTCGAAAAGCCCTCGACTCATCGTCACCGTGCCCGGCGAGGGCTACCGGTTTGACGGTTTGCGTTTCAGGCCGCCGGAGAGCGCAAAGCTGGCCGACGCAGACAGCGCCCCGAAGCCAGAGAGCGCAAGTCCGCCACGTTTGTCCATCGTCGTCCTGCCATTCGCCAATATCGGCGGCGACCCGGAGCAGGAGTATTTCGCCGACGGCGTGACCGAGAGCCTGACGACCGATCTGTCACGGATGCGAGGCGCGGTCGTGATCGCGCGCAACACGGCGTTTACTTACAAGGGGAAGCCGATCGATGCGAGGACGATCGGCCGCGAGTTGAACATTCGGTATATCCTTGAGGGAAGCGTCCAGCGCGCCAGCGCTCGGATGCGCGTCAACGTCCAACTCATCGATGCTGAATCAGGCAGCCATCTCTGGGCCGAGCGGTTCGATAAGCCGGTCGCCGATCTCTTCGACTTACAGGACGAAATCGTCGCGCGCCTCACCGGCGCCCTTAACGCTCGACTCCTCGACGCGGAAGCGCGACGCTCGGAACAGAGCCCGAACCCCCGACTCGATGGACCTCCACTTTCAAGGTCTGGCCTGGCTCCATAAGGGTCCGACGCGTGGCCATTTGGCGCGCGCGCGCCATTTCTTCGATCGCGCGCTCTTGGCCGCTCCCGATAATGTCGACGCGCTCATCGGATCCGCGGCGACGCACGCTGTCGAAGCCGCATCGGCCCTGACGCCCGAGCCTTTCGCAGCCTTCGTAGCAGCCGAAGGGAAATTGACCAGCGCGTTGTCCCTGGCTCCCAATCACACGCAATGCCAAATGTGGCTCGGACTCGTCGAAATCTGGACCAGGCGGGCCGACCAGGGCATCGCCAGATGCGAACGCGCCTTGGAGCTGGATCGAAATCTCGCCCACGTCCACGCCCTCATCGGATATGGCAAGCTGTTTATCGGCCGGCCGAACGAAACGGACTCTCATATCATCGAGGCTCTGCGCCTTAGTCCGCGAGATCCAAGGGCTTTCGCCTAGATGAGTTTCGCAGGCATGTCGAAGATCGGCGCCGATACTTACGAGCAGGCGGTCAGGTGGCTTCGACAGTCCATCGAGGCCAAGCGAAATTTCCCGCATTCGCACTTTTTCCTTGCGTCCGCCTTCGCGCATCTTGGTCGCGTCGACGAGGCGCGTTCGGCGGTCAAGGCAGGTCACGCGCTCAACTCGTCCTACTGCATATCCCGCGATCGCGGCGTTTGGACAGGTGTTAGCAACCATCCGACGTTTCTCGCCCAACTCGACCTCTATCACGACGGTGTGCGGAAGGCGGGCGCGCCGGAGGGATGACCGCCTTCCTCTGTCAATCGAGCTAGCGCCCCAGCCCCAGCATCAGCACGAGGTTCTGCACCGCCGCGCCCGACGCGCCTTTGCCGAGATTGTCGAATTTGGCGACGAGCAACGCTTGCCCACGAGTCTCGTTCGGATAGACGTGGATCTCGAGGTCGTTCGTGCCGTTGAGCGATTCCGGCTCGATGCGCGGCGCGTCCTTACTCTCCGCGACATGGAAATGCTTCTGGCCCTGGTAGTGTTTCTTGAAGACGGCGATGAGGTCGGGGGTCTTGGGCCTGCCCGGCAACGTGTCGAGATGCAGCGGCACGCTGACCAGCATACCCTGCCGGAAGTTGCCGACCGACGGGGTGAAAATCGGCCGTGCGCTCAGGCCGGAATAGAGCTGAATTTCCGGCATGTGCTTGTGCTCGAGCCCAAGCCCGTAGAGCTCGAACGCGGGCGCTTTGCCAGTCTCATAGGCGTCGATCATGGACTTGCCACCGCCCGAATAGCCGCTGACCGAGCCGATCGAAACGGAAGCGTCCTTTGGCATCACGCCGGCGTCGGTCAGCGGGCGCAAAAGGGCGATCGCGCCGGTCGCGTGGCAGCCGGGATTGCTGACCCTGCTTGCGGAAGCGATCGCCTCCCCCTGCCCTGCTGCGAGCTCCGGAAAGCCATAAGTCCATCCCGGCGCGACCCGATGGGCAGACGAAGCGTCGATCACGCGCGGCGCGTCGGCGCCCATTTCGTCGATGAGCCGCGCCGCCTCCTTCGCCGCCCCATCCGGCAGGCAAAGGATGACGACATCGACTTCGCGGTAAAGTCTTTGCTTGGCGGCCGCGTCCTTGCGCGCCTCGGGCGGCAGACTGACGAGCTTCAGGCCGGAGACGTTCGCGAGCTTGTCCCGGATTTGCAGGCCCGTGGTGCCCGCCTCGCCGTCAATGAAAATTATCGCTGACATTGGAATTCTCTGCTCAAGTCCGAAAGCCGAAAGACAAGTCGCGTCCATGGCGCGAACTCAGCGTTTCTTCAGCGTCGTCGGAGGGGCATGAGCGAGCGGGCGATCATGCACGCTATTTCATACGAAACCACCGTCATGGTCAAGGCGGAAAGGCCGTGGGTGGGCCGTGGGTTCGGCAAAGCCCACGCGCTAAGGAACGGTCGTGGCGGTGAATTTCACCAGCGGTTCGCTGTGGCGGCGGTTCTTGGGATCGGAAAAGAACGCGTAAACGCCCGGCGGGACGAAACGGGTGCCGTAGAACGGATTGGCGTAGGTCCCGTCCGCGAGCGAATAGCCGAAACCATGCGAGGACAGCTGCGGCGCCTCTCTCCTGACGAGACCGTCGACCGGATAGCCGTCGTTGCCGGGGATTGAGGTTCCCGGCGGTTGCAGGCCGGTGATCGCGACGCCGTTCATCTCGCCCTTGATCCTGGTGATCTCATAGAAACCGTCGGCGTTGGGCGCATCCTTCGTGGTGAGGACGCCTGAGGCCGCGACCCCCTCGCCCTGACAGCTCCAACGCCACTCCAGTGCGTGGGCGGGAAGAGCGAAGAGGACGGCGAGGCTTGCGAGTGAGAATGCGAGTTTCAAGAAAGTCCCCCGCCGGTCATTGTGCGGGGACATTTAACTGTGCGGCTCGTCTGCGCGCAAATAACCTTATGAAGGCGATCGTCAAAAACCGCGAACAACGTCTATCGCGCCTAGCTGTTGGCAGCTCTTCCCCTCATCCTTGTAAGTCGTTGATGGCGTCTTCTGGTAGCGTTGGCGACGCGGAATCGGAGGGGACGCCGGCTCATTCTTGGGCTTTTGAGCCCGCTCCTCAGCCTGGTCGCCCCTCCGTTTGTCCATCGACCTCGAACAGTCGCTTGGGCCGCAAGAGCTCGTTTGCGCAAGGAAGGGGGACCCTCGATGGCAAGCGGATCGCAAGCCTGGCGGGCCTCGCCCCCTTCACCCGCCAATCCGGCCAGTGGAGAGGCAAGGCCATGATCGCCGGCGGAAGGGCGAGGGTCCGATCCGCGCTCTTTCTCGCCGCTCTGACAGCAGCTCGTCACAACCCGGTTCTCAAGGCCTTCCGCGACAAAAAAGTCGCAGAGGGCAAACCCAAAATGGTCGCCATCATCGCCGTCGCCCCAAAAGCTCCTCACCATTCTCAACGCTATCCTGCGAGACAAACAGCCATGGCCCACCGAAACCGCTTGACAGCAAACACAGTCGCTTAGGAGCGCCGAAGGCGCGTCTCGAAGGAGAAGACCAACGCCAAAAAAGGACAGCTTGCGCCGCCCTTTTCCGATCGGTGCCAACTGAAAGTCTCAGCGCTTGGAGAACTGGAAGCTGGCGCGCGCCTTTTTGTGGCCGTACTTCTTGCGCTCGACCACGCGGGAATCGCGGGTGAGGAAGCCACCCTTTTTGAGCGCAGGCCGAAGATCCGGCTCGAAATAGGTCAAGGCCTTGGCGAGACCGTGGCGCACGGCGCCGGCCTGGCCGGAGAGGCCGCCGCCGTTCACCGTCACCGTCAGGTCATACTGAGTGATGCGGTTCACCATCACGAGCGGCTGGCTCAGGATCATGCGCAGGACCGGCCTGGCGAAATACTGGTCGAGCGGGCGGCCGTTGACGGTCGCAAGCCCCCTGCCCGGCTTGATCCAGACGCGAGCCACCGCGTTCTTGCGCTTTCCGGTCGCATAGGCGCGCCCGTACTTGTCGAGCTTCTGCACATGGACGGGCGCTTCGTTGGCCGTCCCGGGCGCGAGGTCCGTGCCCTTGAGGTCGGCGAGCGAGGAAAGAGTCTCAGCCATTGATTTCAGCGCTCCGGCTGTTCTTCGGATTGAGCTTGGCGACGTCGAGCACGGTCGGCGCCTGCGCCGCATGCGGGTGATCCGGACCTTTGTAGACGCGCAGGTTGGTCAGCTGCTTCTTGCCAAGCGGGCCGCGCGGCAGCATGCGCTCGATGGCCTTCTCGACGATGCGCTCGGGAAACTTGCCCTCGAGGATCGACTTGGCCGAGCGTTCCTTGATGCCGCCGATATAGCCCGAATAGTGGTAATAGACCTTCTGGTCGCGCTTCCGGCCGGTGAGCACGATCTTGTCGGCGTTGACCACGATAACGTGGTCGCCGTCATCCATGTGAGGCGTGAAGCTGGGTTTATGCTTGCCGCGCAGCCGCATGGCGACGATCGAAGCAAGCCGCCCGACCACCAGGCCCTTGGCGTCGATGACGAGCCATTTCTTCTCGACCTCGGCCGTCTTGGTCGAATGGGTTTTGCCGAACATGAATGAAGTCCGCTCGATTTCAGAAGGCGCGCTTCTGCCGGGGAAATCGCAAAATGTCAACCGTGGGGCGCCGGAACGACCAATAAAACTAACGAAGTTAGCTGTGCGGTATCCAGATACCGCACATTGGACAGGGCCTCGACCCGGCGGCCGACTGATGAGTGCTATGGCCGCATCCCGGCCGTGCCGCCGCGAGCCGGCTCGCCCCGAAACGCATCTGCAGGTCACGGCGGATCTCAACGAGATTTCAGTCTTGCGAACGTCAACGAATGTGCGCAGTCTCAGTCGCAATAAGGCCGTCATCCGGCCAATGTCTCTGAACTGCGGAGCCTTATCTCCACGGGAGGCTCGAATGGGAGGCGGTGATGAGCCTTATTGATCAGGCGATGAAGGCCAATGAGCAATTCGCAAGGAAGTACGATCCAAAGCTGAGCGCCCGCAGCCCAAGATCGCGATCGTAACCTGCATGGACCCGCGACTCTGGAGAGGATCCTGGGATTGGAGACTGCGGATGTCGAGGTCATCCGCACCGGCGGCTAGCGCTCGGGGCGTGTCACGCCCTGCTGCGCGATCCGGATTATCTCGTCGCCCAGCGTGCGGAATTGAGCAAGCAGCCGCTCCATTTTGACGTGATCGGCTTGTCGCTACTGGCCATCGTCATAATCTCGTGGGAAGTGATGCTCAGCAAGGGCCAGGAGTGGGGCTGGGGGATCCATTCTGGCGCGTCCAGACGCTCGCCGTTGCATTTGGGGTGGGTTTGGCCGCCTTGATCTTCTGGGAGTTGCGTCATCGCAACCCCGTGGTCAATTTCCGCGCGTTCGGCGAACGCAACTTTGCAGCCAACTGCGTCAATCACCTTTTGCGCCTACCTTGCGCTGTTTGCCGCCACCAAGTCATTGCTTGGTCTGCTGCAAACCCTGTTTGGTTATGATGCGCTGAGCACCGGAGTGGTGATGTCGCCTGCCGCATTCTTCGTCGTCGTGGCAATGCCGATCGTCGGCCCCTTGATCGGCTTGCGGATAGATACAAGATGGCTGATCGCCGCAGGACTGCTGATCATGACCGCGGGAAACTATTGGATGTCGCAACTCAACCTCGACATCAGCCCAGGCCAAGCGGTTTGGCCTCGGGTGCTCGTGGTCCTGGGACTGTCGGTATGCTTTGCTCCCCTGAACGTGGCCGCATACCTCTATACGCCGCTCGCGTTGCGCGGGGCCGCCATTGGCCTGTTCAGCCTCTTGCGCAACGAGGGGGGCAGCGTCGGGGTGTCGTTGTCCCAGACTTTCCAGGAGCGGTGTGACCAGTTTCACGTTCTGCGGCTCGGGGAGTATCTTGATCCGTTCAACGCCGCCGGCAGCAGCTTTCTCGCGCGGGCTCATGCGTTCTTCATTCAGCAGACCGGCGATCCAGTGGCCTCCCAACAACTGGCTGTGCAGCAACTCGAAAATCTCCGTCAGCAGCAGGCGTCCTCGCTCGCTTTCTTTGACACCTTTTGGCTGGCGGCCATGTTGACGTTTGTGGTTGCATTCGCGGTATTGTTTATGAAGCGTTCCGTGGCCGAGAAAGCCGCTCGCGTCGGTTCTGAATGAGCGATTACGCCGCGCGCGTGATATGACGAGCCCCCCGAGCGCCGTCCACTCTCCTATAGGGATCGAAATAGGTTCCAGTCGCGTGCCGCGCCGGCGTGACCGAAACGGAGGCTGTGAGCCCCGTCAAAACGCCTGCAGTTCTTTTCGGCACGCCTCGCTGAAATCGCGCAGCGGATCGATATGCTTGTCGATCCAATTCTCCCGCATCTCGTGCAAGGTGATGTTTGGCGAGAGATAGGTGTCGACGATGATGCGAACCACCGTGTCCGCAGCCTGCACGACTTCCGGCGTCGATAGAAGGCGGATTCGGTTGGTCAGCGCGTAAATTCCAATGAGGCCGCTGACGTCGTCACGGCTGGTTTGCAGGGCGTCGGAATAGAGTTTCGCCGCCTCGTCGAGAAACCTGCCAAACAGGGCGGCCCGATTGTCCCTCTCGGCGGCGCGCCGTTGGGCGCGGGTCTGTGCCTGTTGCGTCACCCATGAGGTCGCAAACGACGCGAGGCCGCCGATGGCGGTCCCGGCCAGCGCGGACAAGACGGGTATGTAAGCGGGGTCCATCGGGCGCCGGTCGCGTCAGGTGGGCGGGGTCGTCGCGCGCGGCGCAAGCGCCACGGAGGCCTCGGAGGTGAGATTGAGGAACGTCAGCGTCTCCTGAAGATAGAGGCGCACCGTGCCGTCGGTGTGACTCAGATAGCCGATCGAGACGTCCTGTCCGATATGCAGATCGAAATCGCCGCCGCGCGTGGTGAGCACGAAGGCGCCGTCAATGGCCGGCGCCCAGACGATCTCGTCCTTGACGAGCTTCTTCACATGTTCGAGCACCGGATAGCCGTTGTCGACGGTCTCCGACAGCGCCGTGTAGGCGTCGGCACCCAGCAGCACGGAATAGGGCCCGTTGACGCCGACCAGCCGAAGCTGGCTGAGCGCGCTCGCGATCGCGTCGGGATATTGGCGCACGTCGGCGGGAAGCGTCATGATCGGGTTGCTGGTCCCCTGCCGGACCCCTTCGACGCCGGCGGCGGCGTAGCCTTCGAAGATGGCGCGGTCCTCGGCATAGGCGATCTTCTGCGCCGCGTCCTTCGCCGGCTGCCAGTCGGAATCCCGCGCGCCCCGCTCGACATTGTCGATCTCAAGGCGGTCGAGATCGAAGGGGACCCGGAGTTCGACCAGCGGCTTGACCTCACGCTGCCGCGCGAGCACGCCCTCGCCCGGCGCCGCGATCGTCTTGAGGTGGCCTGTCCCGACGGCGGAAAGGCCGACGCCGCCCGGTCCCTGGACATCGACCACCCGTCGTCCGGCGAGGTAGCGCTTGAGCGTGCGCGTCGTCTCCTCTTCGAGGCTGGCCCACGCTTCGTCGGAGATGGGCGCAAGCTCGCGGTGAAGATTATTCATGGACCCTTTTCTCCTTTGAGCGAGCCGATTCCAAGCGAGCCGTCCGCGGCGGGGCCGTCAGCCCGCGCCGGTTCGGTCGCGGGTTTCGCAGGCGGCGCGGCTTCAGCGGGAGCGTTTTCGCCGAGCGCGTCGAGGAACGTCGCGGAGGGGACGAAAAACAGGGTCCCGGTCACCGCGCGGCTGAAGTCGAGGATCCGGTCATAATTGCCAGGCGGCTTGCCCAGAAACATGTTCTCGATCATCTGCTCGGTTACGCGCGGCGTCTTGCAATAGCCGATGAAATAGGTGCCATATTCGCCTTGGCCCACCTTGCCGAAGGGCATGTTGTCGCGCACGATCTGAAGATCCTTGCCGTTCTCGGTGATCGAGGTCAGCGCGTTGTGCGCATTGGTTGGCTTGACCGCATCATCGAGTTCGATGTCGGAGAGCTTGGCGCGGCCGATGACGCGCTCCTGCGCTTCGATTGGCAGGGCGCTCCACGCGGCGAGGTCGTGCACGTATTTCTGCGTGATCACATAGCTGCCGCCGGCGAAGGCTGGATCCTCCGCGCCGATGATGGCGGCGTCGATCACCGCTTGTCCACGCGGGTTCTCGGTCCCGTCGACGAACCCCAGAAGATCGCGGTCGTCGAAATAGCGAAAGCCGTGCACCTCGTCGACCGCGGTCACGGTTTCCCCGAGCTTGGCCATCACCTGCGCGGCGATCTCGAAGCAGAGGTCCATCCGCTTGGCGCGGATATGGAACAGGAGGTCGCCGGGGGTCGCGATCGCATGGCGCGCGCCGGACTTGAACTCGCGGAACGGGTGAAGCTCGGCTGGGCGCGGGTCGCCGAACAGCCGGTCCCATGCGTTGGACCCGACCCCCACCACGCAGGAGAGTCCGGCTTCGAGATCGCGAAATTCGACCGCGCGGACGAGGCCCGCGAAATCTGCGCAAAACGAGCGGACGGCGGCGGAATTGTCCACGCCCGGATTGATCGTGACGATGAGGAAGATCGCGGCGCGGCTGAGCGGCGCCGAGACCGGCTGCGCCACCACAGCGTCTGTTTGTGAACTCGCGTCGGCCATCCGATCTCCCGCCCGCGTTTTCATGTCCGGGCGGCGGCTGCGGATCAAGAGCTATCTTTCGATGGACTTATGGTCACCCGTCAGCCAGTCACCCATAAGCGCTTCTCTGCGAAGACTTTGCGGACGGGGCGGCCCCGTTGAGCTGTTTCGCTTTCGGCGCGAAATCGCATAACCTCGCGACCGCGCCCATGTTTCCCCCTGACCTCATCGTCCGCGCGACCGCGCTGATTGCCCGCTACCGCGCCGCCGGGCTCATGGTGGCGACGGCGGAATCGTGCACCGGCGGCCTGATCGCCGGGCTCATCACGGAGATTCCCGGCTCTTCGACCGTGCTCGAGCGTGGATTCGTCGTCTATTCCAACGCCGCCAAGGAGGAACTCCTAGGCGTTCCGGCCGAGACGCTGGCGGACTACGGCGCCGTCAGCGAGCATACGGCGGTGGCAATGGCGGAGGGCGCGCTTCGCGCCTCGCGCGCCGAGGTCGCGGTCAGCGTCACCGGGGTCGCCGGACCGGACGGCGGCACGGCGGCGAAGCCGGTCGGCATCGTCCATTTCGCCTGCGCCCGGCGCGGGGGGCCGACGGTGACGCGCCAGGAGCGCTTCGGCGACATCGGCCGCGACGCGGTGCGGCTCGCCTCGGTCAGGGTCGGGCTTGAGCTTCTGGAGGCGGCGGCCGGTTAGCATTACCGAACTGTCCCGCGAGCCGGCTTTGCTTACCAAAAGTTCATGCTTCCCGAGAGGAACGAGGGCCTATTCCCGCGATTGTAATGACGCTGGGAGGCAGAGCTTGAAGGACCCAATCCCATGACTGCTTTCAGCAAGACCCTATGTGCGGTTCTCTTGAGTTGCGGCTTCGCTGGTTCCGCGGTCGCCGCCACCGCCACGGCGCCGACCGGATCGACCGACAGCCAGAGCGCGACGAGCAACCGCCAAACGCCAGCCCACATAAGCCAGAAGCTGCGCAACGATCTCAGCAAGGCCGGGTTCACCGACATCACCATCATGCCATCTTCTTTCCTTGTCCGGGCGAAGGACTCGGAAGGCAATAAGATGATGATGGTGATCAATCCGGATTCCATCACCGAGGTCACGGCCCAAGCGGCGCCTGCCGCTTCGGGCTCGATGAAGGCTGAGCCGAACAGCCAGAATCCCGCCACGACCGCGAACCAGAATTCCGCCACGACCCCGAAGAAGTGAGCGGGCGCCTGCCTTCGCTCTCCCCCAGAGGCGGCGCTTTTCGGCGCGCCGCCAAACGCTGTCGGCCACGCCGGCAGCGTTTGCGCGATCAACTCGGCCAGGCGACGCCCCAACGATCCGCATAGGCCACTTCACTCACCCGCTTGCGTGCGAGCGGGCCGAACTTCCCCTGTGGGTAGC
The DNA here is from genome assembly GCA_036489975.1 of Roseiarcus sp. Lineage (GTDB taxonomy): Bacteria > Pseudomonadota > Alphaproteobacteria > Rhizobiales > Beijerinckiaceae > Roseiarcus. The sequence continues at coordinate 30,103 of DASXES010000106.1, forward strand.
CGATCGGCATCAGGGCATAGGTCGACACGTTGGGGGGCAAGCCGAGCAGCGCCTTCACTTCGTCCTCGCAGCGGATGTGGTTGGTGGTGATCAACGTGCCCAATCCGAACGCGCGGCACGCTAGGATGATGTTCTGCGCGGCGGGATAGATGCTCGCGCCGCGAATCCGCCGCTGGTAAGCGAGCTCTCCCTCATACATCCCCTCCAGGGCGACTGGCAGCTTCGTGCGCTCGGGCGTGGCGCGCTGGTGCAGGCACGCCACCAGCAGCACCGGGGCCTCACCCATATGGTCCCACAGATAGGCCCCGGACGTCAGCATCCGCAGATATTGCTCGTCCGTCATATGCGTCGGCCGACCGCGCGCCTTGTACATCTCGCTCGCGATATCCGAGGCCTTGCGATAGATCATGCCCAGTCGCCGCCGCTGCTCGCTGTCGCGCACCACGATGAAGGCCCAGTTCTGCTCGTTGCCGGCCGAGGGCGCGCGAATGGCGGCGTCCAGAATGCGGGTGATGATCTCGTCCGGGACCGGATCGGGTTTGAGCCGGCGCAAGGCCCGCGCGGAATAGATGGCGTCGAACAGTCCGATCTCGGTCATCGCGAGCCTCAGTCAGGGGGTAAATGCCCCGAGAGCCTATCGGCCTCGACGCTATTGGCAAGCGATCCGGTGTATCGGCCCCGTTTCGTGCGGCGGCGCCGCAGAGATCGCAAACATCGACCGCCCAATGGAACGATCCCGCGTCCAGGTCGTTCGCTATGCAAGTTCTCGATCCTGGAGACCAACCCATGAACGCCTCCGTCAGGACTTTGATTGTCGTCCTTCTGGGCTGCGGCTTCGGCGGGTCGGCGCTGGCCGCGATGGACGCTGCCAACGCGCCCGGCGCTCAAAACGCTTCCCAAACACCTGGACCTCTCAGCTCGAAGCTGCGCGACGACCTCACCAAGGCTGGATTCACCGACATCAAGATCATGCCCTCGTCCTTCCTGGTGCGGGCCAAGGATTCGCAAGGCAACCCGGTGATGATGGTTGTCAATCCCGATTCGCTGGCCGAAGTGGCGGAGCCCGCGACCGGGCGCCACGAGGTGCCGCTCGCGGGCGCGATCCAGGGGGCGCCGAACAGCCAGATTCCGGCGCCGTCTCCGAAGCAGTGACCGGCGACGGATCGCGCGTAACGAGGCTCTACGCGCGCCGGTAAACCACGTCGGCGCGGCGTTCGAAGGCGCCCGCGAACTTGCGAAAGGCCGCGTCGAACATCGAGCCCATCAGCGCGCCAAGGGTGCGGCTTTTGAATTCGTAGTCGATGAAAAAGCTGACCCGCGAGCCCTCGCCTTCTTCCACATCCTTGAAGGTCCATACGTTTTCGAGCCGGCTGAACGGACCGTCGATATATTCGACCCGCACCTCGAAATGGGGCCTGTCGAGCGTGACCTTGCTCGTGAACGTCTCGCGGATGAGCTTGTAGCCGACCGTCATGTCGGCGATGAGGGTCTCGCGGCCGTCCGGCTCCTGCTTCCGCGTCCGGACCTTAAGCGCCTTGCATAAGGGGACGAATTCCGGATAGCGCTCGACGTCGGCGACGAGATCGAACATTTCGGCGGCCTTGTGCCGGACGCGGCGCTCGACGCGGAATAAGGGCAAGGCCAGCGACCTCCGGCGCCCGCTTTGGCTGAGCCGTCAGGGCTTGGGCGCCGGCGCTGCAGGGGCAGGAGCGGCGGGAGCCGTCCCCGGCGCGGGCGTTTGAGGCGCGCCAGACTGGCCTTCCATCTGCTTGAGCTGATCGAGAATGTTGCCGGGCGCAACTGGCGCGGGCGCCGTCTGCCCGGCCGGCGCTGGCCCGCTCTTCTGGAGAATGGAGGTGGGTGCACGACTCCAGCTCGAGAGAATCGACATCAGAAGCGCAGTCGCGAAGAAGAGGGCGCCGAGTATGGCGGTCGCGCGCGAGAGCGCATTCGCCTGGCCGCGGCCCGTCATGAAGCTGCCGGTTCCGCCGCCCGCCCCGAGCGCGCCGCCCTCGGAGCGCTGCAAGAGGACGACCCCGATCAGCGCGACGACGATGAGAATGTGAATGACGAGGAGGACGGACTGCATGAAGGTCTCGAACGGCCGGAGTGCCGGCCCCAAAAGCAACGGCCGGAGCGCCGGCCCCAAAGGCCGGCGTCACCGACAAGATGGCGCTCCTAACACGGCGGTATGAGGAACGCCAGAGTTGGGCGACTCGGGCGCCGTCCCGGCGTTTTGCGCTGGAATTCAATCGTCCCGAAGGCTTGATGAATACAACCCGATAGACGAACTCTCCGAAACTGAAAGAAGGGGGACGAAAGCAAAAGAAAGCAAATTCTCTTTCTTTTGCTTTGCGAAATCGGGACTTTTCAGCGGGTTACGGCCGAAAAAAGTGAAAAAAATTCTCCCTCCCGCCATTCGCCTCAGGGTTGAGTTCTCCACCTCGACCGCATCGCTTTTTCCTCCTCAATGGCCCCGAGTCGCGGGGCCGATCCTACGAAAACATTATCATCGATTTCTCTTTTACGAAAATCAAATCGCAGCTCTTGTAGCGCTGGCTGTTGGCTCCATCGCCTTGCGATCGCGCGGGTGCCCCCGGCGCGGCCGCCCTCGACGCGGCCATCCGCGTGCGTTGCTCAGTGCTAAGATGTTCATCGACGCACCGCGGCCACCGGCGTCAGCAATGCTTGGATTGCCGGCAGCGGCGGCGATGGCGGCGCAGCGCCTTCGTCGAAGATGTGGACGAACCTTATACCAAGTCTCGATGATCGGTTCGATCATAGCCCTGCGGCCGAAGCGGGAACGCGCGCCCGCGCCACCCGTGCGGAATTGAGCGCGACGAGTCGCGCTCAATTAGAATGTGTATTGGTGGCGATAGTAGCCCGTAAGTAAATACAACTGACGAGTTGTATACTGACAACAACTTGACAACTATTGCTTCGACTATGCTAGACTGCGACCGTGCTACAAGGCGGACACAAGCGGCTTCGTTTGAGGAAGTCGGGCAGCGTCAAACGGGGGACGATTCGGTGAAGGTTTCCTCACCCTCAATCTTGTCTGGATTGGTGACTCTTGGGGTGATCGCTGGCGGAATGGCTGTGTCAAGTCCGAGCCAGGCGACGACAGTAGATTTTCGGTCGAGCCTCGATTTGGACGGAATGAGCACGGGAACGTGCGCCGGAATACGATGCCCGACTCCGTTCGGGACCGTGCAGGTGATCGGCGACACCACAACCAGCCTCGCTTTCTCCGTCGTTCTGGCCCCGGACGTGAATTTTTCCGCCGGCGATTCATTCTGGTTCGATCTGTCGGCAGGGGGGAACGCGATAACGTTTGCGTTGGAGGACCCTACGTCCGGTTGGGTTACCCCATTCTCGACTGGAAGCTTTACTCCGGCTCCGGGAGTCGACTTCCCTGGGCCCTATGCTGATCTGGTGCAGTGCACGGCGGCAGGGAGTCTTTGCGGCGCTGAACTGAATTTCACCGCGAGCGGCGCGGACGCAACCCATCCATTCGTGATTGGTGTCCCGCGCGGCGCCGGGAATTTCTTTAATATCCCAGTCCCCTTCGTCGCGAACCTGTCAGTTGCGCCCAACACGGCACTTTGCCCCGAAGACGCCGCCTGCACCGGTCTCGTCGGAGCTCCGGAGACTTCGACTTGGGCGATGATGCTCCTTGGTTTCGCGGGCCTAGGTTTCCTCTGTTATCGCAAGGCGTTCAACCGAACGCTCGCGGCCTGAGGCATATTTCATAGGCGTTTGACGGTTGTGGAGGGCCTCGCCGGAGCGGCCCTCTTTTTCGTGTGCTTCATGGCGATGGTTTTCTAGCGAGCTAGCCTCTTATACCAACGGTTATGATGTCTGACCGATATGGGCCCATTTTCGCATTCCGATGGATGTGATGCGTTCGGGGTGGGCGATGAGGTTTCGCCAAGCGTTGCAGGCCGCGTCTACGATGGCGTTGTAGTTCTCGAAGACGGTGTTCGAGAGCCAAGTCTGACGCAGGTACTGCCAGACGTTCTCGACCGGATTGAGCTCTGGCGAGCGTGAAGGCAGGAAGATCGGCGTGATGTTTGGGCACGTCGAGGTTGCTTGTCGTATGCCATCCGGCACGATCGAGCAGCAGGACCGCATGCGCCCCCGCAGCGACATTGCGTGAGATCTCGTCGAGGTGGAGTTGCATCATGTCGGTGTCCGCGTAGGGCAACGCCAGAGCCGCCCCAACACCGCGGGCAGGACAGATCGCGCCGAACAGATAGGCGTTGGCGTAGCGCTGATCGGCCGGCTGGCGAGGCCGCGTTCCACGCCGAGCCCATTGGCGGACGAGGCCGTTCTTCTGGCCGATCCGAGCCTCGTCCTGAAACCAGATTTCGATAGGCGTGGTCTCTGGCAACTCTTCGAGATGAGCCTTCAGCGCGCGCGGGAAGCTTTTTTAAACGCCTCGACGATCCGCTCGTCCTGCGCCCGCTGATATGGGAGAAGCCGAGCTTCTTCAGGAGCGTCCCGACGTAACGCTCGTGGAAGTCGACGCCGAACCTCTCGGCGATGACACGCTTGAGATCGACACGGCGCCAGCGCACGACGCCGTCTTTCTCGCGGTCCGGGCCAGCCTCGACGA
>DASXES010000108.1:0-30950 GCA_036489975.1 Roseiarcus sp.
TGCGCTCGGGAACGTCCGCCTCGCCGAGCGTGACGCCATAGAAGAAACGCAAGGCGCACACGATCTGGTTGAGCCCAGGCCACGAGATGCCGGCGGAAACAAGATGGATCTGGAAGGCGCGGACATCCTCAAGTTCCAACCGTTCTGGCGACTTGCCGAAATATCGGCTGAACTTCGAGACTGCGCTGATCTAGGATCGTTGCGTCGCCGGCGACATGTTGCGGACGGTCATGTCCTCGATCATGCGGCGACGAAGAGGCCTCACCTCGGCCATCTCAAAACTCCTGTCTGGGGAATGGGCGTCAACACCCACATCCTCTCAGGCAGAAGGAACTCAACAAAACTCGCCGATCACGCCGCGGTAGCGGCTTCGTTCAATCCCCATGAGCCAGCCAGCAAAGCCTTTGGTTCCGCGGTTCAAAATCGGCCGGCGCGAGCCTGAACTTCATTAATTAACTAATGTTATTACTTTGGTGGGACTCCGAAAGAGAGACCGTTCTATCCCGCCGCCGTCTCCGCCGGGCGTTTCGCGCCGTAGAGCGTGATGTAGAACACCGGCAGCACGAGAAGCGTCAGCATGGTGGCGACGAACAGGCCGCCCATGATGGCGAAGGCCATCGGTCCCCAGAACACGGTCGGCGCGATGGGGATCAGGCCAAGCACCGTCGAGACGGCGGTCAGCACGATCGGGCGGAAGCGGGAGAGCGCCGCCTCGACGACCGCCGTCCAGATGTCACGGCCTTCCGCCCGCTCGGTCTCGATCTGGTCGATCAGAATGACCGCGTTGCGCGCGATCATGCCGACCAGAGCGAGAATGCCGAGAATCGCCACGAATCCAAGCGGCCGGTTGAAGACGAGGAGCGCGAGCACGATGCCGATCAATCCAAGCGGCACTGTCGCCACCACGAGCGCGACGCGGCCGAAGCTGTGCAATTGCGCCATCAGGAAGAGCAGCATGAGGAACAGCGCGGCCGGGAGTAGCGCAAACACCGACGCCTGCGACGCCGCGCTCTCCTCGACCGTGCCGCCGGTCGCGATGTGATAGCCGCTCGGGAGGCTCGCTTCGAGCTTCTCGATGTCGGGCTTAAGGGATTGAACCGCGCCCTCCGGCGTCGCGTCGCCGCGCACGTCCGCTTGCACGGTCAGGGTCGGGACCCTGTCGCGCCGCCAGATGAGCGGATATTCCTGGTCGAAATCGAAGGTCGCGATCTGGCTGAGCGGCACCGTGCGACCGCCCGGAAGCGGCAGTTGCAGCGAGCGCAATGTGGAGAGCGAAACACGCTGCTCGTCATTGGCGCGGGCGACGACATTGATGAGATAGATGCCGTCGCGAACCTGGGTGATCGGCGTTCCCGACATGACGGCGTTCAGCGTTTCGGCCAGCGCCTGTGAGCTTAATCCGAGCAGGCGCGCCTGGTCCTGGTCGATCCGGACGCGCACCTCGCGCGCGGGCTCCATCCAGTCGAAATTGACGAGGCGCAGATTGGCGTTCTCGCCCATGGTCTGGCCGAGCTTGAGCGCGATTGCGCGCACTTCCGACGGGTCGGGGCCGCTCACCCGATATTGCACCGGCCAGCCAACCGGCGGCCCGAGCTCGAGCGGCGAGACGCGTGACCGCGTTCGGCAGTTGCTCGGCTAGCGCCTTCTCGAGCTTCGCGTGCAGCCGGTCGCGCGCCGCCACGTCCTTGGCGATCACCACGGCCTGCGAGAAAAAGTCGTTGGCAAGCTTGACGTCGAGCGGCAGGTAGAAGCGGATCGCGCCGCGCCCGACATAGGTGCTCCAGCTTGCGACGTCGGGGTCCTTGGCCAGCATGGCGTCGAGCTTGGCCGAGGCCGTCTCGCTGGCGTAGATCGAGGCGTTCTGCGGCAGGGTCAGGTCGACCACCAGTTCGGGGCGGTCGGACGCAGGGAAGAACTGGCGGGGCACATAAGGCAGAGCCAGAATCGAGGCTGCGAAACAGGCGAGCGTCACCGCGATCGTGATCCAGCGCATCCCCATCGCCCCGACCAGGATCGAGCGAAATCCGCGCATGACAAAGTTCGGCTTGGCGTCAGCCCGCTTGTCCGGCTTCTTGAGGATCCAGACGCCAAGCAGGGGCGCAAACAGAACCGCGACGAACCAGGAGACGATGAGCGCGATCGTCACCACGGCGAAGATCGAGAATGTATATTCGCCCGCCGCGCTCCGGGCGAAGCCGATCGGCACGAAGCCCGCAATGGTCACGAAGGTGCCAGTCAGCATCGGCATCGCCAGCGTCTTGTAGGCGAACGAGGCGGCGCCCTCCTTGCTGTCGCCTTGCGCGAGGCGCGTCGTCATCACGTCGATGGTGGTCATCGCGCTGTCGACGAGCAGGCTCAGCGAGATAATGAGCGCGCCGAGCGAGATGCGCTGGAGGTCGATATGCATCGCCTGCACGATCGGGAACACGATCGCGATGGTGAGGGGAATCGTCAGCGCCACCACCGAGCCGGGCCTTAACCCGAGGCTGATGATGCTCACCGCCATGATGATCGCGATCGCCTGCCAGAGCGATTCCATGAACTCGCCGATCGCCGTCTGGACCACGACCGGCTGGTCGCTGACCAGCGATGCGTTGATGCCGAGCGGCAGATTGGCGACGCTGTCGTCGACAGCTTTCTTCACGTTGCGCCCGAGCGCCAGGACGTCGCCCCCGTCCCGCATGGCGATGGCGAGGCCGATCGCGGGCTTGCCGTCGACGCGGAACATCGGCTGGGGCGGATCGGCATAGGCGCGCCGGACGGTCGCGATGTCGCGAAGGCGAATGAGGCGCCCGTTCGACAGGATGTTGACGTTGAGCAGGTCCTGCTCCGATCCGAACGCGCCGGAAACGCGGAGCGAAATCTTCTCATCGCCCGTCTCGAGCGCGCCCGCGGGACTGACCGCGTTCTGGGCTCTCAGCGCCGCAAGCAGCGCTGCGCGGTCGAGGCCAAGGCCGGCCAGCTCCTTGGTCGAGAACTCGACATAGATCCGCTCGTCCTGCGCGCCGAGAAGCTCGATCTTCGACACGTCCGGAACCTGCAGGAGGCGCGAGCGGATGTCCTCGACATAGTCGCGCAACTCGCGCTGGGTGAAGCCGTCGGCGGTGAAACCGTAGATCAGTCCGAACGTGTCGCCGAAATCGTCGTTGAAGCCCGGCCCGATCACGCCCGCCGGCAGCGTCGCGCGGATGTCGCCGATGTTCTTGCGCACCTGGTACCAGATGTCCGGCACTTCGGACGCCTTCGTCGATCCCTTGAGATTGACGAAGATCGTGGTGCGGCCGGGAATGGTGTAGCTGCGCAGGAAATCGAGTCCCCTTGTCTCCTGCAACTTGCGCTCGAGCCGTTCGGTCACCTGCTGGAGCGTGTCGTCCATGCTCCCGCCGGGCCACCCGGCCTGGACGATCATGGTGCGGAATGTAAAGGGCGGATCCTCGGCGCGACCAAGGCTGAAAAAGGAGGCGACCCCGGCGAGGGTCGCCGCGATCATGATGAAGACGATAAAGGAGCGATGCTTCAGCGCCCAATCGGAGAGATTGAGTGAATTCACGAAGTCGCTCCGAGGAGCCGCACCTTCTGGCCCGGATGCAGCGCCTGGACCCCCGCCGTCACCACCACGTCGCCGGGCTCGAGCCCCGTTGAGATCACCGCCGTCGCAGGATCGAACCGCTCAACCTCGACATTGCGCAATTTCACCGTGAGGCTCGCGGGGTCGACGATCCACACCGCGGGCTGGCGGTCGATCGAGGTCAGCGCGGTCACGGGAATCGTGATGCCCTGGCCGCCTCCGAGTTGCAGGCGTCCGGTCACCGTCGCGCCAAGGCGCATGGCCTCGGGGTGGTCGATGAGACCCAGCCTCACCTGGAACGTGCGGGTGACCGGATCGGCCTGCGGAGCGACGGTGCGCACGCGCGCCTTAGCGGTCACTGACGGGTCGTTGGCGAGCGCGATGGTGATGGTGGCGTCCGCCGGCGCGGCGCGCAGGACTTGGGCCGGGACGTCGAACACGGCGTCGCGCCCGTCCGTCCGCGCGATAGTGAAGATCGGCTGTCCGGCCTGGACCACCTGACCGGATTCGGCGAGGCGCGCGGTAATCGTCCCCTCGACATTGGCCTTAAGCTCGGTGAAGCCCACCCGGTCCTGAGCGATGTCCAGTTGCGCGGTCGCGTTGTCGACCCGCGCCTGCGCAGTCTGGAGTCCCTGCTTCGCAGAATCGAAGATCCCGGGTGGTGAAGCCCCTTTCCATCAGATGGTTCTGACGGTCGAAATTGTTTTGGGCCTCGGCGGCCTGCGCCGCGGCGGCGGCAAGCCCGGCTTGCGCGGAGCGCAGTCCGTTGAGTTCGTCCTGCGGGTCGAGCTTGGCCAGCACTTGATCGGGCTCGACCTTGTCGCCGACCTCGCCCTTCCGCTCAATGATCCGTCCGCCGATCCGGAAGGCCAGATTCACCTCGTTCTCGGCGCGAATGTCGCCGGTGAGAACAACCGAATCACCGACTTCGCCCTTCTCGACGGTGACGGTGCGGACCGGACGCGGCTGCGGCGGCTCGGTCTTGGCTTCCTGATGGCAGCCCGCTACGAGCAGGGCGAGCGCCGAGGCGACGACGAGCGCGGGCGCGCCGCTGAGCGATTGAGGACAAAAAGAAAATCGGGCCAAGGCGCTCGTCTCGGGCGGAAAGTTTGGCCGTGCTTATCGTGCAACCGCAGAGGGCGCAACAATCGGGGAGGCCGCCTGCCGCTCCGGATTCGTGCGGTCAGGCGTCGACCTCGACGGCGACCCTCTCACGGGGGCTCGTGCGCAGCAGTCCCTCTTCCGACATGCGAAAGTGAGGGAATTCCGCGGCGGCGAAAGCAAACTCAAGCTTGAGCAGCGGATCGTTGATATTGCAGCCGATGGCGCGCGCCGCCTGGGCGATTTCCTGGCGTTTGGCGAGAACCTCCGAGAAAGGACGGTCCGAGAACAGGCCCAGGACCGGCATCGGGAAGGCGGCAATCACCTCGCCGTTGCGCACGATGATCTGTCCGCCGCCCATCTCGCGGAGCTTCTCCGCGGCGAAAGCCATGTCGGCGCCGTTCATGCCGACGATCGCCAGATTCTCGCAGACCGCGTTGTGCGTCGACGCCATCGCGCCCTCCTGCAGGCCGAAGCCGTGCACGAAAGCCGTCGCCATCCCGGATTTCTTGTCGAGACGGTCGACCATCGCGATCATGGCGACGTTCTGCGCGGGGTCAGGCGTGATGACGCCGTCCTTGGCCTGAAGAGCGAGGTGGCGCTCGTCGGTCGCAAGCAGCGTGTCCGATACGCCGACGCAGCGCACCTTGACCGGGCCGTCGGGACGGGCGGTCTTGACACTGAAATCCGCCGTGCACGGCATGGTCGGCGCCCGGACGGTCTTGACCATGAATTCCGGATAGGTCGGACGGGGAAAGTCGATCCGCATTTCGCCGTCCTCCGCGACAAGCTTTCCGCCAAAGATGACCTTGCGGATCGACAGAGCGGCCAGATCGTCGATCAGGATCATGTCGGCGAAGCGGCCGGGGCTGATCGAGCCCATATCGAAATCGGCCCTGAACGCCTCGGCGACATTGAGGGTCGCCATGGCGATCGCCTCCGCCGGGCGAACGCCGGCCGCGATGATCCTCCGCACGGCGACGTCGAGACCGCCTTCCGCCAGCGTCTCGGGCAGCAAGACATCCGTGCAGACCGCGAGCTGCCGAGCCGAAATGCCGGCCTCGGTATAGGCGCCGATCAGGTTCGGCAGGTCGGGAACGCCCGAGCCGAAGCGCATGAGCACCTTCATGCCCGCGCGGGCGCGGCCGATCGCCTCGGCGACGTTGACCGCTTCGTGATCGACCATGCCGCCCATCGCGACGAACGCCTGCACCTCCTGCTCGCTCGCGCCGGAGACATGGCCAGTCGGGACCTTGCCAGCCGCGAGCGCGACTTCGAAAAGCTCGAGCATGCCCTCGTCCTCGTCGAGGACGATGCTCGAGAAGGGCGTTTCGTCGAGGCCATAGCAGCCCTGCCAGCCCAGCATCTCCTTGAGGTCGTCGACGCTCACGCCCGCCGCGGGTTTCAACCCGAACATGCGGTTCTGAAGGTAAGCCTGGCTCGGCGCGAGGAAGATGAGCCGGATCGGAACGCGCGCGAGGCCATCCTTGATGGCGCGCACCGCCTCGATGCCGCCGACAATCGCCTCGCCGTAGAAACCGTCAGCCGTGCCGGTGACGCCGCGGCGCAGCAGCAGCTTCGCCGCCTCCGCAGGATCGAGATAGGTGTGGTGATAATGGAGATGGCTGTCGATGAGTCCCGGCGCGACGAAATATCCTGAGGCGTCGATCACCTCGGTCAGCGGGCTTTCGGCCGCGGCCGGGATGGCGCCGACATAAGCGATGCGCCCCGCCGCCACGGCGATGTCAGCGGGCCGAATCTCGCCTGTGTGGACATCGACGATTCGTCCGCCGCGAACAATGCAATCCGCGGGCGCACGTCCCAAGGCGACCTTGATTAGCCTTCGCCGATCCATCTCCATAAATCCTCCCTTGGCCGGAAACGGCGCCTCTCTCGACCTCTTCGGCGGGAGCGCATGGCGCGGGCCAGCGCGACGACGCCAGAGCCGTTACCCGCCGCGGACGGCGGAGCGGCGACTACGGAGAGGTTTCGGCTAGCTTGTCTTGTAGCGATCCATCACCACCGCGAACATGAGAACGACGCCGAGAATCACCATTTGGATGCTGGAGCCGAGGCGAAGCATGTCCATGCCGTTGGCGAGGATGGTCACGAAGATCACCCCGAGGACAACGCCGCCAACCGTGCCTTGTCCGCCGCGCAGGGAGCAGCCTCCGATGACCGCCGCCGTAATAGAGCGCAACGGAAACTCGCCGCCGAGCAACGGTTCGCCTGACGAAACGCGAGCGGTCAGGAGATAGCCCGCGATCGCCGCAAGTATCGTGCAAAGAGTGTAGGCGACGGCCAGCGTCAGGGTTACGGAAACGCCGACGATCAGCGCAGCGCGCGGATTGGAGCCGGTCACATAGAGATTGCGCCCGAACCGAGTCCAACTGACCAGGAGGTAGATGAGCAGCACGATCGGGATTGTGATCAGGAGCACGATTGGGACATTGCCGACGAAGCCGGAGCCCAAGGTGTCGATGAAAGGCTCGGGGAGGCCATCGACTTGCGTGCCCTCGCTCGCAATCAGGGTCGCGCCCTGAAAGATGGATGTGGTCGCCAGGGTGACGATGAACGGGTTTATGCGGAGCACGCCGACGCCGAAAGCGTTGAGCGCGCCCGTTGCTATCCCGATTCCGAGCGTCGCGACAAAGCCAGCCGCGACGGCGAGCCAGGGAGCATGCGGGAACGCGGCGAGCAGGGCGACCATCACTTTGGCGCTGATGATGCTCGTCAGCGCCATATTCGCTCCGACGGACAGATCGAATCCGCCGGCGATCAGGACCAGCATCTGCCCGAGCGCGACAATCAAGAGATAGACGCCCTGCTGCGAGACGTTGATGATGTTGTCCTCGCTCAGGAACCGCGGATTGCCCCAGGCGAAGACGATGATGGCGAGCGCCACCAGGATCGGCAGAGAACCGATGCGGGCGAGCCACGCGCTTGCCTCCGAAATGCTCCTAGAGAGGCCCTTTGGACGCGCGGCCTCACTGCCTGAGTTCGAGCTGGTCACAGCAGCGCTTCTCTCGGCTGCGGCGGAGCGGAGGGCAGTCCAAACGACAGCCGCGTGACTTCTTCTTCCGTGCGAGCCTCGCCACAAAGCTCCCCGACCGTGCGCCCCTCCCGCATTACGTAGATTCGGTGCGACAGGTGGACAAGTTCCTGCAGGTCTGAGGTGATGAGCAGGATGGCCGCGCCCTCGCGGCAGAGCGTTACGAGCTGTCGGTAAAGCTCGAGACGGGTCCCGACGTCGATGCCGGCGGTCGGCTCGCAGAAAATGTAGATGCGACGCGGCCGGCTGAGCGCCCTCGCCACGACGAGTTTCTGCTGGTTCCCGCCCGAGAACCGCTGCGCTTCCGTAGCGCTGGAACTCGGCCGGACGTCCAGAATCTGCATCAGCCGCTGGACCTCGCCTCGTAGCCTGCGCTTGCGGAGGAACCCGCGGGTTGCGCCGGCTGGCGTGCGGATCATTTCAAGCGAAATGTTTTCGTGCGCCGGGCGGTTGAGCGCCAGCGCTTCGCCGCGCCGGTCCTGCGGCAGGTAGACGATGCCGCGCGCCAGCGCCTCGCGCGGGCCCGAGATCGCCCGCTGCTCTCCAAAGACTTCGACATGACCGGCGTCGAGCGACAAAAGGCCAAACGCGGCCTGGCCGACATGCCCTTTGCCGCTTCCGATCAGGCCGCCAAGGCCGACGATCTCGCCCGAGCGCACATGGAGCGAGGCCTCCCGCAGGCCGCCTTCGCGACTAGCGATCCCAACGAGCGAGAGCGCAGCGTCGCCAGGCGCCGTGGTGATGTCAGGGTAGAAGCTCTCCAGAGGACGGCCCACCATGTCTTGGATGAGGCGCTCGTCGGAGAGTCCCTCGACGAGATAGTGGGCGACGCGCCGCCCATCGCGCAGCACCGTTATGCAATCGCCAAGCGCGCGGACCTCTTCGAACCGATGCGTGATATAGAGAATGGCCCAGCTTTCGCTGCGAAGCCGGCGGACAATGGTGAAAAGGAGTTCGGTTTCCTCGTGTGTGAGCGTCGCCGTCGGCTCGTCGAGAATTATAGCGCCGGGTTTGCCGCCCAGCGCCCGCAGGATCTCCAGCAATTGCTGCTCGGGGCGGGAAAGCGTCTCAACCCGGGCGTCGATGTTCAACCTGATGTTGAGGTCGGCGAAGACGCTGGCGACGTGCGAACGCATCTCCCGCTTGCGCAAAAGGACGCCCCGGGTCTCCTCGCGGCCGAGGAAATAATTCTCCGCGACCGTCATCGACGGCGCCAAACTGAAATCCTGCATGACGGCGTTTATGCCAGCGCGGCGCGCCTCCGCGGGCTTGAGGCCGGCGATCTTTTTGCCCCGCAGATAGAGTGAGCCCGCGTCGGCCGCGTAGGCTCCGACCATGAGGCCAACCAGCGTCGACTTGCCCGCGCCGTTCTCGCCCAGAAGCATGTGGACCTGCCCCTGCCGCAGATCGATGCTGACGTCCTTGAGGACGGACAGGGAACCGTAACTCTTCCAGACGCCGGACAGCGCAATCACGCTATCCGGCGCAGGGAGTTCGTCTGGAGTCATTTCTTCGCGTCTACGGAGAAGGTCGCCTCGAAATCCTTCGGCGCGAACATCGTCGTCCACTCGAAGTCCTTCATGTTTTCCTTGGTCAGAAAGACGGGCGCAGGCCCGGCGGCCTTGGACGGGAGATCCTGCTTCTCCAACAGGCGAACCGCCATGTCGACCGCGAGCTTCGCCTGGATGACGGTGAAGTCGACGCCCGAGCCTTCCGTCACACCGTCAGCGATGTTCTGATAGACGGGAGGAATGATGTTGATCGAGGCGACCTTGACCTTGTCGAGCTTGCGGCTGTTGCGCAGAACGGTGACCGCGCCTTGTGCGCCAGGGTCGATCGCGACGATGTAGTTGATCTCGGGATAGGCCTGCAAGGCGTTCTGCACGAGATCGAGTTGCACGTCGAGGCTCGAACTGCCCCGTCGATTGACGGCGATCTTGAAGCCGGCCGGCTTGACCACTTCCTCGAAGCCTTTGACCGCGTCGTCGGAGAAGTTGGCGCCCTGCGGACCGGGAAAGAAGCCGATCACCGTCTTTGCGGGATCGGCGGTCTTCTTCAGAAAATCGCCGACCAGATGTCCGAGATCGATGAAGCTGACATTGGCGTGGGCCGAAGTGGACGGCTCGTTGATGCCATTGGCGTAGTCGATGACCGGGATGCCCGCCGCGACCGCCTTTTTGACCAGGGGCCCGACGCCGTCCGCGCTGATCGCCGCGATGATGATCGCGTCGTATTTGTTGGCGATGCAATTGTCGAACTGGTTGAGCTGGGTCGACAGGTTTTGGTACCCGCCAGCCTCGAAGAGCTGCATGCTGAGCCCATCGCGCTTCGTTTCCTGGACCATTCCGTAGTTGCCGGCGACCCAGTAGGAATTCTTCATCAGCGGGAAGAGGGCGCAAATCTTCCAAGGTTTTGTAATCTTGCTGGTGGCGATGTTGGTCCACTTTATCTCTTTGTTCGCGCCTGAGTCGCGGGCAAGAACATTGAAAGTCCAGTCGCCGTCGGCCTTTGCCGGCGCGGTGGACAGCATGACAGCGCCAGCGCAGCACAGCATGAATCTCGAGAATGTTAGCATGATCGCCTTCCTCCCTTGCTTTATACTTTACCGGTCGGAAACTTAGTTCCCGCCTTCTTGTGTTCGATACGTTTGTTTTGTTTAAAGTCTTCGGCCGGTAGTATTCAGAAAAGTAAACGCAACCTGACGGACACGGCAATGGCTCACGAACACTCGTCCAGCCGCCCCGCTGCTATATCGACTCCCTTGACCTCGACTGGCGCCGTGGGAATCCTTGGCGTCGAAGTGGCACCCCGGAACTGAAACGGCGCCTCGGCTGCCGCGCTCCGCGCCCACATACGGGCTTCTCCGGGAACTCTGGCTGACAGTAGGCTAGGCGGGTTCGATCATTTGGTGAAATAATTATTTATGATGTAAACCATTACGATTTCTAATCTGCCAATGATTGTGAATAATAACCAAGTATATTGATCTCCAGGACCGCCATATAAATTGCAACGCCTGCCTATAACCCGCCGGAGCGGCTTTTATTTCCTTCCAAAGTGAGCTTTACCAGTCGGAGAATCATACTGCAACTTCAAGAAACTCGCCATATCCGTCGCAATTGACGAATTCTGGCGATAAATGAGTGGCCTGCGCCGAATTCTCCGCGCCAACCAGAGCGATTGCGCTTTGCGCCGGGGGCCGTCGGCCCGCACGGCCTGCTGCGGTTCTCGTGCGGCCCGCCCCGTATCAAAGTCCCATCCTCCTCGCCAGATCCTCTATGTCGTTCGCAACCGCGTCCCAATTCTCTTGAGGCTCAAGGTCAGTGGTTTGATGCGGCCCGTGCTCAGTTGGCCGCAGGATGAATGCAGTGCGAAATCCGCAGCGCCGCGCGGCCGCCAGGTCATTATTGTGCGCGGCGACGAGACAAATCTTTTCGGGCTCAAGCATCAGCGCTTCGGCGTTGCGCAGATAGGATTCCGGGCTCGGCTTGTAGGCCTGGGCGATCTCCGCGCCGAGGATGGCGTCCCACGGCAGGGCGGCCCGCTTCGCCAGGTCCAGCATCAGTCGGATATTGCCGTTTGATAGGGGCGCGATGATGAAGCGACGCTTCAGTCGCGTGAGGCCGGAAACCGAGTCCGGCCATGGGTCCAGCTTGTGCCAGGCCATGTTCAGGGCCTCCAACTCAGACGAGGGAATTGCGGCAGGGTCTATCCCGAACTCGGGCAGCGCTGCGACGAGGTTCTCGATATGCAAGATGTCCAGACGCGTGAAGGGACGACGCCCCGAGCGCACCGCCTCCATCGCCGGGGCGTAGCGGTGGCGCCATGCGTCTGCGAAAGCAGCGGGATCGGCCCCCGGCGCATAGCGCGCGAGGAAAGCCGCCGACTCCCGCGCCACTCCGCTGCGCCAGTCGACGACTGTGCCGAAAACATCGAAAACGAGAGCCTGAACGTCGATGAAAGACCCCATTTCTCCCTTTCAGCCAACTAGCTCGGCGCCACTCGTAATGCTGGCCGCATGATCCAGCCGGTTGCGGCCTAGTCGTTCGCCAAGGTTTAAAAGGCGTCGTCCGCCCCAACGCAACATTGAACCGCGGATAACGTCATGGGGTGGAAATTGTCTACGTTGTGCCCTGAGAGCAATGCAAACGTTGCATAGAAAGCCCGCGATTTGATCAAGACTTAGCATGTTCACACCCTCGTGAGGGTGCGAATTCGGCCAAAATGATGTGGGTGGTGATTCTGGCCATGCGAATCACGCATTTGTTATGCGGTGCATCATTGATTTGTGCGGCGCACAAGCCCACGTTCGACGCTTCTAGCGAGAGAGCGTCCTGAAGCTTGCGGGCGTCCACGGGGGCGCGGGGGGGCGGTGCGCCGGAGCGTCCCCTGATCTTTTGCTGCGCCCGCAGCGTGCGGGGTCGGATCGAGCCTTCGCCGTTCCAGGCAGCGGTCTCAAGCTGAGTTCGAACAGCGGAATTCGTAGCGCTCGACAAAGGCGCGGCTCGCAAGTGAACGGCCGTTTCGCAACCGGGACGAGGACACTGAAATGGGCATCGTCCGCTTCGCCCTGAGATTTCCGTACACCTTTTACGTGCTGGCGGCTCTCATTGTGTTTCTGGGGGTGTCGGCCATCGCGGTCATGCCGGAGGACATCTTCCCGGAGATTAACATTCCGGTGGTGTCGGTGATCTGGCAGTACACGGGCCTCAGCGCACCGGAGATGGAGCAGCGCGTTACGACCTACAGCCAATACTCGATCAGCTCGAATGTGACGGGCATCAAAAGCATGGAGGCGCAGACCCTCAACGGCATTTCGGTGCAAAAGATCTACTTTCAGCCCAACGTCAACCTCGACCTCGCCATCTCGCAAATCGTCTCGGCGACCAACTCGATCCGCGCGCTGATGCCGGCCGGCATCCAGCCGCCGACCGTCGTGGCGTACAACGCCTCGAGCGTCCCGGTGCTGCAGCTCAGCCTAAGCTCCAATAGACTCAGCGAGCAGCAGCTCTACGATTACGGGATCTACAACCTGCGCCAGCAGCTCGCGCCGGTGCCGGGCGTGACCTTCCCGACTCCGGACGGGGGCAAGTACCGGCAGATCATGGTCGACATCGACCCGGTCCGGCTGCAGGCCACGGGCCTCACGCCGGCGGATGTGGTGAACGCGGTCAATGCTCAGAATCTGACCTTGGCGTCGGGGCTCGCCAAGATCGGCGACACCCAATACACCGTGCGCACCAATGCGATGCCCAGAACCATCGCCGACCTTAACGACATTCCGATAAAATACGTCAACGGGCAGACGGTCTACATAAGAGACATCGGCCAGGTGCACGACGGCTGGGCCGTCCAGCAGAACATTGTCCGCAAGGACGGCCGGCGGTCCGTGCTGCTGAGCGTCATCAAGAACGGCAACGCCTCGACCGTCGCGGTCGTCAAGGGGGTGCGCAAAGCCCTCGAGATCGCGCGCGCCTCCGCGCCCCCGGGCCTCAGCATCAACGAACTGTTCGATCAATCGAGGCTCGTCACTGCGTCGATTGCGGGCGTGGTCCGCGAAGGGGCGATCGCCGCCGGACTCACCGGCCTCATGATCCTGTTGTTTCTCGGCTCGTGGCGGTCGACGCTGATCGTCCTGATCTCGATTCCCCTCTCGATCCTGACGTCGATCGTCGCCCTCTACTTCTTGGGCGAGACGCTGAACACCATGACGCTCGGCGGACTGGCGCTTGCGGTCGGCATCCTGGTCGACGATTCGACCGTGACGATTGAGAACACCCACCGGCTGCGCGGCGAAGGGAAGAGCCTCGCCGCGGCGACCCTGCATGGCTCCGCCGGCATTGCGGTCCCGACAATGGTGTCGACGCTCGCGATCTGCTGCGTGTTCGTTTCAGTCGTGTTCCTCGAGGGGCCGGCGAAATTCCTCTTCACTCCCCTCGGGCTCGCGGTGGTCTTCGCGATGCTGGCGTCTTATACGCTCTCGCGGACGCTGACGCCGATCGTCATCGGCCTGCTGCTCAAGGGCGAGCAGCACGGCGACGGATCTCAAGGCTTTTTCGCGCGGTTTCACGCCGGCTTCGAGCGCGGCTTCGAGCGCTTTCGCCAAGGGTATGTCCGCGTGCTCGTCATGCTGCTCGAGCGGCGCTTCATCGTTCCGGGCGCCGCCGTGCTGATGCTTGCGCTCGGCGGCGCGATGCTGACCGTGGTCGGCCGCGACTTCTTCCCCGCGATCGATGGCGGACAGATCAAGCTTCACGTCCGGGTCCCGGCGGGGACCCGCATCGAAGCCACCGAACTCATCTTCCAGCAGGTCGAAGACAAGATCCGCGCAATGATCCCGGCGCATGATCGCGACCTCATCGTCGACGACATCGGCCTGCCGCAGCGCGCCTACAACCTCGCCTTCACCGACGGCTCGACCATCGGGGTCAACGACGGCGTGATTCTCATCGCGCTTAAAGATGGGCACGCACCAACGGCCGACTACGTGCGCCGGCTTCGACAAGCGCTGCCGGTCGCTTTTCCCTCGGTGATCTTCTATTTCCAGGCCGCCGACATGACGACCCAAATTCTCAATTTCGGATTGCCGGCGCAGATCGACGTTCGCGTCGTCGGCCGCGACCGCGCCACCAATCTGCGCGTCGCGCAGGAGGCGCAGCGCCGCATCGCCGGAATCCCCGGCATTGTCGACTCCCATCTGCAGCAGGAGCTCGACGCGCCCGCCTTCATGGTGAACATCGATCGCTCGCGAGCGCTTCAGCTCGGCCTCAACGCCCAAGCAGTCGCCAATGACGTCAACATCAGCCTCAGCTCTTCGGAACAGGTCGCGCCCAATTTCTGGACCGACCCGGCGAACGGAATTCCCTACTACATCGCCGTCCAGACGCCTGAGCGCTTGATGAGTTCGCTCGACGAGCTCAGCGCCACCCCGGTGTCCACCCAAATCGCCGCCAACGGCCCGCCAATCCCGGGGCTCCTCGGCAATGTGGCGACATTTCAGCGCGACAGCGTTCCAACCAATCTGAACCAGACAAACATCCAGCCGGTCTACGACATTTACGCCAGCGCCCAAGGCCGCGATCTCGGCGGCGTCTCGGAAGACATCAGCAAGATAGCCGCGGAGCTGCAGAAGCAGCTCAAACCCGGCGACACGATAAAGGTGCTGGGTCAAATCCAGAGCATGCAGGATTCGTTCCGGGATCTGGGCGTCGGCCTCCTATTTGCATCCGTGTTCGTCTATCTGCTGATGGTCGTCAACTACCAGAACTTCGGCGATCCTTTCGTCGTCATTCTGGCGCTGCCGGCGACCTTGGTCGGCATACTCACGATGCTGTTCGTCACCGGCACCAGGCTCAACGTGCCCTCGCTCATGGGCGCGATCATGGCGGTCGGCGTCGCCTCGGCGAACTCCATCCTCCTGGTCACCTTCGCGCGCGAGCAGCAGCTCAAGGGGCGGAGCGCGTTTCGAGCCGCCCTTGACGCGGGCCGCACCCGAATCCGCCCGGTGTTGATGACGGCGGCGGCCATGATCGTCGGCATGGTTCCGATGGCGATCGGGGGCGCCGGCGAGGAGCAGAACGCCGCGCTGGCGCGCGCGGTGATCGGCGGGCTCCTGTTCGCCACCCCGACGACTTTGCTCATCGTCCCCTATCTCTTCGCCGTACTGCGCAAGCGCAACGACGGCGTCGCTTTCCACGGCGTGTTCGAGGATCTCCCCAATGAATGATCTCGCCCATGAATGATCTCGGCGCCTCCAACTGGAACAACGTGATCGAGCTCGATCGGCGGGCGCGTCCTCCGGTCGAACGCGAGACCCGGAAGTCGCCGAAGCAGCGGGGGCGGCGCCGGTGGGGCGGGCGGCTGTTCGCGCTCGCGGGAGTCGTCGCGCTGGTGGGCGGCCTGGTGGTGGGGACGTTGGGGTATCTGTCGCGACAGCAACAGGTCATGGCCGCCGCCGAGCAGGCGCGCGATTTCGTTCCGGATGTGCGCGTGGCGGCCGTCGAGCCGAGTCCGGCCACAACATCGGTGACCTTGCCGGGGACGACCGCCGCTTTCGCCGACGCGAATATCTTTGCCCGCGCAACTGGCTACATCGCCCGGCGCAACGTCGACATCGGCGATCGGGTCAAGGCGGGCGAAGTGCTGGCGGAGCTGGCGGTGCCGGAACTCGACGACCAGATCTCACAGAACGAGTCGACGCTCACAGAGCTCAAGGCTTCGCTGCAGCAGGCGGAGGCAAACGTAAAGCTGGCGCAGGTGACCTGGGACCGCGACCGCCCCCTGGTCAAGGACGGCTGGGCGACTCAGCAGCAGGGCACGGTCGACCTCCAGACCGTGAAAGCGGACGAGGCCGCGGTCGCCGCGGCGCAACAGAATGTCGCGGCGCAGGACAACCTCATCAAGCAGCTCCGTCAGAACCGCAGCTACGCCTCGGTCGTCGCCCCGTTCGACGGCGTCATCACCCAGCGCAACGTCGATGTCGGCAGCCTCGTGCAGGGCAACGCCACGAGCGGCACCTTCATGTTCGAGATCATGCGGATGGATACGGTTCGCGTCTTTGTCTACGTGCCGCAGGACGCAGCCTTCGGCGTGACTCCGGGCGTCGACGCCGTCGTGCGCGTCCCTGAGCTCCCCGACCGCGAGTTCCACGGCAAGGTGACACGGATCGCTGAGGCCCAGCAGAGCGGGACGCGCACGCTTCTGACCGAGATTGACATTCCCAACCCGGACGGCGCGCTGCGCTCGGGGGTCTATTGCTTTGTCGACCTCAAGATTCCGCGCAAGACGCCGTCCTTCGTCGTGCCCGCCGAGGCCATCATCTTCAACCGCGACGGCCTGCAGGTCGCGGTCGTCAGGCATGGCAAGGCGGAGATCCGCAAGGTGAGAGAGACCCGCGACCTCGGCACGAAAGTGGAACTGGATGCGGGGGTCGACGCGGGCGATCGGGTCATCCTTAGTCCGCCAGTCAATCTTGGCGAGGGGAGCGAGGTGCATCTGGCGGCGCAATGATTGGCCAGACCGCCGCTCTATTCATTCGCCTTGCGCGTTGGTCGATCTCACCGACGCCTTGATTGCGGACTAACGTCGAGCGAAAGGCCATCGCCGCGGCCGGTCTCGACTTTTGGCGCATAACATAGTTCCATGCCTCCCGATCGGCTGCGCAGACATGCCCCTGTTCCAATCGGGAGAAAGGCATAGGAGTGGATGGTTGGATTTTGCCGTTCGATCGCGTGAGTGTGCGTTTCGTCGTTGTGTTGACCGCGGTCCTAATCGGGTGCTGTGCCGAGGATAGCGCCCAGGCTTTCGACTTCTTCGGGCTGTGGAGCTGGGGTGAAACCCCGCCGCCCCTCTCGCGGACGGCGATCTCCTACGCCGTCACCATCGATGTCGAAGGCGATGGAACGCTCAAGAACGCCGTCCAGGACGCTTCGTCACTGTACAAGCTGCGCCAGGACGCACCCCCCGACGGCGAGGGGCTCGCGCGGCGCGCGCAAGGCGACTTCGGCCCGATCATCGACGCCATGTGGGGCGCTGGCTACTACGACGCCACCGTCACGATCTCGATCGACGGCGCCAGTCTGAGCATCCTCTCCAACGACATTGCGGCCTTTGCGCGCGCGGCAGAAGGCTACCGCAACCGCGCCGTCGCGCCCGTGTCGATCAATGTGAATCCCGGACCGCTCTTCCATCTCCGCTCGCTCCGCGTGCTGGGGCCCGGCGGCGTGGAGCTTTCGGAAGCCGAGCTTCCGGCGCGGATCGTCCGCCTTAAGCCCGGCGACCCCGCGGCGGCAGCCGATCTGCGCGCCGCGCAGGCCCGGATCGTCGACTATTTCCGAAAAGAAGGGCGGCCGTTCGCCGAGGTGGGGTCGATCGTCCCCGTGGTCGATCACGCAGCCCATGTGATGGATCTGACGTTGACGGTCGCTCCGGGGCCGATCGCCCCGTTCGGCGAAGCGACGATGACTGGGCCGCATGACTTCAATCCGGCCATCGCGCGCTCCTTCCTCTATATCCAGCCCGGCGATCCCTACTCGCCGCAGGCGCTTGAAGACGCCCGGAACACGATTCGTCAGGTCCCGGCCGTCGGCGGCGTGCGGATCACCGAGGGAAAAACGCTCGATGCCTATGGCCGCCTGCCCTATACGGTCGATGTCGAGGACCGGCTGCCTTACGCCATAGGCGCCTCGGCGAAATATTCGACCACCAATGGACCGGCGGGCCAGGTCTACTGGGAGGACCGAAACGTCTTCGGCGGCGCGGAGCGCCTGCGCCTCCAGGCCGACGTCTTCTACGCACCGCCCTGGTACATAACCTCGCAGGACATCCGCAGTTTTTCGATCCGCGATCTTGGATGGCGATTCTCGGCGAGCTTCCTCAAGCCTGCCTTGTGGGGGACGCCGAACGATCTCCTCGTCGACGCGCTGGACGAGCGCGTGAGCACCAGCGGGGCCGGCTTTTTCGGCTACGAGGTGGAGGACGCCGACGCGACGATCGCCTTGCGGCATCGATTGGGCCAGAATTTCTGGGTGCAGGCGGGAATCCAGGCGCAGACCGGCGTCGCAACGGACTTCCTCGGGCAAGTCGATTACACGCTGGTCGGCGTGCCCGTTTCCGCCAACTATGACACGACCGACAGCAAGCTCGACCCGACGCGGGGCGTGCGGCTCAGCGCCTCGGTGGTGGGGTTTCCGACAGCGCTCGGCTCGAGCGTGGATCTTGTGCAGGGGAAAGCGCGCGCTTCAGCTTACTACTCGCTCGATCCGGACTCGCGCTTCGTGCTTGCGGGCCTCGTCGGGGTCGGCGCCATGGGAGGCGCGGGCCTCGCCGACATTCCGGCGAACTGGCGCTTCTACGCCGGCGGCGGCGGCTCGGTGCGCGGCTATGCCTTTAACAGCCTCGGGCCGACCGGTCCGTTCGGCCTCGCGGTGATCGGAGGGCGCAGCCTGCTCAACGTGTCGGCGGAACTGCGAGTGAGGGTGACGGACACGATCGGGATCGTGCCGTTCGTCGACGCGGGCAACGCCTTCGCGACGAGCTTTCCGAATTTCAGCGCGCCGCTCGCGACGGCGGTGGGCCTCGGCCTGCGCTATTATACCGCGATCGGGCCGATCCGCGCCGATGTCGCCTTTCCGCTCGAACGGACCGCGGGCGCCGGCAGGCCGGTGGCGCTCTATGTCAGCATCGGGCAGGCTTTCTGATGATGCGGCGTCTCCTTCCTCGGTTCAGACTGGTGGCGCTGCTCGTCGCGCTTGTCGCGCTCGCCGCGCTTATCGGGCTTGGCGCGCAGGCGCGCGCGACCGAGGCGGACAAGGGGATGCTCGCCAATCTGCTTTCGCGGGCGCTGTCCTCGGAAGCGACGAGCGTCTCGATCGGCGCCGTCGACGGCGTGCTGTCCTCTGACGCCTCGATCAACGACATCGTCCTTTCCGACCGCGACGGCCCGTGGCTCAAGATCGACAAGGTCCGGCTCATTTGGAACCGGTTGGCCCTGTTCAGCCGCCGGCTCGAGGTCGACCAATTGACCATCGGACATATGCAGTTTCTGCGCCGGCCGCTGGGCGCCGAAACGCCGCCGCCGCCGAATAGCGGTCCCACGTCGATCCTGCCTGAGCTTCCGCTCAAGGTTATCGTCAAGCAATTCAGCTTGCAGGAGCTGTCCCTCGGCGAGCCGGTCGCCGGCGTCGCGGCGCGCCTCGAGATCGACGGCAAAGCCACCCTGGGTCCGCCCTCCGAGGGTCTCGATCTCAACCTGACCTCGAAGCGCCTCGACGCACCGGGCGAGTTCAAGGCTGTCATGACCTATGTGCCCGCCACCGATAAGCTCGCGCTCGCCATCAATTCCGAGGAGCCCGCGGGCGGGATCTTCGCTCATCTGATGAGCCTGCCCGGCCTGCCGCCGGTGAAGCTCGCCTTCAACGGCGCGGGCGCGCTCGACAATTTCGACGCCAAGCTCGACTTTGCGGCCGGGCCGGACGTCTGGGCGCGCGGCGACGTCGTTGTTGCGCGGCAAGGCGCGGGACGCACACTCACGCTCGACCTCAATTCCCGGCTCGAGGGCCTGGCGCCGCCCATCGTCCGCCCGGTCTTTGCGGGCGAGACGACCCTCAAAGGGGATATGGTCTTCGGCGACGATTCCACCATCGTCACGCCTGGCCTGCACCTTGTCTCGGCCAACGCCCGCCTCGATTTCGTAGGCGGCCGATCGGCCGACAACACATTGGGCGTCAAGATCCACGCCGGCGCGATTCCGGGCGCGACTGAGATCGGCAAGCTCGACCTCAACGCCTCGATCGCCGGGCCGGCCTTGAGCCCAACAGTCGAAGGTGCGCTCGACGCGGGCTACATCCATGTCGAGCAAGGTTCGCTCGACAATGTCTCCGCGACATTTCGCGCCGTGCCGAACGGGCCTCTCACCGCGGACTCGACGCGCATCGCCTTCGAGGGCCAGGGCGCGATGAGCGGCCTTGCGCTTGCCGACCCCACACTCGCCCGCGCCATCGGCGGCGAGGCGAAGCTCACATTGCGCGGCTCGGCTTCGACCGGAGGCGACGTCGCCTTCGACACGCTGGACTTTTCATCGCGCGACCTCGGTGCGCATTACTCTGGTCTGCTTTCGCCAACCAAGGTGCATGGGCGCCTCGAAGTCACGGCGCGGAGCCTCAGCCGCTTCGCGGCTCTCGCCGGGGGCGTTCTCAAGGGCGAGGCGCATCTCACCGCCGACCTCGACGGCGCGCCACGCTACGGGGCGCTCACAGCGACAGTCGACGCGCATGCGACGAATCTCACGACCGCCTATCCGATGCTCGACCGCGTGACCGGCGGAGACCTTCGCCTGACCGGCGCCGTGCGCGCGGCGCCCGGCGGGGGCTTCGGCTTCACCGACCTCATGGCGAGCGGAGCGCATGGCTCGGCCCGGCTCAACGGCGATTCCGGTCGTGACAAGGTGGACCTGAACGCCGCCGTCGACGTGCCGCAGGCGGGCGTCCTCGACCCTCGAATATCGGGCAAGGCGCAAATCGTCGCTGCGCTCACGGGTGTCCCCGACGATCTCAACGCCGCGGTGAAAGCGACGCTCAGCGCGGGCCGTCTGCTCGACCGCAAGACGTCCGGCCTCACCCTTACGGCGCAGGCGTCCCACATCACCGGGCAAATCGAGGCGAACGCCACCGCCTCGGGCGACATCGACGGCAACCCGATGCAAGGTTCGGCCCATGTTGCGAAGACCGCAGACGGCGGCTGGCGCCTCGACAATCTTGCGCTCAGCCTCGCTTCGGCGAAGCTTTCGGGCCATGTCGCGATTGGAGCGGATCAGCTGGCGAGCGGCGAGCTCACCTTCAGCGCGGCGAACCTGGACGACCTCTCGCCGCTCGCGCTCACGAAGATGAGCGGCGCGCTTCAGGCGAAAATCAGCGCTTCGGCTGCGGGCGGCCTGCAGGCGGCGACAATCGCCGCGACCAGCGACCGGATGACGTTCGGCGCGAACAGGGTTGAGGGCCTCAAGGTCGACCTCGACATTGGCGATCTCTGGGGCGCCCGGAGCGTCTCGGGCCTCGCCCGGCTCGCCCGGGCTCAGGTCGCCGGGCAGACGATCTCCGACGTCAAGCTGACCGCGACGGGCCGAGGCGATTCAAGCGACCTCGATTTCTCAGGCTCGGTGTTCGGTTTCGCGACGAAAGCCAACGGCCGGCTCACGGGAGGGCAGCCGATCCGATTCGACCTCGAGACCTTCACCGCACAGCGCAGCGGTCGAAGGATCGGGCTCGCCGGGCCCGCTTCGATCACTTACGGCAGGAACGGACTCGACATTGCGAAGCTCGACCTGCGGGTCGATTCCGGGCGCCTTTCGGTCTCCGGCCACGCCGGGTCCACGCTTGACCTCCGCGCAAGCGCCGCCGCGCTGCCGCTCGCGGCGCTCGACCTCGTTTCGCCGGGCCTCGGCGCCTCGGGAACCGCCGATCTGGACGCGACGATCCGCGGAACGCGGGCCGATCCGTCCGGCGACTGGCGCATTCGGCTCAGGCAGGTCACCTTGCCGCAGACGCGCAGCAATGCGCTACCACCGCTCGACATGACCGCTTCGGGGCGGCTCGCCGGAGCGCGGACCTCGGTTGAGGCGACAGCGAATATGGGCGGCGCGAATTCCCTTCGCGTGACCGGATCGGCGCCGCTGACGAGCCATGGCGCGCTCGATCTCAAGATCGATGGCCGTCTCGACGCCGGGCTCGCCAATAACGCCTTATCTCTTTCCGGCCGCCGGATGACAGGCGCGCTTGCGCTTGCGCTTCAGTTGCGCGGGACCATCGCCAAACCCCAGGCGCTTGGATCGGTCCGTCTGGCGAATGGCGAATTCCGCGACGATGAGACAGGGTTCAGGCTCAGCGGAATCAGCGGAATCCTCGCCGCGAACGGCGATACGATTCACATCGACCGGCTGAGTGGTGCGACGCCCGACGGCGGAACGATCGCGGCGACCGGCGAGCTGCGGCTCGACCCCGCCGCCGGCTTCCCCGGCACGATTCGCATAACTGGCAGGCACGCGCAGGTCGTAGCCAACACCATCGTGGCCGCGACCGCAGACCTGGCGCTAACCATCAGCGGCAGGCTCGCTGAGAAGCCCAATGTCGACGGCCGCATCACGATCGTCTCAATGGACATCACTGTGCCGGGGCGCTTCAGCAGCGTCTCCGCTCCCATTCCTGGCACGAAGCATGTCAATCCCACGCCGACCGCACGCGCTCGCCTCGCTGAGATCGCCAAAGCCAAGGCGGTGCATGGTCGAGCGCCTTTGTTCGATGCGACGCTCAACATAGCGATTTCGGCGGCCAACCGCATTTTCGTCCGCGGCCGCGGCATCTATGCGGAAGTGGGGGGAAATCTGCACGTGGCCGGCACGGCGCGCGATC
Organism: Roseiarcus sp.; assembly: GCA_036489975.1. Classification (GTDB taxonomy): domain Bacteria; phylum Pseudomonadota; class Alphaproteobacteria; order Rhizobiales; family Beijerinckiaceae; genus Roseiarcus. The sequence continues at coordinate 22,625 of DASXES010000108.1, forward strand.
CCCAGGTGAAAGGCGGCTTCGACCTGTTGCGGGGCTCGCTCACGCTTATCGGCCAGCGGCTCGTCTTCACCCGGGGGCAAGTCCGGTTTCACGGGGACGTGATCCCTGACCTCGATCTGGTCGCAGAGACAGCCGCAGGCGACATCACCGCGCGCATCGCAGTGACTGGCCCTGCGACCCAACCGGCCTTTGCGATCACTTCGCAGCCGAGCCTGCCGCAGGACGAAATTCTGTCGCGCATTCTCTTCCAGCGGCCGTCAGGCAGTCTGTCCGGCTTCCAGGCGCTCGAGCTGGCCAACGCCGCCGCGACGCTTTCCGGGAGCTTTGACGCTTTCGAGGGGCTGCGCAAGACGCTCGGCGTCGACAGCCTGGACATTTCCACGAGCGCAACCGGAGGGGCCTTGGTGGGAGCCACGCGCGCCATCAATGACAGGATCAGCGTTGGCGTGACGACGGGTGCGCGGCCGTGGGACAACGGCGTCAATGTCAATCTTGACGTCACCCGGCATCTGCGGCTTCAGGCCGGCGTCGACGCCAGCGGCGGATCGAGCGCGGGGGTCGGCGCCGAATGGGAATACAAGTAGCGGCGCGGCGCTTACGCCAGGAGCCGGCTTTGCGACGGCGGCCTGGCCTGGCGCACGGCAAGCGCCTGCAAAACGAGCACTCGGCTCATCGAGCCTGGCCCTCAAGCTTGCGACCCCGCCGCCATTCCCCTACGGACTTCAATGAAGCAAGCAGCGCTGCGAGCCGCCGCGCCCGCCCCGCATCTTCGTCATTGTAGGCTGAATGACCTTAGGACACCGAGCCCGCCGCCTGACGACTCCCGAAGCTCTCGTGGAGGCGGGGCTTGCCGCGCCGGAGCGGCTTCAAGAGATCGAAGCCGTCGCCCGACGCTACGCGATCGGGCTTACGCCGGCGCTGGCCGAGCTCGTCGAGCCCGGAGACCCCGCTGATCCGATCGCACGTCAGTTCGTGCCCGATCCGCGTGAGCTCATCCGCGATCCCGCCGAGCGGGACGATCCGATCGGCGACGACGCCAGGAGCCCGGTCAAGGGGCTCGTGCATCGCTATCCCGACCGGGTGCTGATCAAGCTCGTCGCCGTTTGCGCGGTCTATTGCCGCTTCTGCTTTCGCCGGGAGCGTGTGGGCCCCGGCGCACAGTCGCTCAGCGAGGCCGAGTTCGCCGCGGCGCTCGAATATGTGCGCGCACGCCCGACGATCTGGGAGGTCATACTGACCGGCGGCGATCCGTTGACGCTGTCGCCCCGCCGCATCGCCGAGGCGACCCGGGCGCTCGCGGCGGTTCCCCACGTCAAGGTCATGCGCTGGCACACCCGCCTGCCTGTCGCCGCGCCGGAGCGGGTGACAAAAGCGATGGCGCGCGCTCTGATGGCCGAAGGCAAGACGACGGTGGTCGCCGTGCACGCCAACCATCCCCGCGAGTTGACTGAAGCCGCGCGCCAGGCCTGCCGGCGCCTGGCCGCCGAAGGCGCGATGCTGGTCAGCCAGAGCGTGCTGTTGAAGGACATCAACGACGACCCGGAGACGCTCATCGACCTGATGCGAGCCTTCGTCGAGGCGCGGGTGAAGCCGTATTATCTGCACCATGGAGACCTTGCGCCCGGCACGGCGCATTGGCGCGTGCCGATCGCCAAAGGCCAGGAACTGATGCGGATCTTGCGTGCCCGTCTCTCGGGATTGGCGACTCCGGCCTATATGCTCGACATTCCCGGGGGCCATGGCAAGGCGCCGATCGGGCCGCAATGGATCCGCCGCGGCGAAGACGGAACGCACATCGTCACGGACCCCCAGGGCGCCGAGCACGTCTATGCCGATCGGCTGGGCGGATAGCCCGGGTTCGCCGCAATCTCCGGATCGGCGCCGCGGCGCGCCGGAGCTATGGCCTCGCGCTCGGGGGCTTAGCGCCAAGGCGTGGGGCGAAATCGCCCTTACCCAGTCGCTGGCGTCGCGGACGACTCGCGCCGTCAGGCCTTTCCCGCCGCGCGCCGTTGGCGCGCCTTGGCGGTCGCTGCGGCCCGAAGCGCCGTCGCGGCGTCGACAAGGGTGGCGGCTTCGCTTAGGCGCGCCAGCGCCAGGGCCCGCACGTCCTCGGCCGGCCACAGCCGGCCGTTGAGATCGAGGGCGTCAGCCGCCCGGCACGCGTCGGCGACGACGAACGCCTGGTAGCCGAGATCTGCGGCGTGGCGCGCCGACGCTTCGAGCGCATGGGTCGCCAGCGCTCCGCAGATGACGAGGGTGGTCGCCCCAAGTTCGTCCAGGCTCGCTTCGAGCGCCGTGCCGACGAAGGCGCTCGCCGCCTCCGCGGCGACGACGATCTCGCCGTCGCGCGCGCGAGACAAGGCGGGCGGTTGCCGGCCGACATGGGCCAGCGGGAGGCCCTCGGCCCGCCAGGCGGCGACGAGCGCCGCGATGTTGTCGTCGGCCGCGGACGCATGGCCCGCGACAGGGCGCGGATCGATCGACTCCTGCGCATCGACAATGATGAGGACGGCGTCGGCGGGCAACCGCATGGCGCTCAGATCCGCCGCGGCGCAAGCGCCCAATAGTCAAGCTCGAGCACGACATTCGGCTCGTAACCCTCGCCCTCGTGGCCCGGAAAGTCGCCGCAGGGGCGATTCTTGGTCGCGATCGTGCGCAGTCTCAAAGCCCCGACGTCGTCGCGGTAAGGCAGCGCCGCAGCCTCGATGACTTCGCTCCAGGCGAAAACGGTGTCGCCGGCGAACACCGGCGCGACATGCCTGCCGCCGTTGATCGCCGCTATATGGAAGGCGTTGGCGAGGCCGTTGAAACTCAGGGCGCGAGCGAGCGAGATGACATGCCCGCCGTAGACGAGCCGCCGTCCGAAGCGCCCTTGGCCCTCGCTGAACTGGTTGAAATGCACTCTCGCCGCGTTCTGATAGAGCCGGGCCGCCGTCTGATGCTCCGCCTCTTCGACGGTGACGCCGTCGACATGATCGATCCGCTCGCCGGCGGAATAGTCCTCGAACCGATGAGGCGAGCCGCTGAGCGCCTCGTCGAACGCGGCGCGGTCGATGGCGGGACAGGCGGCGCCGAGACTGGCCACGCCAACCGTCTCGGGGAGCCTGGGAATGTGGGTCTCAGCCGCAGGCGCGGCCGGGTCGCGCTTTCTGACCATGACCCAGCGGACATAGTCGATGACCGTCTCGCCCCGCTGATTGAACCCCTGCGAGCGCACATGGACGACGCCGCTCTGCCGGTTCGAGTTCTCCTTCAGTCCGATCACCTGGGAAACGGCGGAGAGCGTGTCGCCGGAAAAAACCGGCTTCAGGAACCGGCAATCGGCGTAGCCGAGGTTGGCGACCGCGTTCAGCGACACGTCGGACACGGTCTTGCCGAACACGACATGGAAGGCGAGCAGATCATCGACCGGGCTTGCAGGGTAGCCGATGGCGCGCGCGAAGGTTTCCGCGCTTTGCGGCGCGAAGCGCTGGCCGGTGAGCGCCGAATAGAGTGAGGCGTCGCCGCTCGTCAGCGTGCGCGGCGTCGGGTGACGGATCGGTTGCCCCAGGCGAAAGTCCTCGAAGAACCGGCCTGCGGCGGTCTTGGACGCTGGAGGGGCGGGCATCCGAGCGTCAGAAGACGTAAGGGTAGACGTAGTAGATGATGATCCGCTCGACCAGCATGACGGCGAGCAGAAGAATGATCGGCGAAATGTCGACGCCGCCGGTATTGGGCAGAAAGTTGCGGATCGGGCGCAGGAAAGGCTCGGTCAGCGCCAGGAACAGGTTCCAGATCGAACGAACGAAATCATTGCGGATGTTGACGACGCCAAACGCGATCAACCAGGAGAGGATGGCGCCTGCGATGATCACCCAGGTGTAGAGATTGAGGACGACCATCACGATGTCGAGGATAGCGCGCATGAATTCTCCCAAGCTTTGAGAGGGCGCTCTTTGAAGCGGAGAAGCCCAGACCCCCTGCGCCGACCTCGTTGACACAAATGGGGCGCGCACGTAAACACCCGCGCGACGGGGCTGTAGCTCAGATGGGAGAGCGCTGCAATCGCACTGCAGAGGTCAGGGGTTCGATTCCCCTCAGCTCCACCAGGAAGTCCTCCGCGAACCGACGCGATTTCCTAAGGTCGGGAATAGGCCGACATGTCCGCGGCTTGGGTCTCGCAGCGCCGGTCTGCCAAGTCTATTCTACGGTCTCTGCGGCTCATCGGCGGCGCCTAGGGTCGAAAGTCTCTGGCCGCAAAATTCCGTTTCCAGGGTTGCTGTTTTGCCATGTGCCCACCGCGCCCAATTTCGAACGGCCTTGGGTCCGAACATTAGCACTTGAGCGGGTTCGGATGGGAGGAATCAGCCGGTCGCCGGAAGACAAACGAGCAAGGTTGGATCGCTGATTACGCCTGTGCTGGCACCCGGAGGATTTTCGACCGTCCGGAACGATCGTCCCGAATTAGCGTTATAGCGAGGGAGCGTGGGTTCGGGCTGAGTTGTGGCGCAGCTATTTCATCCTTACGCGGATACAGCGCTGCGCGTAGCGCTGCTAGGGCTTGCCGTGGCGCCAGTATTTGTGGTGGCGGCCGGCTACGCTCTCACCCAATCGCCCTATGTGACCGGCCAGAACCTAGTCTCACCGCAGCCCATTCCATTTAGCCACGAGCATCATGTCGGCTTCGACGGGCTCGATTGCCGATACTGCCATTTCGGCGTGGAGAACTCGCGTTGGGCGGGCGTTCCGCCGACCGAGGTCTGCATGACCTGCCACTCGCAGCTTTTCGCTCACGCGGAGGTGCTGAAGCCGGTTCGCGAAAGCCTCACCGCGAACCGGCCCATCGCATGGACGCGCGTCCATGCTTTGCCCGACTACGTCTACTTCGATCACTCGATCCATGTCGCCAAGGGCGTCGGCTGCACCACCTGCCACGGCGAGGTGGAACGAATGCCTCTCACGAAGCAGGCGACGCCCATGACGATGGGCTGGTGCCTCGATTGTCACCGCAATCCCGCGCCTTATCTCCGTGAGCCCGACCAAATCTTCGTGACCGCGTGGACTCCGCCGCCCGACCAGAAGCAGGAGGGTCTCAAACTGATGCGCCACTACGAGATCGACACGACGCATCTCATGGACTGTTCGGTGTGTCACCGGTGATCCGGCCCCCGCAGATCAGCCCCGACGAGCTCTCGCGCCGGCATGCCCTGCAACTGCTCGCCGGCGGCGCCGCCTCGCTCGCGGCTGGATGCTCGCAGCCAGACTCGAACAGCGTCGCTCGGGGCGCCGGGACAGAATTGCCCTATGTCCATATGCCGGAAGGCCTGCTTCCTGGCGTTCCGCAGCATTATGCGACCGCGCTTCCGCTCGCTGGATATGGACGCGGCGTCGTGGTTACGGCTTTCGAGGGGCGGCCGACCAAAGTCGAGGGCAACCCGCGCCACCCGGCAAGCCTCGGCGCGACCGACGTCTTCGCGCAGGCCGAGACGCTGTCGCTTTATGATCCGGACCGGTCGCAGGCGATCCGCCTCTCGGGCGAAATTAGCGACTGGCCTGCTTTCGAGAGCGCTTTCCGCGCCCGCGTCTCAGAACACGGGACGGACAAAGGCGGCGGCCTCCGCCTGCTCACCGGGCGCGTCACTTCGCCAACGCTGCTCGACCAGATCACTAGTCTCCAGAAGGCGCTGCCCGAAATGCGCTGGCACGTTTATGAGCCGACCGAGGGTGCGGACGATGAAGCCGCGCGCGCCGTCTATGGAGAAGCGCTGCGGCTTCGGCTCCGCTTGCGCGACGCCAATACGCTGATTGCCTTCGACGCCGATCCGCTCGGACCCGGCCCGGACCAGGTCGCCAACGCCCGCGCGCTGGCGGATCGTCGCCGGCGCGATCGCGCCTCCGTCCGGCTCTATTCAGCCGAAAGCGCTCTGAGCCTGACTGGCGCGTTCGCCGACCGGCGCCTCACCGCGCATCCGGACGCGATCGAGGCGATGATCGCCGCGCTCGCCGCAAAACTCGGCGCTTCGATCGTGCCGCCGGCGCTTTCCGCAGAAGCGCTTGAATTCTTGGCAAGCGCCGCCCGGGATCTGACAGCGCGCCCCGAGCGCGGCCTCGTTGTTGTTGGTCCCACGCTGTCGTTGGCCTCGCGGGCGTTGGGGGTGTGGATCAACGATCGACTTGGCGGCCCCTTTGACGCCTTCGCCCCCGACGATCCAGCGTGGCAAGCCGGGACGCTCGCGGGGCTCGCGGGCGCGCTTCGAAAGGGCGAGGTCCGCACGCTCATCATGCTCGATTGCAATCCCGTCGCGGCGGCTCCCGGCGATCTCGGCTTCGCCGATCTGATGGCGCGCGCGCCCTTTCGCGTTCATGCCGGCCTCTATTTCGATGAAACCGCCGCCGCCTCGACCTGGCATACGCCAACGCCCCACCCGCTCGAATCGTGGAGCGATATCGCCTCGCCCGACGGCGCGGTCAGCCTCGTGCAACCGTTGATCCGGCCGCTCTGGCCTTCGTGGAGCGCGCACACGATGCTTGCGCTGATGGCCGGAGAGCCGGGCCAAAGCGATTACCACCGCCTCCGTGCGGCGTGGCGCGCGCGATGGGGCACGGACGGCTTCGAGGCGCGATGGCGGAAGGCGCTGATCGACGGCGTCGTCGGGGATACAGCGCCCGAGCCGGTGAGCAGGCCAGGAGCGACGCTTCCGGACTGGACCGCTCCCGCTCAGGTCCCCGGATTCGCGCTCGTCTATGCGACGGACACTTCCATTTTCGATGGACGCTTCGCCAACAATGCGTGGCTGCAGGAATGCCCGCAGCCGTTCTCGAAAGCGGTGTGGGGCAATGCAATCGAGATGGCCGACGCCGACGCTGCCCGCCTTGGCATTCGCGAGGGTGACGAGGTCGAGATTGTCGCGGACAAGCGTCGGCTCAGCGGTCCTGTTCGGCTCGCGAACGGCCTTGCCCCTGGCGTCCTGCGGATCACGCTCGGCTATGGGCGCACGCGGGCCGGACGGATCGGCAACGGGGTTGGAATCAACGCGGCCATCTTGCGCGCCAGCGCCTCGCCCTGGATCACGCGCGGCGCTGCGCTACGGCGCGTCGGCGGCGACGGGCGCCTGTCGCCTGCGGTCGCGGGTCTCTATGCGCTTCCAGGCGAAGCGCGCAAGCTTGCGCCGGAACTCACGCCCGGCGCGGCCCTGCCGCCGCCCGCGCCAAAAGCCTCGTTCAACACGCCAACCCCCACTCCGCCGGGTGACCCTTACGCCTGGGCGATGAGCGTCGACACCGACGCCTGCATCGGTTGCAACGCCTGCGTCGTCGCCTGCCAGTCGGAGAACAACGTGCCCTCCCTCGGCCCCGACCAGATCCGCATGGGCCGCGACATGCACTGGCTGAGGATCGACGTCTACGATCACGGCGAGGCACAGCAGCCACGGCCGGTTTTCCAGCCCGTGCCCTGCATGCAGTGCGAGACAGCGCCTTGCGAGCCGGTTTGTCCAGTCGAGGCCTCCGTGCATGATCACGAGGGGCTCAATGTGCAGGTCTACAATCGCTGCGTAGGCACGCGCTTCTGCGAGTCCAACTGCCCCTACAAGGTTCGCCGTTTCAACTTCTTCGGCTACGCCGACGGACAAGAGTACGGCGATCTCGGCGATCCCCTGGTCAAAGCAGCGAACAATCCCAATGTCAGCGTGCGCGCACGCGGCGTCATGGAAAAATGCACCTATTGCGTCCAGAGGATCAGCGCGGCGCGACGCCTGGCGGAGCGCGAGACCCGGTTGATCGCGGAGGGCGAGGTCGTCACCGCCTGTCAGGGCGCCTGCCCCACGCAGGCGATCCGCTTCGGCAATCTGGCCGACCCAAAATCGGCCGTCTCGGTGCTTCGCCACGACCCGCGCCACTATACGCTGCTCGAGGAACTGCATACGCGGCCGCGCACCACTTATCTCGCGCGGGTGCGAAACGCCGGCCCTGAAGGATCGAAGGTGTGAGCAGCGCCTCGGCCTTCGCCTCCGGCGCGTCGCGCGCCGAAGCGCCGGTCCTCGCCGGACTCCTCGACGACCGCGCCGTCACCGATCTCGTCTGTGCGCCGCTTTTACGGCCGGCGGGCCCACGCTGGTGGCTCGCTTTTCTCGTCTGCACGGTAGGGGTGCTCGCGACGCTCGTCGGCGTCTACAAGCTCTTTTCCACCGGCGTTGGCATCTGGGGCATCAACACCAGCGTCGTCTGGGGCTATGCCATCGCGAACTATGTCTGGTGGATCGGCATCGGCAACGCCGGCACGCTGATCTCGTCGCTGCTCGTCCTGACGCGGCAGGACTGGCGCGCCTCGATCAGCCGCTTCGCCGAA
>DASXES010000045.1:0-16867 GCA_036489975.1 Roseiarcus sp.
GAAACCGGAAATACAGCCAAACGCCATAGCTGATCACCTCTGGAGAAAAGCGATGGCGGCGATAGAGAGGATCACGGGCTGTCGACATGACCCGCGCTTACTCGACCCTCCATTCCCGATTCGTTAAGCTGACGGTGCCCCTCGAACTGGTCAGCGGCAGCCATGCGGTGGATATCGCCAAAAAAGTGGTCGTTCGCCATTCCAGCGGCCAATCGCACAAGCCCGCCTCATCCTGACGCTTCTTCCCAGCGCTTCCGGCCCGATCGCCCGCGAGCGTTTGTCGCCGCAGGCGAAAACCTCATTCCGCTTATCGGCTCTGGCGGACGCCGAGGGAAGGCGCGCATCCTTGCGCGCTTGCGCAGCGCCACGTTCGGCAATCTCGCCGGATTCGCACTGAAACAGCGCGTCGCTCACGCGTTCAGCGTCTCGTCTGGATCGTTCCACGTCGGACTGTCCCGCACGGCCTCTGGATCGCCACGCCCTCGGTTCGCTCGGACTCGCGATGACAGATTCTGAATGTCGTTCGACATGTGGATTGTTTTTCTTCGCGGTAAGCGGCTCTCACGAACCGCCTTGAAGCCGCCTTGCATAGAACGCTCGCGCCGTGACCGACGACCGTAGTGTCAAGGCGCCTCCCGGCCAGATATTTGCAACACTCTCGATCGCGTTCATGAGCTTGTCGGTAAGTTCGCACCGCATGATTCGGCCGCGTCGGTCTGGAGCTTGAATCACGGCCTGACCGTCAGACTCAACGAGCCCAGGCGAACGGCGTTTGGTTGCGATGCGGCCGAAAGCGGACGCATTGCGCTCACTTTGCGCTGGGTCGGTCATGACCCATCTGGGAAACCGGCTCCGTTCGTCTTACGATCTGCTGAATGCCAAGGGGGGCGCGCGATGAGTGAAGGCCAGTGGCAACTGGAAGGCAGTGCGGCGGAGCTTTTCCAGTGTTACCTCGTGCCCGCGATCACCTCAAGGTGGGCGGAAGATCTTGTTCATCGCGCCCAACTTCGAACGGGCGAGCTGGTGCTGGATGTCGCTTGCGGCACCGGGGTCGTGGCTCGGTTGGCCGCAACGAAAGTTAGGCCGGGACAGGTCACGGGTCTCGACCTGAACGCCGGGATGCTGGCTGTCGCCCGAAGTCTTCCGAACGATGGCGCCCCGATTAACTGGACGGAGGGTAGCGCGCTCGACATGCCATTTCCGTCCGGCCATTTCGATGCTGTTCTCTGTCAGCAAGGTCTCCAATTCTTCCCGGGCCAGCCACGAGCACTGCGCGAGCTGCATCGTGTGCTGCGCGAGTGCGGACGAGTTGCGCTCAGCGTGTACAGTCCGATCGAACGGACGCCGGGGGCAAACGCATTTGTGCAGGCGCTCGACCAGGTGCTGGGGCCAGAAGCTTCACGGATCAAGCGAGGCGAACATTCCTTCGCGAGCCCGGGGCAGCTCGAGAGCTTGCTGCGCGGGGCAGGCTTCCGCGCCGTCGCTATCTCGACTGTCGAGCAAACGATCACGTTTCCTTCTGTGGTCGACTACGTCCGCTTCCAGTTGGTTGCAACGCCGATGACGGCGCTTCTGAGAGACAAGACCGAACCCGAGCGTCAGGCGATCATCTCATCTGTCGCTTCGACGGCTGCAACCTTGTCGACTCCTTCCATGCTCGATGGCGGCAAGTACGCGTTCCCGCAGGAGACGTACGTCGCTGTTGCGCGGCCTTCTGATGATGTAGGTTGATGGCCATTCAGCGACCTCCGGCGATGTCCGTTTTTCGTCCTCCGTGTGGTGCGCGGACATCGGTCGGCCAACCGCTTTAGTGAGTGCACGGCCTCATTGGCGGGGGGATCCTCCGTCGATGGACACGGAGTCGATTCAAACGCAATTTGCTCGTAGGAGCCTCCATGACGACATCGCTGGTTCTCACCTTCGTCGGCGACGACCGGCCCGGGCTCGTCAGCGCAATCTCGCAGGTGGTCGCCGCCCATGGCGGGACCTGGCTCGAGAGCCGATCGGCGCGGCTCGCGGGCAAGTTCGCTGGCGTCGTGCTGGTCAGCGTTCCGGATGAAAGCGTTATTTCGCTCGAATCCGCCCTGGCGAAGTTTGCGCCTTCGGGCCTGCGCGTCTCGATCGACCGCGGTGGAGCGGCCGAGGCCCAGAGGCCCGAGCGGACGGTCAGGCTCGACGTCGTCGGCGCCGAGCGGCCAGGCATCGTGCGCGACGTGACCCAGGCGCTCACTGGGCTTGGCGTCAACATCGAGGAATTCGCCAGCGGCCTCGAGGGCGAGCCGTTCACCGGGGTGCAGATGTTCCGCGCGACCGCTCGCCTCAGCGTTCCCGAAGGGCTCAAGCTCGAACACCTGCGCAAGGCGCTGGAAAGGCTGGCGGCCGAGATCATGGTCGATCTCAGCGTGGGCGATAACGAGCCGGGCGCCTGACGGAGTGGCGCGGAGGGGACTGGATCTTGAGAAAACTTGCATTTTGCGTCCCACCTGACTAGGGGAGGCTCCAGATCGCGCGAAAGCCGTCGGCGATGAGGCCGAGCCGCCTGACGGCGCTCCAACGCGCCGCTTGATCATCCCCAGGAGCCCTTCGGTGACGTCGACAAGCTTGAAAGCCCTTACGCTCGCATCCATGCTGGCGCTCTCTCTTGCGCCGGCGATGCTGGCGACATGGGCTTCGCCCGCGTTCGCGGCCTCGGCGCTCGCGGCTCTCGACACCGACAAGGATGGAACTGTCGATCTCGCCGAGGCCAAGACCGCCGCGACCGCTCTGTTCGACAAGCTCGACGGCGATCACGACGGCAGCCTCGACCACAAGGAATTGGCAGGGCGGGTTTCCGCGGCGGACTGGAAGACGGCGGATCCGGACAATGACAAGACGATCAGCAAGGACGAGTATCTCGCCTTCGTCGAAGTCTCTTTCAAACGCGCCGACCCCGACCACGACGGAACAATCGACGCCAAGGAGTTGAAGAGCCCGGCGGGCCACACGCTCACCCGCCTGTTGGCGAAGTGAGCGGAGGCGGCGGGAGCCGCGCCAGGCTCACGCCGCGCCGCCTTCACGATCTTTGCGTGGGGTAAAACGCGCGACGTGACGCGCACATGGAGCATACGCGGGGCGAGACGAGGCGTTTAGATGCAGCAAGGTTTGGATCTCACCCCTCTCGGGCTCTTTCTCAACGCGGGTCTCGTGGGCAAGGCCGTCATGGCCGTTCTGTTCCTCGCCTCGATCTGGTGCTGGGTGCTCATCATCGAAGGGCGGATTTCGGTGACGCGCCTTCGCCGCGCGGTGCGGATGGCGCGGGCTGGCGGACCGATTCCCCAGTCGCTGGCAGGCGTCGCCGCCGCGGGCGATGAAGAGGCGCGCCGCCGCATGCCCGGCGAGACGGTCGGCGAACTGAGGTCGCGCATCTCGGACGCGATGGCGCGCGCTGCGCGCGACCTCCTGATGCGCTCCGAGGGCGGCCTGCCGAATCTCGCGGTCATTTCCTCGGTCGCGCCGTTTGTCGGCCTGTTCGGCACCGTCTGGGGCATCATGTCGAGCTTCGCGGCGATAGGCCAGGCGCAGGACACTTCGCTGGCGACGGTCGCGCCCGGCATCGCCGAAGCGCTTGCGGCGACCGCCTATGGCCTTGCGGCCGCGATTCCCGCCTCGATCGGCTATAATCGCATCGGCGCGGCCTTTGGCCGGCTGGGTCAGGATATGGCCTCGTTTATCGAAGAGCGCGCGCTGGCGCTCATCGCCCGTCCCGCCGAGGTCGCGCGCGACGACGCGCCGCGCAGGCGCGCGGAGACCCCGTGATGGGCTTGAGCCCGCGCAAGATCGGCGAAGGCCTCTATGAGCCGCTCGCCGCCATCAACGTCACGCCGCTGGTCGACGTGATGCTGGTTCTGCTGATCATCTTCATGGTGACGGCGCCGATGCTGGCGACCGGCGTCAAGGTGAACCTGCCCACCGCCAGGACCGCTCAGCCGCTCGAAAACAAGGAGCCGGTCGTCGTCTCCGTCGCCAGGGACGGCGCCGTCTCGGTCGGAAAAGATCCGGTGTCCCGCGACGAACTGGCGGCGAGGGTCAAGGCCAGGCTCGGCGACTCGAATGGCGTCGTTCAGTTGCGCGGCGATCGCGACGCCCCTTATGGCGACGTCGTGTCGGTGATGGACGATCTCGCGGCGAGCGGGATCTCCCGCATCGCCATCGTGTCAGGCCCCCGCCGCCCGATCGCGCCGGCTTCCGCCCCGTCAATCGCGCCGGCTTCCGGGGCGCCGACCGCGCCCAAGCCGTGAGCGCGGCGACGCTCGACGGGGGGGTCTTCGAGCCCCCGCCAGTCCGCCCGCCCTGGCTGCGCCCCGCCGTCATCGCCCTCGTGCTCGCGCTTCATGCCGCCGCGCTTTCGATCGTCTATCTGGAGCCACGGCCGGTCGTGCCGCCGCCTGAGGTGGTCGTCGACATCGAGCCGGAAGCCTCGCCAGCGGAAAACCCCACGCCGCCGGCTGAACAGTCGAAGCCGCCCGAACAATCCGCGCCGCCGGCCGGTCAGGCGACCGTCCCGGCGCCCGCCGAGCCGCCGCGCGCGCCCGTCACTCCGCCTGTCGCCGCGGAGCCTCCACCGCCGCAGGAGACGCCCCCGCCCGCCCCCGTGGAGGAGCCGCCCCCACCGCAGGAGCAACCTCCGGCGCCCCCTCAGGAGACGCCTCCGGCGCCCCCCGTGGAGGAGCCTCCGCCCCCGCAGGAGCAACCTCCACCGCCGCAGGAGACGCCCCCGCCGACCCCCGTGGAGGAGCCGCCCCCGCCGCGGGAGCAGCCTCCGACGCCGCCCCAGGAGCTGCCGCCGCCCCCGCAGGAGACGCCGCCGCCCGCTCCGGTCGAGCTCGCGCCTCCGCCGCCGCCGAAGCCGGTCGAGGCTGAGCCGGCCAAGCCCGTCACCCCGAGGCCTCCGCCCAGGCCTCGCGCGCTCCCGCGCGTCGACGCCGCAAAGCCCGAGGCGCGGCCGGAGCCGAGACGGCCCGCCGCGCCAAGGCCGGCCCGGGAGGAATCCCGGCCCCCCGCTCGGGCCGCGCGCGGCGCGCCCTCGACCGGCGCGCCGTCCAGCGCCGCGGCGAGCGCTTCGTCGCTTTCGGCGTATCGAGGAGAGGTGAGCGCCATCATCCGCGGACGTCTGTTCTATCCGGAGGCAGCCCGGGCGCGGGGTGCGAAGGGCATGGTCGGCGTTTCCTTCGCCATCGGGCCGTCCGGCGCGGTGACCTCGTTCGCCATCACCCGCTCGTCGGGCGACCGCGAGCTTGACGCAGCGGCGCGTTCGCTGGTGGAAGGCGCGCGCTTCCCCCCGCCTCCCGGCGGCTCCACCCGCATCGCGACGAGCTTCAGCTATGCCCCCCACTAGCCTCGCCTTGAGGGCGCTCGTGCTCGGCTCGGCGGCCGGGGGCGGCGTGCCGCAGTGGAATTGCGGCTGCCGGGTCTGCCGCCTCGCCTGGAGCGGCGACGCCCGTGTGAAGCCGCGCACCCAGGCCGGCCTCGCGCTCACCATCGACGGCGAAAGCTGGCTCCTGCTCAACGCCTCGATCGATCTGCGCCAGCAGATCCTGGCGACGCCCGCGCTCCACCCGAGGGGCGAGGGGCGCCATTCGCCGATCGGCGCGATCGTGCTCACCAACGCCGAGGTCGATTCCTCGGCCGGCCTTCTGGCTTTGCGCGAGCGCCAGCCATTCGACCTCTTCGCCACCCAGGCGACGCTGGAGGCGATCGGGGCCAATCGCATGTTCGACGCCGTCGACCACGCCGTCGCGCCGCGCCGCGCCGTCGCCGTGAACGAACTCTTCGAGCCTCTGCCGGGAATCCATCTCGAATTGTTCGCCATCCCCGGCAAGGTTCCGCTGTGGCTCGAGGAGGGACATGTCAGCACCGGGGACATCGGCGAGGGCACGGTGTGCGTCGCGGTCGAGGCCGCGGGGAAAAGACTCGTCTTTGCGCCGGCCTGCGCCCATGTTACGGAGGATTTCAACACGCGCATCGCCAACGCGGACGTGTTGTTTCTCGACGGCACGCTGTTCGCAGACGACGAAATGATCGCGAGCGGCCTCGGCGACAAAACGGGCCAGCGCATGGGCCACAGCCCCATGTCGGGACCAGGAGGAACGCTTGCAGCGCTCGCCCGCCAGACACGGCCGCGCCGAATCTTCATCCATATCAACAATTCGAACCCGATCCTCATCGAGGGATCGCCCGAGGAAGCCACGGTGAAAGCGGCGGGCTGGGAGATCGCCTTCGACGGAATGGAGGTCACCCCATGAACATTCATGCGCCCTCGGCCCCCTCGGCGCCCATGTCCCCCGAGGCGCTCGAGGCGGCGCTCAGGGCCGTTGGGCCAAAGCGCTATCACGACCTGCATCCGTTCCATGGCCTCCTGCACGACGGCAAGCTCAACAAGGGCCAGGTGCAGGCCTGGGCGCTCAACCGCTACGTCTACCAGGCCGCCATTCCGCGCAAGGACGCCTCCCTCATCGGACGCTGCGAGGACCGCGATCTGCGCCGCGAGTGGCTGCACCGGATTACCGACCACGACGGGGTCGGCGACGAGCAGGGCGGCATCGACCGCTGGCTCATTCTCACCGACGGGCTGGGGCTCGAGCGTGACTACGTGATTTCGCAGGAAGGCGCGTTGCCGGCGACGAAATTCGCGGTCGAGGCTTATGTGCGTTTCGTGCGCGAGAAGCCGCTGGTCGAGGCGGTGGCGTCCAGCCTGACGGAGCTGTTCGCGCCCTCGATCCACAAGCGGCGCATCGCCGGCATGCTGGCCAATTACGATTTCATCGACGAGAAGGTGGTCGCCTATTTCCGCCGGCGGCTCGACCAGGCGCCGAGGGATGCGCAGTTTGCGCTCGACTACGTCAAAGCCAACGCCCGCACGGTCGAGGAGCAGCGCGGCGCCCTTGCGGCATTGACCTTCAAGACCGATGTGTTGTGGGCGCAGCTCGATGCGCTGCATCACGCCTATGTCGACGGCGCGATCCCTCCGGGCGCGTTCCGGCCGGAATGAGGCGAAATGAACGAGACAACGGACATTCCAGGCCAGTCGCGGCCGCATCTTCCGCGAGGCGTGAGGCTCAGGCGCGATGAGGCGCGTGGGCGATGGACGCTGCTCGCGCCGGAACGGATTTTTGAAATCGACGACACCGCCGCCGCCGTGCTGGGCTTATGCGACGGCGAGCGTGACCTCGACGCGATCGTGGCCGAGCTGGCCGCGCGATACGCCGCGCCGCCGGCTGTGATCGAAAAGGACGTCGTCGCCATGCTCGCCGACCTCAAGACCAAGAGAGTGCTTGAGACATGACCGCTCACACCCCTCCGCCGCCCGCCCCGCCAATCGGGCTTCTGGTCGAGCTTACGCATCGCTGCCCGCTCGGCTGCCTTTATTGCTCGAACCCCATCGCGCTCGAGCGCCCGGGCAACGAGCTTGACGGCGAGACGTGGAAGCGCGTGTTCAGCGAGGCCGCGGCGCTCGGCGCGCTGCACGTCCATCTCTCCGGCGGCGAGCCGACCGCGCGGCGCGACATCGTCGATCTCACCGGCCACGCATCGAAAGCCGGGCTCTACACCAATCTCATCACCTCAGGGATTGGGGTCAGCGAGAAGCTGACCCATGAACTGGCCGATTCCGGCCTCGACCATGCGCAGTTGTCGTTCCAGGGCGCCGACAAGGAGACCAACGACCGTCTCGGCCATTACAAGGGCTCGTGGGAGCGCAAGCGCGCCTTCGCCGGTTATGTCATCAAGGAGGGCCTGCCGCTCACCATCAATGCGGTCATCCATCGCGCCAATCTGCATCAGGTCGCCGCCTTCATCGATCTTGCGGTCAAGCTTGGCGCGCGCCGGCTCGAAATCGCGCATACGCAATATTATGGCTGGGCGCTGGCCAACCGCGCGGCCTTGATGCCGCCGAAAGCCCAAGTCGACGAATCGATCGCGATCGTCGAGGCGGCGCGCGTCCGCCTCAAGGGCGCTCTCGTCATCGACATGGTGGTCCCCGACTATTACGCGCGCTATCCGAAACCCTGCGCGGGCGGATGGGGGCGGATCGCGATCAACGTGTCGCCGACCGGCAAGGCGCTGCCGTGCCACGCCGCCGAGTCGATTCCGGGCCTCGAATTCTGGAGCGTGCGCGATCATTCGCTGAGCGACATCTGGCATTCGAATCCGGCCTTCAACGCTTTTCGCGGCACGGACTGGATGCCCGAACTCTGCCGCTCCTGCGACCGGCGCGAGATCGACTGGGGCGGCTGCCGCTGCCAGGCGCTGGCGCTGACCGGAGACGCGCGCAACACCGACCCCGCCTGCCACAAGTCGCCCCACCATGAGCGCATCGCGGCGATGGCGATGGCGGAGTCCGAATCCGGCGACGGCGGGCCCTTGCGCTGGCGCTCGTACAAAAAGGACAAAGTCGAGGCGTGAGGAATGGACCCCTCGTCGTCGAGCGGGGCGCTGGGACCGGCGGGTATGGACCGGGCGCGTCAAGCTCGACTTGGATGATTTATGCTGTCGTCTAAACCTTTGAATATGCACAAGATTTAGAGAAAAAAAGACAATTTATTGCCAATTTCAGAACGTCTTGCTATAATTTCTTCGAGGCGGGGTTTCGGACCGATACAAATCGAAGCTCCATTGCCGGCGCTCAAGTGCGCTCCGATCGCCGAGTGGATCGCTAATCGCGCCTCAACCCCTTGAAAAGGCTCAATCCGGACTCGCTAACGGCGAGCGGCCCCGCCCTACCGGCAGAGCGCGCGGGCGTTCGCCGTCCAGGCGCCGAAGCCGCTCGCGACCATGTTGCGGATGACCGAGCAGACATAGGTTCTCTCCGCCGCCGGATTGCCGGGCCCCGCATTGTAGCGGGCGACGGCCAGCGTCCAGGAGCCTTCCTGCGCCTTGAGCGACTTCAGAAAGTTCGCCGCGTATTCGACGTTGCGGGCGGGATCGAACATCTCGCTCAAGGAACGAAAGTCGGCGCCGTGAAAGTGCTGATTGATCTGCATGCAGCCGATGTCGATGAACTTGGCCCCGCGCGCCCTGGCTTGCGCAAAGCGCGCCATCGCCTCGGCGAGGCTCGTCGAATGCACCGCCTGCCCGTCGACATTCATGTCGTAGGGGCTGAGCTGGCCGCGGCTCCCGGTCTCGGTCAGGCCGACCGAATAGAGCACGTTGAGCGGCACGCCGTGCAAAGCCGACGCGCGCGTCATCTCCCGCTCGCAGGCGAGCGGCCCATCGGCGCGCGCGGCGCCGCCGCTAGAAACTGCGATCGCGACCAGCGCCGCGCCGAGACCACGCATCGTTCGAATCGCCCCCTTCGCCCCCGCCTTGCGCCGATCGTCTTTCGCCTGCCCCCGAGCCGTCGCCGGCGGAGGCGCTGTTTCCGTTCGTGCTGACGCCCATCTGCCTGACCGTGAGCGAGTCGAGCGGCTGGCCGATCGCGGCCATTCGATCGGCGATCGCGTCGCGCGCGCCTTCGATTGAACTCAGGGTCTGGGAGCTTCCGGCGCGAATGACGACCGAGAGCTTGTCGCCGGCGAGCCGCATCGTCATCGAGACGTCCTCGAGGCCGCCCGGCGAAAGATCGATGTCGATCTCCTTGACGGCCGGGCCGGGGGCCGCGGGGCTGGCGAGCGCGCCGGCGCGCGGCGCGGCGTCCGCGCCTGCGGCTGCCGCCGTCGAACCATCGGGCTCGAACGACGACGCAGCGGCGAAGGGCGCTGAGATGAGCGCGCCGAACGGATCGGCTTGCGCCAGCGATGAAGCGGGGGAGCCGGTCGGATCGGGGAGGCGGCCGTCAGCGCCGCTGCCGCGCGAATCCGCCGACGCAGGCGCAGCCGCCGAACTCGCGGCCCGGGCGACCGGCGCCGCCGACGCTTCGGGCTCGCGCTCACCGCGCACGGCTTCATGCGCCCCCGCCGCTCGCGCCGGGCTCGCCCGATTGGCGTGGGGTGTACGCATCGCGCGCGCGCCGATTGGCGCCGCGGCCGCCGCGTTGTCGCTGGATTGAGCGGCGACCGCGCTTTCGCCGCTGAGTTTGGTCTGCGCCGCAAGGTCCTCGCCAGAGGCGCCGGCCAGCGTGAAGGGCGCCTCGCCGGTCAGCCCACGGCTTGCAAACGCGCTCGGAGACCCGGAGGCGCCGAAGTGAAACGCGCGTTCGCCAACGAGCCGTCCGACCGCAGTCAGTTTGTCAGTGGTGGCTACGGACGCGCCGCTTACCCCGGCTCCCGACGTTTTGGCCGCAGCCGGGGCGGGCGAAGACGCTTGGGACCCGGCTTGCGAACCAGCGTCCATCGCCGAGGCGGCGCTCAGCGCGAAGGGCAAGGAGGCCAAAAGCGCGCCGTCGCTCAACAGCGAATGACGGGTGGACTGCCTGTTCGCCGAACTGTCCCCGCGCGACTCCTTCGAAACATGCGGCTGGTCCTCGGCGGTCGACCCGCCCGCTTTCGACGC
This sequence comes from Roseiarcus sp., assembly GCA_036489975.1. Taxonomy (GTDB): domain Bacteria; phylum Pseudomonadota; class Alphaproteobacteria; order Rhizobiales; family Beijerinckiaceae; genus Roseiarcus. Next base: position 10,465 of record DASXES010000045.1, read on the forward strand.
TCCGGCGGGAAGCGCGTCGAGCACTGCGGTGAAGGCATGGGCGAAGGCGTGGGCGGCGTCGGCCGGGGCTTGCGCGGAGGCGCGCTGCACGGGCGGCGCTATCGCTCCCGAAGCCGGCGCAACGGCGGGCGCGGTCATGGCGGGCCTCCGTTCTGCAGAGCCGCAAGCGCTTCCGTCCGCGTAAGCGCATCCTGCGCCTGGCTGATCGTGAGCGCTGGCCCGCTGGGCTTGTCCTTGTCGCCGCCGCCGAGCGCGGCGGGGTCCTGCGTATCGACGACGCCGGGGTCGGGGGTGATGCGCAACTCCGCCGCCGTCCGCCGGGCCGCGGCAAGGAGACTGGCGTCGGCCCGGTCGAGATTCGACGCCGACAGAGTCCTGAGATCGGCGACCGCCGCGTCATACGCGTCCGAGAACAGCCGGCTGGCGGCGAGATAAAGGCGGGCGCGCATGGCCTCGGGGCTGTCGGCCTTCGAGCTTGCGAGAGCCTCGGTCGCGGCGGCCGCGGCGGCGGTGAATTTCGCGCTGACGAGCCCGGACTTGGCGAGGTTCAAAAGGAACGCTCGCCGGGTGTCGGCGGGCAACGACGCAATCGCGTTCGAGATGAGCTTGTAATTGGCCGCGTCGTCAACGAGACCGAGCTCAGCGACGACGCCCGCCAGACCGGGCAGGAAATCCGCCGCGTAGAGCGAGGCGGCGAACCGGGTCACATACTGCCGGGTCAGCATCGCCACGCGGGCGACGTCCTTGCTCGCAGCGAGCAGGGCGATCTCGCGCCTAAGCGCTGCTTCCTCGACCAGCCCGCCCGGCGAAAGGAGCCGTGCCCAGTCGAGAAGTTCGACCGCCGTCTTGGCGTTCCGCTTTGTCTCGAGGACGGAGCGGGCGAAGGCGACCTCGCCCGCGAGCCGCATGTCGAGCGCGGTCAAGTCCCTTTGCCCGAGCAGGCCGATGGCGTCCGCCTCGTGATTGGTGACATAGGCCAGCGCGCCGCGCGCCAGCGGCCGCTCGGATTCGATCACCGCGTCGCCCCTGAGCAGCGTCGCGACATCGGCGAGAGGTCCCCCGCTCAGGATGTAGATGACGAGCGAATCGGCCTCGTGTTTGTCCTTCCAGGTTCCGGGGCTGGCCGCGGCGATCGCCGCGCCGATCGCCTTCAACTGATTGAGCTGGGCCGGGTAGGCGGCCTTGTCGCCTTGAGCGATCTTGAGCTGGATTCGCTGCAGTTCGTCGACAAGATCGGAGACCTTCGCCGGATCGGCGAACGCCGCGGAAGGGCCGAGAAGAGCGAACGCGGCGAAAGCCAATGCGGGCCAGGGGACGGTCACGGTTTCGCCTCGCGCACCAGGATCTCAATGCGCCGGTTTTCCGCGGCGAGCGGGTGGGCGGGGTCCTTGAGCTGATGGTCGGCGTAGCCTTCGACCCGCTCGAACCGCTTTTCCGACAAGCCCCCGTGAATCAGCATGTAATAGGCCATCTGGGCGCGCGCCGAGGAGAGGCGCCAGTTGTCGTAGGTCTGAGACCGGTAGCGGCGACCGTCGGTGTGCCCGCGCACGATGATCGGGCCCTCGAAGCTTCTGAGGCTTGCGGCGATGGCGTCCATCAGCTTCACCACCCGGCGCTGCGGCTCGGCGGAACCGATGGCGAACATGGAGAAATTCTGACGGTCGGTGAGGCTGATGAGGATTCCCTCCTCGGTCGCCCGGATATCGAGTTCGGGGCCCTGCATGGCCTTGGCCTCGCCGGCGAGCCGTTTCTTCAGGTCGGCGAGCAGGTTGGACGCGGCCGATTGACGCGCTTCGGCGGCGTCGGGCGCGGGGGGATACAGCGTCGACGGCGCGGGCGATCCGGCGCCTTGAACTTCGGCGGGCCCCATGGTTTTGGCGGCTCCCGGCGCCTCCGCGGGGCCAGATCCCGGCTGAGCCGACGGCGCCGCGTCCTGCGCTTTGGCGACGCCTGTCGCCGACCCGGCCGCGGGCGCAATCGAGGTGGACAGGGAAACCGGTTCGTCGCTGGGGGCGGCGGCCGCCGGCGGGGCGCCGGGATCATGCGCCGCCACATTCACGGCTTGATCGCTGCCGAGCGGACGGAACGGATCGCGCAACCCCTCGTCGACGCTGGGCCCCACTTCGCCATAGCCCTTGAGCGCCGCCGAAGGATCGATGCGGGGCCCGGGCGGCGGCGCGCCGGCGATCTTGTCGAGGCTGGCGCGAGGGTCGCTGAACAATTCCTGCTCCGACATTGTCGGATAGGGTTTCGCCGGATCCGGCGGCGGCGGCACGGTCGACGGGGCAGGCGGGTGGCTCGACGAACCCGCGGCGCCCTCGTTGGCTTTTTCCCCCGCAGCGTCGCCGCGCTCGGAACCGGGCTTGCCCCCGCTCGGCGCGGCTGTGTCCGCGCCCGGCGCATAGGCGTCCTTTTCCGGAACGCCGTGGACCCCTTTTTGCGCTTTCGCCGGCTCCTCGACCTTCACCGGATTGAAGTAGCGCGCGATCAGCGTCTTGGTGTTCTTGTCGGTGGCGCTGATGATCCAAAGCACCAGGAAAAAGGCCATCATCGCGGTCATGAAATCGGCGAAGGCTATCTTCCAGGCGCCGCCGTGGTGCTCCTCCTCCTGCGCGGCATGGCGCTTGATGATGATGATTTGTGGATGGGGCTCGGTCATCGGCTGGGCTTAGGCTTCGAACGAAGCCATGAGCTCGGCCCAGGGCCGAAGCCCGGTCACGATCTGCGTGGCGTTGGCCTCGACGACGGTCTCCGCCCCTTCATCTTCGGCATACTCGACCTCGATCGGCAGGCCGGCGATGCGCTCGCGCAAAGGCGCAAGCAGGCGCTGAGGTCCCCGTATCCTGATCAGTCCAGGGGAGCCGCCGGCGCTGATCCGGGCGATGGCGTCGCTCAGTTCGTCCACCGCGCGCTTGACGACCTGCTCCGAAAGAAACGGCGCGAGGATGCGGGTGACGGCGGCGCCGACGGATTGCTCGATCTGGCGCAAGCCAGACCGGATCGCCCCTTCGAACTCGATATGTTCGTTGACGTGAAACGCCTGCCGCTCCGTTTCCGCCTGCTCTCGCATGGCGGCGAGCTCCGCCACGTGGCTCTCCAAGGCCTCGGCGCGGCCTTCGGCGAGACCTTCCTCGCGGCCGCGTGCGAAAGCTTCGGCGAGTCTGACGGCGACCTCCTCGGTCTTGACTGGCTCCGCCGCCGCCGCCGGCGGCGATCGCCGCTCGGCTAGCGGAACCGGCTTTGGCGCCCATGGCGTACGCCGGGGGGAGTCCTCCCCTTGCGTCTCGGCGCCAGTCGGTTTCGCGCCACGATCGAAAAGCGGTCTCGACTTCGCCGCCTCGCCCTGCGGGCCGGGCAGGCTCCGGGGGCGAAACGGCGAGCTCTGCGGCGGGGGCGCCTTTTCGCCGGCCGCGCGACCAAGATGATCAAGATAATCCGCAATCGATAGCGGTTTCATCCGTTCGCTCCTTGCCGAATCCATTGTTTGAGGATGGCTCCGGCGTGGTTCTCGTCGAAGTCGATCAGCTTCTGCAGCTTGCGCTCGGGACCGTTGTCGCGCCGCGCGAGCAGCGCCTGCATGAATTCGTCGCCCGTGTCGGTCTCGATGAGGATGCTTTCGCCGGCCTGACCTCGGCCGTCCGGCGCCGCCAATGCTGGCGCGCTCAGCGCATCCCCGGCCGCGATGAGGCGCGGAGGCGCAAACGCCATTCTGACGGCGGGCCGCACCCCGAACCACAGCATCATCGCGGCGACCAGCACTATGGCGCCGGCGTTGAGAATCGATCCGGTCTGCCGCGCGACAATTTCGAGGAGGGACGGACCGGGGGCCGGCTCGAGGTCCCGGCTCGAATCGACGAAATCGACGACTTCGATCTTGACCGCGTCGCCCCGCTGGCGATTGAGGCCAGCCGCCGAGGCGACGAGCTGTTCGATCTCGTGGACCTGGGCTGCGATTGCGTCGGCCGACGGCTTGCCGCCGAGCGAGGCGGCGAGCGCGGCGCGGTTGATCAACACGGCGACGGAGAGATTCTGAACCACGAAGCCGGCGCTCGTCGTCTGAATCGATTTCGACGAGATCTCGTAGTTTGTCAGCTCTTCGCGCTTCTGCGTTTGATCATTCGACTGCTTCGATTCGGCGCTTGCCGGCTTCGGCTTGGGAAGATTGGCCTCGACGCCTGCGGGCTGCTCCCCGGCGGCGTTCTGAGCGCTCTGCTGCTCCTTGGTCACCCGCACCGATCGTTCGACGCGTTGATCTGGATTGTAGATCGTCTCGTTCGTTTGCGTCTTGTCGGCGTTGAGCCTGGCCGCGACGGAGATCTGAAAATTCTGGGAGCTGAGGTAAGGCGTCAGCGTGCGGCTGACGTTCTCGCGGATTTGCTGAGACACCTCCTTTTCGAGCGCGAGCAGATTATCCGGCGACTTTTCGACCGAATCGGCGCCATAGGCGAGAAGGCTGCCGTCGACGTTGAGCACCGTCACGTCGTCGAGCTTCATTCCGGGCACCCCGGAGGCGATGAGGTGGCGGATCGCCCGTCCAATGGCGCGGTCGTCGCCGCCATCGATGCGAATGACCACCGAGGCGGACGAGGGCTGGCGCTCGCGGCGGAAGGAGCCTTCGTCTGCAAGGACGATATGCACCCGCGCCGCCTTCACGCCGCTCATCATCTGGATCGTGCGGGCGAGTTCGCCCTCGAGCGCGCGCAAGCGCGTGACGTCCTGCATGAAGGACGTCAGCCCGAGCGAGCCCAGCTTGTCGTACAGTTCGTTGCCGATCGCGCCGCCGCGCGGCAGGCCTTTTTCCGCCAGGATCATCCGGGCGGCGGCCGTCTGTCCGGGCGGCGTCAGAACGACCGTGCTCTCGGCGTTGATGTCGAAAGGCACGCCCGCCTCGCGCAGGGCGGCGCCGATCGCGGCGATGTCGTCGCGGTCGAGGCCCGAATAGAGCGTCTCCATCGTGGGCCGGCTCAGATAGTAGCCGGCGAGACCCGTCGTCACGAAGGCGGCGACGCCGATCAGCGCGAGCGCGGACAGACGACGGGCGCCCAACCCCACGAGGTTCGCCCAGAGCCGCTCGATTTGCGCCAGCAGGTTCTTCGCCACAACGGGGCCTGAGAGAGGAATTCCCTGCCGCCATCGTCCGAAGCGGAGCTTGCGCCGGCATTGCGTCGGCGGGTCCGGATGCGCCATCAGTCGCGCAAAAAGTGAAATTTTGCGCCGATTAACCGGCCATTAGCGGTTCAGCCCGTAGTTTCCCCGGGGCCAGGCGAGGTTGGACGCGATAAGCGCGCGTCGCCCGGCTTCACACGACGGTTAGGCTCCGGGTGAGCCTAAGGGCATGCGGCCATCCCGTCGTCTCGGTGCGAGTCCGAAATGTCGCCCCATCAGCGTGAACATTTTCGACAGGAGCACACTCATGAGTTCAATCTTAAACAATCCGAACGCCCTTAGCGCGCTGCAGGCGCTGACGATGACGCAGCAGTCGCTCGCGACCGTCCAGAATCAGGTTTCGACCGGCCTCAAGGTCGCGACCGCCGCCGACAATTCATCTTATTGGTCGATCGCCGCCCAGCTTACCGCAGACAGCGGCGTCGTGTCGGCCTCCAATGATGCGCTATCGCAGGGGCAGTCCCTTCTGGCGACCGCGAGTTCGGCGATCAATTCGGTCATCACGACCATCAATTCGATTCAGACCGCGCTGACCCAGGCGACCGAGCCGGGCGCTAACATCAGCAGCATCAACACATCGCTGGCTTCGCTCGGCAAGCAGTTGACCGACGCGGTGAGCGCCGCCTCGTTCAACGGCCTGAACGTTTTGAACGGCAGCGTGGCGTCGCTCAACTTCGTCTCCGGTTACAACGCCAGCGCCACCGGCGGAAGCATCAACACCATCGCCTTCACCACCCAGGCGCTCTATGGCGCGGCCACTGGCAATACGTCGACGTCTTCGACGAGCCAGTCAAGCGTTTCAGACGCCGCCACGATGAGCCAGCTGCAGACCCAGTTCGCCGCCGACACCGCGGATACGACGGCCGTAAGCTACACCGCTCCTACGGCGACATACGGCAACAACGCGGTGTTCGAGGACACGGCTAACCAGGCACTGACGGTCCAGTCGATGGGGCTCGACGGGACTGTGACGACTTCGACTTACACCGCTCTCGACGCCAACGGCAATTCGATCGCCCAGGGAGGCACTCCAACCTTTGCGGCCGCGTCGTCTTATGCGGTCACGACGACGGTTACGACTGCGAACTCGCAAAACCTGCTCGTGCAAAGCGGAAAGGACCTGACCCAGCTTAACGTTACCGGCGCCTCGGATGCGGAAACGTCTTTGAGCGCCGCCGACCAGGCTCTAGCGCAAGTCACCAACTACGCCGCCAAGATCGGCGCGACGCAGAATCGG
>DASXES010000074.1:0-30837 GCA_036489975.1 Roseiarcus sp.
GGACCGCCGCCACAACCGAGCATGCCAGCCATCAGGCAAGCCATCCTCGACCTTTTTGCGCGGCCTCGACCCAGGCGATGCCCGCACTGTGAGAAACTCCTCGCAGACCCCCTCGAACCCAATCTGCCAAAGTAGTGCTAAAGCTGCGGCTCAAACGCCATATGGAAGGAGGCCCAATGCGCAGCGCATTCCGTTCCCTCGCAGCCTTTGCGGCTCTTGGCCTCGCGGCCGTCCTCGGTGGGCCGGGCGCGCGAGCCGATACGGCGCCGACCGAACCCACCGCGCTCGCGGTCCTCAATCTCGACTATGTCGATACGTCTGGCGAGCCGACGGATCAAACGGCGGCTCACCAACGGCGCGCCGCCGATTTCGTAAGCGCCTTGGAGCGGGATCTGGGGGCGAACCGTCAATACCGCATTGTTCCCATGTCTTGCGGCTCGGCGCCGTGCGACCCGGCGATGAGCCCGACCGAGATTGAGAAGGCGGCGCGCGCCGCCGGCGCAAAGCTCGTTCTTCTCGGCGGGGTGCACAAAATGAGCACCCTCGTTCAATGGGCGAAGATCCAGATCGCCGACGAGGAGCGGGGCCGGATTGTCTTTGACCGGCTGGTGACGTTCCGCGGCGACACCGACGAAGCTTGGCGAAAAGCGGAATCCTTTATCGCGCGCGACATTCTCCAGGCGCCGATTACGCCGTGACCTTCAAGCTTCGCGACGTCCGAATCGGCGCGCCGATCGATGTCGAGCAGACGGATCTTCGCATCGGCGCGAATTATTCCTGGAACCGCGGCGGGGCATAGCTGATCAGGAACCAGCTGCTGGAGAAACAAGCCCAGCAGTAGGCGTCCCGTGGAGCCCGCTTTAGGGATTCGTGGATAGCGAAAGCGGGGGCGCTGCGCGGCCCCCGCCGATTTGGTAGGCTCTCGGCGATGGACGCCGACACCGACAGCCCCGATTCCAGCACGACCAGCGCGCGCCTCACGCCGATGATGGCGCAGTATTTGGAAATCAAGGCGGCTAATCCGGGGTGCCTGTTGTTCTACCGGATGGGCGATTTTTACGAGCTGTTCTTCGACGATGCGGAAATCGCGAGCCGGGCGCTCGGCATCGTCCTCACCAAACGAGGCAAGCACGAGGGTGAGGACATCCGCATGTGTGGGGTGCCCGTCGAGCGCGCCGACGACTATCTCAACCGGCTGATCGCGCTTGGCCATCGGGTGGCCGTCTGCGAGCAGATGGAAGATCCCGCCGCGGCGAAAAAACGGGGGCCCAAGTCGGTCGTCAGACGTGATGTCGTCCGGCTGGTCACGCCCGGCACGATCACCGAGGAACGGCTGCTCGAGCCCGGCCGGTCGCGCCTTCTCGTGGCCGTCCAGAAGCTGCGCTCGAGCGAGGGACGGCAGGTTTACGGGCTCGCCGCACTCGATTTGTCGACAGGGGCGGTCGCGCTGAGCGAGACGGACGAAACCGGCCTTGCCGCGGAGATCGCGCGCCTCGAGCCCAGCGAGATCGTGGCGTCGCAAGCGGTGTACGACGAGCCCTCATTTTCCCAGATCGTTCGCGAGATGCGCGTTCCCGCGACGCCGCTTGCGCGGGACGGCGGCGACGGCGCGGCCGCCGAACGGCGGGTCTGCGAGTTCTATGGCGTCGAAACTCTCGACGGCTTCGGCGCGTTCACGCGGCCCGAGATCGCCGCCGCCGCTCTTGCGCTCGCTTATGTCAAGCGCACCCAGTTTGAAGCCCGGCCGGCGCTCTCAGCCCCGACGCGGCGCGCGCGCGGGGCGAGCCTCGAGATTGATCCGGCGACCCGCGCCAACCTCGAGCTAACGCGGACCTTGAGCGGCGCGCGCGAGGGTTCGCTCCTGGCGGCGATTGATCTGACCGTGACCCCTGCGGGCGCGCGCCTGCTCGCCGAGCGGCTGGCGAGCCCGCTGACTGATCCGGAGGCTGTCAATCGGCGCCTCGATTCGCTCGATTTCCTGGTCGAGGCGGCGCCGATGCGCGATGCCCTGCGCCGTGCGCTCACGCACGCCCCCGACTTTCTGCGAGCTCTCTCGCGGCTAAGCCTCGACCGCGGCGGTCCGCGTGACCTCGCCGCTATCCGCAACGGCCTCGCCGCCGCGGTGACTCTGGCCAGCCTTCTTGAGGCGGCTCAGGATCTCCCGCCCGAACTGCTCAGCGCCTATGCGAGGCTGCGCGGCGATTGCGCCGAACTTGAACGCGATCTCACAGGCACGCTCGCCGACGATTTGCCGCTTCTCAAGCGCGATGGCGGGTTCGTCCGCACGGGCGTTGAGGCTGCGCTCGACGAAGCGCGGAGCCTGCGCGACGAGAGCCGCCGCGTGATCGCGGGGCTGCAGGCGTCCTACGCCGATGAAGCGGGCGTCAAGCAGCTCAAGATCAAGCACAACAACTTTCTCGGCTATTTCATCGAGACCCCTCAGGCGGCCGGCGAGACGCTGCTGAAGCCCCCCCATAACGCGACCTTCATCCATCGCCAGACGATGGCCGGCGCGATGCGCTTCTCGACCAGCGCGCTCGCTGATCTCGCCTCGCGCATCGCCTCCGCCGCCGATCACGCGCTCGCCCTCGAACTCGAGGCGTTCGAGCGTCTTCGTCAGGCTTGCGTCGCGGAAAGCGAACATCTGCGGGGTTTCGGGGCGGCGCTGGCCGAGATCGACGTCGCCGCCGCGCTCGCCGAGCTTGCGGTCAAGCGCGTTTGGACACGGCCCGTGGTCGACGCTTCGCTAAGCTTTAGGATCGAGGGCGGGCGCCATCCGGTGGTCGAGGCGGCGCTGAAAGAGGCCGGCGAGCCCTTCGTCGCCAACGATTGCGATCTCACGGGAGACGTGGGGGAGGGCGGGCGCATCGCCATCGTCACCGGCCCCAACATGGCGGGCAAGTCGACGTATCTGAGGCAGAACGCGCTGATCGCGCTCGTCGCGCAGATGGGCGCCTATGTGCCCGCGGCGCGCGCGCATATCGGGATCGTCGACCGGCTGTTCTCACGCGTCGGCGCGGCGGACGATCTCGCGCGCGGCCGCTCGACCTTCATGGTCGAGATGGTCGAGACGGCGGCCATTCTCAACCAGGCGACCGCCCGCTCGCTGGTGGTCCTGGACGAGATCGGCCGCGGCACCGCGACGTTCGATGGGCTCTCGATCGCCTATGCCTGCGTCGAACATTTGAGCGCGACAAATCGCTCGCGGGCCTTGTTCGCCACCCATTTCCACGAGCTGACGGCTCTTTCGGAGACGCTGCCGCGCCTCGTCAATCTCACCATGCGGGTGACCGAATTCAAGGGAACGCTGGCGTTCCTGCATGAGGTCGTCCACGGCGCCGCCGACCGCTCCTACGGCATCCAGGTCGCGAAGCTCGCGGGGCTTCCCGCATCGGTGGTCAAGCGGGCGCGCCAGGTGCTCGCCGGCCTCGAAGCGACGCGCTCGAGCAGCTCGCTCGACGCGCTGCCGCTCTTCTCCTACGAGCCGCGCGAACCCCCTCCGCCCCCCGCGCCTGACGAGATGCGCGCGGCGGTCGCGGCGCTCGATCCTGACGCGATGAGCCCCCGCGACGCGCTCGAGGCGCTGTACAAGTTGAAGCGGCTGAGCGAGGACAAGACCCAATGACCGATCCGAAAATCCTCCTCGCGTCGCTCGCCGCGGCCTATCTCTATGTCGTGACGCCAGGGCCCGCGTTCCTCGCTCTGTTCACGCTTGCGGCGTCCCGCGGGCGCGCGGCGGGCGCCTGGTTCATCTGCGGTCATCTCGTGGGCGATGTGACCTGGGGGGCGCTCGCGGTCGCGGCGATCATTGGCGCGAACCGCATCGGGCCCACTTTGTTCGAACTGCTCGGTTTCGTTTGCGGGCTCTATCTTCTCTATCTCGGGGCCCGCGCCGTCATGACGAAGAAGGACGCCCCGCCGCGCACGATCGGCGCCCAGCGGCCGCTCGCGACCGGCATGGCATTCGGCCTCACCAACCCCAAATCCTATCCGGTGGCGCTGGCGATGTTTTCGGCGATCGTCGCCCCCTATATCGGGACGCTCAAAATGGCCGACGCGCCGCAGATGTTCGTCGCCGCCTTCGCGGGCTTCCTGCTTGCCGACGTAACCCTGATCTTCGCCGCAGGTCTGCCGGCGGTGCGGCGGTTCTTCCTAACCCACGGCGTCGTGGTGACGCGGCTGGTCGGCGTGATCTTCATCCTGTTCGGCGCGAAGTCGATCGCCGACGCGGCGAGCGGGGCGATGCGGCGCGCGGCGTGAGGCGCGATCCGCGTCAAACCGAACGTCTGTAAGTGTCAATAAACGTCAGTAAACGCTAATAAAAATGCTAGCGTTTACTAGCGTTTATTTTTTGGAAACGAGCCTTTTCAATGGGTTATAAGCGTTTGGAGTAAAATTTTCAGTCTTCTCGTTTGCGCCTCGCGTCGACCGGTCGGCAAGACGCGGGCCAGCCTTGGCGACTTGAGAAGGCTAGCACGGATTCTGTTTTTCGTAAATAGATTTCCGACACAAAAGTTTCAGAGATCAAAAGTCGCCGAAATGGGAAGCCTACCTAGTCGGCCCCCTCAGGGGTCGCTCGGATTGTCGCGACCGAACGTTTAGAAAGACTTGGCCTATGCCGCGACATAGGTTAGATCTATGCGATGGTCGCTCAACGCCATGTGAAGCTTTTCAAGAACGGCCGAAACCAGGCCGTGCGGATCCCGCGCGAGTTCGAGCTTCCCGGTCAGGACGCGATCATGCGCAAAGAGGGCGAGAGGCTCGTCATCGAGCCTTGTCCGCCCAAGTCGTTGGTTTCTCTGCTGGCCACCCTTGCGCCGCTCGACGACGACTTTCCGCCGATCGCGGATCCGAGTCCTGAACCCGTCGAGTTCTAGTGCGGTATCTGCTCGACACCAACATTGTGTCGGATCTCGTTCGGCGTCCGCAAGGCCGCATCGCCGAGCATATCAGCGAGGTCGGGGAGGCGCAGGTGTGTACGAGCGTGATCGTCGCTGCGGAACTGCGGTATGGCGTTGCGAAGAAAGGGTCGCTGCGATTGACGGCTCAGCTGGAAGCCGTTTTGGGCGCTCTTAACGTCCTTCCTTTCGAAGCGCCTGCCGATGAAACCTATGGGCTGATCCGCGCACGGCTCGAGCGAGCCGGCCAACCGATCGGCGCCAATGATCTGCTTATCGCGGCCCATGCCGTGGCGGTTGGCTGCGTCATCGTCACGGACAATGAATCGGAGTTCGGGCGCATCGAGGGCCTTCCCCGCGAAAATTGGCTTCGCCCCACCTGACGCGGTTGGGCACAGCCCCTCACCTCGCCGGCGCCACAACTCCCAGCGCTGGCGCGAGCGAGCGAGCCGGCGCCTCCGTCTCAGCGGACGCCTGACGCGCCCACCGCCGCGCCAGCACCGCGCAGACCATGAGCTGCATCTGGTGAAAGAGCATGGTCGGCAGGAGGATCATGCCAAGGTCGGGGCCGGCGAACAGCACGCCCGCCATCGGCACGCCGGCCGCGAGACTCTTCTTCGAGCCGCAGAAGACGATGGCGATCGTGTCCTCGCGGCTGAAGCCCAGGGTCTTCGCGGCGAAGCGGGTGGCGAGGAGCATGAAGGCCAGAACGAGAGCTTCGATCACGATCATGACGGCGAAGCCGCTGATCGGCAGCGCGCGCCAGAGCCCGGCGCTGACCGCATGGCCGAAGGCGCCATAGACCACGAGGAGGATCGAGCCCCGGTCGGTCGCGCTGAGGATCGCCTTGTGGCGCAGGACGAAGCCGCCGATCCACGGCCGCAACAATTGACCCGCCAGCAGCGGCGCAATCAGGAGAAGGCCGATCTCGCGGATCGCCTCGCCAGTCGGCGCCGCGCCCCGCGTCGAGGCGAAAATGCCGACCAGAAGCGGCGTGGCCAACGCGCCGATGAGGCTCGATAGGGTCGCCGAGCACATCGCCGCCGGAACATTGCCGCCGGCGATCGAGGTGAAGGCGAGCGAGGACTGGATCGTCGAGGGCAGGAGGCAGAGGTAAAGCATGCCCAAAGCCAGGGGGGCGGGGACGAGCCATCGCGGCAGACCATGGAAGAGGGCGAGGCCGACCAGCGGGAACATCACGAAGGTGGACGCGAGCACGAGCGCGTGGAGACGCCAATGGGCCAATCCCGCGATCACGTTCGCTGTCGCCAGCCGCGCGCCATAGAGAAAGAACATGAAGGCGATCGCGACATCGGTGGCGATCTTCACCGGCAATTCGAACGCGGCGTTCGGCGGCGCCAAGCTCGCCAGCCCGACGGTCGCGACGAGAAGCAGGGTGAAAGTGTCGGGCGCGAAGCGGGAGAAGGTTTGGCGCATGAGCGAGACTATGCCTGACCCGGCGCTTATTCGGAATGGCGTTCGCTGTGGTTTCAGTTATCATGAGCCGTGATGACGGAGACTTACGATCCCGATCTGCTCGTGACCTTCCTCGCCGTCGCCGAGACCGGCTCCTTCTCCGAGGCCGCGCGACGGCGCGGCTTGCGCCAGTCGACGGTGAGCCAGCAGGTGCGCCGGCTCGAGGCGGAGACGCGCCGGCGTCTGTTCGATCGCGACACCCACAATGTCGCGCTCACCGTCGACGGGCAGGCTTTGACCGTGCTGGCGGGCGAGATTCTCGCCGCCTATTCGCGGGCCGAGCGCTATTTCTCCAATGCCGAGCTGAGGGGCCGGGTCCGCTTCGGCGCCTCGGAGGATTTCGCGCTCTCGAGCCTCCTGCCGCAGGTCCTGCGCGCGTTTGCGTCCCGGCACCCTCACGTCGACATCGAGATGATTGTCGGGCTCGCCGCCGAGCTTTACGAACGCATGGATGAGGGCGGGCTCGACCTCATTTTCGCCAAGCGCCGCGCCGGCGACGGCCGCGGCCGCATGGTGTGGCGCGAAGAGATGATCTGGATCGCCGCGCCGGACTGGCGGCGCGATCCTGAGCGCCCGCTGCCGCTCGTCCTCTATCCGCCGCGCAGCATCACTCGTGAGGCCGTTCTCGCGGCTCTGGAGAAAGTCGACGTTCCCTGGCGCATCGCCTGCACCTGCGGCTCGCTTTCGGGCCTGGTCGGCGCCGTGCTTGGCGGTCTTGGCGTCGGCGCGCAATCGGCGCGCCTCAAGGCGGAAGGCACGGTCGTTGTCGGGCCGGACGCCGAGCTGCCGCCGCTCGGCCCAACGGAATTCGTGGTCGTCCCCGCCCTCGGCCGGCCGGACGCGCCAGTCCAGGCGATGGCGGACACGATTGTGGAGTTCGGGCGGGCCTTTCATGCGCAAGCGGCCTGAGGCGCTGGTTTCAGAATTGCACCGCAAGGAGCGGAGTTCGGCGGCTTGCGGATCGGCATAGACGGGAGGCAAGACAAACCCCGGAGCCCTGCTTATGTTTATGTCCATGACCGAAACGCGGCACGCCGAGGCCGGACAGGCCCCAGTTCGCGAGGAAGAGCGCTGGCAAGCGGTCCAGCGCCGCGATCCGGCTTTCGACGGGAAATTCTTTTTCGCCGTGCGCACCACCGGAATCTATTGCTGCCCAAGCTGCGCCTCGCGGCCGGCGAAGCGCGAGAATGTCACGTTCTTCGAGACGGGCGCTCAGGCCGAGAAGGCGGGCTACCGCGCCTGCAAGCGCTGTCGACCGGACCAGCGTGGCGCGCCCGATCCGCGAATCGAGGCGGTCAGCCGGGCGTGTGCCGAGATCGATGAGGCCGAGGAAGCGCCGAGCCTTGCCGAGCTCGCCAAGAGCGCCGGCTTGAGCCCCTACCATTTCCATCGCGTTTTCAAGACAATCACGGGCGTAACGCCGAAGGCTTATGCGGCGGAGACGCGGGCGCGCCGCGCGGCGGACAAACTGCGCACGGCGGGGACGGTCACCGAGGCGATCTACGATGCCGGGTTCAATTCTTCGAGCCGATTCTATCAGAACACAGCCGCGCGGCTCGGCATGACGCCGGGCGCGGTTCGTCGCGGCGGGGCGGGGGTCCATATCCGCTTCGCGGTCGGCGAGGCCTCGCTCGGCGCGGTGCTGGTCGCGGCCACGAGCAAGGGCGTGTGCGCCATCACGCTCGGCGACGATCCGGACGCGCTTGTGCGCGATCTGCAGGACCGCTTTCCGAATGCGGAATTCGAAGGCGGCGACGCCGAATTCGAGCGCATGGTCGCTGAGGTCGTCGGCCTCGTCGAGGCGCCGGCTCAGCGCCTCGATCTTCCGCTCGACATCCGCGGCACCGCGTTCCAGCAGCGCGTGTGGGCGGCGCTACAGGCGATACCAGCCGGCATGACGGCGACTTACGCGGAGATCGCGCGAGCCATCGGCCAGCCAAAAGCCGTTCGCGCGGTGGCGCAGGCCTGCGGCGCGAACCCACTTGCGATCGCGATTCCCTGCCATCGGGTGGTGCGATCGGACGGCGACCTCTCCGGCTATCGCTGGGGCGTCGAGCGCAAGCGCAAGCTCATCGACCGCGAGGCGGCGTGATGAAGGCGCGCGCGCCGACGCCCGCGCCTCTTTTCGAGGAGGCCCTCACCCCGACCCCTCTCCCGAACGGGCGTCGAGAAGGACGCCCGTCTGTCGACGGGCTTTGGGGAGAGGGGGGCAACGGCAGCGGTCGCGCCTCTTCCCTTCTCCCTCGGGGAGAAGGCGACCGACGCAATCGGTCGGATGAGGGCTCTCCCGCGCTTGCCGCACTCGACTGGCCCCCGATCGAGCGGGATCTCGACGCCTACGGCTCAGCGATCGCGCCAAAGCTGCTCTCGCCCGCGACATGCCGAGAGCTTGCGGCGCTCTATGGCGACGACGCGCGCTTCCGCTCTCGCATCGTGATGGGGGCGCATGGCTTTGGCCGGGGCGAGTACAAATATTTCGCCAATCCGCTACCCGAGCCGATCGTCGCGCTTCGACGCGGCTTCTATCCGCGGCTCGCGCCCATCGCCGACCGGTGGAACGAGGCGATGGGCGTTTCCGTCCGCTATCCGGCCGCGCACGAAGCGTTCCTGGCGCGCTGCCATGCGGCGGGCCAGACCCGGCCGACGCCGCTCCTGCTGCGCTACGGCCCCGGCGACTACAATTGCCTGCACCAGGACGTCTACGGCGAGCATCTTTTTCCGTTGCAGGTTGCGATCCTGCTTTCCGAGCCGGGCCGCGACTTCACCGGCGGCGAGTTCGTGCTGACCGAGCAGCGGCCCCGCATGCAGTCGCGCGCCGAGGTCGTGAGCTTAAGCCAAGGGGACGGCGTGATCTTCGCGGTGCGCGAGCGCCCGGTTCAGGGGACGCGCGGGACTTATCGCGTCAATCTGCGCCACGGGGTCAGCCGCATCAAAAGCGGCGAGCGGTTCACGCTCGGCGTGATCCTTCACGACGCCAGGTAACGCCTTTCTTCGATTGCGTACGCAAGGAACGGGAAGACGGCTCGTCGCGCGCGGCGCAAGCTTGCAGGCGCCCCCGTCTGGAGCTGCGAGCACTACAATACGAGGAAATCGCCATGTCTTTCCAAATTAGGGGTCTCGAGGCCGCCCCCTTCCGCCCCTTCTACGGGCTTTCCGATGACGAGCTGCAAAGCTTCGGCGTGAAGCGCTTCATCGCCGACGAGAA
This sequence comes from Roseiarcus sp., assembly GCA_036489975.1. Lineage (GTDB taxonomy): Bacteria > Pseudomonadota > Alphaproteobacteria > Rhizobiales > Beijerinckiaceae > Roseiarcus. The sequence continues at coordinate 9,580 of DASXES010000074.1, forward strand.
GCCCGGCTTTCCCGATCGAATCGAGCTCAGGGATGTCGGAGCGGGCGAAGCGTTGTTGCTCCTCAACTATCTGCACCAGCCGGCGGACACCGCCTACAAAGCAAGCCACGCGATTTTTGTCCGCGAATGGGCCGAGACTCCATTTCAAGCCAAAGACGAAACGCCGGAGGTCTTGTGGATCCGCCCGATTTCGCTTCGCGCCTTTGACATGTCTGGGGACATGATCGACGCCGATCTCACGGGCGGAGGCGATCTCAAGCCAGCAATCGAGCGCCTGTTCGCCAATTCGGAGGCGGCTTATATCCACGCGCATTACGCCAAGCGCGGTTGCTATGCGGCCCGGATCGATCGGGCGTGAAGGCGCCGGGCGCGACATTGCGCGCCCGCCCCGCGTGACTTAAGTCCATGGGAGCCAACGAGACCCTGAGGTCCCCTATGCCCGTCCGCCAACCCGTCATTTTCGTGCCGCATGGCGGCGGCCCGTGCTTCTGGATCGAGTTTCCGCCGCCCTTCGGCCCGCATGCGTGGGACAATCTGCGCGACTATCTGGCCGGCGTTCTGAAGTCGCTGCCGGAACGGCCGAAGGCGTTTCTGGTCATCACCGCGCATTGGGAGACGGATCAACCGACGGTCAGCATCAACCCGAAGCCGGGCATGCTTTACGACTATAACGGCTTTCCCCCGCACACGTACAAGCTGAGCTATCCCGCGCCCGGCGATCCAGCGCTGGCGGCGGAGGTCAAGCGGCTCATCGAGGCGGCGGGGCTGCCGGTCGCGACCGATGGCGAGCGCGGCTTCGATCACGGCGTCTTCGTGCCCTTCCTCATCCTCGATCCGAAGGCCGAAATCCCGGTCGTCATGCTGTCGCTGCGCAAGGATCTCGATCCCGCCTTCCACATCAAGCTCGGCAAGGCGCTCGCGCCCTTGCGCGATCAGGGCGTCGCGATCGTCGGCAGCGGCATGAGCTTCCATGATCTCAGGCATTTCCGCGACGGCGACACGACGGCCTCGGCCGCGTTCGACGCCTGGCTCGACGAGACGGCGAAAGCGCCGGGCCCGGAGCGCGAGGCGCGGCTTGCGCAATGGGACAAGGCGCCCTCGGCGCGCGAGTGCCATCCGCGCGAGGAGCACCTGTTGCCGCTCATGGTGGTCGCGGGTGCGGCCGGCGAAAGCAAAGGAACGCGCGACTTCAACGACAAGATCGGCGGCAAGATGATCTCGGGGTTTCGGTTCGGATAGCAGGAAGGGCGACGGGAAACCCCCGCCCCCCTTGTGGGGGCGGGTAGGGGTGGGGGGTCGCGCATTGGCCCGTGCATTGGCGCCTGCGGCGCGCGCGTTGAGAAGAAACGCCACCAGCGCGGAGCGTCGCCTTTGGCAAGTTCTGCGCCGCAAGCAGGTCGGGGGATTCCGTTTTCGGCGGCAGGTGATCCTCGGTGGGTTCGTCGCAGATTTTGCCTGTCTTGAGGCGCGGCTCGTCCTTGAGGTCGACGGCGCGACCCACGGGACGGACGACCAAGTTACGCGCGACCTCATGCGGACTGACGCGCTGGGCGCACAGGGCTTCGCAGTTTTGCGATTCACGAACGACGACGTCTATCGCAATCTCGACGACGTGGCCGAGACAATCGCGAGGAAGCTCGCGGAATTGCGGCCGCGGGTTGAGGATTCCGCGTGTTGAACTGTCGCGCGACCCCCCACCCCGGCCCGCCCCCACAAGGGGGGCGGGGGATGCGCGAGGCTCGAGCGAGGGGACGCGCGACTTCAACGACAAGATCGGCGGCAAGATGATCTCGGCGTTTTCGGTTCGGGTGAAGCGCCGACTTAAGGCGAGAACTGATTCGCGCAACGAGCGACTCGGCAAAGCCCGGGACCGCCTGTCGCGGAGGCGAGGAAGGCCGCCAGCCTACGGAGCAATCGCTGCGGGCGAGCCGCCCACGGCGCCAATGTGCCTCTGGAAAGTTTGAGCGGCTTCGCCGCCGGGCCGCTCCGGTCGACGCCTCGCCCATCCTTCCCGCCCGATTCGGGCTGCGACGATGGCCGAACGCCAGATCGGGAAGTGAGCTTGCGCACAGCGCACGGCCCAACATTGCGCTATCACAGCTACGGGGCGTGACATGCCAACCGGCACGCGCATTGCTGCAGTTCGTTAACCAAAATGTGACGATCATGATTGCGTGTCGCAAATGAAGTTGGGGTGTGAACGCCTATCCTGGTGAACGCCATGATTCTCTCTCTCAGTCCCGAAGTCCGCCAAGCGGCGCTCGACCTCAAGGCCTTGCGCAGAAAGATGAAAGAGGCGGGCAATCGGGCCTATGAGTGGCTCCCGGCCGAAGCCAGCGCGCGTCATCGGATGCTTTGCCTGAGCCGTGAGCAGCCTGTCGACGAGAAAGCGCTCAGCACGCGTCAGACGCCGCCGCCGAAGCCGGGCGAAGGCTTTCTCAAGCTGGCGGGAACGAAGGCTTCCTGAAGGCCTTGGGGTCCTCCCGGCGCTGTTTAAGTCTCGCTGAATTATTGACATTTATTTTATGTTATTATGCGACCCAATGCGCCGATTTTTAAGGGCGGAACTAAACGGGGTCGTAACTGACTGAAAACATTAGGGCCTGCCGGTAAAATGGCGGCTAGGCAAAGCGCGGGTCGCCCTCGGGGTTGCTGAGCGAGCAGCCGTTCAATCCGGCGGCAAGACCGGCGCGTTTCTCGGCATGAGGTGAAGCTCGGTCCCCGTCCACGGATGGGCCAGCGCCACCTCCTCATTGAGTTCGACGCCGAGCCCGGGCTCCTCTGGGGGCACGACAAAGCCGTCCTCCCAGCGGATCGGCTTTTTGAGGATCTCGCCATGGAATCCATCCCAGCGCTCGATGCCCTCGAGGATGAGAAAATTCGGGCTGCACGCGGCAAGCTGGATGTTGGCTGCGCCGACGATCGGCCCGCAATAGAGATGGGGCGCGATCTGCGCGTAATGGGCTTCCGCTATTCCCGCGATCTTCTTGGCTTCCAAAATGCCGCCGACACGGCCCAGATTCATCTGCAGGATCGAAGCGGCGCCGGTTTCGAGCACCCGGGCGAATTCATATTTTGTCGTGAGCCGCTCGCCGGTCGCGATCGGCATCCGGCACTGGGCGGCGACCCTCGCCATTTCCTCAGGCGCCTCGGGCGGCGTCGGCTCCTCGAACCATAACGGCTCGTAAGCCTCGATCCGCCGCGCCAGACGCAGCGCGCCCGAGACGGTGAACTGGCCGTGGGTGCCGAACAGAAGATCGCATTTCGTCCCAACCGCCTCGCGCAACGTCCTGCAGAACGCTTCGCAAAGCTCGAGCCGCTCGAGGCTCGGCTGGCGCGGATCGAAGGTCGAGTACGGCCCTGCGGAATCGAACTTCACCGCGGTGAAGCCTTGGCCCATATATTTGAGCGCGCGCTCCGCCGCGGCGTCAGGATTGGAATAAACCGGGCTGTCGGAATAGGCGTGCGAATCGGGCTCGTCCGGATAGAGGTAGGTATAGCTGCGCAGCCGCTCGTGCACCTTGCCGCCGAGCAGCGCATAAACCGGTTTGCCAACCGCCTTGCCGACGATGTCCCACAGCGCCATCTCGACGCCCGAGAGAACCCCCATCAGCGAAATATCGGGGCGGCCTGAATAGCCGCGGCCATAGACGTTGCGCCATAGCGTCTCGATGCGGAACGGATCGGCGCCTTCGACATGCCGCTTGAACAAGTCCTCGATCATGGTCACGATCGCCTCGGGTGCGAAGCTCGCGGCGTAGACCTCGCCCACGCCCTCGATTCCGCAGGCGGTCTTGAGCTTGAGGAAAATGAAATAGCGGCCGCCGAACGCGGGCGGCGGATTGCCGACGACGAAGGTTTTCAGTTCCGCGATTTTCATCGGCGCCCGCCAAGGTCGAGTTGAAGGACTTGACTATGCCCCGATTCTCGCGGCTTGGGAGATGGATTCCTCGGGTCGCTGGCGGAGCGAGGCATGATCGGCCAGACCATCGCATTTGTGCTCGGCAACCTGCCGGCGTTTCTTCTCGTTGGGGCGCTGGTCATAGCCGCGTCCGTGAGAACGCCGTCATCGGCCCCGGATCGCTATCTCGGGTGGCTGCTTTTGCTGCCGGTCGGCGGTTCGGGTCTGTGGGCGGCGCTGTTCCACCTCGCGTTCCCCGCTGTTGCGGCGGCCCAGATCGGCTGGGCGCCGAGCCCCTTCCAGTTCGAGGTCGGGATGGCCGACCTCGCCATTGGCGCTGGGGCCTGTCTCAGCTTCTGGCGAGACCTCAGCTTCAAGGCGGCGGTGGTGACGATCAATGCGGTCTTCCTGCTTGGCGACGCGGTCGGCCACGTGCGGCAGATGATCGCGGCCGACAATTTTGCCCCGGGCAATGCGGGGACGCCGTTCTTCACCGATATTATCCTGCCCGTTCTGACGATCGTGCTCCTGCTCGCGGCGCAGCGGTCGCAGCGCGCGGAGGCGTTCAGAACATGATGACGTCCGGCAGCGCCGCGGTGGAGCTGACGGAGCTAGAACCGATCGACAACCCCGATCATAATCATCAGAAACCAAGGTTGGAAACCTTCGCCGCCGCCTTCTAACTTCATGCGTGCAAGACGTCGTTCGGCAAGGCCCAACACCGGCGGTGTTCGCCGATCCGGTCGATCGGAGCCTGTTCAACAAGGAAAGCCAGATCATGAGCGCTTACGCCGCGGTCGGCCTGAGCCGCCGCCACTTCCTTCAGGCCGCGGGCGCCGTCGCGGCCCTGTGGCCGGTCAATGCCGTTTGGGCAGACGCCTTCATCGACCTCGACCTGCCGGGTGGCCCGGATCAGCGCAGCATAACCACCGCCTTCCCGCAAAAGGGCGCCATGATTTTGCAGCGCACCCGCCCGCCCTTGCTCGAGACCCCGTTCGAGGTGTTCGACCGCGGCGTGTTTACGCCCAACGATCAATTCTTCGTGCGCTGGCACTGGTCTTTCATCCCAACGAACGTGGATGTGGCCGCTTTCAAACTCACCATTCGAGGTCAGGTCAACCAGACGCTGTCCTTGTCGATGGCGGACTTGCTTGCGATGCCGCGGGTGGAGATCGCAGCGGTCAATCAGTGTTCCGGCAATTCCCGGGGGATGTTCCAACCGCGCGTTCCCGGCGGTCAGTGGGGGAACGGCGCCATGGGCAATGCGCGCTGGACCGGCGTTCGTCTGCGTGACGTGCTCGATCGGGCAGGGGTCAAATCCGGCGCCGTCGCTGTGCGCTTCAAGGGATTGGACGAGCCGCCCATCGAAGGCGCGCCGACATTCCTGAAATCGCTCGCCATCGACCATGCACGCGACGGCGAGGTCATGCTGGCCTACCAGATGAACGGCGAGCCATTGCCGCTCCTGAACGGCTTTCCGCTGCGCGTGATCGTCCCCGGCTGGTACTCGACCTACTGGGTCAAGATGCTGAGCGACATCGAGGTCCTGGACGCGCCTGACGACAATTATTGGATGAAGACGGCCTACCGCATCCCCGATACGCCGCATGCAAACGTAACGCCCGGCGAAAAGGGGTTTAAGACCGTGCCGATCAACCGGATGGTCCCACGCTCCTTCTTCACCAATCCGACCGATGGCGCGACCGTCAAGCCGGGCGCGCCGCTCTCGGTGAGAGGGATCGCGTTCGGCGGCGATCGCGGCGTCGCCAAAGTCGAATTGTCCGACGACGCGGGAGGGACATGGCGCGCGGCGGCGCTCGGCCCAGACGAAGGCCGTTACGGCTTTCGCCGCTGGAGCGCGGAGGTCGCCGCGCCGCCGTCGGGGACGCTGACGCTTCATGCGCGCTGCGCCAACGTCAATGGCGAAGCGCAGCCTGCCGAGCCGAACTGGAATGGCGGCGGCTTCATGCGCAACGTGATCGAAAGCGTGCGGCTCGTTGTCGCCTGACCCGGAAAAGGAGCGCGCCGTAATGGATCGACCATTGAAGAGATTGGCGGACGCCGCCGCGATTGGGGTCGGCATGGTTGTGTTGGCCCTTGGCTTGCTCGGGCAGGAACGCGTAGCCGCATCGGCTGCGGCGGCGGAGCCATCGAAGCCGGCGCCGTCTTCGGTGAGCGTCGGCGGCGTCACGCTGCGGTCGGTCAGCGTCAACTTCCCGGACAGCGACCGCATGTTTGAAGGCCCGGGCGCTGACGTCGTCAACGCCAACTGTCTGTCCTGCCATTCCGCCGGCATGGTTCTGACGCAGCCTCGCCTGACGCGGGCGGTCTGGCAGGGCGAGGTCGAAAAGATGCGCAACACGTACAAGGCGCCGGTAGACGAGAAGGACGTCCCGGCGATCGTCGATTATCTCGCGGGCCTGGCCAACTAAGGTCAGAACACGATCACGTTCCTCACCGCCGCGCCGGAGCGCGAGGAGGCGAGCGCCTCGTTGATCGACTCGAGCCGGTAGCGGCCGCTGATCAACTGGTCGAGCTTGAGGCGCCCCTCGCGGTAGAGCTTGACGATCATCGGCACGTCGATAGCGGGGCGGGCGGAGCCCATCTTGGAGCCCAGAATCCTCTGGCCGCCCGCGGCGAGCCAGCCGGGGTCGATCGTGGCCGTGACTCCCGACGCAGGCATGCCGACCAGCACGGTCGCGCCATTGCGCTTCATCAGCGAAACGCCCTGTTCGGCCGCGCCCTTGACGCCCACGGTGACGAACACCCAGTCGGCCTTGCGTCCGCCGTTCAGCGCCGCCGCCCGCTCGCGAACATCCTCGCTTTTGGCGTTGATCGTCTCCGTCGCGCCGAACTCGCGCGCGGCCACGAGCTTGGCCGGCTCGACATCGACGGCGATAATCGGCGAGCAGCCGGCGAGGCGCGCGCCCTGGATGGAATTCAGGCCCACGCCGCCGCAGCCGATGACCACCACGCTCGAGCCGGCTTTCACGCCGGCCGTGTTGACGACCGCGCCCATTCCCGTCAGCACGCCGCAGGCGATGAGCGCGGCGCTGTCGAGGGCCATGTCGTGGGGAATCGCGATCGCCTGCGACTGGTCGACAACCATGTGCTCGGCGAAGGCGCCGGTGCGAAGCCCGTGGACGATTCGAGCGCCGGCGCTGTCGTTGAGCGGCGTCTTGCGGTCGAGCGGAAACACTTCCTCGCAGAAGACGGGAGCGCCCTCGGTGCAGGCGGGGCAGAAGCCGCAATTGCGGATGAGCGTCGCCACCACAGGATCGCCGACTTTCAGGCGGGCGACGCCTGCCCCAACGGCCTCGACCACGCCCGCCGCCTCATGGCCATAGACGGCCGGCAAGTCGCCGCCCCAGGCGCCGTCGATGTAAAAAATGTCGCTATGGCAGATCGCGCAGGCCGCGGTGCGGATCAGAACCTCGCCCGGCCCGGGCTCGGCGAGTTCGACGGTCTCGATCGTCAAGGGCGCGCCGAAGGCGCGGCATACGGCGGCTCTGGTTTTCATGGGAACAATCCCGGCGGAATGGCGCGACTCGGACAAGCGGCTCAATCCTGCGTCCGGAGCGCGAGTTCAAGCGCTCTCTTGTGGCGCGGGTCAATAATTTTTGTGGGATGGTCGGGGCGGCTGCGCTCCATGGCCGGCCGCCCGCGCCTTTGGACGCGATCCAATCTCTTCAAGGCGCTAGGCGCCTTTTTGTGCCACGCGTCACGCGGCCACGCGGAGGGGCGCTCGGGCGCCTCCTGTGGGCGCCCCGGGGGGCTACACCCAGCGCCAGCCGCAGACGCGCCGGCTTCTATGAGCCTCCTCGACCGAACCATCGAGCGCGGCCGGAACCCGGTCGTCGAGCGGTATCGCGCTTAGCCTTGCTGCGCCCGCGCTCAGGCCAAGTCCGGCGACAGCGGCCCCGAACACAATCTTGCGCGTCAAGGCGCGGCGGTCGATGGTCTTCATCGAACATTCCTCCCTCGAGCCCGGGCGGCTACCCCAGACCCGAGGTATTGCCTGCCTGCCTGCCGGTAGGGTAGGCGTTCAAACTTTCCGTGACCTCCTTGCATCCGGGCCGCGAACCCGCTATGGAACGAGTTTGGGGTCGATGGCGCTACGCCCCGATGATCAAACATGACTACCGCCCTGCAAAGATGAATCCGGTGACGGCTGATCAGAGCAGGAGCGGCGGATGGGCCGGAGGATGGAAGGCTTAGGCTTTTCGTCTTTTCCGGCCATGTCCTGTCCGAGACTGCCGGCGCGTAAGCCTTATCGGGCGCACGCTTAATTCCCGAAGCCCTGTCCGGGGCGGGGAGCCAGCATAGACGGGGAAGACCGAGTTTCTGCATCCGTTCGGGCTCCCGGGCGGTGAAAGCGGTTCGAACCTTCTGTCCGGCGCCGGGCTTCATGCCCGCCTCCGGGGACAGGCGCAAGTGGCCGTGGCGTTTTGATTCGCGCGCCGAATCGCGCGTCGCGGCGTGTGCAACAGGCGGGTTTTCGGTAATTGAACCCGCCGACCGGAGATGAGCACCGTGGACAGAACGGAAAAGAAGGAAGCCGTCGCAGCCTTGCACGACGTTTTTGCGAAAACGTCGGTGGTGGTCGTGGCGCATTATTCCGGCCTGACGGTCGCCCAGATGCAGCGGCTGCGCAAGCAGATGCGGCAGGCGGGCGCGCAAGTTCAGGTCGCCAAGAATAGCCTAGCCCAGATTGCCGTCAAAGATACGGACGTCGCCTCGATCGGTCCCCTGCTCAAGGGGCCGACCCTGATCGCTCATTCGATCGATCCGGTGGCGGCGGCCAAGGCTGCCGTGGCTTTCGCCAAGGATCACGAGAAATTCGTGCTTCTGGGCGGCGCCATGGGCAAGACGGTCCTCGACGTCGACGGAGTCAAGGCGCTTGCGACCTTGCCATCCCTCGACGAGCTGCGTGCAAAGCTGCTGGGACTTCTTCTGGCCCCCGCGACCAAGCTCGCCCAGCTCACGACCGCGCCAGCCGCCAAGCTCGCCCGCGTGGTCGGGGCCTACGCCGCCAAAGACGCGGCCTAAAGCCAGGCTCTTCACAATCATTCGAACCGCACTACATAAAGGAAGTCCATCAATGGCCAATCTCGAAAAAATCGTCGACGAACTCTCGAGCCTCACGGTCCTGGAGGCCGCCGACCTCGCCAAGCTGCTTGAAGAGAAGTGGGGTGTCTCGGCCGCTGCCGCAGTGGCCGTGGCCGCTGGTCCGGCGGCTGGCGCAGCCGCCGCTCCGGTCGAAGAGCAGACCGAATTCAGCGTTATCCTCGCCGCCATCGGCGACAAGAAGATCGAAGTGATCAAGGAAGTGCGCGTCATCACCGCGCTCGGCCTGAAGGAAGCAAAGGATCTCGTCGAAGCCGCGCCGAAGCCCGTCAAGGAAGGCGTAAGCAAGGAAGAGGCCGAGAAGATCAAGGCGGCTTTGGAAAAGGCTGGGGCCAAGGTCGAGATCAAGTAATGACGCGCCCCGCGTCGCGGGGCTCGGTCAATAAAACAAGGAAGGTCCCCGGCTATCGGCCTGGGGCCGTTCCGGCGTTTTCAAAACGTTTCGGGGGTGGGCGTCGTGATGAGGCCGCCGAAAGCTTTTGAGGCGGCGCGGGAGAACGTTTGAGCGACACGGGGCGCCCGCGAGGGTCCCAAGAAGACTGGCCTTAAGATTCGTCGCGCTCAAGCGCGACGGCCGCAAAGGCGGCAAGCAAGAGCTTTACAAGCGAGAGCTTTAGAGGAGCGACATGGCGCAGACATTCACTGGCCGCAAGCGCGTTCGCAAGGTGTTCGGGCACGTCAAGGAAGTCGGCGAGATGCCGAACCTGATCGAAGTCCAGAAGGCCTCGTACGATCAGTTTCTGCTGATGGACCCGCCGAAGGGCGGGCGTCCAACCGAGGGACTGCAGGCGGTGTTCAAGTCGGTGTTCCCGATCAAGGACTTCGCCGACACCGCTCATCTCGAATTCGTCAAGTACGAGTACGAGGCGCCGAAATACGACGTCGATGAGTGCCGCCAGCGGGGCATGACCTACTCTGCGCCGCTCAAGGTGACGCTGCGCCTCATCGTGTTCGACGTCGATCCGGAGACCCAGGCCAAGTCCGTCAAGGACATCAAGGAGCAGGACGTGTACATGGGCGACATGCCGCTCATGACCACGAACGGCACCTTCATCGTCAACGGCACCGAGCGCGTCATCGTGTCGCAGATGCATCGCAGCCCGGGCGTGTTTTTCGATCACGACAAGGGCAAGAGCCATTCCTCTGGCAAGCTTTTGTTCGCCGCCCGCATCATTCCCTATCGCGGCTCCTGGCTCGATATCGAGTTCGACGCCAAGGACATCGTCTATGCCCGCATCGACCGGCGCCGCAAGATCCCGGTGACGTCGTTGCTGTACGCGCTTGGCCTCGACGGCGAAGAGATCCTGTCTACGTTCTATCGCAAGATCATCTACAGCCGTCTCAAGGACGGCTGGCGCGTGCCTTACGAAGCCGACCGCATGAGGGGCGTTAAGGCTTCCGTCGACCTGATCGACGCCGACACGGGCGAAGTGGCCATCGAGTCCGGCAGGAAACTGACCGTGCGCGCCGCCCGCCAACTGGCCGAGAAGGGCTTGAAGGCGCTGCGCGCCAGCGACGCCGACCTCTATGGCCAGTATATCGCCGAGGATCTTTTCAATCCGGGAACCGGCGAAATCTACGCCGAGGCTGGCGACGAGATCACCGAGAAATCGCTCGCGGCGCTTCTGGAGACCGGCTTCGACGAGCTGCCGGTGCTGGACATCGACCACATCAATATCGGCGCCTATATTCGCAACACGCTCAAGGTCGACAAGAATTCCTCGCGTGAGGACGCTCTGTTCGACGTCTATCGCGTGATGCGCCCAGGCGAGCCGCCGACGATCGAAAGCGCGGAAGCGATGTTCCAGTCGCTGTTCTTCGATTCCGAGCGCTATGACCTTTCGGCAGTCGGCCGGGTGAAGATGAACATGCGCCTCGATCTCGACGCGCCGGACACCCAGCGCACCTTACGCAAGGACGACATCCTCGCGGTGGTCAAGGCTCTGGTGAACCTGCGCGACGGGCGCGGCGAGATCGACGACATCGACCATCTGGGCAACCGGCGGGTGCGTTCGGTCGGCGAATTGATGGAGAATCAATATCGCATCGGGCTTCTGCGCATGGAGCGGGCGATCAAGGAGCGCATGTCGTCGGTCGAGATCGACACGATCATGCCGCAGGACCTCATCAACGCCAAGCCGGCGGCCGCGGCGGTGCGCGAGTTCTTCGGCTCGTCGCAATTGTCGCAATTCATGGATCAGACGAACCCGCTTTCGGAGATCACTCATAAGCGCCGGCTCTCGGCGCTTGGGCCGGGCGGCCTTACGCGCGAACGGGCTGGCTTCGAGGTGCGTGACGTGCATCCGACGCATTATGGCCGCATCTGCCCGATCGAGACGCCGGAAGGCCCGAACATCGGGCTCATCAACTCGCTAGCGACCTTCGCGCGCGTCAACAAGTACGGCTTCATCGAATCGCCCTACCGCAAGATCCGTGATGGCAAGGTGACCGAGGAGGTTAGTTATCTCTCGGCGATGGAGGAGCAGAAATATTCGGTCGCTCAGGCCGACACGCCGATCGACGCGGGCGGCAAGCTTGTGGGCGATCTGATCGTCTGCCGGCATGCGGGCGACGTGGTGTTCCTGGCCGCCGACCGCGTCGACTACATGGACGTTTCGCCGAAGCAGCTGGTCTCGGTGGCGGCGGCGCTCATTCCGTTCCTCGAGAATGACGACGCCAACCGTGCGCTCATGGGCTCGAACATGCAGCGTCAGGCAGTGCCGCTGGTGCGTTCGGACGCGCCCCTGGTCGGCACGGGCATGGAGGCGATCGTTGCGCGCGACTCGGGTGCGGCGATCGCTGCACGGCGGGGCGGAATCATCGACCAGATCGACGCGACCCGCATCGTGGTGCGCGCAACCGACGAGGCCGACGCCGCCAAGCCGGGCGTCGACATCTACCGCCTGATGAAGTTCCAGCGATCGAACCAGTCGACCTGCATCAACCAGAAGCCGCTCGTGAGGGTGGGCGACCGGGTCGAGAAGGGCGACATCATCGCCGACGGGCCGTCGACCGACCTGGGCGATCTGGCGCTTGGCCGCAATGTCCTCGTCGCCTTCATGCCGTGGAACGGTTACAACTTCGAGGATTCGATCCTGCTCTCCGAGCGCATCGTCAAGGACGACGTCTTCACCTCGATCCATATCGAGGAATTCGAGGCGATGGCCCGTGACACCAAGCTCGGGCCAGAGGAAATCACCCGCGACATCCCGAACGTTTCGGAAGAGGCGCTGAAAAACCTCGACGAAGCGGGCATCGTTTATATCGGCGCCGAGGTCGTGGCCGGCGACATCCTGGTCGGCAAGATCACGCCCAAGGGCGAAAGCCCGATGACGCCGGAAGAGAAGTTGCTCCGCGCCATCTTCGGCGAGAAGGCCTCCGACGTGCGCGATACGTCGCTGCGCGTTCCCCCGGGCGTCCAGGGCACGGTCGTCGAAGTGCGCGTCTTCAACCGCCACGGCGTCGACAAGGACGAGCGGGCGCAGGCGATCGAGCGCGAGGAGATCGAGCGGCTGGCCAAGGACCGCGACGACGAGCAGGCGATTCTCGATCGCAACGTCTACGCGCGTCTGGCCGAAACGCTCGAAGGCAAGCGGGCGCTCTCGGGGCCCAAGGGCTTCAAGAAGGATCAGGTGCTGACGAAAGCGCTGCTCGAGGAGCAACCGCGTTCGCAGTGGTGGAGCTTTGCTCTCGAGTCCGACCAAACGATGTCGGAGATCGAGGCAATGCGCAAGCAGTACGACGAATCGAAGAAGTCGCTGGAAAGCCGCTTCCTCGACAAGGTCGAGAAGCTGCAGCGCGGCGACGAGCTGCCGCCTGGCGTGATGAAGATGGCCAAGGTGTTCATCGCGGTGAAGCGCAAGATCCAGCCCGGCGACAAGATGGCGGGACGCCACGGCAACAAGGGCGTCGTGTCGCGTATCGTGCCGCAGGAGGACATGCCGTTCCTGGGCGACGGCACGCCCGTCGACATCGTGCTCAATCCGCTCGGCGTGCCTAGCCGCATGAATGTCGGGCAGATCCTCGAGACCCATCTCGGCTGGGCCTGCGCCGGTCTTGGCCGGCAAGTGGGCGAAGCCGTGGACGCCTACATGCGCTCGAACGACGTGAAGCCGCTGCGCAGCAAGCTGAAGGACATCTACGGCGAGAACGAGACGATCAAGGCGCTCGACGACAAGGGCCTCGCTGAACTGGGCGAGAATCTTCGTCGCGGCGTGCCGATCGCGACGCCCGTCTTCGATGGCGCGCGCGAGAAGGACATCGTCGAGATGCTGGACAAGGCGGGCCTCGATTCATCCGGCCAGGTGACGCTCTATGACGGGCGGAGCGGCGACGCCTTCGACCGCAAGGTCACGGTGGGCTACATTTACATGCTGAAGCTCCACCATCTTGTGGACGACAAGATCCACGCGCGTTCGATCGGCCCCTATAGCCTCGTCACCCAGCAGCCGCTAGGCGGCAAGACGCAGTTCGGCGGCCAGCGTTTTGGCGAAATGGAAGTCTGGGCGCTCGAAGCTTATGGCGCGGCGTATACGCTGCAGGAGATGTTGACCGTCAAATCGGACGACGTCGCCGGCCGCACCAAGGTGTACGAGTCGATCGTGCGCGGCGACGACACGTTCGAATCGGGCATTCCGGAGAGCTTCAACGTGCTGGTCAAGGAAATGCGCTCGCTCGGACTGAACGTCGAACTCGCGTCGATCAAACGCGCGCCCGAAGAACTGCTGCCGCCCGCGGAGGCCGCCGAGTAACGCGCTTGGCCTTGGCCGCCTTCGAGCGATTCTTGTTCGCGGGCGGCGTCGCGCTTTTGTTTCCATGAATGCGGGTTTCGGCGCTTCCAAGCGTCGAACTCGCGGGAGACCAGAATGAACCAGGAAATTACCAATCCCTTCGCCCCAGTCGCCGCTCCGCAGGCGTTCGACCAGATCCAGATCGCTATCGCGAGCCCGGAAAAGATCCTGTCGTGGTCGTTTGGCGAGATCAAGAAGCCCGAGACGATCAACTACCGCACCTTCAAGCCTGAGCGTGACGGCCTGTTCTGCGCGCGCATCTTCGGGCCGATCAAGGACTACGAGTGCCTGTGCGGCAAATATAAGCGGATGAAGTACAAGGGCGTCATCTGCGAGAAGTGCGGCGTCGAGGTGACGCTGTCGCGCGTGCGGCGCGAGCGGATGGGCCACATCTCGCTGGCCGCCCCGGTTGCGCACATCTGGTTCTTGAAGTCATTGCCGTCGCGCATCGGGCTGCTGCTCGACATGACGCTCAAGGATCTCGAGCGCGTGCTTTATTTCGAGTCGTATATCGTGCTCGACCCGGGCCTCACGCCGCTCAAGGACCGCCAGCTCTTGGGCGAGGACGATTTTCTCCGCGCGGTCGACGAATATGGGCAGGACAGCTTCACGGCGATGATCGGCGCCGAGGCGATCCGCGAGATGCTGAAGGGCATGAACCTGCAGAAGATCGCTGAGGACCTCAAGGTCGAGATCGCGCAATCGAAGAGCGAGCTCAAGCCCAAGCGCCTCGCCAAGCGGCTCAAGATCATCGAGGCCTTCATGCACTCGGGCAACAAGCCGGAGTGGATGATCCTGACCGAGGTGCCGGTCATTCCGCCAGACCTCAGGCCGCTGGTGCCGCTCGACGGCGGGCGCTTCGCCACATCCGATCTCAACGACCTCTACCGTCGCGTCATCAACCGCAACAATCGCTTGAAGCGGCTGATGGAGCTGCGCGCGCCCGACATCATCATTCGCAATGAAAAGCGCATGTTGCAGGAGTCGGTCGACGCGCTGTTCGACAATGGCCGGCGCGGGCGCGTCATCACCGGCGCCAACAAGCGGCCGCTGAAGTCGCTCGCCGACATGCTGAAGGGCAAGCAGGGTCGGTTCCGCCAGAACCTGCTCGGCAAGCGCGTCGACTATTCAGGCCGCTCGGTGATCGTGGTCGGCCCCGAGCTGAAGCTGCATCAGTGCGGGCTGCCGAAGAAGATGGCCCTCGAACTGTTCAAGCCGTTCATCTATTCGCGCCTCGACGCCAAGGGCCTGTCCGCGACCGTCAAGCAGGCCAAGAAGCTGGTTGAAAAAGAGAAGCCGGAAGTGTGGGACATCCTCGATGAGGTGATCCGCGAACATCCGATCATGCTCAACCGCGCGCCGACCCTGCATCGCCTGGGAATCCAGGCGTTCGAGCCGGTGCTGATCGAGGGCAAGGCGATCCAACTGCACCCGCTCGTCTGCGCCGCGTTCAACGCCGACTTCGACGGCGACCAGATGGCCGTGCACGTGCCGCTGTCGCTCGAAGCGCAGCTTGAGGCGCGGGTGTTGATGATGTCGACCAACAACATCCTGCACCCCGCGAACGGCCAGCCGATCATCGTGCCGAGCCAGGACATCGTGCTCGGTCTCTACTACGTCTCGCTGATGCGCGACGGAGACCCCGGCCAGTATGAGGAAGATCCGAAGACCAAGCGTCCGATCCGCGGTGTCTATAGCGACATTGGCGAGATCGAGCACGCGCTCGCCGCGGGGACGGTGACGCTGCACACGAAGGTCAAGGGCCGAGCCTGGACCTATAACGAGAAGGGCGAGCGGGTGTCGAAGATCTTCGACACCACGCCCGGGCGCCTGTTCCTTGGCCAGCTCTTGCCTGAGAACGTCAAGATTCCTTTCGACGTCGTCAACAAGCTGATGACGAAGAAGGAAATCTCCAACATGATCGACATCGTCTACCGCAACTGCGGTCAGAAGGAGACGGTCATTTTCTGCGACCGGATCATGTCGCTTGGCTTCCGCGAAGCGTTCAAGGCCGGCATCTCGTTCGGCAAGGACGACATGGTGGTGCCCGACTCCAAGCCGCGATTCATCGCCGAAACGTCGGCCTTGGCGAAAGAGTACGAGCAGCAATACAACGACGGCCTCATCACGCAGGGCGAGAAGTACAACAAGGTCGTCGACGCCTGGGCGAAATGCTCGGACCGGCTGGCCGAGGAAATGATGGCTGGCATCTCGGCCGTGCGCAAGGACGAGCACGGTCGCGACAGGCCGATCAACTCGATCTACATGATGTCGCATTCCGGCGCGCGCGGTTCGCCGACGCAGATGCGCCAGCTCGCCGCCATGCGCGGTCTGATGGCCAAGCCGTCGGGCGAAATCATCGAGAGCCCGATCATCTCCAACTTCAAGGAGGGGCTGTCGGTTCTCGAGTACTTCAATTCGACCCACGGCGCCCGCAAGGGTCTCGCAGACACCGCATTGAAGACCGCGAACTCGGGTTATCTCACGCGTCGTCTGGTCGACGTCGCGCAGGATTCGATCATCACCATCCCCGATTGCGGTTCGACGAACGGCATCAGCATGCGCGCGATCATCGACGCGGGCACAGTCGTGGCTTCGCTCGGCTCGCGCATTCTCGGCCGCACCTCTGCGGACACGCTGCGCGACGCCGACGGCAAGGTGATCATCGAAGCTGGCAAGATGTTTGTCGAAGAAGATATGCCGGCGATCAATGCGGCCGGAATCCAGGAAGTGAAGATCCGTTCGGTCTTGACCTGCGAGGCGAAGAACGGCGTCTGCGGCGCATGCTATGGCCGCGATCTGGCGCGCGGCACTCCGGTCAACATGGGCGAGGCGGTCGGCGTCATCGCCGCCCAGTCGATCGGCGAGCCGGGCACTCAGCTGACAATGCGCACCTTCCACATCGGCGGCGCGGCTCAGCTCGCGGATCAGTCGTTCATCGAGTCGAACTTCGACGGCGAGGTGAAGATCCGCAATCGCAACCTTGCGCGCAATGCGAACGGCGACTTGATGGCGATGGCGCGTAACGTCGCGGTTGTCATCACCGATCGCAGCGGGGCCGAGCGCGCTGTGCACCGTGTCCAATATGGCGCGCGGCTCAAGGTCGATGAGGGCGATAAGATCAAGCGCGGCCAAAGGATCGCCGAGTGGGATCCCTTCACCCGACCGGTCCTGACCGAAATTGACGGCGAGATCGGGTTCGAGGATTTGGTCGAGGGCGTGTCGATGTCGGAGCAGGTCGACGAGGCGACCGGCATCGCCAAGCGCATCGTCATCGATTGGCGGTCCACGCCGCGCACGGCGGGGCTCAAGCCGGCGCTGGTGATCAAGGGCAAGGACGGCAAGATCGCCAAGCTCCCGCGCGGCGGCGACGCGCGCTATGCGCTGTCGGTCGAGTCGATCATTTCGTTCGAGCCGGGCGCCAGTGTGCGTGCGGGCGATGTCATTGCGCGCATCTCGATCAATAGCGCCAAGACCCGCGACATCACGGGCGGTCTGCCGCGCGTGGCGGAACTGTTCGAGGCGCGTCGGCCGAAGGATCACGCGATTATCGCCGAAATCTCCGGCACGATCCGGTTCGGCAAGGACTTCAAGAACAAGCAGCGTGTGACCATCGAGCCGAGCGAGGACGGCGTCGAGGCGGCCGAGTACCTGATCCCGAAGTCGAAGCACATCCACCTTCAGGACGGCGACGTGATCGAGAAGGGCGAGTATATCGTCGATGGCAATCCTGCCCCGCACGACATTCTCGCCATCAAGGGCGTCGAGGAGCTGGCCGCTTATCTCGTCAACGAGATTCAGGAGGTCTACCGCCTGCAGGGCGTGCTCATCAACGACAAGCACATCGAAGTGATCGTGCGCCAGATGCTGCAGAAGGTCGACATCGTCGATGCGGGCGAGACCGACTTCCTCCTCGGCGAGCAAGTCGACGCGTCCGATCTCGAAGCGGCGAACGAAGCAGTAACCGCCGAGGGCAAGAAGCCCGCGGTCGGCACGCCTGTGCTGCTCGGCATCACCAAGGCGAGCCTGCAGACCCGTTCGTTCATCTCGGCGGCGTCGTTCCAGGAGACGACGCGCGTTCTGACCGAGGCCGCGGTCAACGGCAAGGTCGATACGCTCGAGGGCCTCAAGGAGAACGTCATCGTCGGCCGGTTGATCCCGGCCGGGACCGGCGCGGCGGTGGCGAAGCTGCGCCAGATCGCGGCGATGCGCGACACCATGATCCTGGCGCAGAGGGCCGAGACGGCCGCGCAGGCTCCCGCCCTGCCGCTTGCCGCCCCTCAACTGGAGCCCGTGGCGCCGGCCCCGCGCAGCAAGGCGCGCGCCCCGGCCGAGTGAAGCACAAAGCCTTCCATCGAAATTTGAGCGGCCTTCGGGCCGCTCTTTTTTTGCACGCCGGGGCTCATTGCTGCTGCGGCCTTGTCGACAGCTCGGACTGCAGGCCTTTGGCCAGCGAGCGCGCTTCACTTCGGTTGCACTTTTTTGTCGATCGAGCGCTGTGGGCGCAAGCTCCAGCGCGCGCAAGCATCCGGATTGCTCTGTCGAGCTGCGTGTCGGCGCGCGCCGCGGCGGCGTCGCTCCCACGGCTCGTTAGCGTGCGATCCCGGGCCGTCCAGGATTGTCCGCGGGCGATTTCGCGGCTCGCCGGAGACCGAGGCAGGCCGAGCTTGCCGACCCACAGCGATGGGTTTTCCCGCCGCCGCTGATTATGACAGCGAAAAGGGTTGACGCGGGTAGACGACTTGAATATGTATCGCGCGCTTTCGACAGGCCGTAGAGCTTCGCTGTATCGGACGACGCGTCGGATACCCAACGGCTCTAAACGCTGACGATCCTACCGACGACGAGCCATGCCGGCCCTGTGGGGCCGGTTCTGTTTCGCACGATCGCGGTCCTTGGGCCGTGATCCTCTGCTTTTGGCGGCGCCCAAAGCCTATGCGGCTTTTCAGGGCGCTGTTGGTTTCGCGCGTTGCCTTCACGGCTTCGCGCGAGCGAGCGGATGGAATTCGATTTATTCGTTCGGTCTTTGGACCGGACGCCACAGGGAACTGAAGTTTAGGGCCGACATGCCGACGATTAGCCAGTTGATCCGGAAGCCCCGGCAGCCGAAAACCTACCGCGAGAAGGCCCGCCATCTGCAGGCGAGCCCGCAGAAGCGCGGCGTGTGCACGCGCGTCTACACGACGACGCCGAAGAAGCCGAATTCGGCTTTGCGCAAGGTCGCCAAGGTGCGGCTGACCAACGGCTTCGAGGTCATCGGCTATATCCCCGGCGAAGGCCACAATCTGCAGGAGCATTCCGTGGTCATGATCCGCGGGGGCCGCGTCAAGGATCTGCCTGGCGTGCGCTACCATATTCTGCGCGGCGTCCTTGACACCCAGGGTGTCAAGGATCGCAAGCAGCGCCGCTCGAAATACGGCGCCAAGCGGCCCAAGTGAGCTGAGCGAAGCAAAGGCCAGCCCCCGTCGAGCGAGAGCGAGATACGGGGATCGAGATGAAAGAATTTCATGGGCCGGCCCGCCGGTCCTGACGGAGAGAGAGAGTTAGGCGATGTCACGCCGACACAGCGCTGAGAAACGCGAAATCATCCCGGACGCCAAATACGGCGACACGGTGGTGGCGAAGTTCATGAACACGATCATGTACGAGGGCAAGAAGTCCGTCGCGGAGTCGATTGTCTATGGCGCGCTCGACAGCGTCGAGGCCAAAGCCAAGAGCGACCCGCTCGCGGTGTTCAAGCAGGCGCTCGAGAATGTCGCGCCGTCGGTCGAGGTCCGTTCGCGCCGGGTGGGCGGGGCGACCTATCAGGTGCCGGTTGAAGTGCGCACCGATCGTCGGCAGGCGCTGGCGATCCGGTGGATCATCACCGCGGCGCGCGATCGCAACGATAAAACCATGGTCGACCGGCTGTCGGCCGAACTGCTCGACGCCTCGAACAATCGAGGCGCGGCAGTCAAGAAGCGCGAGGATACGCACCGGATGGCCGAGGCCAACCGGGCCTTCGCCCACTACCGCTGGTAAGCGGCGGTCTGGCCAAGGCAATCGGGATCAGGGATCATGGCGCGCAGCCACGCTATCGAGGACTATCGTAATTTCGGCATCATGGCCCACATCGATGCCGGGAAGACGACGACTACTGAGCGCATCCTCTACTATTCCGGCAAGTCCCATAAGATCGGCGAAGTGCACGACGGCGCCGCGACGATGGACTGGATGGAGCAGGAGCAGGAGCGCGGCATCACCATCACCTCCGCCGCGACCACCACTTTCTGGCAGGACAAGCGCCTCAACATCATCGACACCCCCGGGCACGTCGACTTCACCATCGAGGTGGAGCGGTCCTTGCGCGTGCTCGACGGGGCGGTATGCGTGCTCGACGGCAACCAGGGCGTCGAGCCGCAGACGGAGACTGTTTGGCGTCAGGCGGACAAATACAATGTGCCGCGCATCGTGTTCGTCAACAAGATGGACAAGATCGGGGCTGATTTCTCTCGCTGCGTCGATGAGATCAAGACCAAGGTCGGTGGCCGTCCGATCTGTATTCAGCTGCCGATCGGCTCGGAATCGAGCTTCAAGGGCGTCATTGACCTCCTGCGCATGAAGGCGGTCGTCTGGGAAGACGAAGGGCTCGGCGCCAAATACCATGACGAAGAGATCCCGGCGGACCTCAGAGCGAAGGCGGACGAATATCGTCACATCATGATCGAAGCTGCGGTCGAGATGGACGACGATATCATGAGCGCCTATCTCGATGGCAAAGAGCCCGACATTGACGCGCTGAAGCGCTGCATCCGCAAGGCCGTGAAGCAGATTTCGTTCGTTCCGGTGCTGTGCGGCTCTGCGTTCAAGAACAAAGGCGTCCAGCCGCTCCTCGACGCCGTCGTCGACTATCTGCCCTCGCCGGTCGATCGCGGCGGCATCAAGGGTCACGATGTCGACACAGGCGAGGAAGCGGTTCGCATGCCGAGCGATAGCGAGCCTTTCTCCATGCTCGGCTTCAAGATCATGGACGACCCCTTCGTCGGCACCATCACCTTTTGCCGCGTCTATTCCGGCAAGATCGAGTCGGGCACGACGGTTCTCAATTCGACCAAGGATAAGAAAGAGCGCGTCGGCCGCATGCTGCTCATGCACGCCAACAACCGCGAGGACATCAAGGAAGCCTACGCCGGCGATATCTTCGCGCTGGCCGGCCTGAAGGACACGCGCACCGGCGACACCCTGTGCGATCCGACCAAGTCGCCGGTGATCCTGGAAAAGATGAACTTCCCCGAGCCGGTCATCGAACAGGCCATCGAGCCGAAGTCGAAAGCCGACCAGGAGAAGCTGGGCGTCGCCCTGACCAAGATGGTCGCCGAAGACCCGTCCTTCACCGTCTACACCGACCCGGAGTCGGGGCAGACGATCATGAAGGGCATGGGCGAGCTGCACCTCGACATC
>DASXES010000118.1:0-4015 GCA_036489975.1 Roseiarcus sp.
ATGGTCGAGCAACACACGCAGGTGGTCTTTGGCGAAAAGCGAATCCATGACTTCGGCTCCAAAAATCGAAGCCCTTGAATCAGATCGCCCAAGCCCCCGCCATCCAGTTCAAGCCCCCGTTAACCTCACCAAGTCGCCGTGGGGGGAACGCGCGTTCGGACAGCAGGTCGCTTGTGCAAACGGAACCGCATGTTTTGCGCTCCCTGACGCTCAGACGATATGGAACCGCTGCCGGCTTGGATCCACAGGGGGGCCCGGGGGGAAGCGCTCGGCAAGAAGGTTGCTGCAGTTTTCAGCGAGCCCGGCGAGCGCTGCTTCCGTCTCTCCGGCGGCGAGCGGCCCCAGCGCGCGGTCGACAGCGGCTTGCCAGCGTTCATTGGAGACGGCTTGCGCTGCGTCCTCGGCCGGAACAATGCGGATGTAATGTTCCGCCAGCGACACATAGATGAGCGCGCCGCACCGCGAGCGGTCAATTCCGCGCAGGACGAACTGCGCCAGCGCCGCGCGATGGCCCGCTGAGCGCGCCAGGCGCTTTGGGGTCAGCCAGCGCCGCACCGGCGGCAGCGAAGCCATGACCGCCGCGAGAATGGCCACGAGAAGCTGAGCGACGTAGATGCGATGGGCGGAAAGATCGGTGAACAGCAGCAGCGGGAGCGGCGTCAGGAGCGCGAGAATGCCGGCGCCGAGCAGAAACTCCGCGTCGAGCGAGGTGGAGGCGCCGGCGAGCACGCAGACGAGGGGCGCGCGGGTCTTGAGCTGCGCGGCGTCGAAGGCGGCCTCGATGCGCCCCGCCGCGTCCCGGTCGAGACTCATCACCAGCCTCCCGAGGCGCCGCCGCCGCCCGATGACCCGCCTCCCCCCGAAAAGCCGCCGCCGCCGAAGCCGCCTCCGCCGCCAAAGCCTCCGCCAAAACCTCCGCCCCGGCCCATGCCCATCGGAATGAAGACGACGTTGCCGCCGCCCCGCCGGCCGATGCGGCTGATCACGAACATGATGAAGAGAAAAATGAGGAACGGCGCGAGCGTATCGAGCAGCGAAGCCTCATGCTCGGCGCGCATGTCGGTCGGCCTCGGCTTCCATTCGGCCGAGTCGGTCGTGAGCGTGGTGATGATGTCGTCGACCCCGCGGGTGACGCCGCCGTTGTAATCGCCGGCTCTAAATCGCGGCGCGATGGCGTTGGAGATGATGATGCTCGAAATGGCGTCGGTCAGCGTGCCTTCAAGGCCGTAGCCGACCTCGATGCGCACCCGTCGCTGGTTCGGGGCGATCAAGAGGAGAGCGCCGTTGTTCTTCTTCGCTTCGCCCAGCTTCCAAGCGCGGAAGAGCGCGTTGGCGTAGGGCTCGATCTCCTCCCCGCCGAGCGACGGCACGGTCGCCACGACGAGCTGGATGCCTGACTTCTGCTCAAGATCGGCGAGCTTGCGCTCAAGGTCGGCGATCGTGACCGGCGAGAGGATCTTGGCCTGGTCGACCACCCTCCCGGTCAGCGGAGGGAAGTCCGCCGCTGCAAGCGCCGCAAACGCCCATAGCGCCGCGACAGCGAGGACGATCAGCGTCCGCGGCCGGGGGCGAGGCATCCGGACGCTCCTGTTTCGAGGACTAGAACTTCACCTTCGGCGCCGTCTGGGCCTCCGCATTGGCGGTGAACGGAACCATCGGCTGGGTGGAGCGGAACACAGTCTGCGCCCAGATCAGAGTCGGGAAGGTCCTGAGCGAGGTGTTGAAGTCCTGCACCGCCGCGACATAGTCCCTGCGGGCGACCGCGATGCGGTTCTCGGTGCCCTCGAGCTGCGATTGCAGCGCCAGGAAATTCTGGTTCGACTTGAGGTCCGGATAGTTCTCGCTGATCGCCAGCAGCCGCCCGAGCGCGCCGGACAACGCATTCTGCGCATCCTGCAGCGCTTTTACCTTTGCCGGGTCGGTCAGGTCGTTGGCGTCGAGGTGGATCGAGGTCGCCTTGGCGCGCGCCTCGGTCACCTGAACGAAGACGTCCTTTTCCTGCTTGGCGAAGCCCTGGACGGTCGCGACCAGATTGGGAACGAGGTCGGCGCGGCGCTGATATTGGTTCTGGACTTCCGCCCAGGCCGCGTTGGCCGCCTCCTGCTTGGTGGGAATGACATTGTAGCCGCAGGCGGAAACCGAGACACCGATCAGCGCCAGAACAGCGAAAGCCCGCAACCGATTGAAGATGCCCATAGCCAACCCCTCCCGGCTCAGACCCGAGGCCTCGCAGGTCGAGGGCGATCATAGTGCGCCCCGCGCCATTAGGCCACCGGCATCGGGGCGCCCCTCGCGTCGGACGCCCTGCCCGCGGGTCCGGAACGGGCTTGAGCCCGGGGCCGCGCTTGATCGCATCTCCCGCATTCACTAGAAACCCGGCGCGGCCAAGCCGACGCCCGGCCTCGATTTGTCTTGAAGCCGCGTTTGGCGCGCCAAGAACAGGACAAAACATGCGCGTTTATTACGATCGAGATTCCGACCTCAATCTGATCAAGGCCAAGAAAGTGGCGGTGGTCGGCTACGGCAGCCAAGGCCACGCGCATCTGCTCAACATGCGCGACAGCGGCGTGAAGGAGATCGCGGTCGCGCTGCGGCCGGGGTCGACTTCGGCCAAAAAGGCCGAGGCCGAAGGCATCAAGGTGATGGACGTCGCCGCCGCGGCCAAATGGGCCGACATCGTGATGATGCTGACGCCCGACGAACTCCAGGCCGACATCTACCGCGACCAGCTCGCGCCCAACATGAAGAAGGGCGTGGCGCTGATGTTCGCCCACGGGCTCAACGTTCATTTCAACCTGATCGAGCCCCGCGCCGATCTCGACGTGCTGATGGTCGCGCCCAAGGGGCCGGGCCATACGGTGAGATCCGAATACACGCGGGGCGGGGGCGTGCCTTGCCTCATTGCGATCCACCAGAACGCGAGCGGTAATGCGCACGATCTTGGCCTCTCCTACGCGTCTGCGATCGGCGGCGGGCGCGCCGGCGTCATCGAGACGTCGTTCAGGGAGGAATGCGAGACCGATCTATTCGGCGAGCAGGTGGTTTTGTGCGGCGGTCTCGTCGAGCTCATCCGCGGCGGCTACGAGACCCTGGTCGAGGCCGGCTATGCGCCGGAAATGGCCTATTTCGAGTGCCTGCACGAAGTGAAGCTGATCGTCGACCTCATCTACGAGGGCGGCATCGCCAACATGAATTATTCGATCTCCAACACCGCCGAGTATGGCGAATACGTCTCCGGTCCCCGGATCATCACACCGGAGACCAAGGCCGAGATGAAGCGCGTCCTCGAAGACATCCAGTCGGGCAAATTCACCCGCGACTGGATGCTGGAGAACCGGGTCAACCAGACCTCGTTCAAGGCGACGCGCGCCCGCGCCAACGCCCATCCGATCGAGGAGGTCGGAGCGAAACTGCGCGCCATGATGCCCTGGATCGGAAAAAACAAACTCGTCGACAAGGCGAAAAACTAGAGCGCGGTTAGCGAAAAAGTGGAAGCCGGTTTTTCGCGAAAAAGCGCGCGAAATCAAAGAGCGCAGAGCGCTTGGCGATTCGAGCCTTTGAGGGCGAGGATGTAATCGGCCTTCCTGTCGATGATCTTTTGGGCGATGTCGCGCTGACAGCCCATGGCGTCGATTGTGACGACCGCCCCCTCGATCGTCATCATGTCGAGCAGGGCGGGAATGGCGACGATCTCGTTCGACTTCTCGCTCGCTTTCGTCTGCGCCAGCCCGAGGCGTTGGCGCGCGGCGAAGGCGAAGACCCCTATGGATCGGCGCCCTTCGATTTCGCCTTGCTCCCCGACCTGCGCGAGGTCTTGCCGTCAATGGCGATGACCTCCACCGGAGTTTTGGCCAGGCCCGCGACCCACTCGACAAAGCAGCGCAGGAACGCTGCGGCGTCCAGCGTGGCGAAGATGTCGCCCAGCGTATCGTGGGGCGGCGTCCCGTCGGCAAACGGCAGAAACCGGCGCAGCCGCTTCAGCTTCTTCTCGCCGAACCGCGCAACGCCGGTGAAG
>DASXES010000085.1:0-125595 GCA_036489975.1 Roseiarcus sp.
TATGGCTTCTACTTACCTCACCGGTGACTTTACACCGTCACAAGCACTTCCTTCGGCCGCCTGCCGATCGTGAGCACCAGCGCGGCTGCAATCACGCAGGCGACGCCGGCGACGTAGAGCGCTGGCAGGTAGGTGGCGAAGTCGCTGCGCGAGAACCCGGCGCCGAAGGCCGCTGTCGCCGCGCCGAGCTGGTGGGCGGTGAAGATCCAGCCGAAGGTCAGGTTCGCCCTTTCCGCGCCGAAGCGCTCGGCGGTCAGCCGGACGGTGGGCGGCACGGTCGCAACCCAGTCGAGGCCGTAGAAGACCGCGAAAGCAGACAGCCCGATCACCGTGAAATTGGTGAAAGGCAGCGCGATCAGCGAGAGGCCCCGCAGTCCGTAATACATGAACAGGAGCCAGCGGTTGTCGTAACGGTCCGACAGCCAGCCCGACAGGATCGTGCCGACGAAATCGAACGCGCCGATCACCGCCAGCGCCCCGGCCGCGGCGACCGGCGCGATGCCGTAGTCGCCGCAGAGCGAGACCCAGTGCGTCTGGATGAGGCCGTTGGTCGAGAGCCCGCAGACGAAAAAGGTCGCGAACAATACCCAGAAGGTGCGGCTCGTCCTAGCGGCGTAGAGCGCGCGTAAGGGCGACGCCATCATCGCCCCGAGGCCCAGATCCTGCTTCGGCGCCGGCTGGATGGCGCGCTCGCCGAACGGCGCAAGCCCAACGTCCGCCGGGCGGTCGCGCAGCACCATGAGCGCGACGAATAAAGCGACCAGCAGCATGGCGACGACGAACACCAGCGCGCTCCGCCAGCCGTGGTCTTCCGTCAGCTTGGCGATGAGGGGGAGAAAGATCAGTTGGCCCGTGGCGCTGCTCGCCGTCAGCATGCCGACCACGAGGCCGCGCCGTTGAACGAACCAGCGGGTGGCGATGGTTGCGCCGAGCACCAGCGCCACCATGCCGGTGCCGATGCCGACGATGACGCCCCAGAGCGCGATGAGTTCCCAGACCTGATTCATCGCCATCGAGGCGAGGATGCCCGCGACAATCATCGCAACCGCCGTGACGACGACCGGCCGAACGCCGCAGCGGTTGATGAAAGCGGCGGCGAACGGCGCGATCAGGCCGAACAGAGCGAGCCGAACCGCAAGCGCGACCGAGATCTGCTCCGTGCTCCACCCAAATTCCTTCTCGAGTGGCTGGATGATGACGCCCGGCGCGCCCATCGCGCCCGCCGTCGCCAGCATGACGAGGAAGGTCGCTCCCGCGACAACCCAGCCGTAATAGAGATTCCGTTCGGCCATCGCCGCGGCGAGCCGGTTGGAGAGCGAGAACGCCGCGAGCTGCCTTTGCGGCTGGGCAGTGTTCTGCACAGTCGACCCCGATATCGTCATCTCGAACTCCGTGACGGGTATCTACCCGCAAATAGGTCAAAAAAATTAAAGATTATGCGCGAGCGTCTGTAGCTGCGACGCTCCGGTCGCGCCCAGGGCCGCCTCGACGCGCCGCTGCGCCTCGTCCCATAAGGGGGCCCCGACCCGCAACGCACGCTCTCCCTTAGGCGTGAGCCGCACCGCAGCTTCACGGTGGTCGTCCGCTGAGGCCATAGACACCAGCCGAAGTTTTTCCAGCGCCTTCACGTTTCGTCCGATCGTCGATCGGTCCAGTTCGGCGAGCCGCCCAAGCCCGGTCAGGGAGACGGTTCCGGCGCGCTCGATTTTTCGCAAAAGACTGAATTGCGCGAGCGTGACGCCGGCGGGCTCGAGGATCGAGTCATAAAGCGCGGTTGTCTTTCGCGCGGCGGTCCGAACCGCCGCGCAGTAGCAGATCGTATTCATGTGCGGGCATATACCCGGGTTACGTGCTGTGCGCAAGCGGCAAGGCTGGGCGTTTAAGCCGTGCGCGTCTGCATGGACTCCGCGTCTGTGGCTAAATCGGTGAGCGCGAGACCTGGGGTCGGTTCACACGGTCAACATTGTCCTGCAAGCTTCTTGCACGCCCTAGAGACATTGGTGATGCGCGATAAAAATTCTCCGGCGGGGAAGTGGCGTTGATGCAAGGTCTGCCCCCTCAGGCCTCCGCGCCGCCCGTGAGGCGGGTCGCGATCGACTCGATCCTCGAGCCAAGCTCGTCGAGGCGGGACGCCATGACCCGGGCCTGCTGTTCGGCCTCCTCCGAGCGCTTGCGCTGAGCCGCCGCCTCGTCTCGCGCTTCCGTCAAATTGTCAGCGAGGGTCAGCGCGGCCATGATGACGAGCCGCTGGTCGCCGATCTCGCCGAATGTCTTGCGCATTTCGCCGATCTTCTCATCGATCGTGCTGGCAAGCGATTCGAGGCGCGCTTCTTCGCCTTCGTTGCAGGCAAGACGGTACTTGCGTCCGTCGATGGTGACCGAAACCTGTGACATGGCGCGCGCCTCTCTTGCGGCGGACTGGCCTCACGGCTCCGGGTCCGGCGCCAGCCGGCCGAGAACCTGTTCGATCGCCTGAGCTGCGTGGGCGAGCCGCTTGGCCGCTTCGCTGTTGGCGGATTCAAGAGCCCGCGACCGGTCGACGGCGGCGTCGAGCTCGACGGCGAGCCGCGAGCGGTCGTCCTGCATCAGCGCGAATTCCTCTTGCGTGGTTGCGCGCGCTTCGTCGTGGCGCAAGCGCAAATCTGTGGCCCATTCGAGCGCGTCGACTGCGGCGGCGAGACGTTTGAGCGAGGTCTCGAGCGAATCCATGGAGGTGTTGATTCCATCCATTGCGGGGCTTTGTTTACGCGATGCTTGAACGGGACGTCAACGCGGTGGTGAGCGCAATTGACAGGTTCCTGCGACCGCCCCTAATTGACGCGCCCGTTCCGTCCGCGGTCAAATCACCGCCCGAGCTCGGAACTCCGAAATTACCGGCGCCCAATTCTTGAGGAGATCCCCCCGATGACGACGAGCGTGTCTCACGATTCGATGGCCAACGCGATCCGTTTTCTCGCCCTCGATGCGGTCGAGAAAGCCAAGAGTGGTCACGCCGGTCTGCCGATGGGGGCGGCCGACGTCGCAACCGTTCTCTGGCGCGATGTGCTCAAATTCGACGCTTCCGATCCTCACTGGCCCGATCGCGACCGGTTTGTTCTTTCGGCCGGCCATGGCTGCATGATGCTATACGGCTTGCTCTATCTGACCGGCGTCGGCGGGGCGAAGGGCCTGGGCATCGAGGACCTCAAGCAGTTCCGGCAGGTCGGCTCGAGGACGCCGGGGCATCCGGAATACTGGTGCGCGCCGGGCGTCGAGACGACGACCGGCCCGCTGGGACAGGGGATCGCGACTTCGGTTGGACTGGCGGTCGCGGAGCGCATGCTGGCGGCGCGCTTTCCTGGAATCGTCGACCACCACACCTACGTCATCGCCTCCGACGGCGACCTGATGGAAGGCGTGAGCCAGGAATCGATTGGCATCGCCGGCCATCTCAAATTGTCCAAGCTCATCGTCTTCTGGGACGACAACGGGATCACGATCGACGGCAAGCGCACGCTTGCGGACAACGTGGATCAGGTCGCCCGCTTCCAGTCGGCGGGCTGGAATGCGGTGCACATCGACGGGCACGACGCCAAGGCGATCCTCGACGCTGTCCACGCGGCGCAGAATTCCGACAAGCCGACGCTGATCGCCTGCAAGACCACGATCGGCTTTGGCCTGCCCACTCATGCGGGAACCCAGAAGGCGCATAGCGACGCGCAGGGGCCGAGCGAGATCGCCGGCGCGCGCAAGACCCTGAACTGGCCCTACGAGCCGTTCGTCATCCCCGACGACATTCTCGCCGCCTGGCGCAAGGTCGGATCTCAAGGCGCCGCAAAGCGCGAAGCGTGGAACAGCGCGGTCGAGGCGCTCGACCCGAAGCTGCGCGCCGAATTCGAACGACGGGTGCGCGGCGATCTGCCAGAGGATCTCGATCAAGTCATCGACGCGTACAAGAAGAAGCTTGCCGATGAAAAGCCGGAAGCCGCGACCCGCAAGGCCGGGCAGGCGGCGCTCGACGTCATTGGGGCCGCCCTGCCTGAGCTCGTGACCGGCTCGGCCGACCTGACTCCGTCCAACAACACCAAGTTCAAGGACGAGGTGGAAATCCAGGCCGACAGCTTCTCGGGACGCTACATCCATTGGGGCATCCGCGAGCACGGGATGATCGCGGCCTGCAACGGCATCGCCCTGCATGGCGGGTTCATTCCCTCAGGCGCCTCGTTTTTCTGCTTCACCGACTATTGCCGTCCCTCGCTGAGGCTCTCGGCGCTGATGGGGATCCGGGTCGTGAACGTGTTCACTCATGATTCGATCGGCCTTGGCGAGGATGGCCCGACCCATCAGCCGGTCGAGCATCTGGCCTCGCTGCGTGCGATGCCGAACTTCTATATCTGGCGCCCGGCCGACAGCATCGAGACCGTCGAGTGCTGGCAGGCGGCGCTCGAGCGCGAGCATTCGCCTTCGATCCTCGCGCTGACGCGCCAGTCCATGCCGGCGGTGCGGCTGACGCATGTGGAGGAAAACCTGTGCGCGCGCGGCGGCTACGAAGTCTCGCCCGCGTCCGGGGAAGCCCAGGTGTCGATCTTCGCCTCCGGCTCCGAAGTGTCGCTCGCGGTCGCCGCGCAGGCGCAATTGAAGGAGAAGGGTGTCGCGGCCCGTGTCGTGTCGATGCCATGCTTCCCGGCCTTCTTCGAGCAGCCGGAGGACTATCGCCGCTCGGTCATCGGCTCGGCCAAGGTGAAGATCGGCGTCGAGGCGGCGGTGCGATTCGGATGGGACGCCATTATCGGCGACGGCCCCTTTATCGGCATGAAGAGCTTCGGCGAGAGCGGACCCTATAAGGCCGTCTACCAGCATTTCGGCATCACGGTCGAAGCGGTGGTCGAGGCGGCGCTCAAGAGGCTCGGCGCCTGATCGCAGGCCCGCTCGCCAAGTCGCCCATAGCCGCCTCAATTCCACTGTGGACATTGGGCAGGTGATCGGACAATAAGCGCGGACTTCAGCGCCTTGAATGACGAGGCCTCGGCGGTCCTGCCGGCGGCGCTTCAGGAGAAGAGACGATGGTTGCCAAGGTTGCGATCAATGGCTTCGGCCGCATCGGACGGCTGGTGCTGCGCGGGATTTTGGAATCGGGCCGCAAGGACATCGAGGTCGTCGCCATCAACGATCTGGGTCCGGTGGAGACCAACGCGCACCTCTTGCG
Source organism: Roseiarcus sp. (assembly GCA_036489975.1). Classification (GTDB taxonomy): domain Bacteria; phylum Pseudomonadota; class Alphaproteobacteria; order Rhizobiales; family Beijerinckiaceae; genus Roseiarcus. The sequence goes on from DASXES010000085.1 coordinate 5,186, forward strand.
CTACGACAGCGTCCACGGGCGCTTTCCGCATAAAGTCAAGGTCGAGGGCGACACGATGGTCGTTGACGGCCACAAGATCAAAGTGACCGCGATCAAGGATCCGGCCGAGTTGCCGCACAAGGCGCTTGGCGTCGACGTCGCGCTCGAATGCACCGGCATCTTCACCGCGCGCGAGAAGGCGGCCGCCCATCTCAAGGCGGGCGCGAAGCGGGTGCTCATCTCGGCGCCGGCGGAAGGCGCGGACCTGACGGTCGTCTACGGGGTCAACGACGACAAGCTGACCAAGGAGCACCTCGTCGTGTCGAACGCTTCCTGCACAACGAACTGTCTTGTGCCGGTCGTTAAAGTGCTCAACGACGCGATCGGCATCGAGCACGGGTTCATGACGACCATCCATTCCTACACCGGCGACCAGCCGACGCTCGATACACTGCACAAGGATCTCTATCGCGCCCGCGCCGCGGCGCTCTCGATGATCCCGACCACGACCGGCGCGGCGAAAGCGGTCGGGCTCGTCCTGCCGGAGCTCAAGGGCAAGCTCGACGGCTCGTCGATCCGTGTGCCGACGCCGAACGTGTCTGTCGTTGATTTCAAGTTTGTCGCCAAGCGCAAGACCAGCCCGGACGAGATCAACAGCGCCGTCAAGGCCGCCGCCGACGGCAACGGTCCGCTTAAGGGCATCCTCGGCTACACCGACGAGCCCAATGTCTCGAGCGACTTCAATGGCGACGACCGCTCCTCGATTTTCCATCTCGACCAGACCAAGGTCATCGACGGCGATTTCGTTCGCGTGCTCTCCTGGTACGACAACGAATGGGGCTTCTCGAACCGCATGGCGGACACGGCCGTCGCGATGGCGAAGCTGATCTGAGCATTGGGCGCAACCCCCGTCAAAGCGGGGGTCTAGTCGCGTCGCGAAGCCGGGCCCGACCAGACGCGGGCGGACTGGATGCCCGCTTCTGAACATGAGAGAGCGGGAAACTGGGACGCGTCGCTGCCGTCGAAAAGCTTGAGAGGCGCTGACATGAGCAAACCTTTCCGCACTCTCGACGACGCCAATGTCGCCGGCAAGCGCGTTCTCTTGCGGGTCGACCTCAACGTCCCCACGGAGAACGGCCGGGTGACCGACGCGACCCGCATCGAACGCGTGGCGGCGACGATCACGGAAATCGCGGACAAGGGCGGCAAGGTCATTCTGCTCGCTCATTTCGGCCGGCCCAAGGGCGGCCCGGACGAAGTAAATTCGCTCAAACCCGTCGCCGCCGCGGTTTCCGACATCATCAAGCGTCCCGTTGCCTTTGCGACCGATTGCGTCGGCAAGACGGCCGAGGATGCGATCGCCAAGATGAAGAATGGCGATGTGCTCCTCCTTGAGAACACCCGCTTTCATAAGGGCGAGGAAAAGAACGATCCGGCCCTTGTCGAAGAGCTCGCGAAGCTCGGCGACGTGTACGTGAACGACGCCTTCTCCGCCGCCCACCGCGCCCACGCCTCGACTGAAGGGCTGGCCCACAAGCTTCCCGCCTATGCAGGTCGTGCGATGCAGCGGGAGCTCGAGGCGCTGACTCTCGCGCTCGGCAATCCCGCGCGTCCGGTCGTCGCGATCGTCGGCGGCGCGAAGGTGTCGACCAAGCTCGAGCTCCTTGGCAATCTCGTGACCAGGGTCGACGTGCTCGTCATCGGCGGCGGCATGGCCAACACCTTCCTGTTCGCCGAGGGCAAGGGCGTCGGCAAGTCGCTGTGCGAGAAGGACCTTGCCGAAACCGCGCGCTCGATTGCCGCGGCGGCCGAAAAAGCCAAGTGTCGCATCCTCCTGCCGGTCGACGCGACCGTCGCCAGGGAGCTGAAAGCCCACGCCCCCGCCCATGTCGTAAGCGTTGATCATGTGCCCGAGGACGAGATGATCCTCGACATCGGCCCCAAGTCAGTGGCGGGCGTCAAGGAAGCGCTGGCCCATGCGAGGACGCTGGTGTGGAACGGTCCGTTCGGCGCGTTCGAGACGCCACCCTTCGACGAGGCGACGATGGCGATCGCGAAAACCGCCGCGGCGCTCACCAAGCAAGGCAAGCTGAAGTCGGTTGCGGGCGGCGGCGACACGGTCGCGGCGCTGAACGAGGCCAAGATGGCGGACGACTTCACCTATGTCTCGACCGCGGGCGGCGCGTTCCTCGAATGGATGGAAGGCAAGGCGCTGCCGGGCGTCGAGGCGCTGAGCGCGAAGTAGAGCGCGCATGTTGGACTGCGGTCTTGTGAACGGCGCTGTTCGCTGCCGCATGACGACTGCGGTTTTGCTCCGATTGAGGAGCATCTCGGCCTTGTGGCGGCTTGAATCCGCGCCGGCCTACCGCGCCCGCACCGCCAGACTCTGCGTTGCGCGCCCGATCATGCCCTGTTCATCATAGAGAGCGGATTCGGCGAGTCCGCAGCCGTTGGCGCCGAAGAGACTGCGCGCCTCGAGGCAGATCCATGTCCCCTGCGGCCGACGGAAGAGGTTGATCGTCAGATCGCAGTTGAGAAAAATGTATTTGGCGAAATCCAGCGACGCGCTGATCCCGTTGCCGGAATCGCCGGCGACCGCGACGCGCTGATAAGGGCTCGGCTGTTCGCCTTCGATCAGCGGGTGATTCATCCGAAACCAGGCGGCGCAGGGTCCATTGAAGAAATGCCCCTCCGCGAGCCGATTCTCCACCAGTTCGGCGTAGCCGAACGATCCGGCGCCGAAGCCCATCCTGACGACCGGGCATTCGTTAGGTGGCTTCGGAGCCCTCGGCGGCGGGTGGCCTAAAGTCCCTTCGGGAACCGGCAGGTCCTCTTCGCGCTGCGCGAGCGCGGTGAAACGGGCAATGTCCTTGCCCTCGGCGGTCAGGCGGCCCGAATAGTGGCCGGTGGTGCGGCCGGCATAGTCCGTCGCGACCTCGACGCGGCATTCGCCGATCGGCGCAGGCCGGATGAGATTGACGGTGAGGCGCGCGAGATGCGTGAGACCATCGTGGCTCGCGGCGTGCTCGATTGCACGGGCGATCAGGGCGGAGGGCGGCCCGGCGTGCTGGTGCCCGGGATTCCACGGGCCGCGGGTGAGCTTGCTCGCGCGAAAGGCGCCCCCGCCGAGATCGACATAAGCCGCGTCCAATGTGAGTCTCCGCCATTGCGCCGCCCTGGCTCATCGGCGCATCTGGATTTTGCGCTCCCCGAATCCTCGACGCAAGATGGTTCGTATGTAAACCAATGAGGCCCGCCATGCGAGTTGGACGAACGAGGCCTGGTTGCCGGCTCGCCGGGCGACGCGGGTGAAGGGCCCCGAGGTTGAGAGCGCGTTCGAGACCATCCGGCGCATGGGCCTCGTTCCGCGCGGCGCCTTTCGGCTTGAGGCGGACGAGCAGCGAGGCGCGCTCGCCGGCGTCCGCACGATCGTGCTCGCCGGCATGGCCGGGCGCGACGGCTGGAGCGCCTTCGCCGCGGCGCCCGAGGCGAGCGATGGCCTCGGCGATCCGCTCGACCGCTGGAGCCGGCGGGTTCTCGGGAGCATCGCGCGCGAACTCGGCGCGACGGCGCTCTTTCCCTTTGGCGGGCCGCCATATTGGCCGTTCCAGCAATGGGCTCGGCGCGCCGCGCCTGTCCATGCCTCGCCGATCGGCATTCTGATTCATCCGCGCTACGGGCTCTGGCATTCCTACCGCGGCGCGCTGGGCTTTTCCGAGGCGCTCGCGGTCCCCGAGCTTAAGCCTACTCCAAGCCCATGCGATTCCTGCTCAGGGCGCTGGTGCCTGAAAGCCTGTCCCGTCGGCGCATTCTCGGCCGCCGGCTACGCCGTCGCGGCCTGCGCGGCGCATGTGAAGAGCCCGGCCGGGGCGGATTGCATGGCGCTCGGCTGCCGGGCGCGCCGCGCCTGCCCGGTCGGGGCGGAACACGCCTATCTGCCCGATCAGGCGAATTTCCACATGCGCGCGTTTCTCAGCGGGCAGGGCGGCTGAAGCGCGCCCCGGAGCGCCGCGGCGTCAGCCCGGATTGGTCGCAGTAACGATCCAGATCGCGGCGCCGAGCGGCACGCTGTCGCCGCGCGCGTGGGCGGCCAGCGCCTTGCGGATGTCCGCCTCAACCGCGCCCCGAACCGCCTCGCTCTGCCCGTCGAGCATGCGGCTCGTCGGCCCGATCGTCATGGCGGACGTGACAGCCGCGTCGAGTCCGCGTCCGACCGCGATGTCGAGCTCGAGATCGTGCGGCGTCATCACAATGTCGCCGAAGCCGGCGTCAGCGAGAACCCGCCGCACCCGCGCCTCGCTGGCGAAGGCGAACGGTCCCGGCGCCTCGGGATCCGTCTCAGGCAGCGGCGGGGCGTGCTTGCCCGCTTCGCGCAGCGGCAGGATGAAGAAGGGGTTGTGCTTGGCCTCCCGCCAGCAGGCGAAGGCGAGCCGCCCTCCGGGCTTCAAGCCGCTCCGCAGGTTGGCGAAGGAGCGCGCCGGGTCGGCGAAGAACATGACGCCGAATCGGGATGCGACAAGGTCGGCCGCTTCGGGCTCGAAGGCGTAGACCGTGGCGTCGGCGCGCTCGAACCGGATGGCCAGGCCTTCGGCCCGCTGCCTGGCGCGTGCGAGCATCGGCTCGGAAATGTCGAGTCCCAGGACTTCGCCTCCGGGAACGCGTGCGGCGAAGTCGATCGTCGTCGCGCCGCAGCCGCAGCCGACGTCGATCACGCGCTCGCCCGGCTTCGGACGCGCTGCGGCGAGGAGCCGGTCAGACACCGGGCTCAGCACCTGATCCTGATGCTCTTGACGGTCGGTCCATTTCTGGCCGGCGGCGGAGTTCCAATACTCGGCCTGGGCGGCGTTGTCGGCGTGGAGCGGCGCGGCGGACATGAAGCCTCCCATTTTCGGCTCAGGCGGGCGAAGCGAGCGGTTTGCCCTTTTCGACGACATAAGTCGAGATGACGACGGTCTTGGCCGGCCCGTTCACGCCGCCATGAGGCGTGCGGGTCGGCGCCTAAAATCCGTCGCCCGCGCCAAGCTTGAGCGCGCCCTGGCCTTCGATCGTAAGCTCCGTTCCGCCCGCGGCGACATATCCCGATTCGATGCCCGGATGGTGTGGCGCGCGATAGGCGCGTTGGGAGCGAGTTCGATCCGCATCTCGATGGTGGCGTAGCCGTCCATCGGTCCGTCGGTCTGCTTGATCAGCGTGCGTTTCAGGCCCGGCGGCGCGGCCGTCTGCGCCTCGGCCCCGCTCGCAAGAAACCCCGCCGCCGCGCACAGGCCGCAAGCGGTGAAAAGGCGCCGGGTCAGCATGAAGGCTCCTCCCATGTTGCGGCCGGCTCGCGCGGCGACCAGTTGAGCCAAGTTTCCCTCCCAGCGCAACAGCGGCGGGTGAGCGCGCGGGTCCGCGCCCCGATCCTCCTTCGCGGCGCTTTTTCGTAGACCCCGAGCCAAGGGAAGCGCATGCTTTGCGGGCTCTGCTGTCACGCAAATGATAATGTGGATCGGTAAGCGCGACGAACTGGGAGAACGAAACGCCAGGTTGACGGAACGGATCGGCGAAGCCCTCCGTTCTTCGCCAAAGCGAACTGGAGACAATGACGATGGCGACCACTCTGTCGAAAAAGGAAAGCGGAGCGTCGAAAAGCGGAGGAACGCTCTCGAAGACGGAAAGCGCGCTCATCGACGCCTACTGGCGCGCCGCCAATTATCTGTCTGTCGGCCAGATCTACCTGTTCGACAATCCCCTGCTGCGCGAGCCCCTCAAGGAGGAGCACATCAAGCCGCGCCTCCTCGGGCACTGGGGCACGACGCCCGGCCTCAACTTCGTCTACGCCCACCTCAACCGGCTGATCAAGAAATACGATCTTGACATGATCTACGTCGCTGGCCCCGGCCACGGGGGACCGGGCCTGGTCGCCAACGCCTATCTGGAAGGAACCTACAGCGAAGTCTATCCGCGCATCTCGCCGGACGAAGAGGGCATCAAGCGCCTCTTCACCCAGTTCTCGTTTCCCGGCGGGATACCGAGCCATGTCGCGCCCGAGACGCCCGGCTCTATCCACGAAGGGGGCGAACTCGGTTATTCACTCTCGCACGCCTATGGCGCCGCTTTTGACAATCCCGACCTCATCGTCGCCGCGGTGATCGGCGACGGCGAAGCGGAGACGGGCGCGCTCGCCACGAGCTGGCATTCGAACAAGTTCCTCAATCCGGTCCGTGACGGCGCGGTCCTGCCGATCCTGCATCTCAACGGCTACAAGATCGCCAACCCGACGGTGCTGGCGCGCATCAGCCATGAGGAGCTCGAATCGCTGTTTCGCGGCTACGGATACAAGCCTCATTTCGTCGAGGGCGATGAGCCGGCCCTGATGCACGAACTGATGGCGGCCACGCTCGAAACAGTGCTCGGCGAGATCCGCGACATCCAGGCCGACGCGCGGAAGAATGGATTTTCCAGACGCCCGATCTGGCCGATGATCGTGATGCGCACGCCGAAAGGCTGGACCTGCCCCAAGGAGATCGACGGCAAGAAGGAGGAGGGCTACTGGCGCTCGCACCAGGTGCCGATGAGCGCCATGCGCGGCCACCCGGAGCATGTCCGCATCCTGGAGACATGGATGAAGAGCTATCGCCCCGAGGAGCTGTTCGACGAGACCGGCCGCCTCACGGCCGAACTCGCCGCGCTGCCGCCTGAGGGGACGCGCCGGATGAGCGCCAACCTGCATGCCAACGGGGGCGCGCTCTTGCGCGATCTGAGTCTCCCGGACTTTCGCGACTATGCGGTCAGCGTGCCTTCGCCTGGCGCGACAATCGCGGAGGCGACGCGGGTGATGGGCCAGTTCCTGCGCGACGTGATGAAGCTCAATCTGGCGTCAAAGAACTTCCGCCTGTTCAGCCCGGACGAAAACAATTCCAACCGCTGGCAGGACGTGCTCGAGGTGACGAACCGCGCCTGGGCCGCCGAGACTTTCTCATACGACGATCATCTCGCGGCCGACGGGCGCGTGATGGAGATGCTGAGCGAGCACCAGTGCCAGGGATGGCTCGAAGGCTATCTCCTGACCGGCCGGCACGGCTTCTTCTCCTGCTACGAAGCCTTCATCCACATTATCGATTCCATGTTCAACCAGCATGCGAAGTGGCTCAAGGTCTGCAACCAGATCAAGTGGCGCCGGCCGGTCGCCTCGCTTAATTATCTCTTGTCGAGTCACGTCTGGCGCCAGGACCACAATGGCTTTTCCCACCAGGATCCCGGCTTCATCGACCATGTGATGAACAAGAAGGCGGAGGTGGTGCGCATCTATCTGCCGCCGGACGCGAACTGCCTGCTCTCCGTCACCGACCATTGCCTGAAGAGCCGCAACTACGTGAACGTCATCGTCGCGGGAAAACAGCCCTCGCCGCAATGGCTGAGCATGGACGAGGCGGTCAAGCACTGCGAAGCTGGCTTGGGCATCTGGCCCTGGGCGAGCAACGACCACGGCGGCGAGCCAGATGTGGTGATGGCCTGCTGCGGCGACGTGCCGACGCTCGAGACACTGGCTGCGGTCGCCCTCCTGCGCGAGCATGCGCCCGACCTCAAAATCCGGGTCGTCAATGTCGTCGATCTGATGACGCTCCAGCCGCACAACGAGCATCCCCATGGGCTCTCCGACCGCGACTTCGACGCTCTCTTTACCGTCGACAAGCCGATCATCTTCGCCTTTCACGGCTATCCGTGGCTCATTCATCGCCTGACTTATCGAAGGAGAGGCCACGACAACGTTCATGTGCGCGGCTACAAGGAAGAAGGGACGACGACCACGCCCTTCGACATGTGCGTGCTCAATGAAATCGACCGGTTCCATCTGGTCGGCGACGTCATCGATCGCGTGCCCAAGCTCGGCGAACGCGCGGCCTACGCCAAGCAGGCGATCCGCGACCGGCTCATCGACCATCGCCAATATATCCGCCGCTACGGCGACGACATGCCGGAGATCAAGAACTGGAGCTGGGGCGGCCAGGGCGCGGCGCCGGGAACAAGCTCGACCGGCGGCGACAACGTCTGAACCGCGGCGAACGTCGCTAGGGCGACGCCGCGAATATCATAAGGCCCTCTATCGCGCCGAGGGCCTGGCCAATGAACCATGTGCGACTTCACCCCGGGCGAAGCGAACTTCGCCGGACGCCGGGAGCGCTGTTCCAAGGGCTATGCTCGCTCGGCCGGTGGGCTCGCGCTCCGCAGCCGCTCCCTCGGGTCAGCTCTTGGGCGCCGCCGGCGCCGTACGCATCTGGCGCATATGTTCGGCGCCCGCGCGCGCTCTGTCCTTGTGACTGTTCCTGCTGTGGCGCAAATGCCTGCTATGCGATCCGCCTCCAGCGGCATGGGCCGAACTCGTGGCGGGAGCGGCCTGCGCCAGTTGCATCGGCTGGGCTGACCCGGCGGACTGAGCCGTGGCGGCCAGCGGCGAAAGGCCGACGAGCGCCCCGAGGCTGACCGCGACAAACCTGTTCATTCGGTGAATCCTCCCAGCAAGTTCCGACTTAAACCCCCGCGAATCATGCGCCAATCCGGCGTCGCCTGTCCATGGGGCTTTTTGCGTAGGATTGGCGCGTGGGGAGGCGAGGCTGGATGCGCCGGGTTTGACGCCAGGTTCGACCGGCAACCTGCAGAGCTTCCCAAAGGGCAAGCCGTCTGCGATCCTTTCGGAAGAATGATAGAACAAGCGCTCCTCCCCTCTGGCAAGCCGGTGGCGACAATTCGTAACCTGATCGCAGCAGCCATCGTCGCTCTCAGCGTCTCGGCTTGCGCCGACACGCAGGAGTACCCGATCGCGCCCAATATGGTGCGGCTCGATGTCAGTCCGCCGACAGCGCCGTTCGTTGGCGAATCGACGCTCCGACGCGCGGCCGAGCTGACGCTGCGGAACGGCTACAGCGCTTTCCGGCTTGAACCGATCTACGTGGAGGCTTTCGATAAGTTCGGAGTCACGGTCGTCATGTTTCACGCCAACGATCCGCGAGCCGCGGGCGCCTACGACGCCGCGGCCATCCTCGGGAAATAATCCACCGTGCGAGGGCGCCTCATGAGCGCGCCTCAACGGCTGGAAGCCCAGTCCTTATACCGTTTGAGGGCGTCCTCGTTCGGCGGATAGAGGCCCGGCAACTTCGCTCCGTTCGAGACTTCGTCCATGATCCAGGTCTCCATGCGCTCCTGCTCGGGGGCTGCACGAACCACATCCTCGATCAGCGAGGCGGGGATCAGCGCCGCGCCATCGTCGTCCACCACGACCAGATCGTCGGGATAGACGGCGACGCCCCCGCAGCCGATCGGCTCCTGCCAATTGACGAAGGTGAGCGCGGCGACCGAGGGTGGAGCGGCGGCGCCCTGGCACCAGACGGGAAGGTCCGTTTTGAGAACGCCCGCCATGTCGCGCACAACCCCGTCGGTGACGAGGCCGGCCACGCCGCGATGCTTGATCCTGGCGCACAAGATGTCGCCGAAAATGCCGGCGTCCGTGACGCCCATCGCGTCGGCGACCGCGACGCATCCAGGCGGCATCTCCTCGATTGCCGCCCGCGTCGAGCGCGGCGAGGACCACGACGAAGGCGTCGCGAGATCTTCCCGCGCCGGAATGAAACGCAAGGTGAAGGCGCGCCCGATCGTGCGCGGCTGCCCGGAGCGAATCGGTCGCGTGCCTCGCATCCAGACCCGGCGCAATCCATGTTTGAGAAGGACCGTCGTGATCGTCGCGGTCGATACGGGTTTCAGCGCGTCGACAATGTCGCTGAGCTCGCTCATGCTGTCTCCGGGCGGACGCGTCAAAGGCGAAAGGGTTCGCGGCCGTCGCCCGTCCCGACGACGAATGCGCTTGGGGCCGCCTATGTCATAACAGACGCGAACACTCCCGTGGAACTCAACATGTGCAACGACTACCGGCTCTTGTCCAACGCGGCTCAGCTGTTCGACGGCTTCTCCGAGACCCGAATCAAAATCCGCTTCTCGGAGGGCGCGCCCAATATCGAGGCGCGCGAGGACATCAAGATCACCGACATGGGTCCGATCGTGCGCGCCATCGCAGGCGAGACTGGGGCCGGCGACCTGGTGCAGCGGCGCTGGAGCTGGCCCGGCCCGAGCGGCAAGCCGGTCTACAATTTCCGCTCCGAGGGCCGCGAGTTTACCTCGGGTCGCTGCCTGATCCCTGCGGACGGCTTCTACGAATTCACTGATCCAGCGGACAGGAAAAAGAAGGGCAAAGACAAGTGGCTGTTCACCAAGACGGACGAACCCTGGTTTTGCATCGCCGGAATCTGGCGGGCGGTGAAAGACGTGGGCGAGGCGTTTACGATGCTGACGGTCTCACCTGGCCCCGACGTCGCGCCCTACCACGATCGGCAAATCGCGATCCTCGATCGGGCCCATTGGGCCACATGGCTCGATCCGTCGGCGCCAGCGAAGACGAGTTTAAAACCCCTCCCCGCAGGCAGCCTTGCCGTCGAGCAGGTGGGCTAAATGCGTCGGTCACGTCCCTTCGCATAGGCGCACATGAGCAGAAGAATGAGCCAGCCGGCGGCTCCTGCAAATACGATTGTCACGACACGTCCTCATTAAACCTGATTAAATGGTTAACGCCTGAAGGGCCGACCAGTTCCATCACATCCGCTCGGCGATCTTGAAGACAAGCCAGCCCAGGGCGGCGAAGCCGAGGCCCCAGAAAAGATCGACAGAGACCACTGCCTTCCCCTTCCATCTTTTTACAAGCGCATTAAGACATTATCGGCGGTTGCAGCAAGTAACAAATTGTTAAAGTCTAATGGGTTGCCGTTCTGTTCCATGTCCAGCCGTCTAAGGCGTAGCCTGACGAAACGCGGTGACGTCCCTCACAGTGCGTGAACGAAGAGGGAGCCGGAAAGTCGCCGCCGGTGGTGCCGGGCCAAATTCTTTCCCCAGGCAGTCCCCGTCCTAACGGAAGATTAACCTTGGGCCCCTAGAGCGTTGATACCCATGGGGTCCCATGCTATCCCACACCATCCCGTCCAGCGCCCCGGCGCTGCCACTTAATGCCGAAGGGCGCCTGAGCCGGGGGCGCCCGCGCGCCGAAGGGCTGCCTGGTGGATCGATTTCTTTCGAATTTCACCCACCGGTTCGACGCCAAGGGGCGGATCTCGATTCCAGCTCCGTTCCGCCAGGTTCTGGCCAAGGACGGCTTCGCCGGCGTCTACGTCCATCCTTCGCTCGATGCGCCGGCGCTCGACTGCGGCGGCAACGCGTTGATTGCCGAGATCGACTCACTCTTGCAAACGATGCCGGCCTATTCGCAGGCACGCGACGCCTTTGCAACGGCGCTTTTGGGGATGAGCGAGGTCTTGCGCCTCGACTCGGAGGGCAGGGTCTTCTTCGAGGAACGCCTCAAGAATGCGTTGGGGCTCGCCTCGGAGGCGGTGTTCGTCGGGCAGGGGCACAAGTTCCAGATCTGGGAGCCGATGCGCTTCCAGGCTCATCTCGAGCAGGCGCGGGAGCGGGTCCGGCGCATGCGCGCGGAGCGCGACGCGCAAGCGCCGCCGGGGGCTTCCTGATGAGCGCCGCCGCGCCCACCGGGCTCGGCCATGTTCCGGTCCTGCTCAAAGAGGCGATGGAGGCGCTCGACCCTCGCGCCGGAGGCCTTTATGTCGACGGCACCTTTGGCAGCGGCGGCTATTCGCGCGCGCTGCTCGAGGTGGGCGCGCGCGTGATCGCATTTGATCGCGACCCCTCGGCCATTCGCGCCGGCGAAGCGCTGAAGGCTTCGTCCGGCGGCCGGCTCGAACTCGTCGAGGCGCGCTTCGGCCAGCTCGACGAGGTCGCCGGGCGTCTGGGCGTTGAGGCGATGGACGGCATCGTACTCGACATCGGCGTTTCGTCGATGCAGCTCGACGAGGCGGCGCGCGGCTTCTCGCTGCGCTTCGACGCGCCCCTTGATATGCGCATGGGACGCGGCGGCCGTTCTGCCGCCGACATCCTGCGCGATGAGGATGAGGCGACGATCGCCGACATTCTGTTTCATTTCGGCGAGGAGCGCGCCGCGCGGCGGATCGCGCGCGCTATCGTCGCCGATCGCGAGACGAAGCCCTTCACCTCGACGCTGGAGCTCGCTGGGATGATCGCGCGAGTCGCGCCGGCGCGACGTGGCGAGCTCACCCATCCCGCGACGCGCGCCTTTCAGGCTTTGCGCATCGCCGTCAACGACGAGCTCGGCGAGCTCTCTCTCGCGCTTTTCGCCGCCGAGCTTTTGCTCAAGCCCGGCGGGCGCCTCGCGATTGTGACGTTCCACTCGCTCGAGGACCGGATCGTCAAGCAGTTCTTCGTCGGACGCTCGAACCGCGGACACGCCGCCTCGCGCCGCTTGCCCGGCGAGCCGGCCGAGGCCGCGCCGACATTCGACGTTCCGCGCCGCCAGCCGATCGAAGCGAGCGAGGCGGAGACAAGCGCAAATCCGCGCTCGCGCTCGGCGAAATTGCGGTTTGGAATCCGCACCAGCGCGGCGTCGCGGGGACGGGACGAGAATATTGAGGCGCTGGCTCGACTGCCGGCGCGAAGGGGGAGATGAGAGAAGATGTGGCGCATCCTGCACGCATTCGCCATAGCCGCGCTGATCGGATCGGCGGCCTATGTCTACGGCGTCAAATATCGAACGATCTACGCCTCGGAACAATTGGTCAAGACGCGCCATCTCATCGAAAAAGAGAAGGACGCCATCAGCCTTCTGCGGGCCGAATATGCGCATCTTGCCCGGCCCGACCGCGTGCAGGCGCTCGCCGACTCGAAGCTTGGCCTTGAGCCTCTGGCGCTGACGCGGATCGCAACCATCGACGAATTGCCCGACGCGAGCCCCAAGGTCGACTCGATCGGCCGCGCCCTCGAATCGCTTGGATTCACCGCCGACAACGCCACTCCGGCGATCACCGCCTCGGCCGCAACTCCGCCGGTGAGATAGGAAAATGGCTGAGGATCCGATCGTCCCGTCAGCGAAGCCCGCGCCTCGCCCGAAGCCGCGCCTCAAGCTGTTGGACGTCTTGGCTGAGGCAGCGATCGCCGGGCTCAGGCGCTATCTGCCGAAGAATTTCGGCGTCGATCTCACGCCGCCGGCCGCGCGCCCCCAGGCGCCAGCGGGGGCAGGAAAAGCAAAGCTGAAGGCGTTCGCCCGCGACTTGCTGTCGACGCGGCTCGATCGCTCTGGCGCGCGTGTCCGCACCATCGCGCTGGGACTGTTCGTCGCTTACGCCGGCCTCGGCGTGAAGCTGCTCGTGCTCGGCCTCTCGCACGATCCGCCACAGACGCTGAAGACGGCGGCTGACGGCGCAATCTCAGGGGCCAGGCCCGATCTGCTCGATCGCAACGGCGCCATCCTCGCCACCGACGTCAAGACTATGTCCGTGTTCGCCGAGCCGAACCGAATCATTGACATCGACGAGGCGGTCGAGCTCATCACCGCCGTGCTTCCCGACGTCAATGCGAAGGAGCTGCGGCAGCGGCTGAGTTCGAAGAAAGGCTTCATCTGGGTCAAGCGGCAGATCACGCCGAAGGAACAGGCCGAAATCTTTCACCTCGGCCTGCCCGGCGTCGGCTTCCTGCCGGAGAACAAGCGCATCTATCCCAACGGTCCGATCGGCGCCTACGTGATCGGGTATGTCAATGAGGACAATGTCGGCATCGCCGGCATGGAGAAATATCTCGATGAGCAGAGTCTGACCGATCCGCATGTCCCGGGATTCACGGTCGATCCCGACCGCTTGAAGCCGGTCCGCCTGTCGCTCGATCTGAAGGCCACTCACGCTTTGCGCGACGAACTCGTGGACGGAATGGACCGCTTCAAGGCGAGGGCGGCGGCGGGCATGATCATCGACGTCAACACCGGCGAGGTGATCGCGCTCGAATCGCTGCCCGATTTCGATCCCAACGATCCGAGCGACGCTCAAGACCCGAGCAAGATCAACCGCATCAATGTCGGCGTCTACGAGATGGGCTCAACCTTCAAGGCGCTCTCGCTCGCCATGGCGCTCGACTCCGGCAAGGTCACCCTCGGCTCGCACGTGGACGCGCGCGAGAGCTTGCGCTACGGGCGGTTCACCATCCACGATTTTCACGCCACCCATCGCGTGCTGACGGTGCCCGAAGTGTTCACCCATTCCTCGAACATCGGCGCCGCTCGACTTGCGCTGATGGTCGGCGTCGAGGGCCATAAGGCGTTTTTGAAAAAGATGGGCCAGCTCGACCGCTTGCGTACCGAGTTGCCGGAGAGCGCCGAGCCGCTGGTGCCCAAGCACTGGGGGCTTCTCAACACCATGACCATCGCCTTCGGTCAGGGACTCAATGTCGCGCCCATCCAGGCGGTGATGGCGGTATGCGCGCTGGTCAACGGCGGCACGATGATGAAGCCGACCTTCCTGCCGCGCACCCTGGAGGAGGCGGACAAGGTCGGCCATCGCGTGATCAGCGAGCAGACCTCGGAGTCCATGCGTTATCTCATGCGCTCGAACGCCACCCATGGGTCCGCAAGTTTCGCCAATATTCCGGGCTACTATGTTGGAGGCAAGACGGGTACGGCCGACAAGATCATCCACGGCCATTATTCGCAGAACAGGGTTTTCAACACCTTCATGGCGATCACCCCGGCGGACAAGCCGAAGTACCTCTATCTGACGATCTATGACGATCCGCAGGCGCTGCCCGAGGATCACGGATACCACACCGCCGCCTACAACGCCGGGCGGGTGGCGGGCGCGCTGATCCGCCGGGTCGAACCGCTCGAGGGCGTGCCGCCCAGGAAAGAGCCGCCAACTCAGCCATTCCCCATCATCGCCCGACTGGGGTATGGAGCCGACGCGGACAAGACCGGCAAGGAGTGACATCCAGGGCAATGAGACGGCTTGGCGACATCCTCGAGCTCAAGGACGCCGACCGCGCGCTCGCATCGCGGGCGATCGCCGGCCTTGCGTTCGACAGCCGGAAGACGGCGCCGGGCGACATCTTCTTCGCGCTGGCCGGCGCGAAGGACGATGGCCTGAAGCACGTCGGCGAGGCGGTCGAGAAGGGCGCAGCCGCAATCGTCGCCGAGCGTTGGGCGGACGCCCCCAGCGCCGTTTTCGTCCAGGTCGCCGACGCGCGCGCCGCGCTGGCTCACGCCGCCGCGCGCTTCTATCCGCGTCAACCTGAGACGATCGTCGCGGTCACTGGCACGAGCGGCAAAACCTCGGTCGCCGCCTTCGTGCGCCAGATCTGGCGGGCAGCAGGTTACGAGGCGGCTTCGATTGGAACCATCGGCGTCGTTTCGCGCCCGCTGACCGTCTACGGTTCGCTGACGACGCCGGATCCGATCGCGCTGCACGAACTTCTCGATCGACTAGCAGCGAACGAGGTCACGCATCTTGCGATCGAAGCCTCCTCGCACGGCCTCGACCAGAAGCGGCTCGACGGCGTGCGGCTTGCCGCCGGCGCGTTCACCAACCTGACGCGCGATCACATGGACTATCACGCCACCGTCGAGGATTATCTCAAGGCCAAGCTCAGGCTGTTCGAGGAGCTTCTGCTCGGTGGCGCGCCGGCCGTCATCGACGCCGACAGCGCGATCGCCCCGCAGGTTATCGAAGCGGCGCGGACGCGCGGCCTTCAGGTGGTCACGGTCGGCGCCAAAGGCGAGACGATCCGCCTCGTCTCGGCTGAGCGCGACGGCCTGTCTTCGGCTCTCGACCTTCAGTTCGGCGGCCGCAGCTTCCGTGCGAGGTTTCCTCTGGCGGGCGATTTTCAGATCTCCAACGCGCTGGTCGCGGCCGGCCTCTGCATCGCCACGGGCAGCGACGCGGGCGCCGTGTTCGACGCGCTGCAAAAGCTTGAGGGCGCGACGGGTCGGCTCGAGCGCGTGGGCGACATTCGGGGCGCGAGCGTCTTCGTCGACTATGCGCACAAGCCCGATGCGCTCGAAAAGGCGCTGGACGCGCTGCGTCCATTCGTGCCCGGACGCCTCGTCCTGGTGTTCGGCTGCGGGGGCGACCGCGATGCTGGCAAGCGGCCGATCATGGGCGAGATCGCCGCGCGCTGCGCGGACATTACGATCGTTACCGACGACAACCCGCGCTCCGAGAAGCCGGAGGCGATTCGCCAGCAGATTCTTGCCGCTGCGCCTCTTGCGCTCGAGATCGGCGACCGCGCCGCCGCAATTCGCGCTGGTGTTTCGATGCTGCTTGGCGGCGACGCGCTCCTGATCGCCGGCAAGGGCCACGAAACGGGGCAGATCGTTGGCGACGAGACACTGCCGTTCTCCGACGCCGATGAAGTGCGCGCGGCGCTTAAGGAGGCGCAATGACGGCGCTGTGGAGCGGAGTGGAACTGAGCGCCGTGCTCGGCGGCGCGCCGAGCAAGCCGCCGAGCGCGACTGTCAGCGGCGTTTCGATCGACAGCCGGACGCTTGCGCCGGGCGACCTCTTCGTCGCCATCAAGGGCGACGCACATGACGGTCATGATCATGTCGCGCGCGCCTTCGAGGCGGGCGCTTCAGCGGCCGTGGTGTCACGCGAGCGAGCGCATGAGCTCGCCGCTTTGGGTCCGGTATTCGCGGTCGCGGACACCCTGAAGGCGATGGAGACGTTGGGCCTCGCGGCGCGTCGGCGTTCGAAGGCGAAGATCGTCGCGGTGACCGGGTCGGTCGGCAAGACGACCGCCAAAGAGATGCTGCGCGCGATGCTGACAGCTTGCGGCGAAACGCACGCTTCAGCCGCTTCCTACAACAATCACTGGGGCGTGCCGCTGACCCTCGCGCGCATGCTGGCGAACGCCCGCTTCGGCGTCATCGAGATGGGCATGAATCATGCGGGCGAAATCACGCCGCTCACTCGCATGGCGCGGCCGCACGCAGCCTTTGTTACGACGATCGCCCCGGTCCACATCGAATATCTTGGCTCGATCGAAGCGATCGCCGACGCGAAGGCGGAGATCTTCCTTGGCCTCGAGCCTCACGGAACAGCGGTCTTGAATCGCGACGCCCCGCAATTCGAACGTCTGGCGAAAGCGGCCGGGGCGCGCGGCGCGCGGATCCTGAGCTTTGGCCACGGCGCGGACTGCGACGCCAGGCTTCTCGAGGTGGGGGCGATCGACGGCGGATCGCGCGTGAAGGCGCGCCTGCTCGGCCGCGCCGTGACGTTCGAGCTCGGCGCTCCCGGAGTCCATATGGCGGAAAATGCGCTCGGCGCGCTGCTCGCGGCGGAAGCGCTCGGCGCCGATCTCGGCGCCTGCGCCGCGGCGCTCCGTGCCTTTTCGCCGCAGAA
This sequence comes from Roseiarcus sp., assembly GCA_036489975.1. GTDB lineage: Bacteria > Pseudomonadota > Alphaproteobacteria > Rhizobiales > Beijerinckiaceae > Roseiarcus. Next base: position 22,429 of record DASXES010000085.1, read on the forward strand.
GGGCAGGGGCGAGCGCTTCTCGGTGGCGACGCCTGACGGTCCGGCGACCATCATCGACGAAAGCTACAACGCCAATCCGGCCTCGATGCGCGCTGCGCTCGCCCTGCTTGCCGCGGCCAAGCCTGGTCCGGAAGGACGCCGGATCGCCGTCATCGGCGACATGCTCGAACTCGGGCCGAAGGCGGCGGCGATGCACGCCGAACTCGCCGCCGATCTCAGCGCCAGCAAGGTGGATCTCTTGTTCGGCGCAGGCCCGCTCACGCGCGCGCTCTACGAGGCCGCGCCGCCGTCGATGCGGGCCGCCTGGACCGAGCGGTCGAGCGAGCTCACGGACGAGGTCGCCCGGACCCTGCGCGGCGGCGACATCGCCATGATCAAAGGCTCGAACGGCAGCCGCATGGGTCCGCTCGTCGCGGCTTTGCGCGATCGTTTCGCTCATAGGCCAGGAGGCCAGGCATGCTAACCTGGCTGGCCGAGCTCCCGGGCGTTTTCCATCTGTTTCGGTATCTCACCTTCCGCACGCTTGGCGCCGCGGGAACCGGCCTCTTTCTCGTCTTCTTCTTCGGTCCGGCGATCATTTCCGCGTTGCGTCTGAAGCAGCACGGAGGGCAGCCGATCCGCGCCGACGGACCGGCGTCGCATCTTTTGAGCAAGAAGGGCACGCCGACCATGGGCGGCCTGATGATCCTGTTCGGGCTCTTCGTCTCAGCCCTGCTATGGGCCAATCTCGAAAGCCCATATGTGTGGATCGTGCTGTTCGTCACCGCGGGCTTTGCGGTGATCGGCTTCTATGACGATTATCTCAAAGTGACGAAGCAATCGGACCGTGGCTTCTCGGGGCGTGCGCGCCTGTTGGGCGAATATGTGATCGCCGCGCTCGCCTGCTATGCGCTGATGCAGGTCAACACCGAGAGCGCGACGGCGCTCGCCGTGCCTTTCGTCAATGGCTTCGTGTTCGACTTTGGCTGGGGATTCCTCCTCTTCGGTCCGTTCGTCATCGTCGCGTTCGGCAATGCGGTCAACCTGACGGACGGCCTCGACGGACTCGCGATCGTGCCGGTGATGATCTGCGCGGCGACCCTGGGGCTCATCGCCTATATCGCCGGCAATGTTCTCTATTCGCACTATCTTCTGATCGATCACGTTCCGTTCGCTGGCGACCTCATGGTGGTGTGCGGCGCATTGATCGGCGCGGGCGTCGGGTTCCTGTGGTTCAACGCGCCCCCGGCGCAGATCTTCATGGGCGACACCGGATCGTTGGCGCTCGGCGGCCTCCTCGGCGCGACGGCGGTGGCGGTCAAGCACGAGGTCGTGCTGGCGGTGATCGGCGGGTTGTTCGTGATGGAGGCGGCGTCGGTCGTCGTGCAGGTGGCGTCGTTCAAGCTCACCGGCAAGCGGGTTTTCCGCATGGCGCCGATTCATCATCATTTCGAGCAGCTCGGCTGGTCAGAGCCGCAGATCGTGATGCGCTTCTGGATCATCGCGTTCGTGCTTGCGATGGTCGGCCTCGCGTCGCTGAAGCTGAGGTGACGATGACTCCGGTCGAGAGCCTGCGCGGGCAAAGCGTCGCCCTCTTCGGCCTCGGCGGCTCGGGGCTGTCGACGGCGCGGGCGCTGGTCGCAGGCGGGGCGGAAGTCGCTGCGTGGGACGACAACCCGGCAGCGCGGGAGCGCGCTGAGGCGGCGGGCGTCGCCGTGGTCGATCTCGCCGGGGCCGACTGGCGCAGCTTCAAGGTGTTCGTGCTCGCGCCGGGCGTGCCGCTGACCCATCCGAAGCCGCATTGGACGGTCGACCTTGCGGACGCGGCCGGGGTTCCGATTATCGGCGATATCGAACTCTTTGTGCGCGAGCGCGGCGCGCGAGCGCCGGACGCGCCGTTCGTCGCCATCACCGGCACCAACGGCAAATCGACGACCACGGCGCTCATCGCCCATGTGCTGAAAGAGGCTGGCCGCGAAGTCGCGATGGGCGGCAACATCGGCGTGCCGGTTCTCGACCTGCCGCCGCCGGCGCCACGCCGCACCCATGTCGTCGAATGTTCGTCCTATCAGATCGACCTCGCGCCCTCGCTTAACCCCAGCATGGGCCTTTTGATCAACATCACCCCGGACCATCTCGACCGGCATGGCGATCTCGCCCGCTACGCCGCGATCAAGGAGCGGCTCGTGGCGAACGCCGGGCTTGCGCTTGTCGGGGTCGACGACGAGCCTTGCCGCGAAATCCATGCGCGGTTGAAGGCGCGCGCTGGGATGGCCCGGGTCATAGCGGTCTCGGGTAGGGACTCGCCGCTCGCGGACGTCTTCGTCAGCCAGCATCGCGTGATGGCGCGCGGAGAAACCGGGCCGGTCGCCGATCTTGCACGCGCGCGCGCGCTTCGCGGCGCCCATAACGGGCAGAATGCGGCGTTCGCCTATGCGGCCACGCGGGCGCTCGGCGTCGAGCGCGACCGCATCGCGCATGCGTTTGAGACATTTCCCGGCCTTGCGCATCGGATGGAGGAGGTCGGCCGGCTTGGCCGGGTGCTGTTCATCAACGATTCGAAAGCGACCAACGCCGACGCCGCCGAGAAGGCGCTGCTCAGCTTCCGGGATGTCCACTGGATTCTGGGCGGCAGGCCGAAGGCGGGCGGCGTCGAGCCGCTGCGGCCGCTCTTTCCGCGCGTCGCCAAGGCCTACCTGATCGGCGAGGCGAGCGACGAATTCGCGCGTACGCTCGCCGGAGCTGTCCCGTTCGAGCGTTCTGGGACCCTCAGCGCGGCCGTTGAGGCTGCGGCGGACAACGCAGCGCAGTCGTCAGCGAGCGAACCTGCGGTGCTGCTGTCGCCGGCCTGCGCGTCGTTCGATCAGTTCGCGAATTTCGAGGCGCGCGGCGACGCCTTCCGGGCGCATGTCTTGAAATGGCTTGAGGGGCGCGCGGCGGGCGCGACGCATACGCAGACGGGGAGATAGGGCTCATGGTTTCGAGGGTGGAACGCGGCCCCGTCGCCGACTGGATGCGCACCGCTGATCGGTGGCTGATCGGCTCGTTCATCGCGCTCATGGTGATCGGGCTCGTGATGGCGCTCGCGGCGAGTCCGGCGGTCGCCGAGCGGCTCAATCTTTCGACTTTCCACTTCGTCAACCGCCAGGCTTTGATGCTGGTCCCGACGGCGGCCTTGATGATCGCCACCTCGTTTCTCTCGCCCCGCCATGTGCGTCGCGCGGCGCTGGTGACATTCGCGGCCTCGTTCGCGCTCATCATTCTCGCGCTCATCTTCGGCGCCGAGGTGAAAGGCGCGAGGCGGTGGATCTTCGGCCTCCAGCCGTCGGAGTTCATCAAGCCGGCGTTCGTCGTTCTCGCCGCCTGGGCGTTCACGGAAGGGGGCCGGACGGGCCCAACCGCGATCTGGGCGAAACTTCTGTCCTTCCTGCTCTTGCCGCTCACCATCGTGCCGCTCATCCTCGAGCCCGACTTCGGCCAGACGATGCTGGTCGCCGTCGTCTGGACGGCGCTCTTTTTCCTGGCCGGCCTGCACTGGTTCTGGGTGGTCGCGGTCGGCGGAATGGGCATGACCGGCGGGTTCGCCGTGTTCAAACTGTCGCCGCACGTGCACGAACGAGTGCTGCGCTTTCTCGATCCAGATTCGACAGGCGGTCTCGTCGACACCTTTCAGGTCGACACTGCATTGCAAAGCATCCTCAACGGCGGCTGGTTCGGACGGGGCCCGGGCGAAGGCGTCTACAAGCGCATCCTGCCCGACGCACATACCGATTTCGTGTTCGCCGTCGCGGGCGAGGAGTTCGGGATGATCGCCTGCATGGCGCTGATCGCCTTCTTCGGCTTCATCGTTTTGCGCGCCCTCGTTCTCGCCGCGCGCAACCCCGATCCCTTCTGCCGCCTTGCAGCCGCCGGGCTCACGGTCATGTTCGCGGTTCAGAGCCTGATCAACATGGCGGTCAACCTCCGGGCCATGCCGGCCAAGGGCATGACATTGCCCTTCATCTCCTATGGCGGCTCGTCGCTGCTGGCGCTCGGCCTTGGCATGGGTTTCCTCATCGCGACGACACGCAAGCGGCCGGCGGCCGATCTCGATCACCCTGCGGCGTCGGAGGGATGAACACGGCGCGTCCGATCCTGCTCGCGGCCGGCGGCACGGGCGGACATCTCTTTCCCGCGTCAGCGCTCGCTGTGGCCCTGGCGAAGCGCGGCGCGGAAGTGGAGCTTGCGACCGACAGCCGGGCGTTGAAGTTCGACCAGGATTTCCCCGCTCGCGCCATTCACGCCTTTCCCGCCGCGACAACCACGGAGGCTGGCGCGCTCGCCAAGGCGCGCGCGTCGCTCACTCTGGCCGCAGGCCTCGCGGCCGCGGTCTTCAGGCTCAGACGCATCCAGCCTCGCGCTGTGGTCGGCTTCGGCGGCTATCCGACAGTGCCGCCGCTTCTCGCCGCCTGGCTTCTCAGAATCCCGACTGTCCTGCACGAGCAAAACGCCGTGATGGGCCGGGCCAATCGCTTTTTGAGCCCCCGCGTCAGCCTTATCGCCTGCGGCTTTCCGGACCTGAAGGGCGTCGATCAGGCGAAGGCGCGCGTGACCGGCAACCCAGTCCGGCCGTCGGTCATCGCCGCCGCCGCGCTCCCCTATCCGGAACATGTTGGGCAGCGCCTGAACCTCCTCGTGACCGGCGGCTCGCAGGGGGCGCGCGTCATGGCCGACATCGTGCCAGCGGCGCTGGCGCTCTTAAGCCCGGACGAGCGGCAATGGATCCGCCTCACCCAGCAGGCCCGCGGCGAGGATAGCGCGCGGGTGGCGGCCGCTTGCGCGCGGATGAACTTTCCGGTCGAGATCGCGGAATTCTTCCCCGACTTGCCGGCGCGGATCGCCGCCGCTCATCTCATCGTCGCCCGCGCCGGCGCTTCGACCATCTCGGAGCTTGCGGTCATCGGTCGGGCTTCCGTCCTCGTACCGTTTCCGCATGCGCTCGATCAGGATCAGGCGGCGAACGCGGCGGCGCTGGCTGGCGCGGGCGGCGCGTTCGTCCTCCCACAGCCAGAGTTCACGCCCGAGCGGCTGGCGGCGATCCTGCGGGACGCGCTCGCGGCGCCGGTGAAGCTTGAGGAGGCTGCGATGGCGGCGAAGTCGGTCGGCGTTCCGGACGCGGCGGAGCGCCTCGCCGACCTCGTGCTCGAGGTCGCTCGGCCGGCTTAAGCGCGCGTATCAGTCGATCACGGCGTGCGCGGCCGCCTCGTGCGACGCGGCCGTAGCGATCGCCTTCGGCGAACGGATGAGGGCGAGCAGCGGGAAGGCGCAAAGCGAGATCAAGGTCATGAACAGGAAATCGTTCGAATAGGCCATCGCCGCCGCCTGCTGGGTGATCATCGCTTCGAGCATCGCCATGCTGGGAAGTCCATGTCCCCAGACCATCGAAGCGTTCGGCATTCTCAGGGCGTCGTTGAACGGCGTCGCGTGCTCGACGAGCTGGCTGTGGAACATGGTCGTCATGCTCGTCAAGCGCGCGATCACGACCGAAATCCCGACCGACGAACCAATGTTGCGGATCAGCGTCCAAAGCGCCGCGCCCTCGGTGCGCAGCGAGGCCGGCAGCGAGGCGAAGGCGATCGTGTTCAAAGGCACGAAGATGAAGCCGAGGCCGAACCCCTGCGCGATCGAATTGATCGCGATCGTGCTGGCTGGGACGTCGAGCGGCCAGCCGACCATCAGCCAGAGCGATCCCGACGCCAGCACGAGGCCTATGAAGATCAGGAGCCGCGCGTCGACCTTGCCGATGAGCCGTCCGACCAGGAACATTGCGACAAACGTACCGATGCCGCGCGTGCCCAGGAGAAAACCGCTCGACAGAACCGGGTAGCCGAGCAGGATCTGAATGAAGGGTGTGATCAGCGCCATGGTCGCGAGCAGGATGATGCCGACCAGGAACATGAATAGGAGGGCGATGGAGAAATTCCAGTCCTTGAAGATGCGCACGCTGATGAACGGGCGCTTGGACGTCAGGCAGTCGGCGAGGAAGAAATAGAAGCCGACGACCGAGAGGATCGCCTCGACGATGATCTCAGGCGACTCGAACCAGCCGAGCTGCTCGCCGCGGTCGAGCATCATCTGCAGCGAGCCGATACCGAGCGAGAGAGAGAGGAACCCGAACCACGAGAAGGGCACGTCGCGCCGCGTCGGCGTCTCAGACATGAACAGCGAAAGCCCGACGGTGGTAAGGATGCCGAACGGCAGATTGACGAAGAAGACCCAGCGCCAGGAATAGGAGTCCGTGAGCCAGCCGCCGAGCGTCGGCCCCATGATCGGGCCGAGCATGACGCCCATGCCCCAGATCGCCATCGCCGAGCCGCGCTTGGCGGGCGGGAAGATGTCGAGCATCACCGCCTGGCTCAAGGGAACGAGCGCCGCGCCGAACACACCCTGCAACAGCCGGTAGGCCACCATCTGCTCGATCGTGAGCGCGACGCCGCACAGCATCGAGGCGACGGTGAAGCCTGCCGTGCAGACGATGAACAGCTTCTTGCGGCCGAAGCGCGTCGCCATCCAGCCGAGCGGGGAGGTCATGATCGCGGCGGCGACGATGTAGGAGGTCAAGACCCAGTTGATCTGATCCTGCGTCGTCGCGAGCGATCCCTGCATATAGGGCAGGGCGACATTGGCGATCGTCGTGTCGAGCGCCTGCATGATGGTCGCCATCATGATGCAGACGGTCAGCAGCCACTTGAGCGTCGGCGAGATCGTCTCGTAGAGCGGCGGAGCGGGCGCTTGGGCGTTCATCGCAGGGCTTGCGCGTTCATCGGATGACGGCGGTGCGCGCCCCCAGGAGGGTGTCGACGTAGCCGACCACCCACTGCTTGAGGCCCTCAAGCGTTCCCGCGAGCGTGCGCACGCGCCCTGTGTCGATGGTCACATAGGCGCTCATGCCGGCTCTTAAGCCCGTCGTGTCCTCCTTCGGATCGAAGCAGAACCTAAGCGGCACCCGCTGGACGACCTTCACCCAGTTGCCGCTCGCGTTCTGCGGCGGCAGGATGGCGAATTGCGCACCGGTGCCGGGCGCGATCGAACAGATCGTCCCTTTCCATTCGCGCCCCGGGAACGTGTCGACGCTGACCGTCGCGGGCAGGCCGACATGCACGTAGGTCAGGTCCGATTCCTTCGGGTTGCCGTCGACCCAGAGGCCGGTGTTGGCGACGATCGCGAACACCGGCTGGCCCGCCGCCGCGACGCGTCCGAGCTCGATCTCGGGCACCTGGGTCGCGACGCCGTCGATCGGTGCGAGCACCCTGGTGTTGCGCAGATTGCGCTCGGCGTCGTCGACGGCGGCGCTCGCCTGCATTTTGTCGGGGAACTGGTCGATCGTGGTGTCGGGCCCGCCGCCCAGCTTCACCTTCACCGTGGCCTGCTGCCATTTCACGAATTCGAGGATCTGCTTGGCCTGGATGAGATTGGCCATCGAGGTATCGCGATCGGCGGCCGTGCCCGAGCGCGAGATCGCGAGATCGTTCTTGCGGTCGAAGTCGGCCTGGCGCACGCGCACCGCGTCCTCGCCCATTTTGATCTGGTCGATATTGCTGAGATACGAGGATTTGAGGTTTGAGAATTCGATCTTCGCCGCTTCGAGCTTGCCCTTGGCGAGGGCGAGCGCAATCTCATAAGGCTTGGGATCGATGTCGAACAGCGGATCGCCGACCTTGACCTTCTGGCCTTCGACGACATGCACGGCGACGATCGCGCCAGTGACCTGCGGGGTGATCAGCGATTTGTCGGCCCCGACATAGGCATTGTCGGTCGAGACATAGCGCCCGCTGTTGAGCCACCAGGTGAAGCCGAACGCGAGCGCGACGAGGGGGATCACGACAAGCATGACGAACCGGCTGACCCGGCGCTTGCGCTTGACGACGATGGGGGGCGTCTCCGCGGCTGGCGGCGGCGCGGACGGCGGGGTTTGCGGGCCGGGCGCGGGGGTTCGGGCCGGCGTGAACTGAATGGGCTGCGCGGGCTGCTGCCCCGATGGCGCCTGCGGCGCGGGCTCGCGCGCGCTCGCCTGCGGGCCGGCGCCCTTCGGGCCGGTGAATGGCAGGGGCTGGCCTGGCTGGGCGGCGGGGGGCGTATTCTCCTCCAGCGCGGAATCGCGCGGGGAAGCGGGCTTGGGTTGGGTCACTTGGATTCGGCTCCAGCAATCAATTCGTTCTTGAGATTGGCTTTCATGGTCATGAGGCCGTCGTGCATGGCTTGGATTGTCGATTCGTCGACGCCGGCAATCGCGCGGCCCATCACGTCCTCCGCGAGCGCCCCAAGGTCCTTCAGCGCCGGCGCCGCCCGTTCGGTGAGATAAAGACGGTTGGCGCGCCGGTCGGTTGCGTCGTCGCGTCGCTCGACGAGGCCGGCGGCGGTCAGCTTGTCGATCAGCCGGCCGAGGGTGATCGGCGCGAGGTCGAGGGCGTCCGCCAGTTCGTTCTGCTTGACGCCCTCGCAGCGCTGGAGGCGCGACAGCACCGCCCATTGCGCGCGGGTGGTGCCGAGCTCGCGCGCCCGCTGGTCGGAATAGGTCCTCAAGAGGCGCGCCACGTCATGGAGCGCAAAGCCGAGCTCCCGGGAACGGGAGATCAGGGGTTTCTGGGCAAGCGATAACATAAGCATGCTTATAATATAGTGAGTACGCTTATTCAAGGGTGCGGTGCAAAAAAAGACCCGCCACAAGGCCCTATTTGACAATATGACTTGATCCACGCTCGATCCGCGCAACGGCGGGGGCGCGCATTCGCGCTTCGGCCATGAAGGCGATGATCGGTTCCGATCATCCGAGTCTTGATATTAGACAGAATTTGTCGTCGCCAGCGCATTGAGTGTCGATAGCGAGTTGGAGTTGACAAAAACAGAAAGTCAGAGTATTATTCTGATTGATAGAATCAATTCGAGCTTGGCCGCCGCCGCGCACCCGGAAGGAGAAACCTTGCCTAAAAGGCCGCAGAGCCACAACCCATCGCGCGAGTTCGAGGCCGGGAAATTATTTTTGTTTTTTTCCCCTGTAACCCTTTGAAAGGTCCCGATTCCACCAAACAAATCCAAGCATAAAAAGCATTTTTGCTTGGATTTTGCTTGGTTTTGCTTGCAGCGAACTCGCGCGGCGGTTGTAAAAGCCGATGAGGCAGGCATGAAGCCATGAGATCATGCGCCCGCCTCGCCCAGCGCGAGGACCCGGTCGATAACGAGCCTGCGCGCTCGATCCGCCCGTTGAGGACCTTTTGAGAAAGTGACAGGTTTTGGCGCCTAACCGGTTGAAAAGCCTTGACTGGCGCCAAAGCCGTCGACGCTCGTGCTAGCGAGGGGCGGCGCCGCTGATTTCGAGCCCGCGCCCCGTCAACTTCCCCGATAGGTCGAAAAGCTCCATGGCGAGACGAGAAGGGGCACATGATAGTGCGCCCGAGGGTCGGCGACGCCGAAGCGGATCGGGATCACGTCGAGGAACGGCGGGTCGGCGAGTTGCGCGCCCCGGCTGCGGAAATAGTCGCCCACGTGGAAGATAAGCTCGAACCGGCCCGCGCGCGCCTGATCGGCGCTTATCAGCGGCTTGTCAGTGCGGCCATCCGCGTTGGTCGTAACATCGGCGACAAGCGTGCGTCCGGATCCGCCGCCCAGGTCATAAAGCTCGATGTGGACGCCCTGAGCCGGCCGGCCGATTCCCACGTCCAGGATATGGGTCGTCACACCGGCCACTCGCGCCCCTCACGCCACGTCCCAAGCCCGCCAGTCGGACCCGGAGGTCCTTCTAGCCGGTCGTTGACCGCTGGCCAACAGAGCCGCCGGCCCCATGCGCGAGCGACATGGCAGTGGCCCTCATGGTCGCGATTGCCAAGCGGGTTGACGCATGACAAGACTGCGGGAAACTCGGTACGACTTTCGTATGGGTGAAAGGGAGGTCGGCTCCGATGGACGACAGAGTCAAGGACCAATCCGACGAGACTGACGAGTGGCTCGAAGCGCTCGATTCGGTTGAGGCCTTCGAGGGAATCGAGAAGGTCGACGATATTCTCGACGCGGTTGTCGCATCGGCCCGTCGCAAGGGCGCCAAGCTGCCGTTCGCCGCGAACACGGCTTATGTCAACACTATTCCGCCCGAAGACCAGCCGCCCCATCCGGGTAACCGCAAGATCGAACAAAGCATCCGCCGCTACGTGCGCTGGAACGCCGCCGCGATCATCGTCAAGGCCAACAAGGAATCCTCCGAGCTCGGCGGCCACATTGCGAGCTTCCAGTCGGCGGCGACTCTGTACGATACCGGGTTCATGCATTTCTGGCATGGCTGCAACGAGGCGCATGGCGGCGATCTGATTTATTTTCAGGGCCATAGCTCCCCGGGCATCTACGCGCGCGCCTTCCTCGAAGGCCGGCTGAGCGAAGACCAGCTCGTGAACTTCCGCCAGGAAGTCGGTGGCAAGGGCCTCTCGTCCTATCCCCATCCGTGGCTTATGCCGGACTTCTGGCAGTTTCCGACTGTCTCGATGGGTCTCGGGCCCCTGATGGCGATCTATCAGGCCCGATTCCTGCGCTATCTGCACGAGCGAGGGCTCGCCGACACGGCGCCGCGCAAAGTCTGGGCGTTCTGCGGCGATGGCGAGATGGACGAACCGGAATCCCTCGGCGCGATCTCGCTCGCCGGACGCGAGAAGCTCGACAACCTCATCTTTGTCATCAACTGCAACCTCCAGCGTCTCGACGGGCCGGTGCGCGGCAACGGCAAAATCGTGCAGGAGCTCGAGGCTGACTTCCGCGGCGCGGGCTGGAACGTCATCAAGTGCCTGTGGGGCTCCGGCTGGGACGCGCTGCTCGCCAAGGACACCGAGGGCAAGCTCCGCCAGCTCATGGACGAATGCGTGGACGGCGAATACCAGGACTTCAAGTCGAAAGACGGCGCCTATATCCGCAAGAATTTCTTCGGCCGCCATCCGGAGACGGCGGCGATGGTCAAGGACTGGACGGACGCCGAAATCTGGGCGCTGACCCGGGGCGGGCATGATTCGGTCAAGGTCTACGCGGCTTACAAGGCGGCGGTGGAGCACAAGGGCCAGCCGACTGTCATTCTCGCCAAGACCGTCAAAGGCTATGGGATGGGCGCCGCCGGCGAAGGGCAGATGATCGCCCATCAGGCCAAGAAGCTCGGCCACGATGGACTTAAGGCCTTCCGCGACCGGTTCCAGATTCCCGTTTCAGACGAAGATCTCGACAAGGTTCCCTACCTGCGCTTCGCCGAAGACAGCGAGGAGATGGCCTATCTGCGCGAGCGACGGACGGCGCTCGGCGGCTATCTCCCGTCCCGCCGGCGCAAGAGCGACCCGCTTCCCGTGCCGCCGCTTTCCCTATTCGATGCGCTCCTGAAGGCGACCGCCGAGGGACGCGAGATATCGACCACGATGGCGTTTGTCAGGATTCTGACCGCGCTCCTACGCGACAAGAACCTTGGTCCGCGCGTGGTTCCGATCGTCCCGGACGAGAGCCGCACCTTCGGCATGGAGGGCCTGTTCCGGCAGGTCGGCATTTTCAGCCAGGTTGGCCAGCTCTATCGGCCGCAGGACGCCGACCAGCTCATGTATTACCGCGAAGATCCGAAGGGCCAGATCCTGCAGGAAGGCATCAACGAGCCGGGCGCCATGGCCTCGTTCATCGCCGCGGGCACATCCTATTCGACCTCCAACGTGCCGATGATCCCGTTTTATATCTATTATTCGATGTTCGGCTTCCAGCGCGTCGGCGACCTCGCCTGGGCCGCCGGCGACATGCGCACGCGCGGCTTCATGATCGGGGGCACGTCGGGCCGCACCACGCTCAATGGCGAGGGTCTGCAACACGAGGACGGCCACAGCCATATTCTGGCCTCCACCATCCCCAATTGCGTGACCTACGATCCGACCTACGGCTATGAGCTTGCCGTCATCGTCCACGACGGCCTCAAGCGGATGTATGTCGATAACGAGGACGTCTACTACTATATCACGACGCTGAACGAGAATTACCCGCATCCGGCGATGCCCGAGGGGGCGGAGGAGGGCATCCTGCGCGGCGCCTACAAGCTGCGCGACGTGAAGGCCGGGCAGCCGGGCTTGAGCGTACGCCTGTTGGGGTCGGGCGCGATCCTGCGCGAGGTCGAGGCGGCGGCCGAGATGCTGGCGGCCGATCATGGCGTCAGCAGCGAGGTATGGAGCGTAACCAGCTTCACCGAGCTGCGCCGGGAAGGGCTTGACGTCGAGCGATGGAATCTGCTGCATCCCGAGGCCGAGCCGAAGGTCCCGTTCATCACCCGCGCACTGTCTACCGGGAATGGGCCGGTGATTGCGTCGACCGACTACATGAAGGCGATCGCGGACGGAGTTCGGCCATACGTGCCGGCGCCCTACAAGGTGCTTGGAACCGACGGCTTCGGGCGCTCGGACTATCGCCGGCGCCTGCGCTCGTTCTTCGAGGTCGATCGCTACCATGTCGCGGTGGCGAGCCTGAAGGCATTGGCGGATCAACAATTGCTGCCCAACCGGCGCGTGGCCGAGGCGATCGCCAAATATGGCATCGATCCAGAGGGGCCGAATCCCGCGCGAAGCTGAAATCTCGGCATCCCTAGACAATCCATTCGCTGAGGAGAGCGCCGGTGGCGAAAATCGACGTGAAGGTTCCCGATATCGGCGACTTCAAGGACGTGCCGGTCATCGAGGTGCTGGTGAAGCCCGGCGACGTCGTCAAGGTTGACCAATCGCTAATCACGCTCGAAAGCGACAAGGCCGCGATGGACGTGCCCTCGCCGGTCGCGGGACAAGTCACTGAAGTCCTGGCCAAGGTCGGCGACAAAGTGGCGATGGGGACGCTCATCGCGCGCGTCGATGCCACGGCCGGCGGAACGGCGCAGGCCGCGGCTCCCGCGAAGGCGGAGGCCCCGGCGAAGGCGGCTTCCGCCAAGGCTGCCGCGCCTGCCCCCAAAGCCACACCGCCGGCGCCTGCGAAGGCCCCGCCCATCGACGTCACAATCCCCGATATTGGCGACTTCACGGACGTGCCGGTCATCGAGATTCTGGTCAAGGTCGGCGACACGGTCGAGGCGGAGCAGCCAATCGTGACGCTCGAATCTGACAAGGCGAGCATGGACGTGCCGTCGCCGGCCGCCGGCAAGATCACGGAAATTGTCGTCAAGGTCGGCGACAAGGTGTCGATGGGCGCCTTGGTCGCGAAGCTCGACGCTGGCGGACAGCCTGGGCAGATCTCCGCTGACCAGGAGGACGAGGCGGAGGCGAAGGAAGAGGAGGACGCCGCCGAGGCGCCCCAAACCTCGCCCGTCGCTCCGACCGATCTGCCGCCTCGGCCAGCCGGAGCCGCCGCAGGCCCCGCCATTGCCGATTTCTCCGGCGTTTTCGCCGGGCCAGCCGTTCGCAGGCTGGCGCGCGAACTCGGTCTCGATCTCAACCTTATCAAGGGGACCGGCGAGAAGGGCCGCATCACCCGGGAAGACGTCAAGGCGGCGCTATCCAGGGGCGCAGCCGCGCCTGCCGGAGGCGGCGGCGCGCTGCCTGCGGTGCCGCAGGTCGATTTCGCCAAATTCGGTCCAATCGAGACCGTGCCGCTCTCGCGCATCAAGAAGATTTCTGGCCCTCGGCTGCACGCCTCCTGGGTCAACATCCCGCATGTCACGCATACGGACGAAGCGGACATCACCGAACTCGACGCGTTCCGAAAGGCTCTCGACGACGACGCGAAGAAGGACAAATCAAAGCCTTACCGCGTCTCGCTGCTGCCGCTTCTCATGCGCGCTGCGGTCTCGAGCCTGAAAGCCTTCCCGAATTTCAACGCCGCTCTCAGCCCTGGCGGTGACGCTTTGATTCTGCGTCGCTATTGGCACATCGGCGTCGCCGTCGACACGCCCGACGGCCTTGTGGTCGCAGTGGTCAAGGACGTCGACCAGAAAGGAATCATCGATATAGCCCGCGAACTCGGCGCTCTCTCGGAAAAGGCGCGCGCCGGCAAGCTCGCGTCCGCCGAAATGCAGGGCGCCACCTTCACCATCTCGTCGCTGGGAGGGATCGGAGGGACAGCCTTCACCCCGATCGTCAACGCGCCAGAAGTGGCGATCCTCGGGGTCGTGCGATCGAAAATGGCCCCGGTCTGGGATGGAAAGGTGTTCCAGCCTCGTCTGATGCTGCCGCTATGCCTATCTTACGACCACAGGGTCATCGACGGCGCGGCCGCGGCCCGCTTCATGCGCCATCTGGCCGGCCTCCTGGAGGACATGCGGCGCACTATCCTGTGACCGCGGCCGATAGGGAGACGAGACACGATGGCGAATGAGATCAGGCTTCCCGATATCGGCGACTTCAAGGACGTGCCGGTCGTCGAAATCCTTGTCGCGCCTGGGCAGAGCGTAGCCAAGGATGAGCTGATCCTCACACTCGAAAGCGACAAGGCGACAATGGAGGTGCCAGCGCCGGAAGCTGGCGTGATCGGCGAGATCCACGTCAAGATTGGCGACAAAGTTAGCCAGGGCGACCTGCTGGCGGCCTACGTCGGGGGAGGCGCCGCGTCGGCGTCGCCCTCTGCCGTCTCGGCGCAGGACGGCGGTCTCGAGATCCAGGAGCCCGCGCCCGAGGCCGCTGCGCCCGCCGGGCCGCCGCCGAAGCCCGCGTCTGACCCGGGGGGCCAAGCCGACTTCGAGGCCGACATTCTGGTTCTCGGCGCCGGTCCCGGCGGCTACACTGCCGCGTTCCGCGCAGCTGATCTGGGGCAGAGCGTCGTTCTGGTCGATTCGCGCCCAACCCTTGGCGGCGTCTGCCTCAATGTCGGCTGCATTCCCTCGAAGGCGCTCCTGCATGTCGCCAAGGTGATCGACGACGCCAAGGCGATGGACTCGCACGGCGTGAGCTTCGGGCCACCGACCTTTGATCCCGAGGCGATCCGCGGTTGGAAGGACGGCGTGGTCAAGCGCCTGACGGGCGGGCTGAGTGGACTGGCCAAGCAGCGCAAGGTCAAGACGGTGAGGGGGGAGGGCAGGTTCACCTCGCCCAACACCCTGCGCGTCGAGACAGCGGAGGGCGCGCGCGTCGTGCGCTTCGTGAAGGCGATCATCGCCGCGGGCTCCGAGCCAGCTGCGCCGCGGTTCATTCCGGCCGACCCACGCATCTGGGATTCGAC
This sequence comes from Roseiarcus sp., assembly GCA_036489975.1. Lineage (GTDB taxonomy): Bacteria > Pseudomonadota > Alphaproteobacteria > Rhizobiales > Beijerinckiaceae > Roseiarcus. The sequence goes on from DASXES010000085.1 coordinate 37,576, forward strand.
CGGGGCGCTTGAGATCAATTTCATCCCCAAGCGCATGCTGGTGCTCGGCGGAGGGATCATCGGCCTAGAGATGGCGACAGTTTATCACGCGCTCGGGGCCGGGATCACCGTGATCGAGATGATGGACCAGTTGATGCCGGGGGCTGATCTCGACATCGTGACCCCGCTCGCCAAGCGCATCGGCCGGCTCTACGACAAGATCCTGCTCAAGACCAAGGTCACGGCGGTCGGGGCGGAGCCGGATGGGCTCAAGGTTTCTTACGAAGGCCCGGAAGGCGCCAAGACCGAGACATTCGACGCCATCCTGGTCTCGGTCGGCCGGCGACCGAATGGCGCGCGCATCGGGACCGCCGCGGCGGGGGTCGCCGTCGACGAGCGCGGCTATATCGCCGTCGACCGGCAAATGCGGACCAACGTGCCACACATCTTCGCGATCGGCGACATCGTCGGCCAGCCGATGCTGGCGCATAAAGCAACCCATGAAGGCAAGGTCGCGGCGGAAGTCGCGAGCGGACACAAATCCTCGTTTGACGCCAAGGCGATACCCTCGGTTGCTTACACCGATCCGGAAGTCGCCTGGACGGGCGTCACGGAGACAGAAGCCAAGGCGAGGGGGATCAAATACGGCAAGGCTGTCTTCCCCTGGGCGGCGAGCGGGCGCTCCCTTTCGCTGGGGCGCGACGAGGGCCTGACCAAGACCCTGTGGGACGAAGAGACCCAACGTCTCATCGGCTGCGGCATCGTCGGGCCGAACGCCGGCGACCTCATCTCGGAGGCGGCGCTGGCCATCGAGATGGGGGCGGAAGCCGAGGACATCGGCCTCACCGTCCATCCGCACCCGACGCTGTCGGAGACCTTCGCCATGTCGGCCGAGGCCTTCGCGGGCACGCTGACCGACCTTTATATCCCGAAGAAGAAGTAGCAGTTCGCCTTCTCCTTCCGGGAATCGGAGCGTTGCGCGCGTGAGGGTATTCTTTTTTGGCCTCGGCTATTGCGCCCAGCGCCTCATCGCGCGCGAGCCATGGATCGAGGCGAGCGGAACGGCCCGGACGGCTGAAGCCGTCGCCGCGCTGCGCCGTGATGGCGTCGAGGCCTATCGCTTCGACGGCGTCGAGGCGGAGCCGGAGCTCGAGCCGGCGCTGAAGAAAGCCGAGGCGATCGTCGTCTCCATCCCGCCGCGCGACGGGGCCGGGGCGGCACTGGAGAGTTTCGGTTCCGCGATCGCCGGCGCGCCGGCGCTGCACCGCATCGTCTACTATTCGACCATCGGCGTTTATGGCGATCATTCCGGCGCCTGGGTCGACGAGACGAGCGCGACGCGGACGCGAACGGCGCGCGGACTAGCTCGCCTCGCGGACGAGGCGCGCTGGACGGCGGCTGCCCGGGCGCGCAGCGCGGAAGCCGACATCCTGCGTCTCTCAGGGATCTACGGGCCCGGCCGCAACGCGCTCGTCAATCTGGCCCATGGCGAGGCCCGCCGCATCGTCAAGCCGGCCCAAGTGTTCAACCGCGCCCATGTCGACGACATCGCGGACTTGACCAGCCTTGCGCTCGTGCGCGGGCTCGAAGGCCAGATCTGGAACGTGGCCGATGAGGAACCGGCCCCGCCGCAAGACGTCATCGCCTATGCGGCGGCGCTGCTCAAGCTTGAGCCGCCGCGCGAGGAGCCCTTCGAGGGGGCCGCGCTGTCGCTCATGGCTCGTGAGTTCTACGCCGACAACAAACGGGTTTCGATCGCCAAGGCCAAAGTCGAACTGGGATTTTCTCCCGCCTATCCGACCTATCGCGAGGGCCTTAAGGCGCTGACGGAGGCGGGCGAAGGTCGGGGCGCCTGAAGCCTAATGGGCAAGAAACGCGCCCCCTGATGGCGTCTGCGACGGCAGGGAGCTTCGGGCGTGCGCCCGCCGCCACGGGGGCGGATTGCGCGCTCAAGGCGACGGGCTCGCTTTCGCGGCGGTCGGAGCGGGCGCGGGCGACGAGTCCCGGTGAAAGACGCCCCCGAACCATTGCCCCAGGTCCTCGGCCGCCAGCGCCGCGGTGCGAACGAACCAGCCATGCGTTTGCGGCGCAGCGGCGGACGATGCGCTGGTCTTGCCGGCAATGGCGCCAACCTCGTCCGGCGCGCCCGCGGCGGTCGCGCCGACATCGAGGATCGGCATTGGCGGAAGGGGCGCGGTGAGTTCCGCAGCCCGCGCCAGGAGTTCGCTATCGTCATGGATCGGCGCCGCCCCCTCGGCCAGCCCGAGCGCGTTTGCCGGCGCACGATCGACGCCGGCTGTAATAACTTTGGGCAGCGAACCCTCCTCGGGGACCGCCGCGTTGAACCCCTTGTTCGAAGCCCTGGCAAAAGCGCCGCCGCCTGCTTCCGACGCCGAGGCGAGGATCAGCTCCGCCGGACGAGCGGGAGGGACAGGCGCGCCGGCGAGAGCAAGGGCGAGGAGATCAGCCGGCCTGCGCGGCGGCAGCGGCGTGGCCAACTTCGGTTCGGCGCCGTCCGTCGAAGCGTCCGTGGCCATGTCTGGTTGCTGCAGCGCAGCGACGACCTGTGGTTTGACCGGGGGCGTCGGAATTGGCTCCGCCGCGCTGGCGTAGGCCTGGCCGGTCGGCAGGTCGCGCTTGGCCCTGGCGACCGCCTCGGGCCCCGTATCGGGCGGCTCGGGGTTGGCGGCCGGCGCCTGTTGGACAGGTTCGGCGTAGGCCGGCCCGGTCGGTATGTCGCTCTTGGCCTTGGCGACCGCCTCCGGTCCGGCGTCGGCGACCTCGACCTGCGGCGCCGGGCCGCCGTTGCGGCCGCTCCGCGCGTTGCCGGTCGCCGCCGCCGTGGCGGTCGTCGCTTCCTGGCCGCCCGACTCCTCCGCGTCGTCGGCGCCGCCCGCATGGCCGAATAGCCAGGAGAAAACGCTACCGATACCCCCGCCTCTCGCCACCTGCACCTCGCCGCCGCGGGCCTCGATCTCGGCCCGCGCCTGCTCGAAGCCAGGCATCGGCTTCCCGTCAGCGGGAATGAACACCGTTTTTCCGTCCGGGAAGAGTCGGGTCAGCGCGTCGCGGCTCATGCGCGGCCAGTAGCGCACGTCGCCGCTGTCGATATGCACCCAGGGCGTCATGCCCGTCGGGTAGAAGCCGACGCCGCCCGCCTGCATCCGCATGGCGATGTCGCGGATGCGCGCCGTGCTGACGTCGACGAAATGGGCGTCGATCGCCTTGCCCTGCATGTGCTGCGAATGCTGGGCCACCTGATGCGACCGCCTGCGCAGCATCGCGTTGGTCTGCGGCGAGCGGTAGCCGGACAGGACGTCGACCGGCTGCGTTGCGCCCGATTCGCGGTAGACCTCCCAGATGATGTCGAACAGATGCGGGTCCATCTTGATCTGCTCGTTCAGCCGCCAGTCCCGGCAGAACCAGTTCAGCTTATCGAGCGCCGCCTGGTCATAGATCCCGTTGACCATGAAGGTGAACGAGCCGGTTTCGTGGGTGTGCTGACTCGAAAGGAGGATGGTGCGCGTATCGCCGTTGGCGACCGCCGATTCGGTCGAGTTTGGCGCAAGGCAAATGACCCCGAACGCCGCCGCCATCGCCAGTTGCGCCGCCGTCCCGCAGCGGTCGACGCAAATGCTCACGTTGAAACCCGCCAACAAACCATCCTTCCCCAACACGTCGCGACCGGCGAAGCCAGCGGGACTGTGCCTATCCATATGCTGACACTTACGCTTTTGCCGGCCTCTCCCGCCGACCTACGCGACCTCCCGAGCGCTCGTCTCTAGCGCTCCTTATTCGCATTGTGACGCTCGCGTCACAGTTAAGGCAAAAAGCGATCTTTTGCGCCTATAGCCCTATATCGGCCTCCTTTCAATCTTGACTCGTCCGCGCGAGTATGGCCTGGACCTTGCGACTCAGCCCATAGATGTCCGGCCGCTCCTGTAGCTCTCCGAATTCGTCTACGAATTCAGTGAAGTACTCGATATGAACGGGCAGCGGATGGGGCAGAAATACCGTCCGTTCCTTGTCGCCGAACGCGGCCTCGATCCGCTCGGCCGTCCACCCGCTCGTGTTCCCGCCCAGGACAAGCTCGGCAAGGCTCAAAGGGTCCTCGACCCGCACGCAGCCGTGGCTGAAGGCGCGACTTTCCTCGTCGAACAGCGCCCGCGCCGGCGTGTCGTGCAAATAGATCGCGTGGTCGTTCGGAAACATGAAAGCGATCCGGCCGAGCGCGTTGTCGTTCCCGGGCAACTGCCGGACCGTCAGCCGTCCGCCGATCGTCTTCACCTCGTAGCCGCGCCGGCTCAAGGCGCCGAGCCTGGACGCGAACTCCTTCTTGATGATCGAATCGGGGACGCGCCAGGACGGGTTAATCAGCACGTAGCGCATGCTGGCGGAGAAAATCGGCGTTGGCGTCTCAGGCTTGCCGACGATGGCGCGTGTCTTGATAACGATCTCATCGCCTCTGAGCGCCGCGACCGAGAAGTCCGGGACATTGACCTCGATCCGCTCTTCGCCCATGTCGCGCGGCTCCCAGCGCCACATTTCCATATTGGCGATGATCGCCGCCTTTCGGCGCGCGAGCGAGGCGCCGAAAGCGAGTGAAGCCGTGCGGATGCGGCCGCCGGTCTGCCGTTTCGCACGCCGCAGCGCCCCGACCGCCTGTTCGGCCCCGGTTTCGGGATCGAAGTCGGCGATGATCGCGGACACCCGAGGCTCGCCGTTCCGCACACGTTCCATGAGACGTCTCAAGGCCTCACGCAGGTTGCGGTAGCCTTTCTGCGGCGGATTGAAGTCGGCTAGGCGCGCGGCGGGATCGCTCGCAGCGGCGACTTCCGCCAACGCCGCGCCCGGATCGGCGAGGCCCGGCTTCGCGTAGGCGAGCGGGGAGACGCGCGATGGACGCACGCGCGATCCCGTCGCCTGTTGAGCATAGGTCACGACCGCCGAGGCGATTGCGGTCTCGGCGTCGGGGATCTGATCCGGAGCAAGGCCGGCGCCGATCTCTCGCGGCAGCGCGAACGCCGACATGTCAAGGCCATCCTCACCCGCTCGCTCGAGTTGCGACAGCGCCGATCGTCCGGCTTCGGTCAGGCCGTCCTCGCCGACCCATATCGGCGCGTAGAAGCGCGCGCCGTAGAAAGCCGCGATCGCTCCGCGCGCGGCGCGCCAGTCGCCTGACCCGAGCGGGTTCACCCGATCGGCGCGCGTGACAAGCCGCTCCACCGCCGCTCGAAGCGCGCTCTGCATCGGCGACAGCGTGGGCCCGGCGGTCGGATCGTAGACGACCGGCGGATTGTCCGGCGCGGCCGGCTCTTGCGATGCGGACACCGGCGGGCCGTCGGCGTCATCGCGTGGCGCAATTTGACGCGCCGGCGTCAGGTCGAACTTAGGTTCGGCCAACAAGCCGGCGGCTCCGCGGTCGGTAGGCGCGGGTCCGGCCGGCAGCGGAGCGCCCGCCCAGGCAAGATTGGCCGCCAGCGCGAGAACGACTGCGCCCGCGCCCAGTAGCAGCAGCCTGCGCCAGTTTCCGGCCCGGAGCGCGCTCATCCTCAGCTCCGCCTCGCGGCGCGCGCCGCCTTCCTGTCGCTTGCGCTCGGGTCGTTTGGAGGCCAAAATCTTCCCGACCGTCGACGGCCAACGCTTCGCCCGCATTATGCCGCAGCGTCGCCGAGCATGTCATCTGCGATTCCGATGTCTTTCATCTTGCGGTAGAGCGTGGATCGCCCAATCCCGAGCTTGCGGGCCATTTGCGACATCTGTCCGCGGTAGTGCGAGAGCGCGAAGCGAATGACCTCGGTTTCGATCTCCTCGAGCGTGCGCACATCGCCGCTGTCGTCGATGAGCCGCATTGAAAGGGGGTCACGGTCCTCGTGGAGAGCCGGGCGGAATCCGACTGAAACCGCCGGATCGGCGGCGATCGGCGGCGGGGCGGGGGGAATGCGCACGTCGTAGCCCTCGACCTGCGCCGCGATCTGCGGAAACTCGGCTGTGGTCAGTTCATCGCCGTCGGCCAGCACCACGGCGCGAAACACCGCGTTCTCGAGCTGGCGGACGTTGCCGGGCCAGTCGTAAGCGGTCAGCATGCCGAGCGCATCGTTGGCTAGTCCACGGATGCGCTTGCCCTCCTCGACGCAGAAGCGGGCGAGAAAGCGCATGGCGAGATCGGGCACATCGCAGAGGCGCGCGCGCAGCGGCGGAACGGAGATCGGGAACACGTTGAGGCGATAGAACAGATCCTCGCGAAAGCGGCCGGCCTTGACCAGTTCGATCAGGTTCTGGTTGGTCGCCGACACGAGGCGGAAATCGACTTTCACCGGGCGGCGCGAGCCGACCGGGTCGATCTCGCCCTCCTGCAGCGCCCGCAACAGTTTAACCTGCGCTTCGGGTGTCAGTTCGCCGATCTCGTCGAGGAACAGCGTGCCGCCGTTGGCCTCGGCGAACTTGCCCACATGCTTGTCGACAGCGCCGGTGAACGAACCTTTTTCATGCCCGAAGAGAATGGATTCGACCAGCGTCTCCGGCAGCGCGCCGCAATTGACGATGACGAACGGTTTGCCCCGCCGCTCTGACCCGCCCTGGATCGCGCGGGCCATCAATTCCTTACCGACGCCGGATTCGCCCTCGATCAGCACCGGTATGTTCGACTTGGCGGCGCGCTCGGCGAGGCGGACGGTGCGCGCCATCGATTCGGCGCGCGTCACGATGTCGCGGAAGCTGAGTTCGCCGGCGTTGCGCCGGGTCGCGCGCCTAAGTTCGTCCTCGAGGGCATCGACGCGTAGCGCGTTGCGGATCGACACCTGAAGCCGCTCGGCGCCGACAGGCTTGACGACGAAGTCCGTCGCGCCCGCGCGCATGGCGGAGATGACAACCTCGATCGAACCATGCGCCGTCTGGACGATCGCGGGCACCGCGATTTCATGCTGGCGCATCCGCGACAGCACCCCCATGCCGTCGAGATCGGGCATCACGAGATCGAGGATCAGGAGATTGACAGGCGGCTTGTCGCTCGCCTCGAGACGGGCAAGCGCGGCTTCGCCGGAGTCCGCGCTTTCGCAGTCGTAGCCAAATCGTCTGGCCATCGCCTCAAGGAGGCGCCGCTGGATGGGATCGTCATCGGCAATCAATATGAGAGCGGTCATGGTCGTCCGAAGGCGCCCTGCGCGCCGCGCAATAGGCGACATTGTGGCATCAGGGTAAACGCGATGTTAACGCCGTCCCGTTCTGACGCGCCCTTTCCTCAAAAGCGCCGTTTTGTCGGCGCCAAACAACCGCGGACCGTTAGCGGGAGCCTAATGCAAAGAGGCGCAGTCGATGAGTTCTAAGTTCAGTTCCCTCGCCGTCGCCGCGCCGCCGTCCGCCTCGGCGGATCTTGGCGCGCTGCCGGAGTGGCGCCTTCAGGATTTGTACGAAGGCATGGACTCAGCGGCCTTCGCCGCCGATTTCGAGAGCGCCGAGCGCGAAGCGCAGGCCTTCGCCGAAGCCTATCGGGGCAAGCTTGCACAACTGGCGGATTGGCCTGACGCCGGCGCCAGATTGGCCGACGCGGTCAGGGCCTACGAGTCGCTTCAGGATTCAACGGGCCGCATCATGGCCTATGCGTCGCTGCTCTACGCTTCCGACACCAGCGATCCGCAAATTGCCAAATTCCACGGGGATGCACAGGAGCGCGTGACGGCGCTCGCCGGAGATCTTTTGTTCTTCGAACTCGAGCTCAACCGCATCGACGACGCCAAACTGAACGCCGCCATGGCGACGCCGGCGCTTGGCCATTATCGCCCGTGGCTCGAGGACATTCGCAAGGAGAAGCCGCATCAGCTCGCCGACGACCTCGAACGATTGTTCCTGGACAAGTCGGTCAGCGCCGCGGCCGCTTGGAACCGGTTGTTCGACGACACAATGGCGGCGCTCAGGTTCGACTTTGAAGGCGAGAGCCTGACGCTCGAGCCGCTGCTCGGCAAGCTCATGGATCCGGACGAGAAGACGCGGGAGGCGGCGGCCAACGCGCTCGCCAAAACGCTTGGCGCGAATCTGCGCCTCTTCGCCCTCATCATGAGCACGCTCGTTAAGGACAAGGAGATCTCCGACCGCTGGCGCAAATTCAGGGATGTCGCCGATTCGCGCCACCTCGCCAATCGGGTCGAGCCCGAGGTTGTGGAGGCGCTGGTTGGGGCCGTGACGGACGCCTATCCGCGCCTCTCGCATCGCTATTATGCGATCAAGGCCCGTTGGTTCGGCAAGGCGCGACTCGACCACTGGGACCGCAACGCGCCGCTGCCGAACGCGCCACGGCGCGTTTACAAGTGGGAGACGGCGCGCGACATGGTGCTCAACGCCTATGGCGCGTTCTCGCCGCGCATGGCGGATATAGCCCGGCGTTTCTTCGACGAAGGCTGGATCGACGCGCCCGTGCGGCCCGGCAAGGCCCCCGGCGCCTTCGCCCATCCGACGACGCCATCCTCCCATCCCTACATTCTCGTCAATTTCCTCGGCAAGGCGCGTGACGTGACCACGCTCGCGCACGAACTCGGCCACGGCGTGCATCAAGTGCTCGCCGGGGTCAACGGTCCCTTGATGGCGCCGACGCCGCTCACGCTTGCCGAAACGGCCTCAGTGTTCGGCGAGATGCTGACCTTCCGCTCGATGCTGGCGACGATTACTGACATTACCGAGCGCAAGGCGATGCTGGCGTCCAAGGTTGAGGACATGCTCAACACCGTGGTGCGCCAGATCGCGTTTTACAAGTTCGAGCGCGCCGTTCACCTTGAGCGTCGCAACGGCGAATTGACGACGGAACAGATCAGCCACTTGTGGATGAACGCGCAGTCCGAGAGTCTCGGGCCCGCAATCGCGCTCCGACCCGGCTATGAAACCTATTGGGCCTATATCGGGCATTTCATTCACTCGCCGTTCTACGTCTACGCCTATGCATTCGGCGATTGCCTGGTGAATTCGCTGTACGGGGTCTACGAGCGCTCAAGCGATGGCTTCGCCGAGCGGTATCTTGCGGTGCTCGCGGCCGGCGGATCGAAGTCCTATTCCGAGCTGCTTGCGCCCTTCGGCCTCGACGCGAAGGATCCGGGCTTCTGGATAATCGGCCTTTCGGTGATCGAGCGCATGATCGATGAACTGGAGGCGATGGAATAGGCGCTGAGAAACCGCAGGATTTGTCGGACGCATTTATGAAAAGACTGTCTCGGACAAGGGTTGAGGTCTTGAGACAATGGCGAAGCAGCGGACCCAGGAATCGTATCAAGCCCGGCTCGATCGGGTCGTGGATCACATTTACACGCGCCTCGACGAAGACATCCGCCCCGAGAGCCTTGCCGAGATCGCCTGTCTCTCGCCCTATCATTGGCATCGAATCTACGTCGCCATGCGCGGCGAGACGATCGGAGCGACGATCCGCAGGCTACGATTGCTGAGGGCTGCCGATCGGCTGGCGAACTCGGACCTACCCATCGAGATGATCGCCGAGCGCGCCGGCTACAGCGGCGCTGACGCATTCGCGCGCGCCTTTCGTGAGGTCTATGGCAAGCCCCCCGCCGACTATCGCGCCGCCGGCAGCCACGCCGCGTTCCAAGCGGCTGCAGAATCAGAGGATGGCGCGGGATTTCCCGTCGCGATCGAGACGCTTCCCGCGACGCGTTGCGCGAGCGTTGTTCATAAGGGCGTCTATATGCAGATCGATCAGGCGATGGGACGTCTATTCACCGCGCTGGCGACGCAGACAATCATCGCGCCGGATCAGGCGATGCGCGCCGTGTTCTTCGATGACCCCGATCTCACGCCCGTCGACGCGTTGCGTTCGCGAGCCTGCTCCCCAGTCGCGGAGGACACGCCTCTCGCCGCGCCGCTGGAAGAACTCGTCTTACGCGGTGGTCTCTATGCGAGATTGCGCTATCGCGGACCCTACGCCGACATGAGGGGCGCCTATCGGTGGCTGCTCGGCGCGTGGCTGCCGCAGTCAGGCTACGAACCGGATGATGAGCCCATATTCGAGGCGTATCTCAACAACCCACAGCACGTTGCGCCAACCGATCTTCTGACCGACATCCATTTGCCACTGAAGACGTTGTGACGAGTAAGAGGTCGCCCTGATGCCAACCGATGTGGCGGCGGCTTTCGCCGCGTTCCCCGCAGGCGTGCGGGCACGGCTTCTCGAGGTTCGCGATCTCATCCTGGAAACGGCCACCGCCATTGATGGCGTCGGTCCGCTGACGGAAACGCTGAAATGGGGCGAGCCGGCGTATCTGACGGAGGCGACCGGAAGCGGAAGCACCATTCGGCTGGGTCGGTGTCGGTCCCCGGAGCGTGAGTGCGCGGTGCTCTTCAATTGTCGCACGACGTTGGTCGACGATTTCCGCAGCCAGTTTCCCGGCGTATTCGACTATGAGAAAAATAGGGCCATTCTTCTGCACGCCCGCGAACCGCTGCCGAGGGGGCCCTTGTCAACTTGTCTCGGAATGGCGCTCACGTATCACCGCCGCCGTTAACGATTCGGTCCTTTGCTCGACGCTTGTGGCGCGTCGCCGCTGAAATTGATCCCCGCGCGACCTATATCCTTGTAAGCCTCAATCTGGGATTTCACGTTTGGATCAGGACAATGAAGCCAATCGCCTGAGCGCGCGGGCGACGCGCTACGCGCGACTCGGCGCCAACGCGGGCGCGTTTGCGGCGCGGGTCGGCGTCAATCGGCTGCGCGGGGGCGGCCGCGAGACAGACGCCAAGGCGCTCGCATCGGCCTTGGGCTCGATGAAGGGCCCGCTGATGAAGGTGGCGCAGATGCTGACCACCATCCCCGATGCAGTTCCGGCGGAGTTCGCCGCGGAATTGGCCAAGCTCCAGTCGCAGGCCCCGCCGATGGGGGCCTCGTTCGTGCGCCGGCGCATGCAGGCCGAGCTTGGGTCGAACTGGCGCGAGCGTTTCGCCGAGTTCGACTTCAAGCCTGCCGCCGCCGCGTCGCTCGGCCAGGTGCATCGCGCCGTCAACCTTGGCGGCGAGCCTCTTGCCTGCAAGCTGCAATATCCAGATATGGCGTCGGCGGTCGAGACGGACCTCTCGAATCTCGATCTCCTGTTCTCGCTGCACCGGCGCGCGAGCGCGGCGATCGACACCCGCGAGATGGCGCGCGAGATCCGCGAGCGAGTGCGCGAAGAGCTCGACTACCAGCGCGAGGCAAAAATCGCCCGGCTCTATCGGGTGATGCTGGCAGACCGCCCGTTCGTCCGCGTGCCGAGGGTTGACGACAGCCTGTCGACGCGGCGCCTGCTTACGATGGAATGGCTCGACGGCGAGCCGCTCACCGCCTTCGAGGCTGCGCCGCAGGAGGCGCGTGACGCAATCGCCGTTGGCCTGTTCGACGCATGGTGGCGCCCTTTCCTGCGCTATGGCGTCATTCACGGCGATCCGCATCTCGGCAACTACACGGTCGCGGCGTCCGGGCGGGGCGGCGAGCGCGGCGTCGAAGGCGTCAACCTGTTCGACTATGGCTGCGCGCGGATCTTTCCGCCGCGCTTCGTGCTCGGCGTGGTCGAGCTCTATCGGGCGTTGAAAACAAACGATAAGCTGCGGATCGCCAATGCTTATGAGATGTGGGGCTTTCACAAGCTTAACGCCGGGATGACCGAGGCGATGACCCTATGGGCGCGTTTCATGTGCGGCCCCATTCTCGACGATCGCGTGCGCACCGCCGCCGACGGGGTCAAGCCTTCGGAATATGGCCGCCGCGAGATGGGCCAGGTGATGCGCACCTTAAAAGCCGAGGGCGGGGGCTTGCCGGTGCCACGCGAATTCGTGTTTCTTGAGCGGGCGACCATCGGCATCGGCAGCGTTTTCCTGCGCCTTCAGGCGCGGCTCAACTTTCATCGCATGTACGAAGATGCGATCGACGGCTTTGACGAGGCGACGGTCGCGCGCCGGCAGGCCGAGGCGCTCGAGGCGGCCGGGCTCTCCCCGACGGGCGATCCGGACCAAAGGCCCGCTGCGACCGGTTGATCGCGGGGTCGCGCGGGCTTTAATTGCGACGGTGGGGGGCTCGGCTGGTTCGCCGTCCCGGGGAGGACAAGCATGCGCCGCACTCAGGTCGCGATCATCGGTGGCGGCCCGGCCGGCCTGCTCCTCTCACATTTGCTGCATCGCGACGGCATCGACAGCGTCGTCATCGAGCGGCAGACGAAGGCGTATGTGCTCAAGCGCATCCGCGCCGGCGTGCTCGAATTCGGTTCCGTTCAGGTGTTGCGCGATTCGGGGGCCGGCGAACGGATGGACCGCGAGGGCCATGCGCATGACGGAAGCTTTATCGTCTGGCAGGACCGCGATCCGTTTCTCATCGACACCAGGACCCACGCCGGCCGGCCGATGTGGTCGCACGGTCAGACCGCGATCACCGAGGAACTGTACCGCATCAGGGAGCGCGACGGCGGACGGATCGTGGAGGAAGCGGCGAATGTCCAGCTTCACGGGCTGACCGGCGCGGCGCCGCAAGTGACTTTCGAGAAATACGGCGTCGCCGAATCGCTCGATTGCGACTTCGTCGCCGGCTGCGACGGCTTCCATGGCGTGTGCCGGCAGAGCATTCCGAAATCCGTGCTCAGGATTTTCGAGCGCGCCTATCCGTTCGGCTGGCTCGGAATCATGTCGGAAACGCCGCCGGTCGGCGAGGTCATCTACGCCAGGCACGAGCGCGGCTTCGCGCTTGCTTCGCTGCGCAATCCGATGCTGAGCCGCTATTACATCCAGTGCGGGCTTGACACGCGGATCGAGGACTGGCCGGACGGGCGTTTTTGGGACGAACTCAAGAGCCGGTTTCCCGACGACATCGCGCGCAAGATCGTGACCGGCCCGTCGATTGAAAAGTCGATCGCGCCCTTGCGCAGTTTCGTCGCCGAGCCAATGCGCTACGGGCGGCTGTTTCTCGCCGGCGACGCGGCGCATATCGTGCCGCCGACCGGGGCCAAGGGCCTCAACCTCGCGATCTCCGACGTTTTCTATCTCGCGCGCGCTTTCGCTGCGCATTTCTCAAAGGGAAGCGATGGGCGCCTCGAGACCTATTCGGACATGGCGCTGAGACGCGTGTGGGCGTCCGAGCGGTTCTCCTGGTGGCTGACCAATCTGCTGCATGTGTTTCCCGGCGATGATCCGTTCGAGATTCGGATCAAGCTCAGCGAATTCGACCACCTTCTTCGATCGAAGCATGCCGCCGCCCTGGTGGCCGAACAATACGCCGGTCTGCCCTTCGAGCAATGAGCCCGGTCGACCGCGATATCGGCCCGCCTCGTGCGGCGGCGACTTCATCGCGAACCGGGCGAAGGAACGAGACGTCGCCCCGACTTCGCTCCGTCAGAGCGCTTTGTTCTGGCGCCGTAACCGGTGGGCGAGAACGCGCATCACGTTGAGCGCAAAGAACGGCGTGTTTTTGACCAGGAACAGAAACTGATTTTCCTTGATTGGCGCCACAATCACATCCGTCATCGCGACCGCGGTTGCGCTGCGCGGGCTGTCGTCTATCAGCGCCATCTCGCCGAAAATGCCATCCGGGCCAAGAGTCTCAAAATGACGGTCGCCGCTGCTGATTTCAACCTTTCCGCGCACCACCACGAAAAACTCGTCGCCCAGTTCGCCTTCCTTGAAGATCGTCTTGCCTTTCGCGAAGTTTCGGGTTGGAACTCCGGGTCCGAGAAGATGATGAAAGCCGCCGTCGCCGTCTGCCATTTCGTTATTCCCGAGCATCACGCCATCGCGATTTCTCTCCCCGGACCCGAGCCGACGATAGGCCGATCGGGCAAGCGTGACAAACTTCAGCATCCGCGGACGCTGGCTCTCCCCGCCCAATTCGGGCTGGCAGTCTGGTCAGGGCGCCGCCTCGGCAAGCTCCCCGGTGATGACGGCCTCAACGTCAGCGACCGTCATTTGCTTCGGGTCGATGTCGTCGGCGACAATCCGGCCGTGGCGCATCACGGCAATGCGGTCGACCACCTGGAACACATGGTGGATGTTATGCGCGATTAGGATGCAGGAGTGCCCGGAGTCGCGTGCGTTGCGCACGAAGCGCAGCACGCCTTGCGTCTCCGCGACGCCGAGGTTGTTGGTCGGCTCGTCGAGAATGATGAGGTCGCTGTCGAAGTGCATGGCGCGGGCGATCGCAACCGCCTGCCGCTCGCCCCCGGAGAGCGACGAGATCGGTGTTGAGGCCGGGATCGACTTGCCGATCCCGACCCTCCTCAAAAGCTCGCCCGCCACTTGCTCCATCAAGGCCTTGTCCATACGATTCATAAAGCGCGGGCCCTTGAGCGGCTCGCGGCCGAGGAACAGATTGCGCGCGATCGAGAGTTGCGTGACGAGCGCCGAGTCCTGGTAAATCGTCTCGATGCCGAGTGCGATGGCGTCCGTCGTGCTGCGGATGTCGGCGCGCTTGCCGCGCACGATAATGTCGCCGCTCGTTGCGCGCACGGCGCCTGAGAGCACCTTGATCAGCGTCGACTTGCCTGCGCCGTTGTCGCCCAATAGTCCGACGATCTCCTGGCGCGCGACAGTGAAGTTGACGTCGTCGAGCGCCTGCACGCGGCCGTAGAACTTGCCGATATGCTCCATGCGGATGAGATCTGCGCTCATCGTCAGGTTCCGGCCTGGTGTCGGCGCTCGAGCCAAGAGTGCAGCGCCATCATGCCAAGAATGATCGCGCCGATGAAGATGTTGTAGGCGAGGCCCGGGACCCCGATCAGCACGATGCCGTTTCGCATGACCCGCAGGATGAGGATGCCGAGGACTGTGCCGAGGATCGTGCCTCGGCCCCCGGTAAGCGCCGTGCCGCCGATGACGACCATCGCGATCACTTCAAGCTCGTAGCCCATTCCGCTGTTGGGATTTGCGGCCGAGGTGCGGATTGAGCTAATGATTCCGGCGAAAGCCGACATGACGGCGCTGAGCACAAAGAGCCAGGCCTTGACCGCGTTCACGTTGACGCCGCGCGCCCGCGCCGCCACTGCATTTCCGCCCGTAGCCTGAATCCAGTTGCCGAATTTCGACTGCGTCAGCACGTAGCCGAGGATGATCGCCGCCGCAATGAACCAGAACAGCGACGCATAGACACGGAAAGGGCCGACGTAGAAGTCGCCGACGAGAAGCTTGTCGAGCCATTGGCCGCTCGCGCTCCAGGTGCGCTGCGGAAATCCGTCGGTCACGAAAAGCGCGACGCCGCGCACCACCAGGAGCATGCCGAGCGTCACCAGAAACGAGGGGATCTTGAGTCGGGTGACGAATAGGCCGTTAAAGAGGCCGATGCCGGCTGCGATGAGGAGCGCGACGACGAAGCCCACGAACAGCGAGGTCAGTCCTGCATTGAAGAGCGTCCACATCACGACCGGCGCGAAGCCGAACACCGAGCCGACGGAGAGATCGAATTCGCCGGACGTCATGAGAAGCGTCATGGCGAGCGCGATCAGGCCCAGTTCGACGGTGAAGGTCAGCGTGTTTGAGATATTGAGCGGCGAGACGAACGCCGGATTGATCACGGCGAAGACGGCGATCTCCAGGATCAGCAGCACGAAGGGGCCAAACTCCGGCGCGGCTATGATGCGGCGGAGGGTCGAAGTCTGCGTCAAGTCCGATCACCGGAAGGGGGCGGCCGAGGGCTTAAGCGCCGTCGGATCGGGAACCCGATTGGAAAAGGGCTCGGTCCCGAAGACACGTCCCGGGACCGAGCGGCGTTCGGCGCTTACTTGCCCGCCATCATCTTGTCGTAGGTGTCGACGGTCGACTTGTCATAGAGCGAGCCGACCGTGATGTTGAACCCCGGGGGCACGCCGCCAGACGCCATCGCGGCGAGCGACAAGGCGAGATAGCTTGTCGCCTGCGGGTCCTGCCACATGGCGGCATTGACATACCCGTCCTTCACTTCCGCGGTGGTGTCGCGCGAGTTGCCCCAGCCGACGACAGGGATCTCGCCCGCCTTCACGCCGACCTGGTCGAACACGCGCTTGACCGAACCCGTCACCATGTCGCCAAGGCCGATGATCGCGTTGATCTTGCTCTTGTTGGCTGTGAGGTAATCGCTCATGCGCGAGATGACGGTCGCTTGGTCGAGCGTCGCATCGGTGACTTCCGTCTTGATGTTGAGCGGGCCGAAGACGGCGTCGATGCCCTTCTTCTCCTCGACTCCATAGCTCGCGCCTGGCACCTCGACCGGCATCCAGACGAAGTCGCCGGACTTAACCAGCTTGTGATCGACGAGATATTGAGCCCATGACTTGCCGACGACGAGAAGGTCGCCGCCGACGTAAGCCGTAAAGTTCACTTTCGGGTCGGGCGTGTTGAAGTTGATGACCGGGATGCCGGCCGCGCGGGCCTCCTTGACGACGTCGACGAGGCTGCCCGGGTCGGGGCTCGTGGTGACGATCGCGTCGGCTTTCGCAGCGATGGCGGCGCGGATCGCTTCCTGTTGCGAGGGCACATCGCCGTTGTGGAACGAGGTCCTGACCGTTTGGCCGGTGTCCTTCGCCCACATGTTCGCCCCAGCGAGAAAATAGGTCCAGACCGGGTCGGCCGGGCTCCCATGCGAGATCCAGTAAAAGGTCTTGGCCTGAACCGCCAGCGGCAGCGACAGCGCAAACAACGCGACGGCGACCAGCCGCGCGATCATTCTGACCATTGGACGTCCTCCCCGATAAAAAATCGTGGCCGAGCTCGCCTCGGTCTTATTCGGAGCCGAAGCCTCGCATGGCGGCGGGCTCGAAACAAGTCGCGCTTTAGCGAGCGCGTCGAGTGATGGGAGGTAGACCGGCAGACCATTCGTTCGCCCGCGCGCAGCGCCAGGCTGCCCTGTCCCGCAGGTCGAACCGGAACCGGGTCCGCCCTCAGCTCCTCACGCGCAGAGGCGATACGGCGCGCCGTTCGGCATCTACTGCAGAGAGTAGCGAACGCCGACAAGAAACTGCTGCGACGTATTGTTCTGATGGAGGGTGAGGCCCGTCTGCGGGTTGATCAGCGTATTGACTGTGCCGGTGTTGAGGTAGCGATAGCCGAGGTCGAGCGTTGCGCTCGCACTGAGCTTGAAGCCGACGCCGGCCGTGAGCGCCCAGGCCATCGTGTAGGCGGTCGAGCGGATCGACCGGTTCCAGAATTGCGGCGCAAAGGCGATGTTGGGTTGCGGGGCGAGCGGCTGTCCCTCGGGATTGACCCATACCTGCGGAAAGCCTGTCGACGTCAGGTCGGCGGCGTAGGGCAGGCCGTTGGCGGTCTCGTTGAAGTTGGCGCTCGCGGTGAGGACGTTCATGTTGAGGCCGAGCCCGCCGCCGACGTAAGGGGTGAAGCCGTAGTAGGTGCCAAGGTCGATGTAGGCGTTGCCGAGGAAAGTGTTGTTGTACTGATGCGCGCTCGCCGAGCCGTTGCAGGTGTTGGTCGTATCGTAGAGATAGCCGAGCGGAGCGCCGGCCGCGCTGCTCACTCCGGTCAGGCCGTAAGGGCACACCACCGTCGCCTGACGCGAGCCCCCGGGGCCGGTGCTGTAGTCCCAGGTCGCGTCGAACCGCAGCCAGTCGTTCCACCGGTAGCCGAACCCTGCGCCGCCGGTGAAGTTGGTGGTCGTCCAGTTCGTTCCGGAGCCGGCGGTGAACGGGGCGCCGATGACGCCAAGAGGGGGAAGCGCGATGCTCGAGAACGAAACGCTCGGCGCCCTGTCGAAGCTGATCCCGAGATCGCCGCGCACATACCAGTTCGTGCCGACTTCGAACATCGGGGTCTGGCTCCCTGGCATGCTGAGCGGCGGGGACGTCCCCAAGAGATCGGCGGCCGAGGCGGGCGCCGCCGCCACGGCCAGACCGGCGCAAGCGAGAGACAACAGAAGCTTCATTGGCTACCCCAGAATCGCCGCGTCGAGGGAAAGACGCTTCGGGGACTCTGGAGATTAATGCCTAATTCTTATTTAACCGCAACACATTGTTACCCATAGTATACTGTAGAGTCAAAGTAACGTAAGGTAAAGCTTGCCGCGACGTCAAGCAACTAGAGGCATCCGTCGAAGTCTTGCCGCGCCGGCTTGCTCAGGGCTTGAGCGCCGGCCCCTAAGCCCGCGAGCCTCATGGCTCGGAGCCGAGCCTGAGCGGCCCGTCGATGAAGCGCGTCCCGGCGAGGAACGCCGACAGGCGCTTGGCGAAATCCGCTCTCGCCTGTGTGAGGGGCGGGCGGGCGCGCCGCCATGGACGCACGGCCGGCGCCTGCGCCAATTCCGGCCATGGCGACGCGGCGAACCAGTCCCGGTAGGCTTCGGCGAATCGCGCTTCGCCTTTCCATGCGCCAAGCTCCCAAGGTTTTGGCGCGTTTACGAAATGGAGCACGATCGGCTCGATTCGGCGTTCGAGGTCGAGCAGAAAAAAGTCGCCCATGAAGTTGAAGCGTGGCGAAAGCGCTGCGAAATTGCCCTGAAGTGTGGCGTTGAGCGCATCCTGCTCCATGAAGGCAAAGCGCTTCGGATCGTCGCGAAGCGCCTGGGTGACGCGTTCCGTCACCTTCGCGGCTCGCCACTCAGTCCGGTCGATCGCCATCAGGCCAGCGTTGAAGTAGGGCGTGTCGAGCGCAAGTCCGAGCGAGCGGCGCGAGCGCTGAAACCGCTGCGCCAGCGCGTCGCCCTTGAAGTCCATGAGGAAGATCATGTCATAGGCCGCGGCGAGCGGCTTACTCTCAAGATCGAAGCTCTCGAGCCGGCTGAGCCCGTCGCGGACGATCAGCATGTCCGAATCGACGCTGACGATCCGCTCGAAACGCGCCGGTAGGATCTCATCGAGAAACAGTCGCCGGAACACCGCGCGCGAGAAGCGGCCTTTGCCGGCGAGGCTCGCGTCGAAGCGGGAAAAGTCGAGGGTCATGAGCGTGATGCGCTCGCGCAAGGGGGCAGGGAGCTTGTCGAAGCCCTGCGCCACGTCGTCAGGCTCGCAGATGAGGAAAATCTCGCGCTTCAGATCCGGTTCGGCCGCGACGAGGGAAGCGATCGCGCGCACCGCGGGCGCGAAGAACGTCCGGTCCGGCGTGAAGCAATAGGCGGTTCGCCTGGCGCCTTCGCCCGATAGGGGGGCGCTCACGGCTCGCCGGTCTCGGCGAGATGAGGGCGCTGCGTCGAAAATGCAACCAGCACGGGATTTTTCACCAAGCAAATCCCAAGCAAAACCAAACATAGCCAAGCAAATTTGCTTTTTTTGTTTGGATTTGTTTGGTGGAATCGGGACTTTTCAAAGGGTTACACGCGAAAAAAACAAAAATAATTCTCGGCGTCCCAACTCGCGCGGCGGGTTGTGGCCAAAATGAGTCAACTGCAGTTCGGTAGACTTTCCTTCATGGGGCCTTCGCGCCGCGGCCGCTCGGTCCGGCCAACAGGAAGAGTATAGCCATGGATGCTGATTTTCGCAAGCCAATGTCAGCGAGCGCAATCTTCACGTCTTGCGGCTCCTCCGTCGGAGGCAGACCTAATCGCCGCTGATGGCAGCGGCCGCTTGGAGCGGGAAGTGGACCTGTGCGAGTATGCGTATCCCTCGCGCTCAAGCGTCACAAAGGAGGCGCGCTCGAAGAATCGACCGCGCCCGCTCAGAGCCTTTTCAACCCCCCGGCTAGTCGCTCGCGCCAATCGTCTTCACAAGTTTGTGGATATCCATCAGGGGCAGGGGATTCGCCGGATTCTGAAGGTTGGGGCTCGTATCATTCGAGGCCCCGCCAGGAAAGCGCCTCATGTTTGGAAAATCGACGATCGATTTGTCAAACTCGCCGATTGGCACGCCGATCAACGACAGGACCCAGCCATTGTCGTAACCGGCATAACGTCCCGGCGAGGTTGTCGGCAGCCGCGTGCTCACCGCCCCGTTAAACAGCATGTCGTATTTCTCGAACGGATCCATCGTCAGGTTGTAGACCGAGCCGCAGCACCCGAGATCCTGTTTGGCGCCGAGCCATGTGTCCTTGGAAGTGTACAGGTACTTCCAGGCGATACGGAGGTCGGATTTTCGGGGTCGTCGCCGATGTCGGCGCGGGCGCCAGCGAAGTCCTCGCCGTCGACATAGATCCAGGAATCGCGCGCCGAATGCTTCGCCTTGCCTAGGATGTAGGCGCTGTTGTCGATGCTGTCGAAATAGATCGGCTTGCCGTCGTTGTCTGTCCACGCGCCATGGGGCGGCGGGGTGAGACCGACCATCGTCGCCAACGTCGCCCAGAGGTCGATATGCGACATCATTTCGCCATAGCGCGCGCCCGCTGGAATCTTGCCCGGCTCCCACATGATGGCGGGCACACGGAAACCGCCTTCGAACGGCGAACCCTTCTCACCTCGGACCGGAACCGTGCCGGCGTCCGGCCACGCATCCTGCCACGCGCCATTGTCGGCGGTGATGATGACGATCGTGTCGGGGGCGTCCGCCCGGATTTCGTCCATCACCTTGCCGATGTTTGAATCTAGCTCAAGCATGGCGTCGGAATAGTTGCCGAGGTGCGATTTGCCGATGAACGCTTTGGCGGGAATGTTCGGGTTGTGCATCTTCATGAAATTCACATCCATGAAGAACGGCTTCGTGTCCTTGGCGTGCTGCTTGATATAGCCGACCGCCGAGTCCGCCTGCCGAACATCGAACTCATGCAGATAATCGCAGTCGATGCGGGCGACCTTGGTCGCGGGTTTGCCAGCGACGCCTTCCCACTCGTAGAGATTGACGATCTTTTGATATTCGTCCCAATAGGCCGTGTTAAACTTCGGGAACCAGGGATGGGCGAAATTGGACGTGTCGTCGTAGGTGTAGACGCCCGGATAATAGGCGGCGAACTCCTTCATTTCGTCGAAGCCGTGCTCGGTTGGATAAAACTTGGGTTGATCGCCCAGGTGCCATTTGCCCGAGAAATAGGTGTCGTAGCCGTTCTTTTGGAAGAATTCGGCAATCGTCGGGGTCGACTTCGTGAGGCCGTTCTCGTCGCCGGGCACAACGACGACTGAGAGGGCCGAACGGATTGGAATGCGCCCGGTCATGAACGAGGCGCGGCCGGCGGTGCAGCTCGCCTGACCATACCAACTGGTGAAGACAGCTCCTTCCTGGGCCACGCGATCGATGTTCGGGGTTGGATGGCCGAGGTTCGCGCCCCCACCGTAGGCGCCGAAATCATTCCAGCCAGTATCGTCGGTCATCAGCATCACGATGTTCGGCCGCTTTTCCTGAGCGAACGCAGGCGCGCTCAGAGACGCTGCAAGAGACGCGATGCCGACTGTCGCCAGCATGTTCGTGAAATGTCGCATTGAGTAGCCCCCAAACCGCAGCCCCGTCCGACGACCCGAAAGCCCATCCCGCCAGACACATTAGCCGGCGCATATGGCGGGTCCACAACAAGCGGTCTATGCAATTTCCGACAATTTCACCGCTCGGCGAGTGGGGCCATGGGAAGCAGCGCCGTTCGGTCGTTTTCCGACCCGGACGAATACGATCGCGCGATCCGCGCCAGCGACGTCTCCGGCCTTCGCCTCGCGAAGCGCGGGTTCCAATCCGAGATCACCCGCGTCGATCTTGGGGCCGTCTGGATGCAGCGCTTTCAGGAGACCGCCCCACGATTGCTGCGGGTGGCCGTGCATCCGTCACGAAGCGCCGTGCTCTTTCGCACACCTGGTGGGAATGGAGGCGTTCGCCATCGCGGAAAGGATTTCGGCGACGACGTGATGATGTTTCTTGGCTCGGGAGCCGTGGACAATCAGACCTCAGACGGGCCGATAGGTTTTGGCTCCGTCTCGCTGTCGCCGACGGATCTCGCGCGATTCGGGCTCCTCCTGGCGGAACGCGACCTTATCGCGCCGCGGACCACAACAATGATTCGCCCACCGCCAAACGCGCTCGCCCGGCTGCGTTTGCTGCACGCCGGAGCGGCAAGACTGGCGCGAACCGACCCTCATCGACTCGAGCACGAGGAGGTCAGCCGCGCGCTGGAAGATTCCCTCATCACGGCCATGGTCGATTGTCTGGGGCGAGCCGAGCCGATTCGAGGTTCGTACGCGGGAGAACGTCGCGCCGCCTTGATCCGGCGGATGGACGAGCATCTCCAGGAGCAGGACGACTTTCCGGTCTATGTCACGGAACTCTGCCAAGCGTTGGGTGTGTCGGAACGGTCGCTAGAGCGGGCCTGCCAGGATCATCTCAGCATGGGGCCGAAGCGCTATCTGGGGCTCAGAAGACTCCATATGGCGCGCCGGGCGCTGATCGGAAGCGATCCTTCGTGCTCGACGGTGTCACAGATTGCGCTTGCCCACGGATTTTGGGAGTTGGGTCGCTTCGCGGTCCGATACCAACAGGCATTTGGCGAGCCGCCATCCGCAACCTTGCGCGGGCTTTCCGCCGCTCCGCGACGTCCCGGTCGCCATTCGCGATGACCGCTTTACGTCGATTCCCGACTTACAATGGCTTGTTCCGAAGGTCTCTCTCCGGGTCGAAACCGGCCCGGCGATTCGACTAAAGCCGAGCGCGTCCGCGTTCGGATGAAATCCGTCTTGGCGCGCGCACCCTCCCGCCTCTCTCTCATCTACGACCGCCTGCTCCGGCTCGCGGCCCGCAAAAAAGCGATCAACAGGAAAACCGTGGCCGGCCATTGAAACCAGACCTCGCGCAGGCCGCTGAACACGTTGATCAGAAACATGAAGATGGCGAGGGCGATCATCACGGCGCTGAGACGCGGCAGCCCGACATACCATTCCCAGGCGCGAGCGAGGCCGCCCTGCGCGGAATGGGCCGAACGCACGGCCGGCCCCCTCCTGACGCTCGGTCGCGACGCAACCGGCCGCGTTTCGGCGCCCCCTTGCAGGACGCGATAACCCGTCACCGGGTTGGCGACGTTCTTCAGGGACTGTTGGCCGAGGCAGTCGAATCCGATGGACAGCTTGTTGTGCACCTGATCGTAGACGGGGCCGGAAATGAGGATTCCCCCCGGCTCGGCCAGTTCCTGCAGCCGGGCGGCGATATTGACCCCGTCGCCATAGACGTCGTCGCCCTCCACCATCACGTCGCCGAGGTGGATCCCGATGCGGAATCTCATCCGTCGCGATTCGGGCAGGCCGCCGTTTTGGCTAAAAATCTCCTGCTGCGTCTCGACCGCGCATTGCACAGCCTCCACGACGCTTGGGAACTCGGCGATGACCGCGTCGCCCCACGTGTTGACGATGCGCCCATCGTGGCGCTCGACCAGCGTCGTCATGGCGGCGCGGCATTTGCGCAGCGAGGCCAGCGTGCCCGCTTCGTCGGCCTCCATGAGGCGGGTGTATCCCTCAACATCGGCGCACAGGAGCGTCGTGAGCCGCCGTTTCACCTTCGTCGTCATGGGCGCCATGCTAGCGCAAAAGCCCGCGGAAGGCATGGCGCTTCCGCGGCGCGGCCGGAGCCCTCAAGGCCGCCGCAAGAGCGCGGTCAAGAACAGGCACGCATAGGCGCCGATGGCGGCGGCGAGGAATCCGTCGATATACGCGAGAACGGCGGCCTGCTTCGCCACCGCGGAGGCAAGCAGGCTCGTCGCGCGCTCCGCCGCGAGCGCGGCGTCGGCCGAGTGCGCGGCGACAGCGTTGCGATACGCGGCCAGCCGATCGGCCGTCTGCCCGCCGAGGCTGTCGACATGCAGGCCGATCAGATTGGAGTGGACCTGCTCGCGCACGCGCACGAAGGTCTGCATGAAGGCGGTGCCGATCTCGCCGCCGAACAGGCGACTGGTCTGGAACAGCGTCCCGATCGTCAACACGTCGGCCGGGCTCATCGATCGGACGGCGAGAACGACGACAGAGGTCAAGGCGAACGACTGACCGATCGCCTGCAAGACCTGGGAAGGGAGAAAGTCATCGGTGGCCCAGTCGTTGGTGAGGCCGGTCCCCATGAGGCAGGCGATTCCAACCAGAATCGCCCCGAACGCCAGCGTCAGACGGGCGTCGACGCGTTGCAGAAGCCAGCCGAGCGGAAGGACGATCAGAAGCTGCGGCAGGGCGATCCAGAGCAGAACCGCGCCGACCTGCAGCTCGCGATAGTTCTGCACCACCTGAAGGTAGGTCGGGATGATGTAGGCGGTCGAGAGAATGATGAACCGGAAGCCGGTCACCAGGAGCAGGATCGCGACCAGCCCTCCTCGGGCGAGCAGGCGAAGGTTTAGAAACGGCTTTTCAACCCAAAGCTCGCGCACGACAAAGGCAAGCGTGAGCAGCCCGCCCGAGAGCAGCAGGCCATTGACGAGGCCGTTGTTGTTCCAGTCGAGCCGATTGCCCTGGTCGAGGCCCGCGTAAAGGAGAGCGAAACCGAGCCCCGAATAGGCGAGCCCAGGCCAGTCGAGGTCGCGCCGCAGCGCCAGGTTGACCTTCTCGCGCGGCACGCCATACCAGATGCACGCGAACATGACCGGCAGCGCCAGGCAATATTGCCACTCGATCCAACGCCATGACAGGCTGTCCGAGTACCAGCCCTCGAGCGAGGCCGCGACGTTCTGCGACAGTTCGGAGTTCATTGCGTAGACGGCGAGGCCGTAGACGACGAGGCGCTGCGGCAGATTGCGGACGATGAAGCCGATGGTGAGCGGGATGAAGGTTCCGGCGCCGACGCCGGCGAGAAATTGCGCCGTGAGGAATGCGGTGAGGTTGGGCGACAGCGGCGCCAGCAGGCTGGCGACGAACAGGAGCGCCATTCCGTACAGAAGAATTCGCCTCACGCTGAAAATGGCGCCGAGATACGGGCAGGCGACGCCGATGACCATCTGCCCGACGCCGAAGCTCGTCGTCATCCATGCGCCTTCGTCGAAGCCGAAGTGCAGGCCGCCGCGCAAATCGGCGAGGCCGAAGGTCGTAATGCGGCTGCCAATGGTCGACAGGAGCGCGCCTATGAGAACGCCCAATATGCCGACATAGGGCCTGAGGGAATCGGCGCTGAGCCGAATGAAAGGGAGCTTGTGCTTGTGAACGGCGATGCCGGCGCAAGTGATCGGAACTGGGACGCGGACCTCCGCGCCGCTCGAGGTGAACGGGAGGTGGAGCGCCGTCATGGGCGAGGCGCCGCGTCGCTCGTCGTCGTTCCGCCGCTCCGCACAGGATCGGCGCCGGTATCGACCGTGGCTTCGACGGACATGCCCGGCCGCACCAGCGCGCCAAGCGAAGGGTTGCTGTCGAGCACGATCTTTACCGGCACGCGCTGGACCACTTTGGTGAAGTTCCCGGTCGCGTTGTCGGGGGGAAGTAGCGCGAAGGTGCTGCCCGTCCCCGGCGACCAGCTATCGACGTGGCCCGTGAGCTTGAGATCGGGAAAGGCGTCGACCGTCACGCGGGCCGGCTGGCCGACACGGATGTTGGTCATCTGGGTTTCCTTGAAGTTCGCGAGCGTCCAGATGTTCGGCAGCGGGAGGACGGCGATCACTTGCGTGCCGACATTGACGAATTGTCCGAGGCGCACCTGCCGCTGCCCCACGAGCCCATCGGCGGGCGAGAGGATTCGCGTATAGCGCAGGTTATTGGAGGCGAGCGCGGCCTGAGCTTCCGCCGCGTGAATTTGCGCCTGAAGCTGCTTTTCCTGGATGTCGATCGCCGCCAGCGCAGCTTTCTGCTGGTCGAGTTGCGCTTCGTTCAGGCGTCGCTGGGCGAGCGCTTTCTTCGCATTGTCGTCGGCCTGTTCGACCAGCTTTTGTGTCCCGGCGATTCCGGTCTTGAACAGGTCGCGCTGGCGCTTGTCCTCGAGCTGGTAGCGCAGCACGTCGGCCTCGGTCGAGTCGATCGTCGCCTCAGCCTCGCGGACAAGCGCCTGCTGGATGGCGCGCTGGTTCTCGAGGTTGGCGAGCGTCGCCTCAGCCGCAGCGAGATTGGCTTGAGCCAGGTCAAGCTGGGCCTGGTAGTCGGACGGATCGATGACGGCGATCAGATCGCCCTTGCGGATGGTCTGGAAGTCGTTGACCGGCATTTCGGTGATATAGCCAGACACCCGGGCCGAAAGCGGCGTCACGTCGCCCGCGATGAAGGCGTCGTCGGTCGATTCAAAGCGCGCGGCGCCCGTCCAGCGGTCCCAATGTCCGGCCGTGTACCAGATGAGCCAGGCGGCGAAGGCCAGGAACGCGATGCGTAGGAACGGGTAAAGCCAGTGACTGCGCCAGCCTGCGGCCGTGGCGGTGGTTTGCGCTGGCGCGCTGTTCGTGGGCGGTATCTCTGTCATCGCGCCTCTTTAAATAGCGCAAGATGACAGAATCCAAAAAAATGGCGTCCGAAGCCGGGGCGCGCCACGATGGCGCGGCCGACCAGGCTTCTTTTACAGTTTCGAGCCGCCGTCGACGTGGATGATGTCGCCGGTGATCCAGCGGGCTTCGTCGGACACGAGGAAGGCGACGACGCCGCCGATGTCGTCAGGCTGAGCGAGGCGCTGTTTGAGCGTCTGCATGCCCAGCGCGTAGTTGCGTCCGTTCTCCGTCTTGGTGAAGTTCGACATGTCAGTCTCGACGACGCCGGGCGCGACCGCGTTGACACGAATCTCGCGGTCGCCGAGCGCCGAGGCGAAATGCTTCGTCATCGTCTCGATCGCCCCCTTGGTCGCGGCGTAGGCGGGCAGGGCGCCGACGACGGCGTGCGCCGCGAGCGACGAAAGAAAGACGATGCTGCCGCCCGCGCCCAGGATCGGCAGGAGCTGCTGAACGAGGAAGAACGGAGCCCGCACGTTGACCGCGAAGAGCCGATCGAAATCCTCGACCGTGGTGTCCTCGATCGTCGCCGCTTTCGACACGCCGGCGTTGGCGATCAGGATATCGAGGCGGTCGCCAATGATCTCGCGCGTCCGCTTCGCGAGCTTGTGAGGCCCGTCGGCCGCCGCGAGGTCGACGCCGACCGCGTCGGCCCGGCCGCCGCTCTTGCGAATCTCCGTGACGACCCGTTCGGCTTCCTCCGCGCCGGTGCTGAAGTGAACCAGAACCTGCGCGCCCGCCAGAGCGAGCTTGATAGCGCTCGCGCGCCCCATGCCGCGCGATGCGCCCGTGACGAGAGCGGTCTTTCCGGTCGGCAAAGCCATGTCATGGTCCTCATTGCGTCGTCATCAAGGCGCGGTCTGATGGGTGTCAACCCGCCGTCTTGCCGCCATCCATGGTCACGATCTGCCCGGTCATGAACGACGCGCCATTGGAGGCGACGAAGACGATCGCGCGGGCGATCTCGTCGGGCTGGCCGACGCGGCCAAGCGGCACGCCCGACGCGAGCGCGGCCTTGTTCTCGGCCGTGCCGGTGAAGCGATTGAGCATGCCGGTCTCGGTCGGGCCTGGCGCCACGGCGTTGACCCTTACGCCCGACCCCGCCGCCTCGAGCGCGGCGGACCTGGTCATGCCTTCGACCGCGTGCTTGCTTGCGGCGTACATTGACGCGCCTTTTGCGCCCTCGTGGCCATAAGTCGAGGAGATGTTGACGATGCTGCCCGCCCCTTGCGGCAGCATGACCCGCAACTCGTGCTTCATGCTCAGAAGCGTGCCCAGCACGTTGGTGTCGAAGGTCGCGGCGTAGCTCTCGGCGGTCTGGTCGATGACGGGACCGGGCTTGCCCTCGGTGCCCGCGGCGTTGACTGCCGCGTCGAGCCGCCCGAAGCGCGCGACCGTCTTGTCGATCAGATTGCGGACTTCGTCCTCCTGGCGCACGTCCGCACGAATGAAGGCGGCCTTGGCGCCAAGTCCAGTCAGTTCCGCCTCCAGCGCCTTTCCCTCGGCTTCCTTGCGGCCTGACACGACGACGCTCGCGCCTTCCTTGGCGAAGGCAAGCGCCGCAGCGCGGCCGATGCCGGTGAGCGCGCCGGTGATCAAGACGACTGAGTCGCTGCTCATATTCGAATCCTCACGGGTTCGCTCCGTCCCTGCCGGCAAAGCATGGTCAAGCCGGGACGCCGCGGCGCTTTAGACCGCGGATGGTTCTTTGCCAGCTGGTATTGAGCCTGGATGTAGACGCCGCTGGCGCGGGGGAAAAAGACTTTATAAGTTGAGCGCCATGCTTTTTGGGTATGAAAGGCTGATATGGAGCTCAGGCATCTTCGCTATTTCGTTGCTGTCGCCGAAGAGGGGAGCCTGACGGTCGCGGCCGAAAAGCGACTGCACACGGCGCAACCCTCGCTCAGCCGCCAGATGCGCAATCTCGAAGATGAGGTCGGCGTGCCCCTGATGAGCCGCAGCGTGCGCGGCGTCGAGCTGACCGCCGCAGGCCGCGCGTTCCTCGATCATGCGCGGCTCGCCATCATGCAAGCCGAGGCCGCGGTCGAAGCGGCGCGGCGCGCCGCGGAACCGCTCAAGCCGGCCTTCACGCTCGGCTTTCTCGCCGGGACGGAGATCGATTGGCTGCCGAAGGCGATGCGCATTCTTCAAGACCAGCTGCCCAACATGAAGCTGACCATCGCAAGCCAGCACTCTCCGGAACTGGCGATGGAGCTGATGCGGGGGAGAGTTGACGCCGCATTCCTGCGC
Source organism: Roseiarcus sp. (assembly GCA_036489975.1). Taxonomy (GTDB): domain Bacteria; phylum Pseudomonadota; class Alphaproteobacteria; order Rhizobiales; family Beijerinckiaceae; genus Roseiarcus. The sequence continues at coordinate 65,989 of DASXES010000085.1, forward strand.
CCCGAGCCGCGCGGGGAAAACCTGGTCTACCGGCGCGTGTTGACGGAGCGGCTTGTGCTGGTGTTTCCGAGCGATCATCGCCTGGCTGCGCAGGAGGCTGTCGATTTGCGGCAGATCGTCGGCGAGCCGTTTATCATCCCGTCCAACACGGCGCCGACCTTGCACGCGCTGATCGCGGGCTACCTTGAGCGGTCGGGGCTCGACATCAAGCCGGCGCACGAAGTGGATCATCTCGCCCATGCGGTGTCGATGGTCGCCTCGACCGGCGCGGTCATGCTCCTGCCTGCGTATGCGAGGAATTTTCTGCCCTCGTCAGTGACCAGCCGCCACCTGCGCGGGAATGCGCCGACCATCGACCTCGTCGTCGGCTACAACAAGGCGAACAGGTCGCCGATCCTCAAGCTCTTCCTGTCGAGGCTGGACGAGATGGCCGCGACTCAGTCGCAAGGGCCTTGAGTCTGGCCGCCGGCCTCTGTTCCTGCCGGCTCCGCGTGGCCCACGACCCGGCGCGCTTCGGGAAACGCCGCCTTGACCGAGCGCTCGAGCGAATCGACGGCGTCGTGAACCGTCTCCACGGGCGTTTCCGGATCGACGTGGCAGTGGAAGAGGACGAACACGCCGCCCGAGGTTTCGCGCACCCGCACATCGTGGATGTCGCGCACGCGGCCCTGGCTAGCGGCCGCGGCGGCGAGTGAGGCTTCGATGCGGCGCGCGAGGTCCGGTTCCGCCAATTGGCCGCTCAACTCCGGCTCGGCCGGCTCGATGTGAGTCTCGACCTCGACGTCCTCGCCGATCTCCTCTGCGATCGCGTCTTCGAGCTCGGAGGCCAGCCGATGCGCGTCGCCCAGCGACATCGCGCCATCGACTTCGAGATCGAGGGTGACCGTCCTGCGCGCTCCAATGTCCTGGATGGTGACGTGATGCACCGGGAGGCCCCGGCGCGCGGCGGTCACCAGCACCCGCTCAAGGATGGTTTCGTCGTCGAGCGCGAGCGGGTTGGCGGTGATGGTCAATTCGGCCTGCGGCCATCTCCGCGCGATGCGAGATTGCAGCTCGGCCTTGATTGCCGCCACGCGTTCGAGCGGCAGCGTGCGCGACACCGAGAGGATGACGTCGCCCACGATCTTGGGGCCGCTCGGCCTTAGGCGAATCGCCTCGATTCGCGCGACGCTGGTCTCGCGCAGGACCAGCGCGCGGATGGCGTCGGTCAGCCCTTCTGGCGCGCGGTCGACGAGCGCGTCGATCGTCTCCCGGCCAAGGCGGTAGCCCGCCGCGGCGATGAACACGGCGACCCCGAGGGCGGCGAACGCGTCGGCATGGGGATATCCGGCGCGCGTCGCCGCGAGGCCGATGAGGACAAGCACGGATGCGACGAGATCGCTCGAATAATGCAGGGCGTCGGCGCCGAGCGCATGGCTCGAGGTCAAGCGCGCCACATGGATCAGCGCCCGCCAGCGCACGAGGTCGACGACGATCGAGAGCAAGATCGCGCCGATGGCGAAAGCATTGACATCGACCGCGCCGCCCGGCGCACGGATGCGCATGACGGCCGCGATCGCGACACCGATCGAGAGCACGGCGAGAAAACCCGTTTCCGCCAGCGCCGCCACCGCTTCGATCTTGGCGTGGCCGAACGGATGATCGGAGTCCGCGGGCTTGTCCGCCTCGCGCACCGCGAAGAAGGTGAGCGCGCTCGCGCCAACGTCGATGATATTGTGCGCGCCTTCCGAGAGAAGCGCGAGCGAGCCGGAAGCCAGGCCCGCAATGAGCTTGACCGCGGCCAGGACCGAGCTTGCGGCGATCGAGGCCGCCGCGGCGCGCTGCTTCAGCGTTGAGTGGTCATATGCCCGGTGAGGCGGGCCTCGGCGCCAAAGCGAGACGTCCATGTGTGCGGGGGCTTCCCCTCAAGAGCGAAGGCGTTATGCTCCCAGGCCCGCGACGAAGCAAACCCGAACGAGGAGCCCCATGGAATATTTGCATACGATGATCCGCGTGACCGACCTCAAGGCGACGATCGCGTTTTTCGAACTCATGGGCTTTGTCGAGACGCGCCGCATCGAGAACGAAAAGGGTCGGTTCACGCTCGTCTTTCTCGCCGCCCCCGACGACGCTGAGCAGGCGAAGGCGAGTCGGAAGCCAACGGTCGAACTCACCTATAACTGGGACCCGGAGGACTACAAAGGCGGGCGCAATTTCGGCCATCTCGCCTATGCCGTCGACGACATCTACGCAACCTGCGCCAGGCTGCAGAAGGGTGGGGTGACCATCAACCGGCCGCCGCGCGACGGCCACATGGCCTTCATTCGCACGCCGGACTTGATTTCGATCGAGCTCATCCAGAAGGGCGAGCCGAAGGCGCCGGCGGAGCCCTGGGCGTCTGCGGCGAACATCGGCGTGTGGTGAGGACCACCAAGCCGGGGCGCGCCAGCGGCGATGCGTCAACCGCCGGCGCGCAAGACGGCCCTACGCGATGGCGGCGCTGACCAGATTGCGGAACAGCACGCGGAAATGTTCGCGGTTTTCCGGGGTCTGAACCATGATGACGGCGAACAGGGAGTCGCGTGGGCTCACCCAGAAGGCCGTGCCCATCATGCCGCCCCAGAAGAACTCGCCGACGCTGCCCGCCGTCGGCGCTTTCCCGGCGTCGGTGCGCACCGCGAAGCCGAGACCGAAGCCGTGCCCGGGCCATAGCAGATAGTGGCCCCGCCTGACGTTCGCGTCGAGGTGATCGCTCGCCATGAAGGCGAGCGTCCTCGCCCCGAGAATGCGCCTGGCCTCGAGCGTCCCCCCGAAGCTCAGCATGGCGGCGAAGCGCGTGTAATCGGCGAGCGTCGACATCAGGCCGCCTCCGCCCGCCTCGAATTTCGGCGGCGACGAGGCGTCACGGGTGTCGAGGCCGGCCGCAGTCATGAAGTCGAACGAGAACGGATCGGCGCGCCGCGCCGCCTTGTTCGGGGGCGTATAGAAGGCGGTGTCCACCATGTCGAGCGGGCCGAACAGGCGCTCCCGCAGGACCTCGCCGAGCGGAGCATGTTCGATCACCTCGACCACGCGCCCGAGCACATCGGTGGAGAGACTATACTCCCAGACCTCGCCCGGCTGATGCATGAGCGGAAGCGTGGCCATCGCCTCGACGTTTTCGGCGAGCGTCCGGTTCGGATCCACGACGTTGGCCGCCTTGGTGAGCTTCTGGACGGGGGAACCCCCGGTGAAGCCGTATGTGAGCCCCGATGTGTGGCGCATGAGGTCCTGCACCGTGATGGGGCGCCTGAGGGGCGCAAGGTCGAGCTTGTCGCCGTTGACGACACCCACTTTCGTGTTGGCGAAAGCGGGGATGTATTTCGAGACCGGATCGGTGATGAGGAGCCGCCCCTCCTCGACCAGCATCATTGCGGCGACCGAAACGATCGGTTTGGTCATCGAATAGATGCGGAAGATCGCATCGTCGGTCATTCTTGGGCCGCCGGGCCGCAGCGATCCCACCATTTCCCGGTAGGCGATATGCCCATGCCGGGCGATCAGCATCGAGACGCCCGGCGCCTTTTTCTCGGCCACAGCCTGCGTCATGGCGTCGGTGAGCTTCTCGAGACCTCGCGGAACAAAGCCCAGCGTTTCGCTGGGGGCGTAGAAAAGGGCGAAGGAACTCATGGCTTTCTCTTTGGGCTGCCGAAGGTTTAAAGGATTGCCGCGTTGAGCAGATTGCCAAACGTCCAGCCAAAATGCTCGCGGTTGTCCGGCGCCTGCGTCATGAAAATCGCGAACAGGGAGTCTTGCGGCGAAATCCGAAAGGTCGTTCCGGCCCAGCCGCCCCAGTAATAGTCGCCGACCGATCCTGGCGTCGTCGCGAGTCCATATTGCAGACGCACGCCAAAGCCGAGGCCAAATCCGTGGCCCGGCGCAAGCAGCGCGTGGCTGCGGTCGACATGAGGTCCCAGATGATCGCTCGCCATGAACCGGATCATCCGGGGTCCCAGGATGCGTACGCCGTCGAGCTCGCCTCCGCCGCTTAGCATCGCAGCGAAGCGCGCATAATCTCCGATCGTCGACAAAAGCCCGCCGCCGCCCGATTCGAATCGCGGCGGCTCGGTCATGGGATTCGGATCGACGCCAAGGCTCATGTAGACTTGTGGCGACATTGGCTGTGCCTCCCGCGGCAGCTTCGAGGGAGGGATGAAAAAGGCGGTATCGGCCATGCCGAGCGGCTCGAAAATTCGGGCGCGGAGAACCTCTCCGAGTTTCGCGCCCTCGGCGATCTCGACTACGCGGCCGAGCACATCGGTCGACAGGCTATATTCCCAAACCTCTCCGGGTTGATGCATCAACGGCAGGGCGGCGAGCGCCTCTACATGCTCGGCCAGTGTTCTCTTCTGATTCCCCACGCCTGAGGCCGCGACGAGCGCCTGCACCTTTGAGGTTCCGGTGAAGGCGTAGGTCAGCCCCGAGGCGTGGCGCAGAAGGTCCTGCACCGTGATGGGGCGCCTGATGGGCGCAAGGTCGAGCTTGTCGCCGTTGACGACACCCACTTTCGTGTCGGCGAAAGCGGGAATGTATTTCGAGACCGGATCAGTGATGAGGAGCCGCCCCTCCTCGACCAGCATCATCGTCGCGACCGAAACGATCGGCTTGGTCATCGAATAGATGCGGAAGATCGCATCATCGCTCATCGGCGGGCCGCCGGGCCTGAGCGCGCCGACCGATTGCCGGTAGGCGATCTTGCCGTGGCGGGCGATCAGCATGGAGACGCCCGGCGCCTTCTTCTCCTCGACCTGACGCGCCATGATTGCGGTCAGCCGCTCGAGCCGTTCTGGAATGAAACCCAGCGTTTCAGAGGGCGCGTAGGGCAGGGCGCAGGAACTCATCGGCCGGCTCTCGATTGGGTTGATGGTCAACAATGGGCCAGTCCCGGGGCGCCCGCAAGCCGCGCTTGCCAGCGGGGCGCCCGCGCGGGACAAAGCTCCCCATGAGCCTGCTCGACTCCCTGAGCCCCAAGCCCGAACCGCCGCCGGCGCCGCTCGCCGAGCGGCTGCGGCCGACGACGCTCGCCGAGGTTTCCGGCCAGGAGCATCTGACCGGGTCGGACGGAGCGCTGACGCGCCTCCTTAAGGCGCCCTCGCTCGGCTCGATGGTCTTCTGGGGGCCGCCGGGCAGCGGCAAGACGACAGTCGCGAGGCTCATCGGCGCCTCGCGCAACGACACGTTCGTCCAGGTCTCGGCGATCCATACGGGCGTCGCGGAATTGAAGAAGATCTTCGAAGCGGCGCGGGCGCGCCGCGCGCAGGGGCAGGGCACGCTTCTCTTCGTCGACGAGATCCATCGCTTCAACCGCGCCCAGCAGGATTCCTTTCTGCCCGTGATGGAGGACGGCTCGATCACGCTGATCGGCGCGACGACGGAGAATCCCTCGTTCGAGCTCAACGCGGCTTTGTTGTCGCGCGCCCGCGTGCTCGTCTTTCGCCCGCTTGGGCCGGAGGCGCTGGAAGCGCTCATCGAGCGCGCCGAACAGGCGATGGGCAAGCCTCTGCCGCTCGACCCCCCAGCCCGCGAGGCGCTCGTCAACATGGCGGACGGCGACGGCCGCGCGATCCTGACTTTGGCGGAGGAAGTCTGGCGCGCGGCGCGTCCGGACGAGACGCTCGACACCGCGCGGCTGGTCGAGGTCGTGCAGCGGCGCGCGCCGATCTACGACAAGGCGCAGGACGGCCATTACAATCTGATCTCGGCCTTGCACAAAACCGTACGCGGCTCCGATCCGGACGCGGCGCTCTATTATCTTGCGCGCATGCTCGACGCCGGCGAGGACCCTTTGTTCATCGCGCGTCGCGTCGTGCGCATGGCCTCGGAGGATATCGGTCTCGCCGATCCGCAGGCGCTGGTTGTCGCCAACGCGGCCAAGGACGCCTACGATTTTCTTGGCAGCCCCGAGGGAGAACTCGCGATCGCTCAGGCCGTGGTCTATGTCGCGACCGCGCCGAAATCGAACGCCGTCTACAAGGCGTTCGGCGCCGCTCAGGCGCTGGCGAGAGAGCACGGCTCGCCGGCGCCGCCGAAGACCATCCTCAACGCGCCAACCCGGCTCATGAAGCGCGAGGGCTATGGCGGGGGTTATCAATACGACCACGACGCGCCCGACGCGTTCAGCGGCCAGAACTACTGGCCAGACGCGATCGGCCGCCGTACGCTCTACGAGCCGGTCGAGCGAGGCTTCGAGCGCGAGATTTCAAAGCGGCTCGAGTACTGGGCGAAGCTGCGCAAGGAGCGGGGCGGGGGGTAAGGGCCGATCGCCTGTGGGGCCGCTGGACGGCGGCCCCGGAACAAACGCCCGAGGGACCGCGTTTTCGTGCACTGGGGAGGCGCGCTTGATCAGGCAACGCGTCTGGGGGCCACCAGTTGAACGGCGCGAACGAGCGGCATAGTTGAGAGCTCAGGGATCGCCAGGAAGAATCGGCTAATCGATCTGAAGGGCGGGCATCATGCGCGGCGGAGTTCCGGCCAGCTCTTACGGGGGCAGCCCCGGAAACGGCAAGCCAGGCGGGTTTAGGCGCCTCGCGATCAAAACATCAGAGATTTGTGGAAAGCCAGTCACGTTTGGAGCGGCGGTCCTCATTGTCCTTATCTGGGGGGTGAGCGGCCCGATTTTTCACTACAGCGACACCTGGCAGCTCGTCATCAATACCGGCACCACGATCGTGACCTTTCTCATGGTGTTTCTGATCCAGTCGACTCAGAACCGGGACACGGCGGCTATTCAGCTAAAGCTTGATGAACTCATCATGGCCACCAAGAACGCGCGCGATCATGTCGCGGCGGCCGAAGACCTCAGCGACGAGGAACTCGCGTCGCTCAAGAAACAGGTCAAGACCCGCAAGGCCAACGAAGAGTCGGACGACGGGTCCGACAGCTAGCGCTCGTCATAAGCTAGCGGCGCGCGGGACGCCTTCGGCGCCGGCTAGCGCCTCGGACTTGCAGAAGCGCCGGGCTCTCAGCCTTTCGCGAACTTCACCTTCAGCGCCTTGATCACGTTCGCCGGCGCGAAGGGGGAGGCGTCGCCGCCCATCGAGGCGATCTGCCGCACCAGCGTCGCCGTGATCGGCCTGACCGGCGAGGAGGCGGGCAGAAAAATGGTGCGCAACTCGGGGGCCATCGCGCCATTCATGCCCGCCATCTGCATCTCATAGTTGAAATCGGTCGAGTCGCGCAGCCCCCGCACGATGATCGTCGCGCGCGCTTCACGCGCCGCCTGGACGGCGAGGCCGGTGAATTCGACGACCTCGAGTTCGCAAGCCGCTTTCGCCATGATCGGCGCCGCGGCTTCGCGGATGAGCTTGAGCCGCTCCTTGACCGTGAACAGCGCGGCCTTGTTCGGATTGGAGCCGACGCCGACGACCAGCCGGTCGCATAAAGCCGCGGCGTGCTCGATCACATCCAGATGACCGTTGGTCATTGGATCGAACGAGCCGGAAAAGAAGCCAACGCGCGTCATAAGCCGCAAGCGTTAGCTTGGCTTAAGCCGCACGACAAGCTCGCTTTGTGTCGCGCTGGCGCCGCCCGTTTGAGTCGGAGGCCCATTCGGGCTAAACCGGCCTGCAAACCGCTCTCCGCCCGATCGTGGCGGCCGCGGCGATGGCTCGCGCGTTGGCGCCAGCCCTTTGAAGATCGAAAGACCTCTCAGCATGCCGATCGCCAAGGCCAGCGTTCCGACCGCCAGCGGCGGCAAATACGTGCAGCAGCTTTGCAAGCACTGGAGCCATCGACTCGAAGTCGACCTCTCGGAAAGCCGCGGCGTCGTCAAATTCCCGGCCGCGGTGGTCACGCTCGAGCCGGAGGCGAACGCGCTTGAAGTGACGATCGAGGGGGAAGCAAGCGAGGAGGTCGAGCGCCTGAAAGGCGTGGTCGCCTCGCATCTCGACCGGTTCGCGTTTCGAGAAGCGCCGCTCAAGTTCGATTGGTCCTAAGCTCAAGGGCTCAAAGGGGCGAACCAGAGGAGACGAACGACAGTGAACGCAGACGAATTGCGCGCCGCCCAGGCGCCGATCAAAGAGCGCTACCGCTCGGACCCAAAGGCGGGGATGGTGACGCTGAAGGCCAGCGGGACGCTCGATTCCGCAGGCATCGCCTGCAAGGTCGAGACCGGAAGAGCCCTCGCCGTCGCCGGGCTGCATCCGGCGACCGGAGGGAGCGGGGCTGAGCTCTGCTCCGGCGACATGCTGCTCGAGGCGCTGGTCGCCTGCGCCGGCGTGACGCTCAAAGCGGTCGCCACCTCGATGGGAATCGCGCTGCGCTCGGGCGAGGTCAAGGCCGAAGGCGACCTCGACTTTCGCGGCACGCTCGGCGTCGACAAGGAGGCGCCGGTTGGCTTCTCCGACATCCGGCTCAGGTTCGAGCTCGACACCGATGCGCCGCAGGCTCAGCTCGACACGCTATTGAAGCTGACCGAGCGCTATTGCGTGGTGCTGCAGACGCTCAAGCGCTCGCCTGCGCTCGACACCACGCTCAAGCGGGCGTAGGCGCTTTTGTCGCGGATCGCTCTGCGAGGGCCTCCTCGCTGGGCGCTCCGCTCCGCAGACGGATGGCGGTGGAGCAGCTCGCGATGCGCTCCAAAAGCTCGAACGCTTGCCGGCACATCGGAGAATCGGCGGCGTCATATTCGTAGGCGAGGGACAGGATCGTGCTGACGGCTTGATAGTCGCGTCTTCGACAGTTTTGCATGATCGCGACGTCGAGAACGAACGGGATCAAGGCCCGCTGCTCCCTCTGTGCGAGGCTCAAAAACTCGGACCGCCAATGGCCCCGGTCATCGTCGAGATGGCGCATCAGTCGGCTGAGGCACGCTGCGTCGAACTGCGGTCCGGCAATCGTCACCGGCGGCGCCCGCCCGGGTCGAAGCGACGCGGCGCAGAGAAAGCCCATGACGTAGGCCGTATGGTACGCGCTCCCCAGCGCGTATCGGGCGCGCTCCTCGCCTTCCAGCTGGGCCAGGCGCGCGAGGTTGACGTTGCCGCAAGGAAGGACGCCAACCCGGTCCTCGATGCTCGCGAGAACCCCGAAGGCGAATGTGGCGGACGGACTCCAGGGGGCGCCGATCAGCGGCCACGCCAGCAGCAATTCGCCGGCGAGATCGTAGTCCTCGGCGTCCATGTACCTGGCCAGCATGGAGCCGACGTCCATCAGGATCGCCGGGCGGCTGCGGGGCAATCGAGGGCGTCGAAAGCCAAAGTCGGTGCAATACATGATCAAATGCGTGAACGCATAGGCGTCCATTCGCAGGCCGCCCAATATGTCGAGGGGCCAGTTGAGCATCGAGTCGCGCAGGTTGGCGCGCGGGCTGAGGCCGGAATCGGGGCCGTTCCACAAGGACCGGATCCATCGTCTCTCGAGCGAGGAAGACGGAGGCCGGTCCTCGGCGTTTCTCATCTGCGACGACGCACAGCATCTCAGAAAATCGTCGAAGCCCGCGTCGGGGTATCCGAGTTTTGTCAAAAGAATGTGCGGGACCGCGAATTTGAAGGCGAGCGCCGGATGGAGCGCGATATCGACAAGCACGCGTTCAGAGCGGGCATGGGGGGCGAGGCGCTGAGCGAGATGGTCGATGCGGCTCGCAATGTTTGGGCGGGAGCGCGACGCAGATGCGGCATGGATGAGCATCGCCGTTTCGGCGACCACCTTTTCCGGGCCGAAGCTGCACGCGGGAGAGTCGGGGTTTGCGTAGCCGTCGATGGCGAAATGGTGGATCGCCTTTCGCGCGAGGTCGAGTGCGCGACAGAGCCTGAGTTCAAGGTCGGCTTCGCTCCAGCTCGACACGGCGGCGGCTCCGATTTCTTGATTTCGCGCCCTATTGCGGGAAAGACCGGCGTCCACTTTTTTGGCTGAGCGCTTTGGTCGGGGGCGGACTCGTAAACTCGCCCGACGAGGGATTCGACTCGCCGGGCGAATTCACGACTCGACACAAGGGAGAAATATTGGTTGAGGGCTAAATTTATTGAGAACCAAATCTATTTCGGCCTGCTTGCTTCCACTGCGCCCTCCAGCGCTGTTGCGGTCAGACCGGCGGCGCGCAGGTCGCCGACAGCGCGCGCTGCGTCCGATGCGGGGAGCATGCAGGCGAGGATGTTGTAGCGGCCGAAGTTCACGCCGTGCCACCCGAGATCGCTGATGGCCAACTCCGGGCCAAGTTCGGCGATGAGCTTGCCCATGGCGCTGAAGTCGAAGACTTTGGCCCTGATGAAATGCTGGGCGATTTCTTCATGCGACAGACTCTTGGGCATTACTTGACTCCTCAGAGCTCTGATACGCGGCTTTCTTTCGGAGTTGAGAAAGTCTGCGATCGGCGGTTGTTTGCCGTTACGATGAGGTGAACAGTGTACGCCGGCGAGACCGCTGTCTATGGGCAACATTACCTAAGCGTCAGGCGCGCGGGTCCGCCTCAGCGGATCGGGATTTCGATCAGCGACGGGCCGTTGCGCTCAAGCGCGTGCGCGACCGCCGCGCCAATCGCGTCGCGATCGTTGGCGCGCTCCGCCGGGACGCCCATCGAAGCGGCGAGCGAGAGAAAGTCGATCGCCGGGTCGGCGACGTCCATGCCGACGAACTTGCCAGCTTTCGCGTTGGCGTAACCCAGCGACTTGGCGACGTTCTGCAGAACGCCGTAACGGCGATTGTTGAAGACGACGAAGATCGTGCGTGCGCGATAATGCGCGGCGCTCCACAAAGCCTGCGGCGAATACATCGCCCCGCCGTCGCCGACGAAGGAAGCGACCCAGCCCTTTGTAGCGAGCGCCGCCCCGACCGCGGCCGGCATGGAGCAGCCGAGCACGCCGCCGCGGGCGAAGAAGTAGCGGCCGGGCTCGGTGGTCAGGAGGTCCTGGACACGGCCGAAGGTCGCCGCGGAATCGTTGGCGATGATCGCGTCCTCAGGCAGCGCGTCGAGCGCGGCCAAAACCGCAGCGTCCGGGGTGAGCGGCAGGTTCGCGCTTTCGGCGAGGATCGCGCTTCGGGCGGCTTCCCGCTCCGTCCTCCTGGCGGCGGCGCGCGCTTCGAGCCGCGCCGCGACCTTATTTTTGTCGGTGAGTTCCGCGAGGCGCCCGGCGACCGCCGCAAGCGTCTGGCTGATGTCGCCGAGGAGCGCCGTGTCGGCGGCGTGCTCGCGTCCAAAGGCTTCCGGGTTGTCCGCGATGTGCATGACCGGGACGCCTTCAGGCACGGGCTCGGCTTCGCGATAAGGGTAGGCGACGAAAGCGCGTCCGCCGACCAGCACGATCGCCTGTGCTGACTTGAGATGAGCGCGCATGTCGGCGAAATCGGGCTTGAGCACGCCGGCCCAGCAGGCGTGGTGGGAGGGAAACGCGGCGCGCGACGTGAGCTGCGTGCCCCAGACCGGAAATCCGCCGGCCTCGGCGAAGGCGACGAGGCCCGCGCTTGCCGCCGCCGGCAGGTCGTCGCCAAGCAGCACGACGACACGCTCCGGATCGAGGCCGGCGAGCTTCTCGGCCAGGCGCGCCGCATCGGGGGAGGGCCCGAGCCGCGGCGGGGCAGAAGCCGGCGGCGTCGGGTGATCGACCTCCTGGTCGAGGACGTCCATCGGCAGCGACAGGAACACCGGACCGCACGGGGGAGTGCGCGCGAGGCCGAAGGCGCGCCTCAGCGCGGGGCCGACGTCCTCGCCGCGGCGCAGCTCCTTCGCCCATTTGGTCACCGGCGCGGCGAGGGCGACGAGGTCGCCCGACAGCCACGGCTCGGTCATGAGGTGCCTTGTGTCCTGCTGCCCGGCGGTGACGACGAGCGGCGTCTCGCTCGCCTTCGAGGCGACCAGCACGCCCATCGCGTTGCCGAGTCCCCCCATCGCATGCAGGTTGACGAAGGCGGCGCGGCCTGTAGCCAGCGCCCAGCCGTCGGCCATGCCGACCGCGGTCGCTTCCTGAAGGCCGAGGACGTAGATAATGTCCGGCGCGTCGACGAGCGCGTCCATGAGCGGCATCTCGGTCGAGCCGGGATTGCCGAAGACGTGCGTGACCCCCTCGTCGCGCAGGATGTCGAGCACAATGTCGCGGGCGCGTCGGGCCATGAAGTGTCCTTGAGCCGGCGTCACAGGGGTTAGGGGTGGACCGGCGCCGGCCGCCCTCGCTAGCCTATGCTCGTTGCGGGGGCGTGGGGAGGGCCGACCGCCGCGCGCGGACTGCCGATGGCGGCCATGTCGATGATCTCTCCGTCGATGAGCGCGACGCGACGAGGGCCGCCCAGGGCGCCGGCCTCGGCCATCCGGTCATTTGGGTCGATATCGAAGCCTCGACACGCCGACGCTCGCGGACGTTCAAGAATTTCGACCATCGGCTCTCTCCTGGAAGGGAGTCTAATGTCCGCCGATCGGATGGCCAACACGGTTCCGACCGGACCTTTCCTGTCCTGTAAGCGGAGCGAGGAACAGGCTACGCTTCCTCGTCGCCTCCGCCGGCCTCGCCTCCCGTCTCGCCGATGCGGTCGACCGAGACGACGTGCTCCTCATCCGCCGTGTCGAACACGATCACGCCCTGCGTCGACCGGCCGGCGATGCGGATGCCGGTCACCGGCACGCGGATGAGCTGCCCGCCGTCCGTCACCAGCATCAGCTCGTCGCTCTCTTCCACCGGGAAAGACGCGACCAGCGAGCCGTTGCGAGCGTTGACCGCCATGGCGACGATGCCTTTGCCGCCGCGCCCGGTGACGCGGTATTCGAATGACGAGGTCCGCTTGCCATAGCCGTTCTCGGATATCGTAAGGATCACCTGTTCGGCGGCGCGCATCGCCTCGAAGCGCTCGGGCTCAAGCGCGCTTAGGCCATTCGGCTCTGCGCCGTTCTCGTCTTCGCTGTCGACGGCGGCTTCGGCGTCGCCTGCCTCGCCCTCGGTCGCCCGACGTTGCTTGAGATAGGCGACGCGCTCGTCGGCGGTCACATCGATTGATCGCAGGATCGCCAGCGAGATGACGCTATCGCCCTCGGCGAGCGCGACGCCGCGCACGCCCATCGAATCGCGGCCCTTGAACACGCGCACGTCATCGACCGAAAAGCGGATGCACTGCCCGCGCGCGGTCGTGAGCAGGACGTCATCCTTGTTGGAGCAGATCTGCACGTCGACGATGCGCTCGCCCTCGTCGATCCGCATCGCAATCTTGCCGGCGCGGTTGACCTGGGCGAAGTCGCTGAGCTTGTTGCGCCGGACTGTGCCGCGCGTCGTCGCGAACATCACGTCGAGCGCCTCCCAGCTCTCCTCGTCCTCCGGCAGGGCCATGATGGTGGTGATGCGTTCGTCCGGCTCGAGGGGCAGCAGGTTGACGAGCGCCTTGCCGCGCGCCTGCGGAGCGGCGAGCGGCAAGCGCCAGACCTTTAGCTTGTAGACCTGCCCCGTCGACGAGAAGAACAGCACCGGCTGATGGGTCGAGGCGACGAACAGCCTGGCGACGAAGTCCTCGTCGCGCGTCGCCATCGCGCCGCGTCCCTTGCCGCCGCGCCTTTGCGCGCGATAGGTCGAGAGCGGCGCGCGCTTGATGTAGCCGCCGTGGCTCACCAGCACGACCATCTCCTCGCGCTGGATGAGGTCCTCGTCCTCCATGTCGGCGTCGCTGTCGAGAATGACGGTGCGGCGCGGCATGGCGAAGTCGGTCTTCACCTTGACGAGCTCGTCGCGGATGATGCCCATGAGCCGCGCGCGCGAGCTCAGGATGTCGAGATAATCGGCGATCTCCACTGACAGCCGGTTGAGGGCCTCGGCGATTTCGTCGCGACCAAGCGCCGTCAAGCGCGCGAGGCGCAACTCCAGGATCGCGCGCGCCTGCGCTTCCGAAAGACGGATCGCGCCGTCGGCGTCGAGCGCGTGGCGCGGATCGGCGATCAGCGTGATGAGGGGCGCCATGTCGCGCGCGGGCCATAGGCGCTCCATCAAGGCGGTTCGCGCAGTCGCGGAATCCGGGGAGGTGCGGATGAGGCGGATCACCTCATCGATGTTGGCGACCGCGATTGCGAGGCCAACCTGGACATGCGCGCCGTCGCGCGCCTTGGTGAGGAGATATTTGGTCCGCCGCGTGACCACTTCCTCGCGGAAATCGAGGAACGCGCGCAGCATGTCGGCCAGCGTCAGCATCTCCGGCCGGCCGCCATTGAGCGCGATCATGTTGGCGCCGAAGCTCGATTGCAGGGCGGTGAAGCGCCACAGCTGGTTGAGCACCACATCGGCGACCGCGTCGCGCTTGATCTCGATGACGATGCGCATGCCGTCCCGGTCGGACTCGTCGCGCAGATCGGAGATGCCCTCGACGCGCTTCTCGCGGACCAGCTCCGCGATGCGCTCGATCAGCGTCGCCTTGTTGACCTGGTAGGGGATCTCGCTGACGATCAGCGCCTCGCGGTCCTTGCGCAGCTCTTCGACTGCGACCTTGGCGCGCATGATGATCGAGCCGCGGCCGGTCGCATAAGCCGAGCGGATGCCGGCCCGTCCGAGGATAGAGCCGCCGGTCGGGAAATCGGGCCCAGGGATCAGCTCCACGAGCTCGTCGAGGGTGATGTCGGGCTTGTCCATGAAGGCGAGAACGGCGTCGATCGTCTCGCCGAGGTTGTGCGGCGGGATGTTGGTCGCCATGCCGACCGCGATGCCGCCCGCGCCGTTGACGAGCAGATTGGGAAAGCGCGCCGGCAGGACGACGGGTTCGAACTCCTTATCGTCGTAGTTCGGCCTGAAATCGACGGTGTCCTTGTCGAGGTCGTCGAGCATCGGCATCGCGACAGGCGCAAGGCGCGCCTCGGTGTAGCGCTGCGCTGCGGGAGGATCGCCGTCGACCGAGCCGAAATTGCCCTGCCCGTCGATCAGCGGCGCGCTCATCGAGAAGTCCTGCGCCATCCGCACGAGCGCGTCGTAGACCGCAAGCTCCCCGTGCGGATGATATTTGCCGATCACGTCGCCGACGGTGCGCGCCGACTTGTTATAAGCGCGGTCGGGGGTGAAATTGTTCTCATGCATCGAATAGAGGATGCGACGGTGCACGGGTTTCAGGCCGTCGCGAACGTCGGGCAGGGCGCGGCTCACGATCACGCTCATCGCGTAATCGAGATAGCTGCGTTTCATTTCGTCGAGAATCGAAACGGGCTTGATGTCGGCTGGCCCGCCAGGCGGGGGCCGCTCGTCAATAGTATCGGGCAATGGGAAGGGATCCTGACGGAAATCGCGTGGCCGGGGTTTAGCCGATTTCCACGATCTGCGCCAGTTCGGACAGGGCGTCGGGCGTCGATTTATTACCCTGCGAAATCATCAACTTATCCCGCAGCCAAAGCGGCAGCGCGACCGGCGGCCGTCCGCCCCCTATCGTGGAGGCCCTCAAACCCGCCCTTCGCTTCAGGAACGCAAACGCGAAGGATGCAGGGGAGCGGCCTCCACGCTCCCTATTCGACGCCCGCGGGCATTTTCGATACGGACAGAAGGGGCTGGGAGACCTGATCCAGCATTTGGCTCGCGTTCTGCTCCTCGCCGAGGGACGTCGTAAGCAACTGAACGATCGAGGGCTCGCGCATTTGGAGGGCCAGATTGCGAGCCGTCGTGTAGGCCGCGATTTCGTAATGCTCGACGCGCAGTCCAGCGCCGATCAAGGCAAGGTCCGCGAGGGCGTCGTCCCTTCCTTTCCCTTCCGCTATCACTTCGTCGCCTTCCTCGATCAGTCCCGTCATGCCCCTGCAGGGCTTCGCGCGGGGTCGCGCGCCGAGCTCTTTCAGGCACCCCTCCAGCCGCTTGGCCTGAGTTTCCGTCTCCTTCAGATGAGAAGCGAGCACCGTCTCGAGGTTGGCGCTTCGCGCCGCCTTCGCCATTTTCGGCAGCGCTTTCAGAAGCTGCTTTTCCGCGCTCAGAATGTCTTGCAGCTGATCGATCAGGAGTCCCTTGATCGCCTCGATATTCGCCGGACTTGAGCTTTCGGCGTGAATGCCTTCATCGAGATCAGCCCCGGAATCCTGAAGGACTGGCGACTGAATGAAGTGCCAGGGTTCGCCTTCGTTCCACGGGCCGCGGGCGTCGACTTCGCCCTGCTCGCCTTCGCCAGTGGAGTCGTTGAAGAATTGGTCGACCAGTTCGGGCGTCGGCGCGATGGCGCCAATGCTGAACGGCGGCCTTCCCAGGCTCTCGAGCGCCAGGGTGAAGGCGCGCATATGCGTAATTTCCCTGGTCATCAGAAATTGCAGCGCGTCTTTGGTTCCAGCGTCGCGACAGAAGTTGATCAGTCGCTCATAAACAATCTTGGCCCGCGCTTCGGCTGCGATATTGCTGCGCAGGTCGACGTCGAGCTCCCCGGTTATCTTCAGATAGTCCGCTGTCCAGGCGTTCCCCATGGAATTGAAGAGGCTGACGCCTCCCCCTCCAGCGATGGCGATCAGCGGGTCGGCCTCCGCTGCCTCCCGAATCGACTTCATCGGCTTCAGGTGCATGCGCGCCAGGGTCCCGACGATCTCGAGATGACTGAGCTCCTCGGTGCCGATATCCATCAGGAGATCTTTGCGCCCTGGATCCTCGCAATTGAGGCCCTGGACCGAATACTGCATGGCTGCGGCAAGTTCGCCATTGGCGCCGCCGAACTGCTCGAGCAGCATGTTTCCAAACCGGGGGTCCGGTTCGTCTACGCGAACCGTGTACATTAGCCTTTTGATGTGGTGATACATCGGAGCCTCGATGCGAGAGCGGACATGGGAAGCCCAACGCCCAATTTCGTCGTCGGTTCCATCTGCCGGGCCCCGGAACGTCGAAACGTTCGCCGGTCAGCGTCCGCCCGAGACATCCAGCAGCGCGCCGGTCACGTAAGAAGCCGCGTCGCTGATGAGCCATATGGCCGCCGCGGCCACTTCCTCGGCCGTGCCGGGGCGGCCCAGAGGGACGGTGGTCCCCACGGACCTCGCCCTGCCGGGGTCGCCTCCGCTGGCGTGGATTTCGGTGTCGATCATCCCCGGACGGACCGCGTTCACCCTGACCCCCTCGGGGCCCAGCTCCTTTGCGAGACCCAGGGTCAACGTGTCGACCGCCCCCTTTGATGCGGCGTAATCGATATAGAGGTTCGGCGAGCCCAGGCGGGCGGCCGCCGACGACATCAGCACGATCGAGCCGCCCGCGCCGCCGGAGGATTGCGACATCCGCCGGGCAGCCTCGCGAGCCGTCAGAAAGGCTCCGAGCCCATTGACCTCGAAGACGTGGCGCATGCGCTCGGCGCTCATGTCGGCGAGCCTCATCGCCGGCGCGACGACGCCCGCGTTGGCGATGACCGCGGTGAGGGGCCCGAGCGCCTTCGTCGCGGCGTCAAACATGCCGACCGTGTCGGCCTCGACCGACACGTCGCCCTTGAGCGCGACGGCGCGGCCGCCCTGCTTGGCGATGATCCCGACGACCTCGTCCGCGGCCTTGGCGTCTTCGCGATAGCTCACGCCGACGGCCCAGCCATTCTGGGCTCCGAGCAGCGCACAGGCGCGGCCAATGCCTCGCGAGCCGCCGGTGACGAGAAGGGTCTTTTGCATGAACGCCCCCGCCGCGGGCTGCGCCCCCTGGCCGCCAGCTCCGCTTAACCCTCTAGCGGTCCCGGCATGAACGGCCAAGCCCGCGGGCGGCCCTTTTCGCATCGGCGAGACAAGGCTAGCCTCAGGCTCGCGCCATTCGCGACGCGAGAGGGCCTTCCCGTGCGAACGCTATCGGCGGTCATTCTGTTTTTGGTCGCGCCGCATGCCGCGGCGGCGATGGACTGCGCCGATCAGACCCAGCTCGGCCTCAACAAATGCGCCGACGCGGAGTTTCAACGCGCCGACAAAGCGCTCAATGATTCCTATCGCGCGGCGCTCGGCCGGCTCGCCGGCGATGACTACGCGAAACAAAGGCAGCTCCTGCGCGTCGCCGAGCAGGCCTGGGTCGCTTTCCGGGACGCCGAATGCAGGTTCGCCGTCTCGTCAACGGAAAACGGCTCGATCTATCCGATGGAGAATCTCATCTGCCTTACGGAGGAGACGCTCAAGCGGACCAGGACGATCGACAGCTATCTGCATTGCGAGGAGGGTGACCTCAGCTGCCCCGTTCCGAGACCATGAGAAGGTTCAGCCGAGCGCCGCCTGGATGTCTTCCGCCAGCTTCTCGGGTTTGTCCGAGGGCGCGTAGCGGCGCACGACGCGGCCTTGCCTGTCGACCAGGAACTTGGTGAAGTTCCACTTGATCGCCCGCGTGCCCAGGAGACCGGGCGCCGCCTCTTTCAGCGCCTCGAACAGCGGATGGGCGTTCGCGCCGTTGACCTCGATCTTGGCGAACATCGGGAAGGTCACGTCGTACTTGTCCTCGCAGAATGTCCGGATCGCGCTCTCGTCGCCCGGCTCCTGATGGCCGAACTGGTCGCAAGGGAAGCCGAGCACCGCGAAGCCGCGCACGCGAAACCGACGGTGTAGCGCCTCGAGGCCGGCATATTGCGGCGTGAAGCCGCACTGGCTCGCGACATTGACGATGACGAGCGCCTGGCCCGCGAAATCGCCGAGGGTCGCTGCCTTGCCGTCTATGGCTTTGAGCGCGATATCGGCTGGGAGGGGCATGCGGAGCCTGGACCTCATCGGCTCCGGCGCGGCAGGGAGCGAGACGCGAGGCTTTTTATCCTTTCGGTTCGATTGGCGGCAAGGAGGATTGCGCTATAAATGCTTCTCCTCAATTTCGCTGTCGAGACTCGAGGGTGATCCATGAAAAGACTGTCGATCCAGATCGTCGGCGCCGCGGTCGTTTCCGCCGCCCTGTTGTCAGCGGTCAGCCCCGCTTTCGCTTTGGGCGGCTGCGGTCCGGACCGTCATCGAAACAGATGGGGCTATTGCGTATGGGGCGGTCAGAATCAAGACTGGTGCCTGAGACGAACCGGCCATAGCGCCGTACGCATGCCCAATGGGACATTGCGCTGCTATCGGTGGTGAGGCCCGCTCCGGTCCATGGACTTCATGCGGATCCATTGACCTCGTAAGTCGTCGACCCGGACTTTGGCTCGACGAAGGGGTTCGGGCGCCCGGCGATCGGAGTCCAGATCCTCGCGGGCGCGCTTAAGCGATTGCCTGCGCGGGAATCAAAGCCCTATTCTCGCTCGCTCGGCGTTGATTGGCGCAGAGGTTCGCTTCGCGGATCTGCGCCGGACCCCGCCTTTCCGCCGGGACGTTCGCCATGGCCGCTGCTTTGAAGAATCGCACCGATCGATATGAGTACGGCAGGGGGTTGCGAGCCCGCTCGCGGCGCGAGGCTCATGCTGAGCTGCGCTGCCTCCGAAACAGAGACGCCGTCGCCATCCTGGCCGAATCCGACGCCGAGCGCGTGCCCGCGCTTCTGCCCGAACGCTACAAGCGGATGATGGCGGACCCGTTCGGGTTTCTTCGCGGCGCGGCGGCCGTGATGGCGGCCGATATCGCGCGTCAACCGATTGCCGGAGCCCCTGTGCAGGCCTGTGGCGACTGTCATCTGATGAACTTCGGCGCGTTCAATTCGCCGGAAAGCAACATCCTGTTCGACATCAATGATTTCGACGAGACGCTGCCAGGCGTCGATTTCACCGTCGACCTCAAGCGCCTCTCCGCCAGCGTGGCCGTCGCGGCCAGGGCGGCTGCCATGTCGGACAAACGGGCGCGCGGCCTCGCGGCTGGAGCGGTCGCCGCCTATCGCGGGCACATGTTCGCGCTCATGGAGCGGTCTCCGCTGCAGATCTGGCACAGCCGCATCGACCTTGAGCAGGAGCTTAAGCGCATCGACAGTCCGGAAATGCGCAGAAGCGTTTCGACGCTGATCCGACGCGCCCGCGCCCGGGGTCTCGACGAGGACGACAACTTTCCCCACCTCGTCACCGCCGGTGAACCCAGGATCGCCGATAAGCCGCCCACGATCTTCCACATCGGCCCGAAGACTCTCGGAGGCCGGACGATCGACTTTCCTCGGACATTCGACCTCTATCGCGAAACGCTCACGCCCGACCGCACGGTTCTTCTCGACCGCTATCGGTTGAGGGATGTCGCTTTCAAGGCGGTGGGCGTCGGCTCGGTCGGCACGATCTGCGTCGTCGGCCTCTTCCTCAGCGGCGACGATGAACCGCTCTTCCTGCAGGTCAAGCAAGCCCAGCGCTCGGTCCTCGAGCGGCTTTCGGAGAGCATCGCCTATCAAGGCCCGCAGGGCAGGCGCGTGGTCGAGGGGCAACGCGTCATGCAGGCCGCCAGCGACATCTTTCTCGGGTGGACGTCGGACGAGCCTTCGGGGCTCGAATTCTATGTGCGCATTCTGAAGAATCGCCGGCTCGGCGCGGTCAGCGAGCTCGCCGAACAGCAGGCGCTGTCGGAGTATTCCCGGCTATGCGGCCGGACGCTCGCCCGCTCCCATGCGCGCTCCGGCGACCCGGCCGTCATCGCCGGCTACATGGGGAGGAACGGGGCGTTCGATGACGCGCTCGCGTCGTTCGCCATGGCCTATGGCGACCAGACGCTCAAGGATCACGCCGCGCTCGTGCAGGCAAAGGGCGCGGCCAGGGCCCAAGACGCGGCGGCGACGGCGAAGGGCGAGCGGGCCCGGAAGTCGGCTTGAGGGCTTTTCCGCGGCGATCGGGCCGAGCCAATTGGGGTTTCCTTGGCCCGCCGCCTTTTCGTGCGAAAACCCCCGCTATCGGGGGTTGGAAAAGCTTGGATTTCCTTGGATTCTCTCGTCAGAATCTAGACTTATCAATGTGTTACGCGGAAATCCCACGGTCAGGAATTTTCCGCCGGGTTGTCCTCCCGGCTCGACCCGCGCCGATACGAGAGCCCGCGATCTTGGCGGGGGGAGGGACAGGACGGCTCATTGGAGCAGCGTACCTAGAGTTCTGATTTTCCGCAATCGATTGTCGACAGCAAGTGTCGCTTGGACCCTCCGCTTTTTGCACCCGCCGGGCGCCGCGTGACGCCCCTGCGCGTGTCGATGGCAGGGCGCGCGACCGACGCTCCTCATTCCGCCGCCATCGCGGCGAGCCTGGCGATGGTCGCCATATTGCGCGCGGTTCCCTCGCGGGCGGCCGGGATGCGCAGCTTCGAGCGCCCAATCCCGTCGGGATAGTGGACGTAGATCTCGCGGGCGCTTGAGTGAAGCTCCTCGTTTGCCTGGCCTTTGACATCCTTCAATGCCTCGGCAGGCGGGGCATGATCGAGGAAGATCGCGACCGTCCGGCTGGCTGATCGATCAGGAAAGGGGTTGCTGGCGACCACCTCAGCCATCTCGGCGGCCGTCCGGACGATGACCCCGACCGGCTTTCCCGCATAAGCCTTGAGTTCGCCTTCGAGCGCAGCCTTGGCCTCAGCCTCCCCGCCGACCCGCTCGGCCACGACATTGCCGCTCGCGATATAGGTGCGCACGTTCCGGAACCCGGCCTTCTCGCACAGGCGTTTGAGATCCTCCATGGGCAGTTTGCCCATGCCCCCGACGTTGACTGCGCGAAGGAGGACGACGAACACGGGCATGGATGATCAAAACCTGCTCAGCATACCAAAGTTCTGCTCACGTAAGGCTTCACACGCGCCATCCACTCCTGGAAATAAAGAGCCCGCCGTAATTCCCATCAACGCGAGTTCGCTTAACACCTCCCTCCTAGCGGTTGCGGCCAGATCAATGACTTGCAAGAACGTTTTTTCGGAACCAGCCTCAGCATCTCGGATATGAGTTTCGATGTCATCTACAGTAGATATGCTGGATACTGATTGTTGCGGGATAGCGCGGGGGTTTTCCAAAGGAAGGGCTTGCACCAGAACTACTAAAGGAGGTGACGGCGATAAAGCATTCAAGCTCCGATTCACCTTATGCCATTCCGGTCCGTCAAACAGGAATATCCCGACTTTATCATCTGCTTTAACTTTGCCCAGATCAACCGTTCGGTAAGCGAAGAAGGCCGCAACGTAAGGCGATCGTGTCCAATCCAAAAGAGGACTTGGATACCCGTGATGTTGAACCAGATTAATAAACGCTAAATTCTGTAGGGGATCTTTCAAGTCAAAGGTATGTCTAGTCAGCGCACTGAGGTGATGATGCAATGATCTCAAATCATTGGCTTCGAACCAATTTAGATTTGCACGCTGAGTTCTGTGGAAAGCTAGTCGCCACGTGCTAGTTGATTGCCCTCTAAATAAATATCTGTTACGTTCAATTCGATTGGTAACAAAATCTTTGAATTCGTTCCAATTATTTATGTTTAGCGGCTGTATTTCTGACTTAGTACCTGCTCTACTTCGTTTCGCGGTTGCTTTCCCATAACCGCCGATCGAGGTTGTCCATGCAATGTTGAGCTCGTCGGATTGGGTTAGCGTTAGCTCCACATCCGAATGAGCAGGAAATTGGATCCCTCGCGTTTGGAGTATTTGGAGTTGTGCTGCGTTCAGCGGTTTTCCCCAATAGTCGAACGCTCCGAGCGGTAATTTATCGAGCTTTTGCGAGGTCAGTTTCGATGTAGTGGAGAACGAGACAGCCGTACTTGGTATTCCAACATCGTCGTCTCTCGCAAAAGCAACGCCTTCGAAATGGTCATCTATTTGGTCAACATCTAAAACAAGGACACCCTTGTTCGACCCCATATACCGTGCGATCCACTGGCCTCCCAGAAGCATCGTCGAGCTCTAACCCTAGACTGCTTCGCGCGATCCAGTTGCGCAGCTGAGAGATGCAAATTTATCTTCGGTCAGCGCGAGCCGTCGCATCTGGTTAGCGATCAGTCGTATCCCTTTGACCGATTGCCTGTAAGAAAGCGGCAGATCTGCCCTCAGAACGGGATGTCGTCGTCGATCGGCCCGGCTCCCCCGCCGCCGCCGGACAGCGCCGGGCGGCGCTCGCTCGGCGCCGCGCGGCTGAAGTTCGAGCTGCGCGCGCCGCCCTCGTCGGGGAAACTGTCACGGTCGCCCCCGCCGCCGCGCGAGTCGAGCAGGGTCAGTTCGCCACGGAAGCGCTGCAGCACGATTTCGGTCGTATAGCGATCGTGACCGTCCTTGTCCTGCCACTTGCGGGTCTGCAACTGGCCCTCGACATAGACCTTCGAGCCTTTCTTGCAGTACTGCTCAACGACTTTGCCGAGATTTTCGTTGAAAATCACGACGTTATGCCACTCCGTCTTTTCCTTGCGCTCGCCCGAGTTCTTGTCGCGCCAGTTCTCCGAGGTGGCGAGGGTGAAATTCACCACCTGATCGCCCGAATTGAGCCGCCGGACCTCCGGGTCCTTGCCCAGATTGCCGACCAGAATGACTTTGTTGACGCTGCCCGCCATGGTCCTCTCCTCGCCGCCGCCCATTGAAGGGCGCGCGATCCACACACTGCTTTAACGAATGCGGCGGGCGCATGGGCGCCCGAATTTCCGCCAGCGCATGTTTATCCACACCTCGCCGCATCCAAGGCTTGGGAACGCGCGCCGCCGCGACTACATTAACCTTTACCGCGGGTCCCGGCGCTGGAAGAAGCGCTTTGCCCTTGTTCTGCATTTGTTCTAGCATCGGCGCGACCCGCGCGCAAGCGTGATTCGCGCGCGACCGAGCGTTATTGTTAAGGAAGGCCGCCTCCAGGAACCGCCATGGCCAGATCAGCAGCGCGACCCGTACGCGCGCCCAATCCCAAGACCGCCGAGCCCGTCGACGCCGAGCGCGTCGAAGCGCTGTTCGGCGGACGGACCATCGCGGTCCGCGGCGCGCGCGAGCACAATCTGAAAAACGTCGATCTCACCATCCCGCGCGACAAGCTGGTCGTGTTCACCGGCCTTTCCGGCTCGGGCAAGTCCTCGCTCGCCTTCGACACGATCTATGCCGAGGGCCAGCGCCGCTATGTCGAGTCGCTCTCGGCCTATGCGCGCCAGTTCCTCGAAATGATGCAGAAGCCGGACGTCGACCAGATCGACGGCCTGTCGCCGGCGATCGCGATCGAGCAGAAGACGACCTCGAAGAATCCGCGCTCGACGGTCGGCACGGTGACCGAGATCCACGACTATATGCGCCTGCTCTGGGCGCGGGTCGGCATTCCCTATTCGCCCGCCACGGGCCTGCCGATCGAGAGCCAGACGGTGAGCCAGATGGTCGATCGGGTGCTGGCTTTGCCCGATCGGACCCGGCTTTATCTGCTGGCGCCGGTCGTTCGCGGCCGGAAGGGCGAATACCGCAAGGAAATCGCCGACTATATGAAGCGCGGCTTCCAGCGGCTGAAGATCGACGGCGAGTTCTATGAGATCGCCGACGCGCCGGCGCTCGACAAGAAGTTCAAGCACGACATCGAGGTCGTGGTCGACCGCATCGTCGTCAGGCCCGACATGGCGGCGCGCCTGGCCGAGAGCTTCGAGACGGCGCTCGAGCTTGCTGACGGCCTCGCGATCGCCGAATTCGCAGACACGGCCGAAGGCGAGAGCGAGCCAAGGCGCATCCTGTTCTCGTCCAAGTTCGCCTGTCCAGTCTCCGGCTTCACCATCCCCGAGATCGAGCCCCGGCTGTTCTCGTTCAACAATCCCTTCGGCGCCTGCCCGGTCTGCAGCGGTCTGGGGTCGGAACTGCGCGTCGATCCGACGCTGGTGGTCCCCGACCCGAGGGCGACGCTGAAGCGCGGCGCGATCGCGCCCTGGGCGAAAACGAGTTCGCCCTATTATCTCCAGACGCTCGAGGCGCTGGCGAAGCGCTACAAGTTCCGGCTCGACAAGCCGTGGAGCGATTTGCCCGAGGAAGCGCGCCGCGTGATCCTGCACGGCTCGGGCTCGGACGAAATCCGCATGGCGTATGACGACGGCCTGCGCGCCTATGAGGTGATGAAGCCATTCGAGGGCGTGGTCGCCAATCTCGAGCGCCGCTACAAGGAGACCGAGAGCGAGTGGTCGCGCGAGGAGATCCAGCGCTACATGACCGCGACGCCCTGCGAGGCCTGCCACGGCTTTCGCCTCAAGCCCGAGGCGCTGGCGGTCAAGATCGACGGTCGCCACATTGGCGAGGTTAGCCTGCTCTCGGTCAGCGCGGCGATCGAATGGGCGAAGGGCCTGCCCGAAAAACTCGACGCCAAGCGCAACGAGATCGCGGAGCGAATCCTCAAGGAGATCGTCGAGCGGCTCACGTTCCTGCGCGACGTCGGCCTCGATTATCTGACCCTCGCGCGTGCGTCGGGCACGCTGTCGGGCGGCGAGAGCCAGCGCATCCGGCTGGCCTCCCAGATCGGCTCAGGGCTGACCGGCGTGCTCTATGTGCTCGACGAACCGTCGATCGGCCTCCACCAGCGCGACAACGCGCGGCTCCTCGATACGCTCCGGCGCCTCAGGGGCCTGGGCAATACGGTGATCGTGGTCGAGCACGACGAGGATGCGATTTGGGCCGCCGATTACGTCGTCGATGTCGGTCCCGGCGCCGGCGTGCATGGGGGCGAGATCGTCGCCAAGGGGACGCCGCAGGAGATCGCCGCCGATCCCTATTCGCTCACCGGTCACTATCTCTCGGGCGAGCGGACGGTCCCGATCCCGACCCGGCGCCGGGCCGCTGACCCGGGGCGGGAGCTGACAATTGTCGGCGCGCGCGGCAACAATTTGAAAAACGTCACGGCGAGAATTCCGCTCGGGCTCTTCACCTGCGTCACCGGCGTTTCGGGGGGCGGCAAATCGACCCTGGTCATCGACACCTTGTACAAGGCTGCGGCGCGCAGCCTGAATGGCGCAAGCGACCCGCCCGCGCCGCACGACCGCATCGACGGCTTGGGTGAGATCGACAAGGTGATCGACATCGACCAGTCGCCGATCGGCCGGACGCCGCGCTCGAATCCCGCCACCTACACAGGCGCCTTCACCCCCATCCGCGACTGGTTCGCGGGGCTGCCGGAGGCCAAGGCGCGCGGCTATCTGCCGGGCCGCTTCTCCTTCAACGTCAAGGGCGGCCGCTGCGAGGCCTGCCAGGGCGACGGCGTGATCAAGATCGAGATGCACTTTTTGCCCGATGTCTACGTCACCTGCGATGTGTGCAAGGGCAAGCGCTACGACCGCGAGACGCTCGAGGTCCGCTACAGGGACAGGTCGATCGCCGACGTGCTCGACATGACGGTCGAAGAGGCGGCGGAATTGTTCAAGGCGGTGCCGTCGATCCGCGACAAGATGGAGACCCTGAAACGGGTCGGCCTGGCTTACGTCAAGGTCGGTCAGCAGGCGACGACGCTTTCCGGCGGCGAGGCGCAGCGGGTCAAGCTCGCCAAGGAGCTGTCTCGCCGCTCGACCGGGCGCACCCTCTACATCCTCGACGAGCCGACGACGGGCCTGCACTTCCACGACGTCGCGCAACTGCTCGACGTGCTGCACGAGCTGGTCGACCAGGGCAACACGATGATCGTCATCGAGCACAATCTGGAAGTGGTGAAGACGGCGGACTGGGTTGTCGACATGGGGCCGGAAGGCGGCGACGGCGGGGGCGAGGTGGTCGCCGAAGGCACGCCCGAGCAGATCGCCCGCAATGCGAAGAGCTACACCGGCCAGTACCTCAAGCCGGTGCTGGCGCGGAAGGCCAAGGGCGCAAGACGGGCGGCGGAGTAGCGCCGCTTCTGCGTCAGGAGGGACGCCCTACTTCAGCAGCCAGTAGGCGACGCCGAGCAGCGCGAGTGCGGCGGCGGCGATCCCGGCCAGGATGACATAGGCGCCATTGTCGATTCCGGCGATATTTTTCTGGAACTCGGCGCGATCGTTGACGTTCGGGAATTTTGTGACCGGCGTGGCGACGCCGAGAAATGCGCATAAGGGATCCCAGCCGTCGGTTGCTTTGAAGATGAGCAGCTTGTCCGGCGGGACCGCCGCCTTCACTTCGCCGACATAGGCGTCATAGCGGGCGATCGCGGCGGCTTTGTCGTCCATCACGCCCTTGAGCGTCCGGCCCCAGACGAGCTTGCGGCTTATGTCGCCGAATTTCCGTCCGAAGGGAGTGAGCGTTTCGAGCACCTTGAACTGCCAGCGGGACTCGGTGAAGTAGATCGTGTCCATCGTGCTCTCGTACCACGCCTCCGCGCCGCGCGGATGCAGGGTGAGCAGCACCTTCGCGTTCGGATAGGCGGCCATGAGCTCGCGCCAGACGCAGCAGCCGGGATTGTCGACGCTCGCCGCATATTTTGCGAATACCGATTCCCAGTCATGCTGGGTTCCGGGCGGCGAATTGGCGACCCTGCGCCAGAAGTCGAGATGCGACTTGTTCTCCTTGTTGAGGAGCACTTCCGTCATGTGATAGCAGGGGAAGCCGAGCTGATTGAGGGCGAGCTGGGTCGAATGCGTTCCGGTCCGGCCCAATCCGGCCCCGATCACCCTCAAAGCCATGGGGCGGATTCCTTGGGGTGAGAGCAGGGGCGCAACCTTATCTCGGCCAGCCCCGCGCGGCGATCCCCGCTCCGCCTTATAGCCCAGAAAGGCGCCGATCAACGCCGCCGCGGCGATGAAGGCACATGACGACGAGGGAATCAGCCCGCCGCTGGCTCCCGCTGGGATCGCGGCGCCGGCCAAGGCTGCTGAGGTCGGGATAAAGGTGGGCCAGCTCGTTCTCGAAAACAACAAAGCGACGGAAGCGGTCCGTCGCTTTGCCTGGCCATAGGGCGACTCCCCGATGGCTCACTACTCGGTCGTGAGCGTCAGAGCGGCCCTCCAAGGCCGCGAGTCGGATTGACGCCGTAGAAATCGTCGAGCCTGCGCTCATATGCGGGATCGCCCCAGGCCGGCTCCGTCCCAGGCTCGTAGGATGGCGCGTCTTCGAGCTCAATCTGCCGGATATCAACGACATATCCGCCCAGGTTCGTATTGTACCGCAGGAGCGACCAGGGGAGCGGATGATAGCTGTTCCAGACCCCGAGGAATCCGCCAAACGCCATGATCGCATAGGCGATCTGACCGCTTTGCTTGTCGATCATCAGGTCACGGATCGAACCGACCCGGTCGCCTCCGGTGTTGAAGACATCGGTGCTCTCGACCTTGCTGGCGGCGATGAGGGTCGTGGTTTCCTGGACAGTGTCCATCGGGTTAGCTCCTTGGCTGTTGTCCGCGGGTCAACGCCAAGCGAGTCGGAAGGTTCCGGGCGCCTCGACAGCGAGCTATGAGCTATTTTGAGCGCCTCTGCGCCAGGCGCTGCACGAGATAGCGCCGGCCAACCTGTTCGCCCTTGTAGCCGAGCCAGGCCCCGATCAGCGCTGCCGGGATCAGCACCCACGGCGAGGACGAATAGATTGCGGTGAGGCCCGCGACGATCGCGGCGCCGGCTAGCGCCACCCAGGTGGTAAACTCGGAAGAACCCATTCCATCCGTAACGGCGAGCGCACAGTGACCCGCGAGCTTCCGGCCGCTTATACTTCCTTTGGTCTTTCCGCGCCATCGATCCTCCCAAAAAGCGCGCCTCCGCCTCCCTGGGAGCGCCCCAATGGCAAGCTCCGCCGGTTTCGCGCTCGAAGACCTGGCCGTTCAGTCTTCGAGACGGCTTCGGCAGATCACGGCTATTCCGTTGCGGAATTACATACGTGGGTTGACAATCAGGCGGTTGTCCCTGTAGTGCGGCCTCTCAGTCGCAGTAGGCCGGAGACATCGGATGAAATTGAGCGTGGCGGGTTCGGCCTTGTTTGGCGCCCTCGCATTCGTCGGCATCGCGGGCGCGCATGCCGCGACAATTACGATTAACTTGAATGACTACGACGCCAGCGCCGTGAACTCCACGCGGGCGTGACCTTGGGCGCCGTGACCGTCACCGATTTAACCGGTGGCGGGGTAAGCGTGAGCTACGCTTTGAACTCGCCCGCCACATTCTTCGCGGCGACTGGCAACCACATCACTGCGGGCTTCAACCTGGACACGGCAATAACCGCCGCTGACATCACGGGCTTCAGTTCATCCCTTTTCACCGTTGAGATACCGACCGGCAATGTTCCAGGCGGCAGCGGCGGATTCGGCGCCTTTACCGCCGGTCTTCAGGGCACCTGGCACGGGACAAACAATAGCTTTGCCGGCCCGATCTCATTCGACATCGCGGGGATCAGCACTTCCGACTTCGTGGCGAACAGCCAGGGCTTCATCGCGGTCGCCGATCTTCTCGGAAACGTGGGCACTGGCGCCGTTGGCGGCATGACCGAAACGGTCGTCAGAACGGTCGTCGGAACGCCCGAGCCCTCAACCTGGGCGATGATGCTCCTCGGCTTCGCGGGCCTCGGCTACGCCGGCTACCGGAAGGCGCGCACCGCCGGGACGTCGCTGTCGGCCGCCTGACCCAAGCTCGGATCGGAAGACATTAAGAGGCCGCCGGGTGAGGCGGCCTTTCCTTTTTGGGGCGCGATGGGAGCTTGCGCGACGCGTCAGGCCGCCTTGCGGCGCGCGACCCCGGCGTGGAACAGCGGAAGCTCCGCCGCCAGAGCCCCGGCGACGCTCGGCCTTGCGCGCATCCGCTCGAGATAGGCTTTGACGTTTGGATACGCGGAGAGGTCGATCTGAGGCGTCGCCCCGGTCCAGTTGAGGATCGTCGTCAGATAGGCGTCAGCGACGCTGAAGCGGTCGAGCAGGAACTCCCGCCCCTTCAACGCCCGGTCGAGATAGGCGAGGCGGGGGGCGTATTTCGCCAGGGTCCAGGCTTTCACCTCGGGCGGCGTCGTCTCGCCGAGCAGCGGCGTCATGAGGCCTTTGTGCAGTTCGGTCCCGATGAAGCTCAGCCATTGTTGGAGCCTCGCGCGCCCCTGGCGATCGGCGGGCGCAGGCGCAAGGCGGGCCTGCGGATATTGGTCGGCGATATATTGTAGGATGGCCGCGTTTTCCGTCAGCACGCTTCCATCCTCGAGTTTCAGTGCAGGCACGCAGCCGAGCGGATTGACGGCGCGGTAATCCTCGCCCGTGCTCACGACGCGCCCTGCGCGGGTGTCGACTTCGACGAGGCGCACCGCCGCGCTGGCTTCATTGAGCGCGATCCTGGCCGACATCGAGCAGGCGAGGGGGGCGAAATAAAGCTCCATGGGATTCTCCTTTGCAATTTCTGTACTCTTTCGCATAGAATAGGGGTCGTCAAGAGTTTTGTTCAATATGGTACAAAAATCTGTGCCCGATGTCGCCAAGGCCGGCCCGCGCCGCCGCGGGCGCCCGCGCGCCTTCGAGCCGGAGACGGCGCTCACCCAGGCTATGGATGTTTTCTGGCGGCATGGATTCGCCGCCGCCTCGCTCGACGACGTCAGCGCCGCGACGGGCCTGAACCGGCCGAGCCTGTACGGCGCCTTCGGCGACAAGCGCGCGCTCTATCTGCAGGCTTACGGGCAGTACCGGAAGCGGGTGAACGAGATCTTCCAGCCGATGTTCGCGGCGCGAGAGCCGCTCCGCGTGAAGCTCAGGCGCATTCTTGTCGCCGCGCTCGACCTCTATCTCAGCGGCGAGGACGGACCGCGCGGCTGCTTCACCGTGCTCAGCGCCGCCTCCGACGCGATCGCCGAGCCGGGCCTTCAGGCCCTGGTCGGCGAGGCGATCGCCGGAACCGATCGGGCGTTCGGGCTCCTGTTCGCCGACGCGCGGGAAGCGGGCGAATTGCCGGAAAGCGCCGACCCGCGCCGCCTCGCGCGCATCGTCGCGGCGACCCTGCATACGCTCTCGATCCGCGCCCGCGCCCGCATTCCCCGGGCGGAACTCCTGCCGATTGTTGACGATGTGGTGATCACCGTCTGCGGCGCCTGAGCGCCGTCCGGTTGCGAATCGGTGATGATTGCCGTGGGTTTGCGCTTGACATCCATACATACCGGTCGGTATGTGTCTCCCCATGAACGCGGATCGGCAAACAGCGGGCGTCTCAGCCAGGTCGACCAAGGCCGCGATGGCCGAGGCTTCCGGTCAAAAGCTGCTCGACGCGGCCGTCCATGTGATGCGCTCGAAGGGCTATTCGGCCGCGCGGGTCGAGGACATCTGCGCCGAGGCGGGTCTGACCAAGGGCGCGTTTTTCCACCATTTCGCGAGCAAGGAAGCCTGCGCGATCGCCGCGGCGGCGCATTTCGCCGCGAACGCCGATGCCATGTTTGACGCTGCGCCCTATAGCCGACTGCCCGATGCGAGAGGCCGCGTGCTCGGCTATGTCGAGTTCCGCAAGGCGATCCTTCAGGGCGAACTGGCGCAGTTCACCTGCCTCCTCGGCACGATGGTGCAGGAGGCCTACGACTCGCATCCCGCCATTCGCGCCGCCTGCGATCGCTACATCAGCGAGCATGCCGCGCGGCTCGAGGCCGATATCGCCGAGGCGAAGGCGCGCCATGCGCCGGACGCCGCCTGGACGCCCGATAGCGCCGCCCTTTATGCGCAGGCCGTCCTCCAGGGGGCGTTCATTCTCGCCAAGGCCAGGCACGGCCCTAAAGTCGCCGCCGATTGCCTCGATCATCTCAAGCGATATTTCGAGACGCTCCTGCCGATGGGCGGAGCGGAACAGCCGGCGCCCTAAAGCGTTGGCGAGCCGGCGCTGAACGCCGCGCCCAAGGAGGAGACGGACCCCATGACCGAGCAGAAAATCACGCCCTGTCTGTGGTTTGATTTCAACGCCGAAGAGGCCGTCGCCCACTATCTGTCGATCTTCTCGAACAGCCGCATCGTGTCGACGGCGCGCTACGGCGAGTTCGCGCCTGATCGGAACGGCGCCGTGATGACGATCCTGTTCGAGATCGACGGCCAGCGCCTGTTGGCGCTGAATGGCGGGCCGCACTACAAATTCACGCCGGCCTTGTCGCTCATGGTGAATTGCGACGATCAGGGTGAGATCGACGCGCTGTGGGAGAAGCTCGCCGAGGGCGGGCAGCACGTCGAGTGCGGCTGGCTCACCGACAAGTTCGGCGTCACCTGGCAGATCGTCCCGCGTATTCTGCCAGAACTGTTGGGGGGCGACGCTCAGCAAACCGATCGCGTCATGCGGGCGGTCATGAGCATGAAGAAGCTCGACGTTGCTCAAATGCAGGCGGCCGCTTCGCCGCAATAGGCGTTCGGCATGGAGCGGTATGGCCGGCTCTGAATATTACGACGAACAGAATTGCAACTGGCGTACGCGCCCCTTTGAAGGAGGAAAATATGGCCAACGCGACTCAATCGGACGGGCTCGGAAAATTCGTCTGGTACGATCAGATGTCCAACGACCTGTCCGGCTCTGAAAAGTTCTATTCCGAAGTCGTCGGCTGGAGCCTCGCGCCCAACACGATGAATTCGCAGAAATACACGCTGCTCAAGAGCGGCGAGACGATGGTCGGCGGGCTGATGCCGATTCCCGAGGACGCTGCGAAAATGGGCGTGCGCCCTGCGTGGATGGGCTATATCGCCGTCGACGACGTGAAGGCCTACGCCGACAAGGTGAAGGCCGCCGGCGGCGCGATCCATCGACCGCCGACGGAGATTCCCAACGTCGGAACCTTCGCCGTCGCTGGTGATCCGAGCGGCGCGGGTTTCCTGCTGTTCAAGGGCAATGGCGAACAGGCGGCGGCGCAGGACCCAACGAAGCCCGGTTACGTAGGTTGGCATGAGCTGCACGGCGGCGACGTCGAGACGTCTTTCGCCTTCTACTCCGGCCTGTTCGGCTGGACGAAGGGCGAGGCGCTGGATATGGGCCCCGTGGGGACCTACCAGATCTTCGCCATCAAAGGCCAAATGGCCGGCGGCATGATGAAGAAGATGGACCAGGAGCCCGCTCCCCACTGGGTCTATTACATCACTGTCGATGCGATCGACGCGGCCCAAGATCGGGTGAAGTCGGCGGGCGGCCAGGTGATCCACGGACCGATGCAGGTTCCGGGCGGAAGCTGGGTCCTCAACGGCGTCGATCCGCAAGGGGCGATGTTCGCGCTCGTTGCGCCAAGGAGGTAGGGTCGCATCCGAACGATGTCGGAGAAGACCCAATGCGCGTGATGGTGATCGTCAAGGCGACCGAAGCCTCGGAGGCAGGCGGCATGCCGCCCGCCGAACTTTTGGCGGACATGGGCGCGTTCAACCAGGCGCTGATCGACGCTGGGATTTTCGTCGACGCGGGTGGGGTCAAGGAAAGCCGCAAGGGCGCGCGAGTGGCCTTCTCCGGCAAAGACCGCACAGTGGCCAAAGGGCCGTTCCCGAACACCAATGAACTCGCAGCCGGCTACTGGATCTGGCGGGTTAAAGACCTCGATGAAGCGATCGAGTGGGTCAAACGTTGTCCCAACCCGATGCCCGGGCCGTCCGTCATCGAGATCCGCGAGATGTTCGAGATGGGCGACTTCGACCAAGCCAGGTAGACAAGCCGGGTAGAAATGTCGTTGGCAAGTTACGCCGCATCGAGGATGGCGATGATCAATCCGTTGACAAGTCCGCCTCGTCCTGTCCTCTCTTGTCATCGCCGCGCCAGCAAATAGCCTGAGCGAGGGCCACAGGCTCTCGCTTGATGGCCGAAAGCGTTCAAAACGGCGCCAGCCCGGATGACGAAAGCAAAAGCTCGAACCACCGCCGCATTCGTCAGCCAGAAGGGGGGCGTCGGCAAAAGCACGCTTGCGCGTCTCCTTGCGGTGGGCGCAATTCATCGCGGGCGTAAGACCTTGCTCGCGGATTTCGATCTCGATCAGCTGACCTGCGTCGAGTGGGGCGCCTTGCGAATGCGCGCGAGCCTCGAGCCGGAGGTGGACACGCGCGCGTTCAAGAGCCTGAAGAAGCTGCGCCGCGAGGATAGCGTCGCCGATTTCATTGTCGCCGACACCCGCGGTCTGGCCGACGATCTTTCGACAGAAATCGCCGAGGATAGCGACGTCGTCTTCCTGCCGACCGGCGTATCGGGGGACGATCTGAGGCCAACGCTTGCGCTC
The DNA here is from genome assembly GCA_036489975.1 of Roseiarcus sp. Taxonomy (GTDB): domain Bacteria; phylum Pseudomonadota; class Alphaproteobacteria; order Rhizobiales; family Beijerinckiaceae; genus Roseiarcus. The sequence goes on from DASXES010000085.1 coordinate 99,753, forward strand.
GCGCGCAAGCTCGCCCGGCGCGGCGCGGAGGGACGCCTCGTGGTGATCCTGTCGAAGGTTGGCCGCTCGGAAGCGCAATTCTCGAAGGCGGTCGAGGCGATCGAGGAGGCTGGCTTCGAACTCCTCAGCGAGCATTGGCCGCAGCGCGACGGCTTCCAGAGCGACCTCGATTCCGGTCGCGCCGGACGCGAGGCGCGCAACCCGTATCTGCGCGAGATCGCCGAACGGATGGAGGAGGCGCTCTACGCCCGCGCGGTGAAGGCGAAGCCTCGCTGATCCAGCCTCGCGCGTGCGCCGAAGGCGTCCCGCCTGAAGCGCTCAGGCCCGAGGCTGCGCCAGTACGAAGAGCCGCCGCGACCGCAACAACACCCGACCGTCGGGCAGAGTTGAATAGGCCTGACGCAATTCAGCGGTGTAGCGATCGAGAAACTTGCGGCGATCGGCTTCCTCGAGCGCCGTCAGGAAGGGCGCGAGGCGCGTCGCCTCCATCCACTCGACGACCGCGGCTACGCTCGCCATGGCGTCGAGATAGGTCGTCTCCCAGATGTCGACAGCGGCGCAGATAGGACTGAGGAGACCGTACAGGTGATCCATCGTCTGGTTGAAGGCGCGCGTCTTGGCGATTGGCAGAAGCGTCTTCGCCCATGGCCCGTCGGCGGCGACCATTCGCATGACTGCGCGCCTCGGCTCGTATAAATCGTTGGGATATTGGACCGCGAGGTATCCGCGAGCGGCGACCCTGCCGAGCAGCATGGGCAACAGGCGCGGCAGCGAGGGCGCCATCTCCGGCGAGCCGCTCGAACAGATCAGGTCGAACTTGCGTCTGGCGCCCGGGCGGGGGTCGTCGGCGTCCTGACGAGCCGGACTGAGCGCTTCCGCAGGGCCATCGATCGATCGCGAAAGCTCGAAGGCCTCGATCTCGGCGTCGGGAAACCGGCGAACGAGCAAAGCGGTCATAGACCCCCGCCCTCGGTACACATCGGCGATGCGGTGCGGCTCCCGAACGGGAATCCGGCTGATCAGGTCCAGCGCGGCCTTCGCTCCGTGCTCCGGCGCCAAACGGCCAAGCCCTTCTGGAACGGGGACGTGATCATCCATGGCGCTTTGTCGATCGGCCCGGTCAGAAAAATCGCCGCATGCTGGCGCCGCAAGTCGTCCCGCGAAGCCGCCGGTCAAGACCGGCGGCCCGCACTCATCCACGCAAAAAAGCGGTGACGGTCGACGTCAAGTCGTGGGCTTGATCGAGGTCATGTCCATCTTGTCGCCAGTCTTGGTGTAACTCACCGTCACCTTTTCGCCGACCTTGAAGTCGGAAAGCTTCATGCTCTTGGGCGCCCAGTAGCTCGAGCCATTGTCAAGAGTGACCATGTCCTTGGACGTATCCAGGGTCTTGATCTTTCCGGTCGCGTCGGCCGCATAGGCGACGGAGGCCGCGCCCAACAATGCCGTCGCCAGGACGGCGCCAACCAACATTCGCATGGTGCTTCTCCTTATTCACGAGCAGAAGCGCGACTACGCCAAATACATGACTTTCCCAGGCGCACTCACGCCCGTCTCGCAGGTGAGCACGCTCCGCCTCACGTAGCGCTGGCCAGGAAATTAAATTTTGTTCATCGACGCGAGACGCCCGATTGGCGAGGCGCGCCGGGATGTCCGAACCTTAATGCGCCGGCCAATCTCCAGACACCCGGCGACGCGTATAACTCGGCCCCTGGACCGCCGAGGGTGGTCGCTCGCTTGCGGCGTCAACGCTGTTTGCGGAGGGGTGGCGATGGTGAGATCGAGGCTTTCCCCAAGGGAAATCGTCCGGAGGCTTCAGATCATTGAAGCCTTGACGGCCGAAGGTCTTCCGCTCGCCGATGCGCTTCGCTCAGCGGGGATGCGGGAGGCTGAATACGAGCGTTGGCGCGACGAGTACAGCGGCCTGCGACGCACGCTCGGCCCGCTTCTGTGCGCGACGAGCGATCTCATGAAGAAAACGCCTCGCGCGACGCCGGCTCGCCGACGCAAGGCGCCCCTGTAACGGCAAGCGGGACGACCGACCGCTTCGATGTTGTCGAGGAGGAGTCCGGCGTGCGATGGTGGGCGCGCCGCCGCTCGATAGCGTGACGGCGCCGGCCGCCTCGAGGCCGGCCAATGCCGCACAGGGTTCCCGATGATCCATGAACTTCGCATCTATCGCTGTGTTCCGAACCGGTTGCCCGCGTTGCTGAAGCGGTTCGAAACGAAGACGCTCAAAATCTGGGAGAAGCATGGCATTCGCCAGGCCGGCTTCTGGACGACGATGATCGGCGAATCGAATCAGGAGCTCACCTATTTGCTCGCGTGGGAATCGCTCGCCGAACGTGAGAAGAAATGGGCCGCTTTCGTCAGCGATCCCGAATGGGTGGCGGCGCGGGACGAGACCGAGAAGGACGGGCCGATCGTCGCCAGCGTCATGAACGCGATCCTGCAGCCGACCTCGTTCTCGAGCGTGCGCTAGGACACGTCAGCCCACAATCTCGTTGCCGGAGAACCATTGCGCGATTTCGAGCGCCGCCGTCTCCGGCGCATCCGACCCGTGAACCGAATTCTCGCCCATCGACAGCGCGAAATCTTTGCGAATCGTCCCGGCTGCGGCTTTCTCAGGGTTGGTCGCGCCCATCACGTCGCGATAGCGCAGGATCGCGTCCTCGCCTTCGAGCACCTGCACGACGACAGGCGCCGCGATCATCATTTCGACCAGTTCGCCGAAAAAAGGGCGCTCGCGATGCACGCCATAGAACGTCTCGGCCTGCGCGCGCGTCATCTGCACGCGCCTTTGCGCCACGATCCGTAGCCCCGCAGCCTCGATCCGTTGGTTGACGGCGCCCGTCAGATTGCGGCGGGTGACGTCAGGCTTGAGGATAGAGAAAGTGCGTTGGACGGCCATGGCGTCTTTGTCTCTCGTCGGTTTGTAGCGGGAAAAACGTCGCGGGCTTATAGCGACGGCCCGGCAGGCCGGCAAGGCTTTGGACGGAAGGGTTTCCGAATGGTCGGAATGGCGTTAGGAAACGCGCCATGGGCTCGGGAGCGTCAGAGGAATGATGGAGGCCAAACAACGATGGTGAAACTTGGGGCCGCAACGGCCATCGCGTTCGTCGCAATGGTCGCTTCCGTTCACGCCGACGAGCAAGTGTGGACTGTGCAGAACTGGCCAGGCGACATTGACCTCATCCCGTGCAGCGCATGGAGCAGAACTCCTGACGGGGCCTGGGTCCTGACGGGGGGATCAGTCAAGCTCGGCTCGGAGACATTGGCCAACATCGGGGTCAAGGGCGACGCCGCGGCGCATAAGCTCGACAGGGAATGCGGCTCCAGCAAGAAGTGACGCCCGTGTGACGAGCCGCGGTCCGACGGCTTACGGCCCGGCCGAAGGCAGGTTGAGGCGCCTCAGCCGTACGTAGAGCGCGCCCGATCCGCCATGTGCGCGACCGGCTTCCTCGAAGCCGAGCACGATGGAGCGCAAGTCGGGCTCGCCCAGCCAGTGGGGCGTGAGACGTCTAAGGACGCCGCGCTCGTTGGGCCACCGGCCAAAGTCCTCCGGAGCGCCGCCCTTGCCGGTGACAACGATGACCAGCCTCGCGCCGCGCGCCTGCGAATGGCGCAGGAAACCGCGCAGAGCCTGATGCGCCTCGGCCTGGGTCAGTCCGTGCAGATCGAGCGCCCCGTCGATCGCGGCGCGCCCGCGCGACAGTTCGCGCTTGAGCCTCCGTTCGATCGGGGCGAGCGGCAGCGTGGAGGGCTTAGCCGGTCGGGCGGCGGGGGCCTCGGCGGCGGTTGAGGGCGGGGCAGGGGGCCGGGCGGCCCTTGACGGATTCAACGGTTGAGGCAGCGTCGCGCCGCGCCGCCGCGCGACCGTGCGCGCGACCTCGGTCCAGAGCGCGATCTCCTCATCGCTCAGACGCCGCAGGCGCTTGCGGGGCGGCGGGGGCGCCTCCTTCACGCTCCGTCCCCTCGCGGCATAAGCACGACGAACTCGGCCCGATGGCGGATCGCGCCGGCGCGTTCGCCCGCCGCGCCGCCGCCGCCGAAGTAAAGGTCGGCGCGCGCCGCTCCCACGATCGCCGAGCCGGTGTCCTGGGCGATCATGAGCCGGCGGAACGGCCGGGGCGTCTCGTCGACCCAGGGCAATTCGGCGTCGATCCAGAACGGCAGGCCATAAGCCCAAATCGTTCGGTCGATCGCGATCGAGCGCAACGGGGTGAGCGCAACGCCGGCGCCGGCGACCGGGCCGAGGTCGGGATCGAAGGCCTCGATCCGCTGGAAGAACACGAACGAGCGATTGCGACGCATCATCGCCAGCCCCCGGGCGCTGTCCCGGCGAAGCCAGGCCTTCAGTGTCGCAAGCGACATGTCGCCTTCGGCGATCTCGCCCGCCTGGATCAATAGGCGGCCAATCGACGTGTATGGCAGGCCGTTACGCCCGTCATAGGCGAGGCGCGCGCGGGAGCGATCGGAAAACTCGACCTGAGCGCTGCCCTGAACCTGAATGAGGAAGGCTTCGACCGCATCGCGAACCCAGACGATGGGGTCGCGGCGCTCAGCCTCGATCGCGGCCCGATCGTCGTAGGGGACAAGGGATCCGTCGCTGAGGCGTCGTGCGCCGCTGATGTCCTTCGGAAACCCGACCGGCGCGGCGTCGAGACCAAAAGTCACGAGATCGGCCGGCCGCCCCAGGATCGGCCAGCGAAACTCTTCGGTCTCAACCTTCGAAGCCGGAACGCAGGGCTCGTAATAGCCCGTCAGGAACCCTGCGCCGTTCTGACGAGCGAGCCGGAAAGGTCGAAACCGCGTCTCGAAGAAACGCCGCGCTTCGAGCCTGGCCGTGATGACAGGGCAAAGCGTCGCGCGAGCGTTCGCCACCAGTTCGGGCGGCGCCGGCCGCGCCGGCCGGGGGCTGGTTTGGCCCGCCGCCAACGCCTTCGCCGAGCGTTCGAAGGCGTGGAACGCCGCCAGATGGTCATCCTCCGTCCAGCCAGCGAGGCTGCTGAAATCAACCGGCTCAAGGAGAGGCCGCACGGGGCTGGCGCCGCGGCGGCGTCTCAGCTCTCGGATTCGGTCGCCGTCAATTGCCAGTTGGGATCGCGCGAATGGACATCGCGCGCGAATGTCCACACGTCGATATGCTCGGCGACCGTGTTGGGCGATCCTTCGACGACTTCGCCCTGGGCGTCTCGAGTCACCGAGGCGAGCTTGGCGGCGAACCGCAAACGGAGCTGCGCCGTCGATCCGACGAGTTGAGCCCCGACGATGGTCGCGTCGTCGATCGACACGACCGTCGTCGTCATTGTGTGGCCGGCGTTGGCGCGGGCGTGGATCGCATTCTCGAAATTGCCGAAGGCCTCGGGCGACATCAGGCTTTTGAGGGCGTCGGAATCGCCGGCGGCGAAAGCATGGACGACCATGTCATAGGCGACCCGGGCGCCGGACAGGAAGGATTGGGGCGTGAAGCCGCGATCCGCCCCGGCGATGGCGTCAAGGCCGCTCCAGACGGCCGAGTTCGGCTCAGCGACGCCTTTCCAGCGATCCGCGGCAGGCAGCGAAACCGGCGCAGGGAGCGCCGCGTCCGGCTGTGCGACAGGCGCGCTCGCCGGGCCCGGAGCGCGGCGCAAAGGGGCCAACTGGCCGCCGGGCCGTTCGGAATCCTGGCGCATGCCGAGCACCGAACGCAGCTTCCACGCGACGAACAGGGCGACAAGCGCGAATATGACGGTCGGCAGATCGATCTCCGGCATCGCTGGGCTCCTCGCTCGTCGGCGGCAAACTCCGCCGGCGCCGCTCCGACGCCCATAACTAGGCGCGGGCAGGGGTTTTGGCTAGGAGCATGACCTGACGCCGCCGGCCAGGGCTGGCCAAGCTGCGGTGTTTCCGGCCCCAGGAGATCCGAATGCGGCGTGAAACGGCGTGACGGGCGCAAGTGTCATCGGCGTCGCCGGCGCCGGGGCCTGGGGCATGGCGCTCGCCAACGCGGCCGCGGCCGCAGGCCGCGCGGTCATTCTATGGGGCCGCGACGACGACCGGATGGGCGCTCTCGCAACCACCCGGCGCAGCGAACGGCTGCCGGGCGTCGATCTGGCGCAAGCGGTCGAGGCGACGTCCGATCTGGAGGCGCTCGCCCGATGCGAGGCGATCCTGATGGCGACGCCCACGCAGGCGAGCCGAGAGACGGCGCTCAGGCTCGCAGCGGCGCCGGGATCGGCGCCGCTGGTCATCTGCGCCAAGGGGATCGAGCGCCGCACGCACGCGTTCATGACTGAGGTTCTGGCCGAGGCCGCGCCCGATCGCGGCAGGGCCATTCTCTCCGGGCCCTCGTTCGCCGCCGACGTTGCGGCCGGCCTGCCGACCGCGCTGACGCTCGCCTCGGCCGATGAAGAGCTGGCGCGCGCGCTTTGCGAGGCGCTGCGCGGCCCCGCCTTGAGGCTCTATCATTCGACCGACGTTCGCGGCGTCGAGATTGGCGGCGCCGCCAAGAACGTGCTCGCGATCGCCTGCGGCGTCGCCGCCGGACGGGGCCTCGGCGCGAGCGCCGTCGCTGCCCTGACCGCCCGCGGCTTCGCCGAGCTGCGTCGCTTTGGCGAGGCGTTCGGGGCGCGGGGATCGACGCTGATGGGCCTCTCCGGACTAGGGGACCTTGTGTTGACCTGCTCCTCGGCCCAGTCGCGCAACTTCGCCTTCGGCCAGGCGCTCGGGCGCGGCGAGAGCGCGGCCGAAGCGGCGGCGGGCAAGCTGGTCGAGGGCGCGTTCACCGCGCAGGCATTGACCGAGCTCGCGCACGGGCGCGGCGTCGACATGCCGATCGCCGACTGCGTTGAAGCGCTGATCGAAGGGTCGCTCGACGTCAAGGCCGCGATGGGCGCGCTGCTCGCGCGACCCCCGAAGGGAGAAGAGTGACGCCGGTCCTTTTGCAATTCCGCCCCGCCTTGCTTAGCCTTGGGTCGGGCTGCAAACGGGGCGGGAGGCGATGGTGCACTGGCTGTTCAAGAGCGAGCCCTCCGCGTGGTCTTACGAGAAACTGGCCGGGCTGGGGGCGGCGGGCACCGACTGGAGCGGCGTACGCAATCATACCGCCAAGCTCAACATGCAGGCGATGAAGGTCGGCGAACAGGCGTTCTTCTACCACTCCAACGAGGGGAAAGAGATCGTCGGGATCGTCGAGGTGTGCAAGGCCTACCGTCCCGACCCGACCGACGCCACGGGCAAGTTCGGCATGGTCGACATCCGCGCGGTTCGATCCTTGCCGCGGCCGGTCACGCTCGATGAAGCGAAGGGCGACAAGCGCCTGTCCAAGATGGCGCTCGTCACCCAGTCGCGTCTCTCCGTCCAGCCCGTCACCGACGCCGAATGGGCGATCGTCTGCAAGCTCGCCGGCCTTTAAGGAGAGCGTCAGGTCGGCCATGACAATAGCGGACGCTGAAACGGCGACAGAAGAAGCGGCCCCCGACAGGCCAGGCTAGAGAAGACCCTCTCTGCGTCGAGGCGGTCTTGAGGCCTCTGGACACGGCGCGATTAATATATAACCTTAGTAGACTAACGCCCCGGCTGAGCCGGCGATTTCCAATCGAGACGAGGTCCCCAATGGCCGACCGGCAGCTGCGCCTCGGCGCGTTCATGCGCCCTGTGGGAATCCATACGGGCTGGTGGCGCTATCCAGGCGCCTATCCGACGCGAATTTCAACTTTGAGCATCTCAAGCGCTTCGCCCGGACGCTCGAGCGGGGAAAGTTCGACGCGTTCTTCATGGCCGACCATCTCGCCGTGCTCAACATGCCGATCAGGGCGCTGAGACGAAGCGCGACGGTCACCTCGTTCGAGCCCCTGACTTTGCTGTCCGCTCTTGCCGGCGCGACCGAACGCATCGGGCTGATCGCGACCGCGTCCACCACCTTCGACGAGCCCTATCACATCGCCCGCCGCTTCGCCTCGCTCGACCATATCAGCGGAGGGCGCGCCGGCTGGAACATCGTAACGACGTCCAATCCGGACGCGGCTCTCAACTTTGGCCTCGAGGATCATCTGGACCACGACGAGCGCTATCGCCGGGCGCGCGAGTTCTACGATGTCGTGACCGGTCTCTGGGACAGTTTCGCCGAGGACGCCTTCGTACGCGATGTCGAGTCGGGAATCTATTTCAACCCCGACCGCATGCACACCCTCGACCACAAGGGCCAGTTCCTGAAAGTCCGTGGCCCCCTCAATATCGCTCGGCCCCCTCAGGGCTGGCCGGTCATCGTGCAGGCGGGCGCGTCGGACGCGGGCCGCCAGCTAGCGGCCGAGACCGCGGAAGTCATTTTCGCCGCCGGGGGTTCGCTTGCCGACGGGAAACGATTCTATGCGGACGTGAAGTCGCGCATGAAGGCGTTCGGCCGGCCGCTGGAGCATCTGAAGGTCCTGCTGGGCGCGCTGGTCATTGTGGGCGACACGGTCGACGAAGCGAAGCAGAAGAAGGCGCGGCTCGACAGCCTCGTTCATCCCGACAGCGGCCTTGCATCGTTGTCGGTTGCGCTCGGCTGCGACGCCTCGGACTTTGACCTCGACGGTCCGCTGCCGGAGATACCGGAATCAAACGCAAGCAAGAGCGGGCGCGAGCGCTTCGTCACCCTCGCCAGGCGCGACAATCTCACAGTGCGCGAGCTTGCCCAGATCGCCGGAAGCTACGGCGGCAACGCCTTCGTCGGCACGCCGGCGACGATCGCCGACGCGATGGAGCAATGGCTTTTCGAGGAGGGTTGCGACGGGTTCAATATCATGTTCCCCTACGTGCCCGAAGGCCTCGACGATTTTGTCGACAGGGTGGTTCCCGAGCTGCAGCGTCGAGGCCTGTTCCGGCGCGAATACGAGGGCAGGACGTTGCGAGAGAATCTTGGATTGCCGCGGCCGGAGAATCAGTTCTTTAGCCGCGACGCTCGGGCTGCCACCGCGCCGCTTCGCTCGCTCGACGACGCCTGAGCGCGCGCGACACGCATGACGCGGACTGGACCTGTACGGCTCGGTTTCTTCACCCGGCTTCTGGATCGGACGACGCCGGGGGAGCGCTACCGGCTTGCCACGGAGCAGATCGTCCAGGCGGAGCGTCATGGCTTCGACTCGGCCTGGGTCGCGCAGCATCACTTCAACGGAGATGAAGGCGGTCTTCCCGCGCCGTTTGTGTTTCTGGCGCATGTCGCGGCGCGCACATCGAGGATTCGTCTCGGCACGGGAATCGTCACCCTGCCGCTGGAAGAGCCGGTCCGCGTGGCCGAAGACGCGGCGGTGTTCGACCTCGTTTCGAACGGCCGCCTCGAGCTTGGGCTGGGATCCGGCGGCACCCCCTCGTCCTTCGCCGCCTTCGGGCTGGACAGCGTGGACCGGGCGGCCATTTTCGAGCGGAACGCCGCGATTGTCCGCGACGCGCTGGCAGGCAAGCCGCTCGGCGGCGGAAACATTCTCTATCCGGCTGCGCCTCAGCTCCTCGACCGGATCTGGCAGGCGACCTTTTCAGCCGCCGGAGGCAGGCGCGCCGGCGAAGCGGGCGACGGCCTCATGCTGTCGCGAACCCAGCCGCGGCCGAAAGAGGCGCCGGCCGCGTCGCTCGCGGACCTCCAGCATCCAATCATCGACGCCTATCTCGCAGCGCTGGGGCATGGGCGCGAGCCGCGCATCATGGCGTCTCGCACCTTGTTCGTCGCGGACGACCGGAAGGAAGCGCTGCGCCTTGCGGATGTCGGCTTGCGCCGGGTCGTCGATCATTTCCTCGATGTGGGATTTGTCGCCGCCGGACGATCGCTGCCCGAGCTCATTGCGGCGTTCGACGTGCATGTCGGAACTGCCGACGACGTGATCGCGTCCTTGCGCGCCGACAGCACGCTCGACCGGGTCACCGATCTCGTTTTTCAGGTCCATTCGATCGACCCGCCTCACCCCATGATCCTTCGCTCGATCGAGCTCATCGCGAAAACTGTCGCGCCGGCGCTGGGTTGGAAGGCGCCGCAAGCGGGGAAGGGGACTCGTGTCGCGTTTGGGACCTGAGTCCGCCCACCTCACGGCGAAGGGAAAGCAGGAATGACCGACCTCATCGACCAGCTTGCCGGCGTCGAGCGCAATGCTCCGCTCGCCGCGCTCCGCGACCGGCGCGCCGACGCCAAGCTCAACGCGCAGAAGAGCTATGAAGCCTTGTTCGAGCCGAAATCCACGGGCGGCGTGAGCCTGGAGGAGCGGCATGCGGTCGCTGTATTCGTGGCGGGCCTGCACCGTGACGCCGCAGCGCTCGCCTTCTACCGGGGCGGCCTTGGCGACAGCGATGGCGTCGCCGCGGCCATCGATGAGGAGATAGAGCGCGGGGCCGCCAGCGGTCCTTATGGACACTATCCCGAAGGGCCGTTGAGCGCCGAGGATAAGGCCGGGCCGTCGTTTCGCGTATCGCCGTCCAATCGGGAGAAGCTCGGCGCGCGTCTCGCCGCGGCCTTCGAGCACGCGCATCTGCTTGTGTTCCATCCTCGTGATGCGAGTCCGGCGGCGCTCGAGGCCTTGCGGGATGCAGGCTGGGCGCCGACGGATATCGTCACGCTGTCGCAACTCGTGGCGTTCCTGACTTTCCAGATCCGCGTCGTTGCGGGGTTGCGCACGCTGGCGAACGCGCCGGCCTGAGCGTCACGGGGAGGCGGCAAAATTGAGCGAGACGATCCTGGCCAGACGCGACGACCGGCCCAATCAATTCACCCGGGAGGAGATCGGCTGGGCGCCCTGGCTTGAGCCCATGACCGAGGCGCAATTGACCGATCACCACTGGGCCGGTCTGGTCGAGGCGCCGCGGGCGAAGTCGCCCTATTTCATGCTGCTGGCGCGGGACCCGGAGATCCTCGAGGCGCGCACCCGGACCGACATGGACATTTTCTACAATCGGGCAGGGGGCCTGCCGCGCGCCGAGCGCGAACTCGCGGCGACCGCCGCGTCGCGCCTGAACGGGTGCGTTTTCTGCGCCTCGGTCCACGCGCGATTCGCATCGACCTATTCCAAACGCGCCGACGATGTGCGCCGCCTTCTCGACGAGGGCGTCGGGGCGAAGCTCGACGAGCGCTGGAGCGCGGTCGTTTCCGCCGCGGCGGCGCTGTCCCGCACCCCGTCTGAATTCGGGCCGCAGCATGTCGAGCGGTTGCGTCAGGCCGGGCTCGACGATCTCGCGATCCTCGACGCGATCTCCGCTGCGGCGCTCTTCGCCTGGGCCAATCGCCTCATGCTGTCGCTCGGCGAGCCGACGCCGGCGGCGAAGAGCTGAGCGGGCGAAGCCCGGGCCTCACGCCGCGACGGCTCCGCCGAGATAGGCCTCGCGAATGCGCGGATCCTCGCGCAGTTCGGCCGCGCTCCCGTGCAACACGATGCGCCCGGTCTGCAAGACGTAGCCCTCGTGCGCGATCTGCAGGGCGAGATTGGCGTTCTGCTCGACCATGAACACGGTGATCCCCTCGCGGTTGATCCCGGCGATCAGCTCGAGCACCCGGTCGACGTAGAGCGGCGAGAGGCCCATGGTCGGCTCGTCCATGCAGATGAGCCGCGGACGTCCCATCAGCGCGCGCGCCATGGCGAGCATCTGCTGCTCGCCGCCTGAAAGGACCCCGGCGCGCTGGTTGATGCGCTCGGCGACCCGCGGGAAGAGGGTCAGCATCCGGTCGAGATCGGCAGCGACGGCTTTCCGGTCCGAGCGCGGATAGGCGCCCATCAAGAGGTTCTCGCGCACCGTCATCAGCGGGAAGATTCGTCGCGCCTCGGGGACCGACCCGATTCCCGCCCGGATCACCTGATGAGCGGGCCAGCCGTCGATGCGCTCGCCGTTGAAGGTGACAGTTCCGGATCGCGGCGCGACGAGGCCGAGGATGACTTTCATCGTCGTCGATTTGCCGCTGGCGTTGCCGCCGAGCAGCGAGACGATGCGGCCCTCGCCGACTTCGAGCGAAAGATCGAAATGCGCCTGCACCGCGCCGTAGAACGTGTTGATGTGGTCGAGGACGAGCAGCGGCGTGGTCATGGGCCCACCGGCTCGGCGGCGGCGCGCCCGACGCTGCTGTGTCCAAGATAGGCCTCGATGACCGCCGGGTCGCGTCGAACGGCGTCCGGCGTTCCCTCGGCGATTTTCAGGCCGTCATCGAGGACGCAGACGCGGTCGGAGAGGTGCATCACCAGGTCGAGCTTGTGCTCGATCAAAAGGATGGTCATTCCTCGCGCTCTCAAGCTTCCGATCAGCGTTTGCATCTCTTCGGTCTCGGTCGGATTCATGCCGGCGGTCGGCTCGTCGAGCAGCAGCAAACTCGGGCGGAGCGCGAGCGCGCGGGCGATCTCGACGCGGCGCCGGTTGGCGTAGGAAAGACTATAGGCCGGGTGGTCGAGACGCGGCGTCAGCCTGTCGCCGAACAGAGCGAGGATCTCGCGCGCTTCCGCCCTCAGCGCCGCTTCCTCGCGCTTGACCCGGGCTGGACGAACGAGCGCGAGCGCAAGCTCCGCCAGCGGGCCGATCAAAGGCAGAGGCAGCTTGACCGCGCGAAGCCGGGTGTGGGCGCCGATAAGCACATTGTCCTCGACGCTCAGATTGGCGAACACCCGGCCGTGCTGAAAAGTGCGGGCAATTCCGAGGGCCGCGATCGCTTGCGGCGGCAGGCGCTGGATTGGCTTGCCGGCGAACAGAATCTCGCCCTCGTCCGCCCGATCGAGGCCGCTCACCATGTTGAAGGTCGTCGTCTTGCCGGCGCCGTTGGGGCCAATGAGGCTGACCAGCTCGCCATCGTCGACGACAAGATCGAGCGACCGCACCGCGGCGACGCCGCCAAATTTGCGCGTGAGCCCCTTGATCTCCAGGCGCCGCGGCATCGCCTAGACCGTCCCGAGTAGGCCTTGCGGCCGGAAACGAACGAGCAGCAGGAGCACGACGCCATAAATGAGAATGCGGTATTCGGCGGCGACGCGGAAAAGCTCCGGGAGGCCGACGAGGACGACCGCGCCGACGATTGCGCCGAGCACGTTGCCCATGCCCCCCAGAATGACCATCGTCAGCGCGAGAAGCGACAGCTGGGCGTCGAATGTCTGGTTGTTCAGGTAGGAATAGAGATGCGCCGTGATCGCGCCGGCGACGCCGGCGGCGAAGCCGCCAAAAGCGAAGGCGAGCGCCTTATAGCGATCGAGACTGACCCCATAGGATTGCGCGGCGATCTCGTCCTCCCGCACCGCGCGCAGCGTGCGGCCGAGATGCGAGCTCAGGAGGCGGGTCTGCAGGAGGGCGACGATCATGACCACCGAGAGACAGGTCCAGTAGATCGCGCGATTGCTGTCGAGATCATGGCCGAGAAAGGACAGGGGAGGGATGCCGGCCAGCCCCATCGCGCCGCCGGTCAGGCCCTCCCAGTTGAGGATGACGAGGCTCACGATCTCGCCGATGGCCAGCGTCGCGATCGCGATGTAATGGCCGCGCAGGCGAAACGCCGGAAAGACGAGCAGCGTCCCGAGCGCCGCCGTTATCAGTCCGGCCGCCGGCAGGGAGACGATCGCCGGCAAGCCAAGGTCGAGGGCGAGCAGCGCCGACGCGTAGCCTCCAATCGCCAGTAGCGCAGCCTGACCGAGCGAGATCTGCCCGGCGGTGCCGGCGACGAGCGTGAGACTGAGCGCAAGCACGGCCGCGAGCCAGGCGTTGGTGAGGGTTTGCAGTAGATAGGGCGAACTGCTCGCGAGCGGCAGCGCGAAGGCGGCGATCGTCAGACCCGCGACGGCCCAGCGCGGCAGGCGGACCGGCCGGCTCGGCGCGACGAAGGTCCCGACGAGCGGCTCGGCGCTGATGCCCGAGCGCGCGCCGAAGAGCCCGTTCGGCGCCCACAGGAGAAAGACAATCAGGAGAACGAAGGCGAACAGGTTTCGATAGGTCGTGCCGAAAAGCGCGATGCCATAGCTTTCGGTGAGCCCGAGCAGGGCGCCGCCGAGGATTGCGCCCGGCACGTTGCCGACCCCGCCGATGACCTGGGCGACGATCCCCTTGAGCGTCGCCTGAAAGCTCATGGCTGGATCGATGTGGTTATAGTACATGCCCACGAGCAGTCCGCCGAGACCGCCAAGCGCCGAGGCGATGGCGAAGACGGCGCTGTTGACCGCATTGACGTTCACCCCCATCTGCAGCGCCGCCTCGCGATCCTGGGCGGTGGCGCGCACGGCGAAGCCGAGTTTGGTGAAGCGCAGAAAGAGGTAGAGAAGCGTCGCGCTGACAATGCCGACGGCGGCGATGAGAAAATCCATCGGTCCGATCGAGACGCCGCCGATCGCGACGCGCCAGTTCGGCAGATCGCTTGGAACGGCGCGGGGATCGGGCGAGCAGACGAGCTGCACGAGTTGATCGAGCACGAAGCTCAAGCCGATCGTCGCCAGGAGCGGCGCGATGCGGGCGTTGCCCTGCAACGGCCGCAGCGCCACGCGCTCGATCGCCATCCCGAGCAGCGCGCAGGCGACGAACACGATCGCCATCGTGACCGGCAGCGGCGTGTGCAGAAAGGTGATCGCTGCCCACCCGACATAGGCCCCGATCGTATAGACGGAGCCATGCGCGAAATTGATCAGGTTCGCCACGCCGAAGATGAGCGCAAGCCCCACCGCCAGCAGCGCGTAGATGTTGCCGATGACGAGGCCGTTGACGGTATAGTCGATGAACGAGCTCAAGGCTGAAGCCGGTTTGCGCGAAAACGAAAAGCATCATCGCGGCGGAAGCCGCGACGATGCAAGGGCCGTCGCAGGGTCGAAAGCGTCGTCAGGTCGCTGAAGGCTTCTTTCCGTCCCACAGCGTGAACTGGCCGTTCTTGATCACGAGGTAGACCGCGCGAGCGCCCGCCACGCGTCGCGTTTCAGGATCGAACGTCGCCTTGCCGTAAATCACGCTGGGGACGTCCTTGATATGCGCGAGGCCGTCGCGGATCGCCTTCCGATCGAGGCCGTACTGATTCATGACGTCGGCGAGGAGAATGATCGTGTCATAGGCGACGGCGTTGAAATCGTCAGGCTCCTCCTTGTACCTGGCCTTGAATTTCGAAACGAAGGTCTGGACCTCGGGGCGGCTCTCGCCGGGGAAGAAGTTCGTTTCGGTGAAGACGCCGTTGGCGGCGTCGCCGGCAAGTTCGATGAACTTCGGCGAGTAGATCGATCCCGAAGCGACGATCGGCGTTTTCAGGCCGACCGTCCGGATCTGCCGGGTGATGAGGGCGCCGTCGGCGTAATACGAAATCAGGACGATCGCGTCGGGCTTGGCGTCGCGCACGCGCACCAGCGTCGAGCGGAAGTCCTCCTCGTCGGGCTGGTAGCCCTCCGAGGCGACGACATCGACTCCATATTCCTTGGCCGCCTGCGAGAAGATCTTCTGGCTCGCCCGGCCCCAATCCGTGTTGAGGTAAAGGACGGCCACTTTCTTGAAGCCGAGATCGGCGGCGTATTTCGCCAGCCGCGGCTGCTCGTCCGCCTGACTGACCGAATTACTCCAGATAAAGTCGCCGCCCTTGGTGAAATTGGGGTGCGAATTGGTGAAGCCGAACTGCACGAGCCCGGCGCGCTGATAGATCGGCGAGGCGGCCATCGAGGCGGTCGAGGAAAAGTCGCCGACCTCGACCACGATCTTTGGATCGCTGACAAATTTCTGGGCGATCGCGACGGTCTGGCGCGGATCAGCCTGACTGTCCTCGAACACATATTGCAACGGACGGCCCTTCACGCCGCCCTTTGCATTCACCTCGTCGAGGGCCAGATCGAACCCCTTCTTCCACTGCGCGCCATATTGCGCGTTCGGGCCGGTCAAGGGTCCGCTCACCCCGATCGTCACCGGCTCGCCGGATGGGGCCTGGGCGAGCGCCGCCGTCGCGCCAAGGGCTGCGAGGCCGGTTGCGAGAATTGCCGACCGCAGAAGGCTGTCGAGCCTGAGCATGTGAAGAAGAGACACCGTCCTACCTCTCAAGATCAAAGACGCGGCGACGCGGCGATGGATCGTCCGCCAAGCCTTCGTTGCAATCTTTATGCCTGCAGGCGTCGAAGAACCCAACACCCACCAGCCCAAGACCCAAGACCTACGAGCCCAAAACCTGCGAGCTCAAGAGCGTTCATCCGCAAGCGTATGCCCGCATCGGCCCGGCCGCAAATCGGAGTTCGCCCAAGTCCAAAATCCCCGTCATGCAGGCGGCGCGTGACCGGAAACCGAAGAAGCCCGCGCTTCCGGCGCAGGTTCGGCGGCCGACGACGCCACGCGATCATGTTCGCGCGCTTCAGTAAGGTATGTCTATGATAGTAGTATAATATCTTTCTCCGTGGCGCGCCGGCTGAGCGTCACGCCCGCGGCCTTGGCGGTCAGCCACGGCCGCTGCACCGGATGCAGGCCCGTTCCGTGCGATTCCAAGAATTTTCACGCGATCCGGGAACAAGACCTTTGTCGGAACGTTGTTCTCTGTTGATTTGCCCGCCGCCGAGCCTTGAGTCCGAATGGCGACAATTGTCTCTCTAGGAGTCCTTGCGGGAGATGCTCGGCCAGGCGAACGTGACGGGGCCAGGCGGCGCGATTGCAGACGATACTGGATCTTAACACTGGTTTGAACATCCCATGACGAGGAGGAACTCTATGTCGATCTCGGACGCCGTTGCGCCGCATATCCCTTATTTGCGGCGGTTCGCGCGCGCGCTGAGCGGAACGCAGGCAGCCGGCGACGCTTACGTCGCAGCCACGCTCGAGGCTATTTTGGCGGACCCTGACTGTTTCGACGCCGAGCTCGCTCCGAAGATTGCCCTCTATAAATTGTTCCTGCGCAGTTGGCGCAACGTGCCCCTCAACAAAGACGACGATCATCTGGGATTGGGCGACGAAGGGGGCGCCAACAGGAATCTGGCTGCGATCTCTCTCGAGCCGCGCATTGCTTTCCTCCTGAGCGCGGTTGAGTCCTTCAGCCCGCCGGAGATCGGACAGACGCTCGATTGCCCGGAACGCGAGGCGGTCGAACTTGTGGAGCGCGCCGGACAAGAGATTTCCGATCAGATCCGCACGAAGGTCCTTATCATCGAGGATGAACCGCTCATCGCCCTGGACATACAGGCGCTTGTCGAACAATTGGGGCATGACGTGACGACAATAGCGCGCACCCATACAGAGGCCGTGCGCGGGGCGCTCAAGAGTCGCCCGGGACTTATCCTGGCCGACATTCAGCTTGCGGACGGAAGCTCGGGACTCGACGCGGTCAACGAAATCCTGGGACTCCAGGAACTTCCGGTCATTTTCATAACCGCCTTTCCCGAGCGCTTTTTGACCGGCCACGCGCCCGAGCCTGCGTTCCTCATCACCAAGCCCTTCAGCGCGGATTCGGTCAAGGCCGTGATCAGCCAGGCCCTGTTCTTCGACCGGAAGTCGCAAAAAGCCGTGGCGAAAGCGGCGGCCGGGTGAGCCCGGCGTCCAAGCATGGCCGGTAAGTGCGGACCTGGGCGGAGCCTCCGTTGCGGCTGAGCGTTTTCGACCGACGCTGGGTTTCCGAGCCAGCGAATGCGCGCAAGGACGCGCC
This sequence comes from Roseiarcus sp., assembly GCA_036489975.1. Classification (GTDB taxonomy): domain Bacteria; phylum Pseudomonadota; class Alphaproteobacteria; order Rhizobiales; family Beijerinckiaceae; genus Roseiarcus. The sequence continues at coordinate 117,295 of DASXES010000085.1, forward strand.
GCTCGAGGGCGGACTCGCGTCCGCGCTGTTCCGCAAAATCATCCGGAATCCTCGCAAGACAGGAACCGCGACCGTGGTCGCGTCCCGTTCGCTGAACTGGCGACTGGGTCTCTCGATGCTGACGGCTGTCCTGCCCTTGGCGGCGTTCGCATTGCTCATGGTGGGATGGATCGCCCGCAGCGAACGCGAAGCGGAAGGGAGGATGCTGGTCAGCGACGCTTATTCGTTGGCGAAAGCCGCCGGACGCGAAATCAACGCCGATTTCCTGCTGTCGGCCGCGCTCTCGCATTCGGGGCCCCTGCAACACGGGGACCTGGCCGGCTTCGCCGAGCAGGCCCGGAATAGTCTCGCCGACGCGACTGGGGCCAGCCTGATCGTTTCCACGCCCGACGGCGCCCCCGTGTTGACCATACCTCCGGCGCCGTCGGATTCGCCCCTGCTTCGCAACCGGGCAGCTCTGGTCAGTCGGGCGATTCAATCGGGCGCCGCCTTTCTCTCCGATGTCGACGCCAATCCCAATCTGGGCGAGTCGCACGCATCGATCGAAACTCCGGTCTTTTTCGGCAGCCGGCCGGCCTATGAGATTGGAATGATCCTTTCTCTCGGACAATTCAGCGATCTGTTGCAGCGTGAAGCCTTTCCCGCGGGCTGGCTGTCGGGCATCGTCGATCGCGACGGCGCTTTTGTCGCCCGTGTGCCGAGCCAGGGGCCGGGGACACTGGCGAGCCCCGAGTTTCGCGAGGCGACGCAACGCCTGCCGCAATCGACCGTCACGCACATTTCGGTCAGCGGACAAAAGATTGTTTCGGCTTACGCGCCGGTGAGCGGCGGCTGGACGGTTGGCGTCGCCGCCGATCGAAACGCGCTCGGGGTCGGCCCAAGCGCCTTTCTCGTTACATCGATTCTGGCCGCATTCGCGATATTGGGCAGCCTCCTGTTGTCCTATCTGAACAGCCGCGCGCTGGCGCGGCAGGTGCGAGAGCTTGAAGCGAAGACGCGCAACGTTCTGACCGGCGCGCCGATCGCCACGACGCCGACCGGCGTTCGCGAGTTTGACAGCCTGTCTGACGCCCTGGCCAGAGCCTCCGAACTTGTCGCCCTGCGAACCGAGCAGCAACAGCGCGCGGAGCAGGAGATGCGAAGCCGCGAAGAACATTTCCGGCTGCTGGCCGACAGTGTGCCTCAACTGGTTTGGACCGCAGGCCCTGACGGCCGCATCGAGTACATGAGCGCGCGCCGCGAAAGATACGGAGCAACGGGTCGAACGGATTGGGAAGGGCTCATTCATCCCGATGATCGGCGGGCGACCGCGGAAGCGTGGATTCACGCCAGCGAAACCGGCCTGCCCTATGAGATGGAGCATCGCCTGTTTGTGGTCGGCAAAGGCTATGGGTGGCACCTGAGCCGCGCATCGCCGCTTTTGGACGCGCACGGGGGGGTCGTAAGGTGGTACGGCACGACCACCGACATCGATGACCAGAAGCAGCGCGAGGAGAACATCCGTGAGCTCATGGCGGAGCTTAATCACCGCTCGCGCAATCTGCTCGCTGTCGCGCAGGCCATCGCCCGCTGTGGGGCCGCGAACGCAACGACGATCGAACAGTTTCAGGCGCGATATTCTGAACGATTGCTGGGACTGGCCACAAGCCAGGATTTGCTGACCGATCGGAATTGGCGCGGCGTGCCGCTGGAAGCGCTGATCCGGGCGCAGGCGCGAACCGTTTGCGCTTCTCGAGCCAAGCGGCTGGTGACTGAAGGCCCGATGATCCTGCTGAGCCCCCAGGCGACCCAGACGGTCGGTCTTGCCTTGCACGAGCTATGCGACAACGCCCTCAAGTACGGGGCGCTGTCGAACCATGATGGCGATGTCTCCCTCGTCTGGCGGATCGACGAGAGCGGGGCTGAGCCGAACCTCGAAATGACGTGGCGCGAACGCGGCGGGCCTCCGGTGAAGGCGAACCGGATCTCCGGGTTCGGCGCCGTCGTGCTTGAGCGTCTCACGGCCTCGGGTCTGAACGCTTCATCGATACTGAGCTTCGAAGCTGGCGGCGCGACATGGCGACTGACGGCTCCGCTAAAGGAGGTTGTGAGGACTGGGAGCAGCGACTTCCGGTCTCCTGTGGGTCAGGTCCTGTCCGGCTGATCGGACCGGGACGGATCTGCCCCGGTTGTACGCTTGTCTAACGGTGGTTTCTCGTGTCGAATGCGGCGGGCGTCTCGTGCGGACGGTTCGATGGCCGCTTGGAGATTGCCAAATGCCGGAGAAAACTCCTGGAAAACCGCGAAAGACCGCGAAGCCGCCCGCGAGCGACCTGGCCTCGGCGGGCTCTGCGCAGACGGATCGATATATCGCCGAGCAATTGAAGGCGGTCTATGACGCCGTGGCCGCCGAGCCCGTTCCTGATCGGCTTCTTGAGCTGCTCAATCGGTTGGACGCCGATGCGAAAAAGTAACGTCGAGCCCTCTATGTGGCGAGCGGCGCGACAAGAATGAACTCGGCGCCCGGGTTACGCGGGACAATTTCCAATAACCCGTTCAGTTGTTCCGCGAGAGAGCGGACCATGCGGGCCCCCAGGCTCTTTCCCCGGCGGCCGAATTCGAAACCGTCCCGTAGTCCACCACCTTCGTCGCGAACGGCGATGGAAAAGTTGTCGACGCTCTTCGCGGCCACCTTGACCCAGACACGGCCAGCGCGCGGGCCATGATAGGCGTGTTTGGCCGCGTTCGATACGAGCTCATTGACGATTAGCGCGCACGAGATGGCGCGATCCGCCGAGATCACAATCCCGGGCTGAGCGTCAACCTCGACCTCGCACTGCGCGAGGCTGGCGCTGAGGTCCTTGCAAATGGTTTCGATGTATCTCCCGACGTCGAAACGCTCGATGTCGGCCGTTTGATACAATTGTTCGTGCACCCGAGCGATGGCCGCGACGCGAAGGGTGGCGTCCTCGAGATGTTGGACGAACGCCGGGTCGGAATCCTCGCGAGCCTGAAGGCGAAGCATGCTCGCGACCAGCGCGAGGCTGTTCTTCACCCGGTGGTTCATCTCCCCGATGAGAAACTGATGCCGCTCCAGCGCCGCCCTCAAATTGCGCTCGTGGCGCTCGCGCTCGATCGCCATTCCGAGAATGTTGGCGGCGCCCTGCAGGAACGCGAGATCGTACTCGACGAACTCATTGCCGGACCGGCTGTCGACCTCCAACACACCGAAGGGGCGGCCATCGCCCTGAAGAATGACGTTCATGGCGCGGTGAACGCCGTGCCTGACAAGAAGCTCCGGCGTTCTGAAGCGCTCCTCGATTTCGAGATGATTGGAAATCACCGGTCTGCCCGTCTTCAACGCAAATCCGGCTGGCGAAGCGAGATCCGCGTCGATTTTGGCGACGCCGACAATTCCTGGTTCCCAACCGACCCCCGCTCGAACGAGAAATTGATTCTCGCTCGGAAGATATTCGAGCACCTTGCAAAACTCGGTATGAAGGCCCTCGGCGGTCAGGCGCGAAGTCTCCGCGAGAAGTTGTTCGAACCCGGGTCCCTGCAAGGCGCCGACGCCGAGCTCGGCCAGAATTTCTTGCTGACGAATGCGCTGATGCAGGGCGAGCACAGTCTGATCTGAGACCTCGTCCGCGGATTTGGATTCGACAACAGGCGGACCCGGTTTATCGGGCGACGGCATCAGATCGGCTTTGGCGCATTTTTTCTCCCCGAGGACGCCTATCGGCGCCCGAGTCATACTTTACCGCGCCGAAAGCGGCTCCGCCAGCCGGAACACAAGGCTCCTCCCGCGGTTTATCCCTCTCAAGAAGGAGGCCGCCCATGGACTGGAACCGGGTTGAAGGAAGCTGGAAGCAAATGAAAGGCGCCGTTAAGCAGCAGTGGGGAAAGCTGACCGACGACGACCTCACCCAGGTCAACGGGAGCCGGGAAAAGCTCGAAGGAATAATTCAGGAGCGATACGGAATCGCCAAGGATGAAAGCCGCAAGCAAATCGATTCCTGGTACCAAAGCCAGGGCTTGGACTAGGCGGCGCGTTGTTGCTTCCATAGCCCGCCGTGACGCCGTCGGCCGCGGCAGGATCTCCGCGGGGCGGGTGCGCCGGACAGCATCTCCTGTGAGCGCGCCTTGATTTGGCGGGCGGCACGAAATACTTATATAAACCGTGGAATATAGCACTTTGGCGGAACGAACCCAATTTGGGGGTTTGCTCCGCCTTTGCTCCTCGGACCGCCCCCACGCCGGGGAACGTCAAGTCACGGGGGTCCGGCGTTTAGCCTGAGAGGCTCGCTCGCGGGACAGACAGACGGATCGCAAGTCCCTCAGGGCGCCACTTGCGGGAAATCTCGCCCCCGAGCTGGTCGGAGACTGCTATGCGTGACAGGACCGAACCGAAACCGGCGCTGTCTGGCACGCTGACCGTCGGTCCACCGCGCTCGATCCAGTCGACGACGACCGCGTCATTTTCCTCAGTGAACATGACCTCCACGGTTCCCATGGACGCGGACAGGGAGCCGTATTTGGTCGCGTTGGTCGCGAATTCATGCAGGAGGAGGGCAAGGCTCGTGAGGGCGGAGCCGGAAACTTCAGCGTCAATTCCCGAGACAGCAATGCGGGGCGCCTCGGATTCGTCAAACGGAGCGACGATGGTGCGGACCAGCGATTGGAGCGTCGTAGGCTCCGGCGCCGCGTCATCGAAGCCCTGCGAGAAGGTAAGGGCGTGGGCTCGCGCAAGCGCGGAGATGCGCGCGCGGGTGACTTCGGCAAGCCCTTCGGGGGATTTCGCCGACCGCGCGCTCAAGCCCACGATGCTGCTTGAGAGCGCGAAAAGGTTCTTCACCCGGTGACTCATTTCTTGCATCAGCAAGTGCTGCCGGTCGCGCGCTCTCCTGAGTTCCGTAATGTCGCGCGCGATCTTCGAGGCGCCGACGATTTTGCCGCTTGAAGTCCGGATCGGCGAGACGGTCAGCGAAATATCGACCAGGCTTCCGTCCTTGCGCTGGCGGACGGTCTCGAAGTGTTCAATCCGCTCACCGCGGTGAATCTTTGCGAGGATCGCGGGCTCTTCGCCGAGACGGTCACACGGAATTATGATCGTTACCGGCTTGCCGATCGCCTCCTCGGCAGTAAATCCGAAAAGCCGCTGCGCGCCACCGTTCCAGCTGAGGATCACGCCACTGAGATCCTTCGACAGTATCGCGTCGTCGGACGATTCGATTATGGCTTGATAGTGGTGGGCTGCGAGATCGTCGCTAACTTGCGCCGGGCGCGCTCGTCGCCCCGCGCCTTCGGACGCGGATTTTTCGGGCGGCTGACCTACATGCTTCAAAGCCGGCTTCCTGGGCGCAGGCCCCCAGACGAAATCTCGACCGATTGCCGGTCGCGGCGTCGAGGCCAAAGTCCATATGGCCGCGCGCCGAACTTGGTACGCCGTCTGGCCGATCTTGTCGACACCGTGACGGAGGCGTCAAAGTTCTTTCTCGCGATCGAGCGCTTACGGGGCGGCGGGCGCCACGCCCGCGCCTCGAACGCGCCGCCCCGCGGGAGGCTCCCTCGCGGGTTCGCCCGCGGGTTCGTCTTCGACGGGCGCAGGTTCGAGAGGCTCACCCTCAATCAGGGTCAGGGCGGTCAGCCAATGGCGCTCCGCCTGGCCTTCAGGGCAGCCTTCTTCCAGCCAGAGAAAATAGGCGCGCTCGCGGGTGCGCTCGTTGTGCTCAGGCATGTCTTCTTCCTCCAATCTAGCTCACCGCGTGCGCGGCGCTTCTCTTGCGGCTGGCCGCCGCCTTTTTCGTGGCCGCCGATCGACTGGCCGACGATCTCGCGGCCGACGCGGCCGCCTCTGAGTCGCCGCGCGGCATTGATCCTCTTCCTGGCGCCCGACAGGCCGCACGACCGAAACCCCAGATCGGGCGGAAAGTTCCAACAAGGGTTTGGGCTTACCGCTGATTGATGGCCAGGAGCTGATCCGTTGGCCAGGAGCTGGCGGCGCCCGTGGAACATGTCCGGTTGACGGCAGTTAGGTCGCGGTAAACCGGTCCACTTGGACAGCGTGGCGTCAGCGCCGCGGGAACAGGTGGTCTTCGCAATGGCTGGATCGACAAATGACAATGTTCCGCTCAGTGGTGTGAGAGTGCTGATGGTGGAGGACGATCCGCTGATGGCGATGGCTCTGGAGGATACCCTGGCCGAGGCGGGCGCGATCGTTCTCGGCCCTTGCCGGACGCTTGCTGAGGCGCTGGCGCGGACGAACGCCGATGATTTCGCCGTGGCGGTGCTCGATTTCAGCCTTGGGGAGGATACGGCGTCGCCCGTGGCCCGGCGGCTGGCCAGCCGCGGCGTCCCGTTCGTTCTCCATACGGGGAAGTCAAGCCGCGACCCGAGCCTTACAGAATGGGCTTGCCCGATCCTCCAGAAGCCCGCCTCGCCGCGCGCCCTGGTGTCCGCCGTGAGCGCTGTTCTGCCGCGTTCCCGGCGCTTGGCTGCCGGACGCTAGCCAGCGCGTCGGGCTCTGCGCTCGACCGCCATGGCGGATGTTTCATCAAGTTTTAAAAGCTCCACCAGCTTCGCGCGGGCGCGGCTCAGCCGGCTCTTAATGGTGCCTATCCCCACTTCGCAAATAACCGCGGCTTCCTCGTAAGAGAGCCCGCTCGCCCCGATCAGCGTCAACACCTCGCGCTGCTCGGGCGGAAGCATGGTCAACGCCTTGCGGAAATCCTCGAGATCGAGATGGCTCTCCTGGTCGCCGGGCACGGTAAGTCGGCGCGCATAGAAGCCGTCGCTGTCCTGGACCTCGCGCGAGCGTTTGCGATAATTCGAATAGTAAATGTTGCGTAGAATGGTGAACAGCCAGGCTCTCAGGCTCGTCCCAGGCTGAAATTTTTCCGAATTGCTCCATGCGCGGAGCAGCGATTCCTGGACGAGATCGTCGGCTAGCGTGACCGAGCCGGAGAGCGAGATTGCGAACGCCCGCAGATTCCTGGTTTCCGCTAGCAACTCGTCCTTGAAGCTAGCCGAGGGCATCGCGCCTCCGCTTCCGCTCGGAGACGCGAACTCCGTCCTCGAGGCGTGTAAGCAATTCCATGAATTTATCCGGCAGAGGGGCCTGGACCAGATCGGCGTAATGAGCCGCAAGCGCCCGCCCAATAGCCTCAGCGGCTTTCGGATCCGGCGCCGCGACGTCCTGCGCCTCGGTCTCGGTCTTGTCTGTAGGGTTCACGACAATCCTGAAACTAACATGCGTGTTTAACGCGGGGGACGCCATTTCGTTGCTTCTTCAAAAAGCGATTTTGATCGAGGACCAGATTGTGGATCCCAATCTCACGCCACGCCTCGTCGGAAGAATCCAAGAACGACAAGACCAGAGAGGCCAATCGCCCAGCCGAACACGAAATATTCTCCCCTGCGCAGCCTCCCGTGTGAACGCCTGAACGCCTCTCTTGTTCCAATGCGGGCGCTGGCAGCGGCCACGGTTATCGACGCCAACCGTCGAAATGGCGCCGGAACCATGTGGCCCCGGAGGCGTTACGGGCAGTTCGCATTTGAACAATGGAGAACTGGCATGCCCAAGGACGCACATAGCAAAGCGGCGGAACACCATGAGAACGCTGCAAAAACCCACAGGACGGCCGCAGAGCATCACGGCAAGGGCGAGCACGCGAAGGGTCGCGAGGAGTCGACGAAGGCCTACGGGCATTCGAAGACCGCGCACGAACATTCCGAGACGGCGCACGGCAAGAGCCAATCCCAGAAGTAAAGCGAAACCCGGCGAGGCCGCGACGCGGTCTCGCCTGGTCATCGCATGATAGACGATCCCTCGGCGCCTAAGGTTCCGGAGCACGTCGATAAGGCGGTGCGCTCCGTAGTAAAACTGCATTCGCAGCATCGTGGCATGGCCACGAGGCCGCAGCGAGCAGTGAACCGGGTCAGCGCGTTCATGGCCCGGCCCAGGTTTTTTGTTCTCGTGGTGCTTGTCTCGGTCGGCTGGATTGCCGCCAATACGAGGGCGAGCCTCCTCGGTTCGGGGGCGTTTGATCCACCCCCTTTCCCCTGGCTGGAGGCGGCGGCAAGTCTCTTCTCACTCTTTGTCGTCATGCTCGTGCTCGTCGCGCAAAAGCATGAGGATGAACTCAACGCCATCGCGACACCCTCACGCTCGAGCTCGCGATACTAAGAGCCTGTCCCAAAAGTTCTGGCGTTTGCGATGTCGGCATGATTCACCGCCTCCAGGGTTGCTGGGAGGCTTTGATTCGGGATGTGGACGCAAGCTGATAGGGCGACGTACGAGCAGTGCGGAACAGGGCTGCCGAG